>NZ_NTFY01000029.1 GCF_002289565.1 Rhodopirellula sp. SM50 | reverse complement strand
ACGCCAAGCGGGGCGTTTTTTGTTAGCGGTAGGGCGCAAGCCCTCCGGTCTTTCACGGTGGTTTTGAAGCGCGACCGGACGGCTCGCGGGCTGTCGATTTAAGCCCGCATGCGTTAGCAAGGGGCGACGCGGCGTCCCTCGCTAACGCGTCGCGCTGGGATGATCGCGTTGATTTCGAAACATCGACTAAATCGACAACCCGCTCGCGCCGTTCCGCTAACACGTTTAGAGGGTCCAACCGCATGGCGTCTTACGGAGCGAGCTGCAATTGAAACCACTCCACCATCGATTCGGTCGACCGCCGAGCGTCTTCCCCTCGGAACCCGTGGCCGGCGCCGGCGACTTCGACCAGCCGACTGGTGACGTTCGCCTCCTCAAAGGCCGCATGGATGTTTCGACTGTGCTCGATCGGCACCAACTCATCCTTGTCTCCGGCGATCAACAGCGTCGGTGGATCATCCGGGGTTACATGAACCAGCGGCGAGCCCTCTTCGGCTCGTTTCAGATCAAGATCCAAGGCCGGAAACCGCGCGTACGCATCCAGCCGATCGGGCGCGTCCTTGACCATGATCCTCAGATCGGTCGGCGCGACAAACGCCACGACCGCGGCGACACGATTGGAAACCCGATCCACCGGGTCCTTCGCGGCGGGATCGCCTTCATCCGATGCCGTCCCCAACATCAGCGACAGATGTCCGCCGGCGCTGTAGCCGAAGACGCCCAATCGCTGCGGATCAATCTTGAACCGATCCGCGTTCAGGCGAACGAACCGGACGCTACGGCGAACATCCGAGACCGCTTCGGGGATCGAGAACTTGGGGCTGCTGCCATGACGCACGGCAAACACCGTGAACCCCTTGTCCGTCAACGGCTTGAACCGGCCCTGCACCTGCTCCGGCGGCTGCCAACTCGAATACCAACCGCCACTGACCATGAACAACACGCCCGCCCCGTTGGCATTCTCGGTCGGTGTGAACACGTCCATCGTCATCGCCAATCCCGACTTGTGGCCGTAGACGACGTCCGGTGTGATCGTGACTTCGGCTTGCACCGAAGTTCCCAATGAAAGGCAAATCGCCAGCCCGCAAATCAGCCAAGAGTGTCGCATCGGAGAGTCGTCCCGCGTCAGTGGTCGTGAATCAAAAGTGCCAGAAGCAACACCTTAACGCAACCGCGGCACTCTTGCCGAGGAAGGATCACGCCGGCCAGCGTATTTGTTGGCCGGCAGAAGGGTGGCAGAACGATTCGGGGCAGAATCATGGTGAGCAACAAGAGCAGGTTAGTGAAGGATCAGGGAGAACGAGACGAGGGTCAAAAAATGGGTTGGTCAAAAAATCCAGCCAATCAATTTTTTGACCAATCAATTTTTTGACCAATCAATTTTTTGACCAATCAATTTTTTGACCAATCAATCTTTTGACCAATCAATCTTTTGACCAATCAATCTTTTGACCAATCAATCTTTTGACCAATCAATCTTTTGACCAATCAATCTTTTGACCAATCAATCTTTTGACCAATCAATCTTTTGACCAATCAATCTTTTGACCAATCAATCTTTTGACCAACCAATCTTTTGACCAACCAATCTTTTGACCAATCAATCTCTTGACCAATCAATCTTTTGACCAATCAATCTTTTGACCAATCAATCTTTTGACCAATCAATCTTTTGACCAGCTCTTCCCTTGGCACCGCACCGCCGTCCGACCGGTGCCGCCATTTCACTCGTCGTGAATGTAGCCTTGCGGCGAAAGCCTCAAGTACTTGCCTTCATGGATTCTCCACAGCCCGGTGCGTCCGACGATTTTTCCGATCGCGGCCAACGGGGCGGGAAGGTCCGCCGCCAGCAGTCGCTCGGCGTCGGCCGGCGTGGTGGTCAGCAAGAGTTCGAAATCTTCGCCGTCGCTCCAGGCGTGTTGAAACGGCTCGCGTCCGGTTTTGGCCGATAACTTGATCGCATCGGTGTGGATCGGAATCGCGTCGACGTCCAATTCGACACCGTAGCCGCTGCTGGCGCACATCCGATCCAGGTCCAGGGACAGGCCGTCGCTGACATCGATCGCCGCGTGGACGGTAGCCAGTTTTCGGATGGCGGAGGCGAGTTCGATGCGTGGGGTCGGCCTCAGGTGCCGTCCACCGATGCTGCCGCCGAAGCTGCCGCTGGCCAACACGACATCGCCTTCGACGGCACCGCTCCGCAACCAGGGATCGCCGTCGGGGACGTGGCCGAGCAAGGTGATGCTGATCGCCAGCGGACCGTCATAGGTCGACAGATCCCCGCCGGCGATGGCGACATCGAACTGTTTGGCAGACTCCAGAATCCCCTCGTAAACCTCTCCGGCAATCTTCGTCGCGTTTTGTTTGGGCAATGCCAGGGTGACCAGGGCGCTGGTCGGGATCGCTCCCATCGCCGCGATGTCACTCAAGTTGATCGCCATCGCTTTAAAACCGACGTCCGCCAAGTCGTGTTCATCGATGGCAAAATCGACCCCGTCGATGATCTGGTCGGTACAGACAATGGACGGCGAGGCGGGCGACTGGATCACGGCGGCGTCGTCACCGATGCCGACGGTGACCTGCGGCAACGACCGCGTGCGACCTTTTAAGTAAGCGAGAAAAGACTGTTCCATGATCCAAATCCACCTTCCGGGTGAGCCTGCTGGCTGGTCCGCAACGAAATCACACTAACCGATCGAAAACCCGCTGTTCCGCTGCAACGAATCCACCCAGGTCACATCACAATCGTCGATTGAACCGGCCGGCCGAGAATCGATCCGACGAATCAGTTCCTTTAATTGGCTCTTGGTCCCATCGGCGTCGACCAAGACGCTTCCGTCGGGCTCATTGCGAACGAAGCCGTGGATGTCCAGGCCATTGGCGTGAAACAGCACGGTCGCTCGAAATCCGACGCCCTGAACGCGACCACGGTAGCGTGCGATTAATCGAACGTTCATCGCAGCGCCGTATCGATCTCACCGTCATCGACCGTCTCAACCGGCTCGGCAGGCTGAGTCCGCTGGATCACGACCATACACATGTCGTCAAACGGCGGCGCGTCACCGACGTGCTTCATGACCGCCTGGACGACGAGGTCCTTGATCGCCCCGGCTTCACTCTCCAGCGCGGCAAGGTTTCGAATCGATTCGATCCCGAACTCGTTGTCCTCGGCATCCATCGCTTCGTTGACGCCATCGGTATACAGCAACAGCACGTCGCCGGGTTCCACCTCGGCGCTGACGGCTTCGTATTCCATTCCCGCATAGATCGCGATCGGCAACCCCGATTCTTCACCGCCCGGTTCGGTGATTTCGCCGGTGCGGGCGTGCCGCCAAATCGGAGGCATGTGTCCGGCGTTGACGATCGTCACGTTCGGGCTGGCCGGGTCAATGACGACCAGCAAGAACGTCGCAAATCGCTCGACGCCCAGTTCACTCATGCGATCGTTCAGTTTTTCGATCGCCCGTGCGACGTCGGGCTCCCCGGCCAAGCAGAACCGCGTCTCGGAGGACAACTTGGCCATATACATCGCCGCGGCCACGCCATGGCCGACGACGTCGGCGACCACGATTGCGATCTTGCCATCGGCCAAGTGGATGTAGTCGAAGTAGTCGCCCCCGATGTGATTGGCCGCTTGGTAATAGCTTTCGACGGCATAGCCGTTCGCGTCGGGCGACCGCTGCGGCAAAAACGCCTTTTGGACGTCCGTCGCGAGTTTCAAGTCATGCTCCACCTCGCGTTGATGCAAGGCCTGTTCGTGCATCTGAGCATTGGTGATCAGAATGCCCGCCTGGGCCGCAATGCCGGCCAGCAGATCGATGTCCTCTTCGACGAACTGGCCACGCCCTTGGGTCGAATCGATTTGAATCGCGCCGAACCGATTGCCTTCGGAATCGCCCAGCGGTGCGCAAATCATGCTCTTGATCGAAAAGTCTGCGATCGACTCGCTGCTATCGAATCGGCTGTCCTGCATGGCGTCGAACGACAGCAGGGCTTCACCGCTTGAGATCACGCGGCGAATGATGGTGCGGCTGATCCGCACCGTTTCGGTTTCGTCACGGGCCTGACGGGTTTTGATCCAGCGGGTCTGCAACCCGCCGTCTTCGGTTTCCATCACGATGAAACCGCGGTCGGCCGACGGAAAGATCGCGAACAGACTGTCCAGGATCCCCGGCAAGACGCTGTCCAGCGAGAGCGTGTTGCTGAGGTTGCGGTTGATCTTCAACAACGCCTCGAGCTTCGCCTCGGGCGTCGCTCTCATCTTCAGGCCTTCGCCCGACTTTTCGAACTCCACCTGCGGCGAGACGATGCGCGAGTTATCCGATTCGTCGTCGACCATCACGATTCCGAAGCTGGAACCGCTGAACGTCAATTCCGACGCCCCGCTGGAGGCGAATTCGGGATAGCTATCGCCGTGAAAGATCAACTCGATGTCGCTGATCCGGATGCGGTCGCCTTCACGCAGCACCTGGCCGCCGGAGAGCAACTGACCGTTGAGAAAGGTGCCGTTTCGGCTGCCCAGATCGAACACCGTGAATTGGTCATCCTGACGAACGACCTTGGCATGAAATCGGCTGACCGCACCGGCATCGACCACGATGTGGCAATCGGGATGGCGTCCGATCGACGTCTCTTCTTCGGCCAGTTCAAAGCGTTCCGGCCCGCCGCTGATCGCACCAGCGGCGGAGTCGACGCCTGCATCGAGTGAACTGCTTCCGACACTAGTTGACAAAAACGCCATCGATCCGTTGGCCCCTCAAAAGGTTGCCGGTGCTGGTAGAATCAGGTCCGAATCAATCCTTGTCTTGCTCGGACGAACCCGGCAGCGGCGACTCGGGGACGCTATTGTCCTCGTATTTCGCATTCGGAATTTCCGACTCCGCTTTCGTTCCGAAGACGCTGTGCGAGACCGGATAGGAGTCCTTGGTCGGATCGTCCATGTCGGCCGAAATCTCTTCTTCGGTGACCTTGGCGTTCTCCACAACCAACTCGATCACCTTCCGCTCGACGATTTGATTCCGCAGGGCATCCATTTGACCGGTCTTTTCCAATCGAGCCCGGGTGGCCCGCAGACTTTGTCCGGACTGTTGCGAAATCAACATGATCTCGCTTTCGAATTCCTGAGGCTCGGCGTCGATCGATTCCTCTTCCGCGATTTGCTCCAGCACAAAGTGCTCACGCAACGCCGTCTCGGTCGACGCACGTGCGTTCTGCTGCAGCGCGTTGACGATGCCGCGGATCGTTGTGTCGTCGAACCCGTTGCGACGCATTTCCAAAACGCGTCGTTGCAATTCGCGATTGGTTTGACGGCGAACCAAGTCTTCGGGCAACTCAAAGCTGACCGACTCGGCCAACAGGTTCGTCACCTTTTGGCGAACGGCCTGCTGCGTGCGGTATTCGGCTTGACGGACCAGCGAATCTTTAACGAATTCGCGAAGTTCTTCTTCGGTTTCAAAGTCACCGAGCTCTTCGAGCACGTCGCCGGTCAGTTCGACGTTCTCAAGTTTCTGAACTTCGACCAACTCGACTTCGGCGGTGATCGTGCGAGCGCTGTCCGCATCGTCGTCGGAATCACCGAGTGTGACCGCCGTCGTGACGGTATCGCCTTCCTTCTTACCGGCGACATCGGCGCCGAAGGATTCGCACACGGCATCACTGAGCGACAGTGCCGGAGCCAGCGTGATGGACTCCTCTTCCATCGTCGAAAGGACTTCGTCGCCTTCTTTGAAGCGAATGTTGACGACCAACTTGTCGCCCAATTCAGCCGGCTCGTCGGTCGCTTCGAACGAAGCCCGGTCTTTCAGGACTCGTTGCAACGCCGCGTTAACCGCCTCGTCGTCGATGTTTTCGACCGGCTTGGTCAACTCCAACCCTTTCCAGTTGGGAGTCTCAAACTCGGGACGCACTTCGATCGAGAACTGGAACGAGAACGGACCTTCACCCGGATCGGGGATCGAGTTGTAGTCGAAGTCAGGCTCGCTGATCGCCGAGAAGTCTTGGCTTTCGGTGACCTGCGAAAGGCTGTCCATCAACAGCTTGCCCTTGACCTGCTCGACCACGCGGTCCTTGAACTGCTTTTCAACCAGACGCCGCGGTGCACGACCGCTGCGGAAACCGGGAACTTGGGCTTCCGGCACCAATTCATCATACGCGTCTTTGAGGTAGCGTTTGACTTCGGACTCGGGAACGGTCACGACAACATCGCGGACACACGCCTGCGGGGAACTGACCTGGACCTCCAGTTGGAGAGGGGTCGCTTCTTCGGCGTTTTCGGGGGAATCTATGGACGTGGACATCCTGTAACGCACCTTGGACGGGAACGGGGTGAACAAAATTAGTGTGTCTGCCGCAAAGCGTTTTTTCGCTGCAGCGAAATGCTCTGTTTGCTGGAGAAGCCCGTAATCTATCGCGGTCGAGTCAAAATCGGCAAGTCGCCGCCGCGATTTTACGCTGCTTCCGGCCATTCTCGCACATTCGCCAGGATTTCTGAAAACAATCTGACTCAAGTTTCCCCGAGGGCTTGCCGATTCTCACAATCTGTTGATAATCTCCCCGCACTGACAGAAATGACGCGGCTGTAGCTCAGTTGGCAGAGCATCACGTTGCCAACGTGATTGTCGTGGGTTCGAATCCCATCAGCCGCTCTCAAATGCGAAAAAGGCACCCCGGCTCGGCCGAGGGTGCCTTTTTCATTTCCCAAGCACGCCGGCACGACACCTGCGTCGCCCACGGCGACTGAATTATCCCGGAGGGATTTCAGCGAGTAGCCGGAGGTCAGCGCAGCGCCACCTCCGGAGAACCCGCCGCCAGAGGCCCACCGACCCCGGACGGGGTCGAAGCGAATCAATCCGCCGGCGGTGCCGCAGATCGCGTTTCCAAAAGAGCCGACCGGGTCAGTTGCCCGCGTGAGCCGGCGGGGCGCCGAGGGCTCGAACGCGGCTTGCTTCGACACCCTCCGGGGTCGCCCCAGGCGGGAGGCCGGATATCCGGAGGTGTCGCTACGCTCACCTCCGGCTACTGGCTTCGACCCCATCCGGGGTCATGCCGACGACCAAAGAGCGCCGCCCCCCGCGTCAAACGGCTAACAGCCCACGTGATATCAGCCGACTCGCGCCAGCGCTGGGGCACCGTGCAAGTCCGCGCTCGGCGGGCCCGTAGGCTCGCGCCAAACGGCTGATGAGGCGTGGAATATCGACCGATTCGCGCCAGCGACCCCAGTATTCCGGAGGGATTTCAGCGAGTAGCCGGAGGTCAGCGCAGCGCCACCTCCGGAGAACCCGCCGCCCGAACCCCACCGACCCCGGACGGGGTCGAAGCGAATCAATCCGCCGGCGGTGCCGCAGATCGCGTTTCCAAAAGAGCCGACCGGGACAGCTGCCCGCGTGAGTCGGCGGGGCGCCGAGAGCTCGAACGCGGCTTGCTTCGACACCCTCAAAGATCCGCCTTCTCGTTCCCCTGCTCGTCGTAGCGGTTGAAGGCAAAATAGGCAAAGGGCACGGGCAAGCAGGGGATCAGCAAATAGAAAAACCTGCCTACGGTGACGGCCAAGACGACCGTCAGCACCAGAAACCCAATCCAAACCCACCAAGTGTCACGCCAAAGCCCGCCGAGCTGATTCACGATACAAATACTCCTTCTGATTTCAGTTTCGCCATTTCGCCACCGATCATTCCGTGCAGCAGCGAGAATTGGCCGTCACTTATCAGATACCGGCCCGACAGATGCGTGTCGACGTGGCAAATCGCCCAGGGCAGCGGTTTTGCAGCGAACCGGCGACCTCGCTAACCCCCGTGAAATCCCACGCCAACCAATTTGAAGAAACTTTTCATTAGTTTTTGCGAAGAGCCGTTGACGCTCACCAGAGCCGCCCCTACATTCTCGCCCTCCCGTGAGACGAATGTCGCCCGGGAAACACCTCGCCGAGCGGCCAGGTGCACCGTCCATTGTTTCGCCACTCATTATTTACTGGAAGCGTACTGTGTCAGCCGGAGCCAACGAAGTCATTCGGATCCGTATGGAAGCATACGATCACTCCGTGCTCGATCAGAGTGCCCAGGAGATTGTGGATACGGTCAAGCGAACTCACAGCGAAGTCCACGGGCCGATCCCGTTGCCGACTCGCATCGAACGCTACACCGTGCTTTCAAGTCCGTTTGTGAACAAGAAGGCTCGTCAGCAGTACGAGATCCGAACCCACAAACGCTTGATTGACATCGTCCAGGCAACGGCCAAGACGATCGAAGCACTGAACAAACTGAGTCTGCCCGCCGGGGTGGATATCAAAATCAAAGCTTCGGCTCGATAGCATGAGCGTCGCTCGTCGCGACGTTTCGCCCTTGCCTCACCGCCTGACGCGGTGCGGGTCGATGCCCCAAAGTTTTTAGGTCCGGTATTCCGCATGAACGGATATCGCTCCCGATAACCCTAGCTGCCACCGCCTTTGGCGGGCAACGCAAGCTACCGGTTCGGGGCGAGAAGTTCAAAACCCAGATACGAGCGATAAATGACCACGGCGAAAGCCGGGGTGCTAGAGCTATGTCACCATCAATACTTGGTCGCAAAATCGGAATGACTCAGGTCTACGAAGAGGACGGTACCGTCGTCCCCGTGACCGTGATCCAGGCCGGCCCGTGCAATGTGCTCCAGATTCGCTCTGCTGACCGCGACGGCTACAGTGCTGTCCAATTGGGTTTTGAAGACAAGCCACGCCGACTGGCCAGTCGCGCCGAACGCGGCCACGTGGCAAAACTCGACAGCAAACGGTCCAAGAAACGGGCCGACGCAGGCGTCGAGCTGATCGAAAAAGCAGGCTGCGAGCCCCAACGATTCATTCGCGAATTCCGCGGCGAAACCGACCTGTCGGTCGGCGGAACGGTCACCGTTGAGATCTTCGACGGCGTCAAACGCGTCGACGTGACCGGCACCAGCAAGGGCCGCGGCTTCTCCGGCGTCATGAAACGCCACAATTTCTCGGGCCAGCGAGCCACCCACGGTGTCAAGAAAGTACACCGCCACGCCGGTGGTACGGGCTGCAGTGCGTCGCCGAGCCGCCTGTTCAAAGGCATTCGCATGGCGGGCCAATATGGCAACACCAAGGTCACCACGCGAAACCTGGAATTGGTTCGAGTCGTCTCCGAAGACAATTTGCTGTTGATCCGCGGCTCCGTCCCCGGGCCGAATGGTGGCCTGGTGACGATCCGTCAAACGAACAAGGTGGGTTAGTCCCGATGGCAACACTCTCAATCGTCAATGAGTCCGGCGAAGAAGTCGGAACCTACGAAATCGATTCAGCCGCGATCGCGGACCGAATCAGCAAGCAACTGCTCCACGACGCAGTGGTGATGTACCAGGCGAACAACCGCCAGGGATCACACAACACGCGAACTCGTGGCCAAGTCAGCGGCACCAACAAAAAGATGTATCGCCAAAAAGGCACCGGGCACGCCCGAGCCGGTTCCAAGCGAACCAACATTCGCCGCGGCGGTGGTGTTGCACGCACGATCAAGCCACGCGACTACAGCTACCGATTGCCCAAAAAAGCGTTGCGACGCGCCACCCGGATGGCGATTCGCAGCAAAATCGACGACGGCGAGATGCTGGTCATCGACCAACTCAGCTACGACGCGCCCAAGACGTCGAAACTGGCGTCGACGCTGAAAAACCTGGGCCTCGAATCGACCACCACGCTTGTTGCAACCGCCGATGCAGATGTCGCGGTTTACAAGAGCGGCCGAAACATCCCCGGAGTTGACGTGCAGCCGGTTCGCCAGCTGAACGCACTTTCGGTGCTCAAGCCCAAGCGAATGCTGGTCACCAAGGCGGCGTTGGACAAGATCAAAGATGGCTCGTTTGCCGACGGGCAGGCCGTTTAGGTCCGACCGCACCCCCACACTAATACAAGAAGAATTTGAGCGATGGCAAGAATTCAACCACCTGCCCAGCCGGAAACGAAGATCAAGCTCGAGCCGCACCAGATTCTGTTGCGTCCGCTCGTGACTGAAAAAGGCGTTCACCGCGCGACACGGCACAACGAATACGCGTTTGAAGTGCACCGCATGGCCACCAAACCCGAGATCAAAGCGGCTGTCGAAAAGCTGTTTGACGTCAAGGTCGAAAAGGTCTGCACCCAAAACCGCAAAGGCAAGTTTCGCCGCACACGCAACGGCCTTGGACGCACGTCCGACTGGCGCCGAGCGATCGTCCACTTGCACGAAGATCACAAAATCGACTTCTTCTAGGCCGCCAACCGCCGCCGACGACGTCGTCCAGCCACCCGCTCCATTTGGGGCGGGCCTCCAGAAACCAGTTATTTCCTAACAGCCAGATAGAACTCAGCGATGGGAATTCGCATCTACAAGCCGACCAGCCCCGGTCGCCGAAATGCATCGGTCAGCGATTTCGCTGAACTGACGCCCGGCTACACCGTGGAAAAGTCGCTGCTGAAGCCGAAACGAAAGACCGGTGGTCGCAACAACCAAGGCAAGATCACCGCCCGACATCGCGGCGGCGGTCACAAGCAGATGTACCGCTTGATCGACTTCCGTCGTGTCAAGGACGGTGTGCCTGCGACGGTTGACTCGGTTCAGTACGACCCCAACCGGTCGGCTCGAATCGCGTTGCTGAAGTACGCCGACGGCCAAAAGACCTACGTCGTGGCTCCCTCGGGCCTGAAAGCCGGCGACAAACTGCTCAACGGACCCGAAGCCCCGCCGACGCTGGGCAATTGCCTGCCGCTGAAGAACATTCCGCTGGGCACCACGGTGTGCTGCATCGAAATGCGAATCGGTGGCGGTGCGGTGCTGTGCCGATCGGCCGGCACGGGTGCCACGCTGATGGCCCGCGAAGCCGATTGGGCACAATTGCAACTCCCCAGTGGTGAAGTGCGACGTGTGCCCAGCCGCTGTCGAGCAACGATCGGCCAGGTCGGCAACAGCGAGCACATGAACGTGGTCCTGGGCAAAGCCGGCCGAGCCCGATGGCTCGGACGTCGCCCGCACGTGCGTGGAACCGCGATGAACCCGATCGATCACCCGCACGGTGGTGGTGAAGGCCGAACCAAGGGCGGTCGTCACCCGGTGAGCCCGCAGGGCAAGAGCGCCAAGGGTGGTGCCACTCGCCAGAAACGTAAACCAAGTAACAGCTCGATCGTTCGTCGTCGCAAGAGCAAGCGATACGGTCAGTTGAAACTGCACAAGTAATCAGGTAGCTGAAGAACGATGAGCCGCAGTAGCAAAAAAGGTCCCTACGTCGACCCGAAGCTGTACTTCAAGGTGCAGAAGCAGGCCGAGGAAGGCAAAAAGACGCCGATTAAAACTTGGGCTCGTGCCTGCACGATCGTTCCCGAGTTCATCAATCTGACGTTTATGGTCCACAACGGACGGGCACACATCCCTGTCCAAGTGACCGAAGACATGGTGGGTCACAAGTTGGGCGAATTCGCTCCGACTCGGACGTTCAAGGGTCACGGCGGCAAAAAGAAATAGGTCGATACGATGTCAACATTTGTAGCAAGCCATCGCAACGCTCGGATCAGTGCACAAAAAGTGCGCCTGGTTGCCGACTTGGTGCGTGGCCAATACGCCGACGAAGCGCTCGATACGCTCAAGTATCAGCCGCAACGCGGTGCCCGCATGCTGGAAAAAGTGATCCGCAGTGCCGTAGCCAACGCACTCGATCCAGACCAGACCGGCGGCAGCCCACACCGAATCGATGAACTGGTTTTGACCGATGTGCGAGTCGACGGCGGAGCGATGTTCCGGCGGATGCGTCCCAAGGCACGCGGCAGTGCCCACATCATCAAAAAACGCAGCAGCCACATCAGCGTCAAAGTGACGCCGATCGACGAAATTTAAGCCCCTCGGAAACAGCACAATCAAAGAGTCGTAAACGATGGGACAGAAAGTCAATCCAATCGCGTTTCGAACCGGTGTCACCCGCGGCTGGAGTAGTCGGTGGTACGCGTCGAAGCAAGATTTTGCGGACCTGTTGGTCGAAGATCGCAAACTGCGAAACTTCATCACCAACCACCCCAAAAAGAACCAATACAAGAACGCCGGAATCGATCGCATCGAGATCGAACGAACGCGTGACGAAGTGCGAGTGATGATGTACGTCGCTCGACCCGGTTTGATCATCGGCAAGAAAGGCCAAGAGATCGAGATCCTGCAAGCGGAATTGCAGAATCTGATCGGCCGCCGCATCAACCTGAAGGTCGAAGAGGTCGGACGCCCCGAGCTGCAAGCTCAACTGGTGGCCGAAGACATCGCACAACAGTTGCAAAAGCGATCGAGTTTCCGACGCACGATGAAGCGATCGCTCGAGCAGACAATGGACGCCGGTGCCAAGGGCATCAAGATCCAGCTGGCCGGACGATTGGGCGGAGCCGAAATGGCACGCCGCGAAAAACAAAGCATGGGCTCGATTCCGTTGAGCACGTTGCAGGCGAAGATTGATTACGGAACGACCGAAGCGATGACGCCACAGGGGCACATCGGAATTCAGGTCTGGATTAACCAAGGTACTTACGGAGACGACAACGATGGCGCTGATGCCCAAACGGGTCAAGCATCGAAAAAGCCAAAGAGGGCGCATAAAAGGTAGTGCGACTCGTGGCAACACGGTCGTCTTTGGTGACTACGGGATCCAATCCTTGGAACCCGGTTGGATCAAGGCGACGACGATCGAGGCGGGACGGATTGCGGCTCAGCAATACGTCCGTGGCGAAGGAAAACTGTACATCCGAATCTTCCCCGACAAGTCCGTCACCAGCACACCGCTGGAAACACGGATGGGTAAGGGTAAGGGTGAACCAGATTTCTGGGCCGCGGTCGTCAAGCCGGGCACCGTCCTTTACGAACTCGGCGGTGTGACCGAACAGCAAGCCAAGGTTTGTTTCGCCCGATTGGCGAGCAAGCTGCCGGTGAAAGTACGATTCGTCGAACGACGGTCGTTCTAAATGGGAATCAGAGATTGGCTCTGATTCGATTGAGACAATGAGTAGCCGACGGGCATCAACCGCCCACGGACCCGACCTCCACTTTTGTTTACCGAAGGCCTGGTCATGACCAGCAATAGCGAACTGAGAGAGATGAGCGACGAACAGCTCGAAGCGACCGCTGCCGAAGCGGCCGCCGACTTGTTTCGACTGCGTTTTCAGTCTCAGTCGGAGCGTTTGAATACGCCCAGCGACATCCGCAAGAACCGACGTTTGATTGCTCGCGTCAAGACGATTCAGACCGAGCGAAGCAAAGCAGCCAACAACACCCCAGCCGAAGCGTAGCACCATGCCAAAACGCGTAGTTTCGGGCATCGTCACCAGCGACAAGATGAATAAGACGCGCCGCGTCGAAATCAATCGCCTGGTGAAGCACCCCAAGTACAAGAAATACATCAGCCGTCGAACGGTTTGTCACGTCCATGACGAGGCAAACGAGTCGGGCGTCGGTGACCGCGTCGAGATCATCGAATCCGAACCGCTGAGCAAGTTGAAGCGATGGCGTTTGGTTCGAGTGATTGAGAAGAGCACCGAAGTGGACTTGGTCGCCTTGCGTGCCGCACGTAAGGAAGCTGAACAAGCAGAGGCTGCGTCGGCCGGATCCGAAAGCGAAAGCGAATAATTTTTCAGTTGAATAACCAGCCATGATCCAACAAGAAACCCGTCTCGATGTTGCCGACAACACCGGTGCTCGTCAGGTGATGTGCATCAAGGTGCTCGGCGGCAGCCGACGCCGATTCGCCCGTGTGGGCGACGTCATCATCTGTAGCGTCAAAAGCGTGATCCCGGGCAGCGAGATCAAGAAGAAGGCGATCGTGCGAGCGGTCATCGTTCGGACGAAAACCCCGACCCGTCGCAACGATGGCAGCTACATCAAATTCGACAGCAACGCTGTGGTCCTGATCGACAAAGACAAAGCCCCTCGCGGCACGCGGATTTTCGGTGCGGTCGCCCGTGAACTGCGTGAGCAGAGCTTCATGAAGATCGTCAGCCTGGCCAACGAAGTGGTCTAACCCTCCAAGCGGCCGGAGTCGCCAGACTCCGAGTCTCGAAACAAATCACATTGGGCGTCCCATCGCCCAGTCCATGCAGAGTATTCCAGTCATGTTGCTCAAAGTTGAAGACGAAGTGCTAGTGATCGCCGGCGGTGACAAGGGTCATCGCGGGAAGGTGCTAGTCGTCGATCGCAAGAAAAACAAAGTTGTCGTCGAAGGCGCCGGCTTGGTGCGGAAACACGTTCGGAAAAGCCAGAAGAACCCGCAAGGGGGTCGTCTGAGCAAGGAGATGCCGATTCACGCCAGCAACGTGATGGTCATCGACCCGACAACCGACAAGCCCACGCGGATCGGAGTCCGCTACTTGGACGACGGTACCAAGGAACGATTTGCAAAGAAAAGCGGTGCAAGCCTGGGAAAGATCTCCCCGCCCCGTGACAGCTATAAGAAGGCGTGAACCGAACCATGGCAGATAAACCAAGACTCCAAACGGCCTACGAAGAATCCATCCGCTCCCAGTTGGTGGAACGCTTCGGCTACAAGAACCCGCACCAAGTTCCGCGTCTGGAAAAGATCACGCTGAACATGGGTGTCGGCCAAGCCATCGGCGACAAAAAAATCCTCGACCTGGCTTACGATGCAATGACCCAGATCGCCGGCCAAAAACCGGTGATGACGGTCGCCCGAAAATCGATCGCGAACTTCCGCTTGCGTGAAGGCATGCCGATCGGATGCATGGTGACCCTGCGTCGACAACACATGTACGAGTTTCTCGACCGGATGGTCTCGATCGTGCTGCCTCGAGTCCGCGACTTTCGCGGAATCAGCCGCAAAGCGTTCGACCGCCGTGGGAACTATACGATGGGACTGACCGAGCAATTGGTCTTTCCCGAACTGAACCCTGACAAGTTTACCCGCCCGCAGGGCATGAACATCACGTACGTGACATCGGCCAAGACCGATGATGAAGCACGAGCGTTGTTGGAATTGTTCGGCATGCCGTTCAAAGCGGCGCCGGGAAAAAGCGACGCTGCGTGAGCGACGTTTTAACAGTCACTTTATTTTGCGAACCGTTTCACAGCTGCAACCCCAAGACAGCCAGTGGCAAGTAAATCAAAAATCGCCAAGGCAAATCGGAAGCCGAAGTTCAGTACCCGGCGCGAGAACCGGTGCAAGTTCTGTGGTCGACCTCGTTCGGTCTACCGCAAGTTCGGTTTGTGCCGAATCTGTTTCCGCGAAAATGCGAACTTGGGTTTGATCCCCGGTGTTCGTAAGGCCAGTTGGTAAGACAACGGAGCGACGAAAAGCCATGATGACAGACCCGATTGCCGATATGTTGACCCGAATCCGCAATGCCGTTCGCGTTGAACGTGCCTTTGTGGACATCCCTTCCAGCCGTGTAAAGCGGGGGATTGCCGACGTGCTGAAGCGCGAAGGTTTCATCTGGGATTGGGCGGAGGTCGAAGAAAGCCCCGTCAATGTGCTTCGCCTGGAACTGAAATACGGTTCCAATGGCGAACGCGTGATCCAAACCATTCGCCGAATGAGCAAACCCGGACGCCGTTTGTACGCTCACTGCAAGGACCTGAAACCGGTCCTGGGCGGGCTGGGCATCACGATCATCAGCACCAGCAAGGGTGTGATCAGTGACCGTGAAGCTCGGCGAGAAAAGATCGGCGGCGAAATCCTTTGCGAAGTCGCCTAACACCCGTACAAATAACGTTTTCAGCAAGTGATCTGAAATGAGTCGTATCGGAAAAAAACCAGTCCAGATCCCCAGCGGTGTCACCGTCGGCGTTGCCGATCGCGTCGTCACCGTCGAGGGTGCCAAGGGCAAGCTGACCTTTACCCATCGTCCCGAGATTTCGGTCAACGTCGAGGGTGATATCGTCAACTGCTCCCGCAGCGGTGAAGACCGAACCAGTCGAGAGCTGCACGGGTTGACCCGTGCGATCATCGGCAACATGGTCGAAGGCGTCAGCAACGGCTACGAAAAGAAACTCGAGATCGTCGGCGTGGGATACCTCGCCAGCATCTCCGGCGATACGCTGCAACTGCGTGTCGGCTATGCCAACGAACTGCACCGCAAGATCCCCAGCGATCTGACCGTGACCTGCCCCGACCAGACGCACGTCGTCGTCCAGGGCTGTGACAAACAGAAGGTCACCCAGTTCGCCGCCGAAATCCGATCGCTCCGCAAGCCCGAACCCTACAAGGGCAAGGGGATTCGCTACCAAGGCGAACAAGTTAAGATCAAGCCCGGTAAGTCGGCGACCAAGTAATCCCGTCAGACCCGTTTCAAATAACGAAAAGAATCGGCCGCGATACAGGACGGCACTTCAATGGACAAAAACAAGAAACTCGGACAGAGACGTGTTCGTCGACGCAACCACGTGCGGAACGTGCTCCGCGGATCCGCGGACCGTCCGCGGCTGTGTGTGCAACGCACCCTGAAGCACTTTTCGGTTCAATTGGTGGACGATTCCACCGGTCGAACCCTGGCCAGCGCCAGCACCCGCGACAAGGATCTTCGCGAATCGGTCAAGGTCGGTGGTAACTGTGACGGTGCCGCCGAAGTCGGAAAGGCGATCGCCGCAAAGGCAGAAGCCGCCGGGATCAAGGAAGTCAAACTGGATCGCGGCCACAACAAATATCACGGACGCGTCAAAGCGTTCGCAGACGCCGCCCGTGAAAGCGGGCTCGTGCTTTAATCGAAGAGCAGAGATTACGAAAACCAATTCAACTTGCCGCACCCCGAGGGGTCGGCTAACCGAGGGTCGGAACAATTAGTAGCGGAAGTAACCAGAATCGTCGTCGTGGCGGAAAGCAAGCGGAAGAGTCGAAAGATGACGGCTTGCTCGATCGCGTGGTGAAGATCAAACGCTGTGCAGCTGTGGTCAAGGGCGGTCGTCGCTTCAGCTTTGCCGCCATGGTCGTCGTCGGTGACGGCCAGGGGAAAGTGGGCTGGGGTTACGGGAAGGCCAATGAAGTGCCCCCGAGCGTCCAGAAAGCAACCAAACAAGCCACCCGTGACATGGTCAAGGTGCCGCTGGTCGAAGGCAGCATCCCCCACCAAGTCTGGGGCAGCTTCGGTGCCGCAAAGGTCACGTTGATCCCCGCCGGGGCTGGTACCGGAATCATCGCCGGCCAGGCCGTGCGTGCGGTTTGCGAAGCCTGCGGCATCCACGACATTTTGACAAAGTCCTACGGCACCAATAACCCGGTCACGCTGGTCAAAGCCACCGTCGAAGCCCTCAAGCAACTGCGGACGCGTGAAGAAACCGCCGCACTGCGTGGGTTGACCGTCGAAGAACTGTCGTCCTAAAAAAAACACTCAAGATTGACGCGTCCGGAGCGAATCATGCCGCGACGCAACTTGCAACATTGCTTACCTGGGTTTCGTTATGAACCTGAATGATGTCCATCGCGGAATTCAAAAGAACCGCAAACGTAAACGTATCGGGCGTGGTCCCGGCAGCGGCACCGGCAAAACGTCCGCCCGCGGCCACAAGGGTCACAAGAGCCGTAGCGGCTACAGCCGTAAACCCAGCTTCCAGGGCGGGGCGATGCCGATGTTCCGCCGCGTTCCCAAACGCGGGTTCAACAACCGTTGGGCGGTGACCGTGTTTGCGGTTAACGTTGGCAAGCTGAACGACCATTTCGAAGACGGTGCCGAAGTCACTTTGGAAGCGATGGCTGCCAAAGATGTCGCCAAGGGCACGTTCGACGAAGTCAAGATCCTCGGCGACGGCGAACTGACCAAGAAGCTGACCGTGTCGGCGCACCGGTTCAGCAAATCGGCCGAAGAAAAAATCACCGCCGCCGGCGGGACCGTCAACAAGTTGGCGCCCAAACGGACTCCCGACGAACGCGTCGCGGCCCTGAAACAAGCCTGATCGATGGGTCGCTCGGCCGGCGAGCGAGCACTCGCTTGAGACAACGAGCCACCGAATGGATTTTTCAAAACGTCAGTCGCCCCCGCGGACTGGCGTTTTGTTTTGAACGGGCGTTGCCCTCGCCATGGATCGCCAAAAACACTAAATTTCCGCAGGCGGCACAAATTCGGCCGATCGCCAGAGTTGCCGCGTCCCAATCAACGAAAGACGGATCGAGCGAATGCTTGAAAAACTGCGAATCATGTTCACCATCCCCGAGTTGAGGAAGAAAATCTTCCTGACCCTGGGTTTGCTGGCCATTTATCGGATCGGTTTCCACATCCCGCTGCCGATGGTGGACAACGCCCCGACCGACTCGGCCGGCGGTGGTGCGGCCGATTTCCTGGAAAAAGTCAGCTTGTTCGCCGCCAGCGACCTTCGTCAATTGACGATCTTCGGCCTCGGCATCATGCCCTACATTTCCGCTTCGATCATCCTGCAGCTGCTCGGAACAACCGTTCCCGCACTGGCGGAATTGAAGAAGGAAGGCCAGGCGGGTCAGAAGAAAATCAACGAATACACCCGCTACCTGACCGTCGGCATCTGTCTGGTGCAGAGCTGGATCTATGTCTCGGTGATGCTGTCGGCCAGTGGACCGGGCGGCGGCAACATCAACGCCAACTTCTTGAACGAAGCCGGCACGGGGCTGTACCTGCCCTGGCAGTTCGTCGCCGTCGCGGTGATGACCTGCGGCAGTGTGTTCCTGATGTGGCTCGGCGAACAAATCGACGAACACGGGATCGGTAACGGCATCAGCCTGTTGATCATGGCCGGCATTCTGGCGCAGATGCCCAAAGCGCTGTACGAATTGATCCGCAACATGGAAACCCAGTTGACCGGGCTGAGCCGCGGTCAAGTCGGGATCGAAACCTTGATTTTGCTATTCGTGTTGTTCATCGGCGTGGTCGTCGGGGTGGTCTTCATCACCCTCGGCCAGCGTAAAATCCCAACCCAATCGGCGAAATTCACCCGCGGCCGCAAGGTCTACGGCGGAACCCGACAACACCTGCCGCTGCGTATCAACCAGGCCGGCGTGATGCCGATCATTTTTGCCAGCAGCTTGTTGATGATTCCCGGCGTGTTCTTCGGCTTGATGGCCGGAGCATTCGAAACCGGCGGAGCGATCTTCAAGGGGTTGAACTTGGTCAGTTTGACGATGCAAGACCAGGCGTCGTATTTCTTCAACCTGCTGTACGTCGCGTTGATCTTCTTCTTCTGTTACTTCTGGACCGCGATCACGTTCAACCCGAAAGAGATTTCGGACAACTTGCGGGACAGTGGGACGTTCATTCCCGGCTACCGGCCTGGAAAACGGACGACCGACTACCTGGAAAAGGTCATGGTTCGGATCACGTACGTCGGTGCGGGATTCCTTTCCATCGTCGCGATCGTGCCGACGATTGTTTACGGCTCACTCGGTGTGCCATATTCGATTGCCGGATTCTACGGCGGCACGGGGTTGTTGATCGCGGTCAGCGTCGCCTTTGACCTGGTTCAGAAAATCGACAGCCACCTGGTGATGCGAAACTACCGCGGCCTGTTGGAAGGCGCCGGCGGTGGCGTCAGCCCAGTCGTTTAAATCAACGTGGCGTAGCATCCTGCTTGCGATTACCTTCCACACTCGCAAGCTGGAAGCTTACGCCACATTTCGCAAGCTGGAAGCTTACGCCACTTACCCTGCTCGAAGCGAACCATCCCGTGCGCATCGTCTTTATCGGTCCACCGGGCGCTGGCAAGGGCACACAGTGCCGTCGCCTCAGTCGCGAGTTGGCGATCCCGCACATCTCTTCGGGTGAAATGCTACGGGCCTGCCGGAACGACTCACCGCTCGGTGAGTTGATCGCCGGTTACATCGACGGTGGCAACTTGGCGCCCGATGACTTGATGATGCAATTCATCATCGACCGGCTTCGACAACCCGATTGCGAAAACGGGTACCTGTTCGACGGGTTCCCCCGCACGGTGAACCAGGCGGAGATGCTGACCGGATTCTTGGCCGAGCGCGGTCAGCGGCTCGACGCGGTGATCCATCTGATCATTCAAGAAGACGCTTTGGTTCGGCGGTTGCTCGCCCGGGCGGAGTCGGAAGGACGCGCCGACGACACCCCCGAAACGATTCAGACCCGATTGAAGGTGTTTCGAAACCGGACCGAACCGGTGTTGGAGTTTTACCGCCGGCGAGGCATCGTGATCGACGTCAACGCCGCTGGAACACCGGACGAAGTGTTCACAGCCATTCGCGATGCGCTTCGCTAAGGTTGGTGTCCAGCCTTCAGGCGATCCCCGCTCGCTGCGAAGCAGCGAAACCGGGCGGCTAAAGCCTGCACACCAGCGCACGTTGGTGTCCAGCCTTCAGGCGATCCCCACTCGCTGCGAAGCAGCGAAACACCAACGGATTTGCGTTGCACCGCGATCCAACGTCATAAAATGATCAGCTGCGGGCGCCTTCTTTGCCATCGGGCGCTACAATGGAGGTTGCGGCGTGCTGCCTCGCCGCGTCTGCTCCGCTGTTCCGCTCCGCAAGTCGTTTGAACATGAATTCTGCTGCCCCATCCGCCGTTGTGTTTACGTCTCGGTTTTTCGCGCTGTCGCTTTCGCTGTGGTTAGCGATTTGCGTTGGCGAGCGTGCCCAGGCCCAACAAGGCCGCTTCGGGGTGGGATTTGATCAAAACATGTCGCGGTTCATCCCGCCACCTCGATTGCTCAATCAGCAATTGAAGGACGCCGAGGAAGCGATCGCCGACGCCAGGTACAGTGACGCGGTGGTGATTCTCGGTGACCTACTTGAACGCCACGTCGACCCGACGAACGATCCGACGATCGCCGGCCAAGACTTTTTCCTGGAGATCCGAGACAGCGACCAACAGCGGTTGGACAAGAGTTTTTTGCGCCATTGCCGTGATTTGATCGGGGCGCTTCCCAGCGACGCGTTTGCCACCTACGAGCTTCGTTACGGCGCGCTGGCCAAACAATTGCTCGATGAAGCGACCCGGCAACGCGATTGGAAACTTCTCCGCAGCGTCCGCCGCAAGTACTTTCACACCGCGGCGGGATATCAAGCGTCGTTGATCTTGGCACAGCGCGAGCTGTACCTGGGGCATCCCTTGGCGTGCTCCCTGCTGCTCGATGATGTGGTGGCCAGTCGACACGCGATCGATCAACTCGGCGACGAGGTGTCGGCGATGCACGCGATTGCCTGTCGCTTGGCCGGTCGCACGGTCCCGCGTGATCTGGGGTCGATCAGCGTGCGATGGAACGTGGGCGACAACCAGAGTGCCGAAACCGTGACCGATTGGCGTAGCTGGATCGATGAGCATTACCAATTGGCCGATACCGATTCGATCAGTCGTTCGACCGACTACCCGTTGCTGGGCGGATCGACGTCGCGAAACGAAACCGCCGACGGCCAGCTACCGCTTTCGACGCCCCGATGGATGCTGGAAACCACCGCGACTCCGCTGGAAGAACAACGGCTACGGCAGAAGGAAGACGAGTTGTCGGCCAGCGGTCGTTTGGTTCCGCCCAGTTGGACACCGATCCGCGTCGGCAACCAGTTGCTGATGCGAACGACCGAACGTCTGCGGGGGGTGGATTATCGAACCGGAAAACGGGTCTGGCAGTACCCCTGGTTTCAAACCGACGTTTCGGCCGACAACGAACAATACGACGCGATGCTGGGGATGGGATCCTCCGATCCGCCGGACCGCCTCAGCCGCCGCGTGTGGAATGATCTGCCGTACGGGCAAATCACCAGCGACGGCCAGCGGGTCTATTTGCTCGACGACCTCTCGCCGTTTCAAATGCTGCAAATCAATCCGCTGATGGGGGTTCGCAATACGAGCACGGCCGACGGCGGACGCAACACCTTGGTCGCGCTGGAATTGGAAACCGAAGGCAAGACGTTGTGGCGTCTGGGCCAAAACCCGACCATCGAAAGCGAGTTGAACCAGGCTTTCTTTTTGGGGGCACCGATCGCGGTCGATGGAGCCTTGTACGCGATGGCAGAAATCGCCGGTGACATCATGCTGGTCAGTCTGGATCCGGCGACGGGGAAACTGTTGTGGCAACAACAACTGGTGGCGATCGAGGGTGCCGGGATTCAGTTTGACGCGATCCGACGCATCTCCGGAGCGACGCCCAGCTATCACGAGGGAGTGTTGATCTGCCCGACCGGTGCCGGCGCGACCGTCGCGGTCGATTTGGCCGATCGGACGTTACGCTGGGGCAATTCCTATCAACGCCGGGCGATGGGCAGCATCATGTTCAACTCGCGTTCGGGGAAATCGTCCGACCAGTTGCTGCAGCGCTGGCACAACTCCGTCGCGACCGCCAGCGGTTTGAGTGTGCTGGTCACCCCCGCCGCGACCGACAACCTGTACTGCTTTGAACTGGTCGATGGCAAAAAGCGTTTCAGCAAATCGCGACAGGCCGCATTTTATGTTGCCGGCATTCGCGACGACCAGCTGTTGATGGTCAGTGCACGTGAAGTCGTCAGCCACGATCTGGAAAACGGGCGTCTGAACTGGCGGACCGACCAACGCCTGATTTCCGCCGGACAACAAATCGTCGGCCGGGGCGTATTCGGTGACCATTCCTACATCGTCCCGACCAGCGGCAACGAGTTGGTCGAGATTTCATTGGACGACGGCACGCTGGTCGATCGTGTGACGGCCCAATTCCCGCTCGGCAACTTGATCGCCATCGACGGCGAAATCATTTCCCAGAGCCCCACACGGCTTGTCGTCGCCCTCGGAAAGAAAACGCTGGGGCCGCGTGTCGAACGGATTCTTCAAGAAGACCCCGACAACCTCGATGCACTCGTCCAAAAGGCGTTGCTGTTGAGCGAACGGGGCGAGCGTCAAGAAGCACTCAAGGTGCTGCAGAAAGCACGCAAGATCGATCCGGACAGCGACGACGTGCTGATGTTGTCGATTTCGTCCATGCTGGGCGAATTGCGAGAAAACGCCACGCCGCCACCGGGTTTGGAAGAGGAACTTGATGCGTTGATCGATACACCGGCGCAACGCTTGGAGTTCGTGGCGTTGAGAATCCAGTCGGCACTGCGAAACCGATCCGTCCGGACGGCGACGAAGCGGTTGCTGGAATTCTCCAACGTGATGACCAATCTTTCTCTGGTCGGCAATGAAGACGATGCGATCCTTCGTGACCCCACGCGTGGTTGTGCACTGGACAGCTGGGTGTCCGCGCGAGCCGCCGAAGTGATGCGGATCGCGGAGGAAGAAAACCAACTCGACGCCGTTGCGCAAGAATTAAAAACGCACTTGGAATCGATGCCGTTGGAATCGACCAAACGGTTGTCGGTCATGACCGGGCAGTTCGGCCCGCTGGGCATTGATGATCTTGTCATCTCGCTGGCCAAACGACGCGTTGCCGAGGACGAATTGTTTTCGGCCGAACGCTTGCTGCTGGGCCCGACGCTGCCGTCTCAGCTTGTTGACCAGCAACAGTGGCGGTACACGCCCCGACGTGCGGCCATGCTGGGCCAGGTCTACAACGAAGGTTCGCTGCATCAGGATGCCGTGGCCGTCAGTCGGGCGATGCTGAATCCCGATGCGAACGAAGACCCCGCCGATCTCGCAACGGATGTCAAAACCAAGCTGCAGGAAATCGAGACACTCGCCCAAGACCGGATCGCGGCGGAAACGCCGACACTCGATGTCACCGCGCCGGTTTCGCTGTCGTGGCAATCGCAATCGCTGCCCGGCGGAGGCCGGTCGACGTTTCTGCAAGCGGTGGTCGACCCGACGCTCTACGGCGGGCAAACCTTTCAAGGCTGGAAAGTGGTCAACCGCGGCGGTTCGGTGATGTTTCAAAATCCCAACGGCGACGTGATGCCGTTGCCGATGGATGAATTCCGCGCGGCCAGGATTCAAGACCGCAAGGCCAAGATCAGCGGCGGGCTGATGATCCTGGAGCGACCGGGGCGGATCTCGGCGGTGGATCTGTTTGCGATGCAGAGCAGTCGGCGCAGCGAGGCTTCCTTATGGTCACGCGACTTTGGGGCGGACGGCGCAACCAATACCCAGCGCAAGATCGAAACGACCGTCTTCGGGGATTCCAATTTCTCCTACCCGACCAATTCCGGTGCGGCCAATCAGATCAGCGAGTTCCGCGTCGGACCGGTGCTTGGGGATCGCGTCCTGGTGCTGCAAGCAGGTGACTTGATTGCCGTTGATACGCGAGACAAAGAAACACTGTGGCGAAATTCGTCGGCCCCGACGATCGGGCACATCGTGGTCAACGACAACCGCGTCGCCGTCGTCTCCTACGTCAAAGGGATCTTCGCCTCGGTGTCACAGTTTGACCTGCATGACGGCCGCAAGATCGATTCGGCAGACTGGGATTATGGAAAGGTCTGGGCAACCAGCGGGAAACACGTCTTGGCCTATGAGGTCGATTCGAAATCCTCCGCGGCGATGGTGCGTTTGGTGGATCCGTTCAGCGGACAAGTCGCCTTGGAAATCGAAGCCTTGATCAAACAACCGCTCACCCAGACGGCCGGACGAGGTTGCGGACGCATCTTGCAAGACCGCTATCTGGTGCTGTTTGACAGCACGGGGCGGCTTGTGATCTGGGACCTGCTGCAGGCGACCGAGCTGTGTCGTCACGAGATCGGTGAGATGCCGGACCTTCAATCGATGTACGCGATGTGGATGGACGGCCAGATCCTGGTGCTACCGGCAAACGCCGTCGTGCGTCAGAAAGGCGACATGCTGACTCAACATGGAGAAACACACCGCACCGTCCACAAGATCATCGCCGTGTCGACGCAATCGGGCGAAATCAATTGGACGCGGGATTTCGAACAAGATCCTTGGGGGATGACCATCGACCAGCCCTATGGTTCGCCGGTGGTGTTGCTGGCCCGTTCGAAAACCATTTATGAGATCAACAAATCAACGCCCAAAATGGACGTTGCCATGCTCCGTCTGAGCGATGGCGAAACGATCCACGAACAGCTGGAGCGAGTCGTGTCGCCACAGTCGACCGGGCTGACCACCTTCCTGACCGCCCAACCGGAACTGCGACGCGTTCGCGCGACGATCGATGGTGAAACCTTGATCTACACCTTCGGTGAATCGCCCCCACCGATCCAGCAACCGGTGGATTGAGCCGGATCTTGGATTCCGCCAGCGGCGCTGTGATCAGTTAGCGACAGGCCGCTCGCGCCGTTCCGCCAACTCCTCCGGTGGCATCGGGCTCCCCGATGCCGGAAAACCTCGCGGCTGCCGATCCGCGGGGCCAATCGACACCCCCTAATCCAGCGAGGCGTGCATCACGCCATCATCGCCAGACAATGGGCAGCTAAGCAACGCTACGGGGCACGGGCATTGACGAGGGAAAAACCTCTCCCAGGCTAGAGCGACACGTGTCGGCGATTCCGTTCGCCGCGACGTCATCGGGCAGCTGCGCGTCAGCTATTCTTTTCGTGTTTTCGTCACTTTGTCTCCAACCACCAAGATTTTTATGTCGCTCATTCGTGAAAATCTCTCACTGTTCCATGATGCTGACGAACTGCAGCGTGCCGTTGGTTGGGACAAGTCGCTCACCACCGACCCGGTCGAACGTGACAATCTGCGCACGTACTTGGTCTTGCAGTTGGCGGCGGCCGGGCTGCTCGGCAGCGACGATGAACTCGGCAACGCGATGACCAAGTTTTCGAGCGGGATTCTCGATAGCATTCGTGAAAAGTCGCGTTTGCTTTCGTCCCACCGTGTCCCCGTGGACACGCGGATCGAAACGTTTCTCAACGGTTACTTTGCCGATGAACTCCGCAACGGAACCCTTCATCTGCCGTCCAACCCGTTGACGTTGGACCGTCACGGGATGGCCCGCAAACTGAGTCTGCCGATCAACGGGGACTCCTTCGAAAACGACCTGGTCAGTTCTTATCGCTGCACCAATGGGGTCCTGAACAATCCACGCGCGGACCGTCGGACGACGGCGGGAACGTTCCATGTTGTCGAAGGCGGGCTGCCGATCCCCGGCGACAAACGCTCCGTTCCCAAAGGCGTGTTCGTCAAACTGTTCCGCGCGGCGATGTCGCCGCCGAAGGATTTGATGCTGCTGCCTTACACCAGTGAGTTAACCAATCCGGCCCACACCTGGGTCTCGCTGTTATTGCGCCCGTTGGTCTGCCCCGCGGTCCCCGGATTCACCAACGCGCTGTCGATGGAGACGCGATTCTTTGCCCCCGCCAGTTTGGTCAGCAACCTGGACTTTGTCGAATCGATTTTCGGCAACGGTGGTGATCCGCTGATCCCTGAAAACGATGCCGGACTCGATGTAAAATCCTGGACCGGACACACGGGCTGTGTGATTTTGGCACCCCACCTGACCAAGTTGACGAAGAAGGAACTTGGATTGCCCCATGAAAGCAGTGCGTCCGAACGGCAACGCCGCGACGGTATGTGCTGGAGTGACGAATCGGAGTGTTACAACAACGGAACGGCATTCAAGTTGACCTGTCGTGACCGCCGTGGCGTCGTCGTCACGCTGATCGCGGACAACTACTACGGATACTGCAAGAAAGAGGTCAAGACGCAGATCAGTTACGCCTGCAATCTGATGGGGCGATCGGAAGAGGAGCACGCCGGTGGAGCGCTCGCGTTCGCGTCGTATTCCTTGGGGGAAGAATTCCAAGTCGACAGTCAACGCTACAACGGGCGAACCTTCGACGACGTGGTCCGCGACTATGCGGAATTTGTCGATGCCCAACCCGAAGGCTACGGTGTGGACCGGAATGATGATTCGATCATCTACATTCCCGAGAATGCCAAGGTCACGTTGCAAGAGCGGTGCATCAAGTGGACACGCGACGGCAACGACCATCGGATTCCGCTTTCACCGGAACAAATCTATATCGCCCCGAGCGGGTATAAAATCCGCTTGGAAAAACACCCCAACGCGCCCTCGTGGCGACTGGTCGGGACGGTCGGCGAAGGCGTTTTCTGTCACAAACCCTGCACCGTCAGCGGTGGCGGCAAGAGCGAAATCAGCAAGAGCCTTCGCGACTACATGCTCTACGGTCCGATCTTTATCGGCGATCGAGACGATGACTTTGCGAAACTGGACGAGATTTTCGAAAAGGATTACTCGACCCGCTGGTCGGAAACCTATTCCGGGCGCACCGATTACTCCGATGGACCGAGCCGCAGTGTGTTGAGCCCGAAGCGGAGTCTCGGCAGTGTGATCAAGCTGCTGACACCGTCGCCCGATTACAACGAAGACTACAATCGATGGCTCGAGAGCATCCCCGAGCGCGTGTACTCGATGGCCTTGATCATCAAACGATTCACCAAGGAAGGCGAGGCGTTGAATTGGAAAGAACGATTCGGCGTGGACATCGTCAACGGCTCGCCGGGACACGAATTGAAGATCGGTGATCGAGCCCTGGTGGGAACGTATCTTCGCGTCGGATTGGACAACAAACGCTGGCGAACGTTCAAGGTGCGTCAGGATTTCATGCCGGCCGCCAAGGTGCAGCGTGAAGACGACATCAGTGCCAGCACGATCGTCCCGGCCGACCGAATCGAAAAGCTCGGCGACAGCGTCCTCCCCGCGACCAGCTACAAGTTCATTGAAAACTGCGAGTACCGCTTGTTCCAGCGCCCCGATGATGCCATCCATCGTGGCTTGGACAAACAGACCGAATGGGACTTGTCGCGACCGGCCAACTTCATCAGCAATTTCCATCCGTTGACCCACTCGGAAGTTCGCGACATCGTGCTCGACGCGATCGAGTTTGACAAATTCACCGGCCCCATGGCGGATCTGCTCAAGAAGGCCTACGAGCGTGGTGACAGCTACGTCGTGAGTACCGCCAACCCACGGCTGGTCGACGGCCAACAAACGAAGAACCCGCGTTATTTGCAAGATCGCCCCGACATGGTGTTTGCCCGCGACACCTACGTCGCCCGGCGTGGCGTCCAATTCAACCGCGGACTCGGCCCCAATGAACCGATCCATATCCCCGTCGGAGCAGTGCTGGGCGGACGGCGAAACAATCCGCCGGAGCCGGCCAAACGAATTCGTTCGTTGGCCGTCTACTCACCCCTGCATTATCAAGAGCTGCCCGAATTGGTGATGGACTACCTGTGCTCGTTGACCGGCAAAAGCCCCAGCACCACCGGCGCCGGCAGCGAAGGCGCACTGACCAAGGGCCCCTTCAATGCGTTGATGCCGTCGACCGATATGAACAACATGATCGTGTCCATGATCCTGACCGGGCTGGGTGGGTACAGCACCGCCGCCGGTCACATCGGGCCACGCTTCGAAGTCGGACACGACATCTCGTTGCTGATCCCCGAGGTCTGGTGCCGCTTGACCCCCGAAGAGCGATCACCGCAACACATGATCGACAACGGAATGCTGGAACGCGTCGAAGACTTCCAGCACGACGGGGTCGACATCCCTGCCAGCCGACTCGGCTATCGCATCACCCGACGCTTCGTCCGCACCTACATGGCCCGCGTCTTTGATAACCCCAGCAAAGTCTTCACCGACGATATTCTCAAACCCGAACTTCAAGACCCCGATTCGTTCGCCGACGGAATTTTGCATATCGCCGAAGCTCAAGCCAGAGTCGCCAAGGTCTACATGGAAGACGGCGGCTACGAACTGGCCTGTCCGCCGCTTCGCGCGATCCTGAGCATCTTGGCCACGGGCAAATACGAAGGCAAAACGATCGACGATCCCGAAGTCCGCGACCTGTTCACCTTGGACAACATGCTGCAAAGCAAATGGTATCGGCGCCGACTCGTCGAACAACAACAACGCGACATCCAACATTGGACGGACTGCATCGAGCGGATTGAACGGGCGATCGAGTCCCTCAACGGCGACGGCCTGCGGCTCAATCTCGATCTCGGTGAACGCCTTGGCTACGCCAAAGAACGTTTGGCCCAAGCGGAATCGTCGACGTATTTGAACAGCTTGGTCGGAACACTCGGTGCGGATCCGATGCGGGTGGCGGCGGACGATCCTGTTTTGGCCGACCGCTTGGCCGGCGTTTGATCGCTCGTCGCACCGAACCTACGACCGTTTGCCCACACACCCACGCGGCCCCGTCACCATGAAAGTTCTTGTGCTCACCGGCGCCGGGATCTCCGCTGAATCCGGGATCCCGACGTTTCGCGGTGACGACGGTTTGTGGGAAGGGCATCGGTTCGAAGACGTCGCCACACCGCAAGCGTTCCAACGCAACCCGGATCTGGTTCACGAGTTCTACAACGCGCGACGACGCAATCTGCTCGACGAATCGATTCAGCCCAACGCGGCACACGTCGCGTTGGCCGAATTTGAAAAGCAGCACGACGATGCGTTTCTACTGGTGACGCAAAACATCGACGACCTGCACCAGCGCGCCGGCAGCCAGAACGTCTTGCCCATGCACGGCGAACTGCTCAAAGCACGCTGCACGCTGACAGGCGATCTGTTCGATTGGCGTGGCGATTTGAGTGTCCGAACGCCACACCCGACCGAACCCGATTTGGTCGGCACCCTGCGTCCCCACGTCGTCTGGTTCGGAGAGATACCGATCGGACTGGATCACATCGCCGACTTTGCCGCAGACTGCGATCTATTTTTGGCCATCGGCACCTCGGCCGTCGTCTATCCGGCCGCAGGCATCGTCGCAAGCACGCCCCGGCATTGTCGCCGCGTGGAAATCAACCTGGACGACACACCCCAAAGCGACCAATTTGATTTGACCATTCGAGGCCAGGCGTCGATCGAAGTGCCGAAGTTTCTCGAATCGCTGAAAACATCCTCGATCGGCTGAGGATCAACTTGTTGCCGGGCTCTGAGGGTGTTGGCGAGCCGTCCGGTTGCACCGTGAAAGACCGGAGGGCTTGCGCCCTACCGCTAAAAAGTGGTCGAAAGACCGGAGGGCTCGCGCCCTACCGCTAAAACGACGTTGACGGCGTAGGACGCCATCGTTCTGCCATCCCTGCCCTGACTTTCCACCGACTGGACAGCCCGCTAACGCCGTTCTTGCTTGGTCGCATGTTCCTGCATCAACGCATCGAACTTGCTCCATCCCATCTTGCATCCGTTCGTCGTGCCTTTGGGAAACCAGACCAGCGAGCCGTTGGAAACGGTTAAGGTGCCCAGCACGCTGCCGTCTGCCTTGACCGTGAATTCGATGTCCGCGCGACCGAGGGGGCGTTTGGGAACATCAAAATCGACTTCATGCTTTGCCATCTGGATTGTCCTTGATCACGGAATGAACGCGGCCCCGCTTCGCCAACTCCACTGTCGCGACGAGGCACGAAGGATGCGGAATAATGCACATCATACAACACGTCGCCTGCCCTTCGGGTAACGCTGTGAAGCATTTGTTAGCGGAACGGCGCGAGCGGGCTGTCGTTTTTGTGAGCCGCGACGCGTAAGCGGCAGGGCATTCTGGCGCCCGCCCGAGGCCTTACGGCCAGCGGCTCACCATTGACTCAGCAGATCCCGACTAAAACGACAGCCCGCGAGCCGTCCGGTTGCGTTTCAAAAACAACGCACGATCAATAAGTGTCGGTTTTCATAGTGGACGAGGTTACGAGTCTCTCGCGAGAGGACTCGTAACCTCGTCCACTACCCTGTAATTGACCGAGCGTTGCTAACTGCTTGAGTGCCAAAGTTGATGATGTGCGGGGCGAATCGCCGCGGCCGGTTTCGAAGGTGTGCGTTGAGCGGTTGGGTTGGTTCGCTAGCGTGCGGATTAGCACGTTTTCGATCGCAAAGTTGCTTTAAAGAGCGTCGGCTCGTTTCGGGCGTACTCAACGAATGTTTTTCCTCGGGACCCGAATCGGATGTCGGCAACCGCAGTCCGCCTCACTGCGTTGCCTGGTGTCGGTCAGACGTTGACCTGGGTCAAAGGGCGGCTTCTCCGGTTTCGTCGGTGCGGATTCGCACGACGCGTTCGAGGGGCGTGACAAAGATCTTGCCGGCGCCGATGTGTCCCGTCTTGGCAACCTTGGAAATCGCCTCGATCACCGGATCGACCAAAGCATCGTCGATCGCGACCTCCAGCTTGACCTTCGGGTTGAATTTCACGTCCACGACCGCGCCCCGGTACATCTCCGTATGCCCTCGTTGGTGTCCATAACCCTTCACCTCGGTCACGGTCACTCCTTTGGCACCGATCTCGGCCAGGGCATCCCTGACCGCATCTAATTTCAAGGGATTGATGATCGCACTAACAATTTTCATCGCAGAGTTCCTCCGGGAAAGGGATCAGATTCAGTTCTCTGCATCGATGAGGCAATTTGCGTGCCAAGTCGCCTCCACCCCGGCCGCCGTGACGCGCCGCCCCAGCGACCGGATCGAGGATTCAGATCATTGCACGAGCACCGAGAAATCAGCCATGGTGGTGTAAATGGCAAACACGATCGCGATCAGCAGCAAACCGACGGGTTTGGCAAATCGCCACGCCGTCATGTCCACGGCGCCGACATCCTGCTGCACAAATTCCGTCTCGCGCGGTTTGATTTCGCCGATCACCAGCATCAGAATCAGCAACCAGGCGAAGACGATTCCCAGGAAATGGTACTCGTGCAGGGAGGCGACAATGATGTCGAAGGGATGCACAAAGTACCCGATGGCGATGACGGAAAAACCGGCGATCAACGCGACCTTCGCCGCCAACGGCGGGACCCGTTTGGTCAGCATGCCGATCAACACCACCGCGAAGATGGGGATGAAGTACATGCCGTTCATCTTTTGCAGGTAACCAAAGATGCTGGTCGTGTTGGCCAGCAACGGAGCGATCGACATGGCGACCACCGCCACGATCCATCCGAAGATTTTTCCCGAACGGACGACAGCCTGTTCGCTGGCATCCTTGTTGATCACGTTCTTGTAGAGTCCCAGACTGAACAGCGTGCAGGAACTGTTGAGCGCCGAGTTGAAGCTGGACAGAATCGCCCCGATCATCGCGGCGGCAAAGAAGCCCGTCAGCGGGGCGGGAAGCACCTTGTTGACCAACATGCCATAGGCCTGATCGGCCTTGATGTCATCACCGGCAAACAAACTGTACGCCAGCATGCCGGGGATGACCAAGTAGAGCGGCCCCAGCAGTTTCAACGCGCCGGTCAACAACACGCCTTTTTGACCTTCGGCCAAGCTGCTGGCACCGAAGGTTCGCTGGATGATTTGCTGATTGGTGGTCCAGTAAAACAGGTTCAGCAAAAAGATGCCGCTGAAAATCGTGCCGAACGGTACCGAGCTGTTTTCGCCGCCGACCGAATTGAATCGATCGCGTTGTTGTTCCACCAGCAAGCTTGCGCCTTCGGAGATCCCCCCGTCGCCTCCCAGTTGCGCGAGCGCAAACACGGTGATCATGAACCCTCCGACCAGCAGCCCGATGCCGTTGATCGTGTCAGAAACCGCGACGGTGCGGAGCCCACCGAACAAGGCGTACACCGAACCGATCAGCCCCACCGCCCAAACGATCAACCACAGCGCCAGGGTGCCCGGTTCCATCCCAACGCTTTCGGGCAGACTGCCCAGCATCGAAGGCACATCCAAAATGCCGACCATCCCCGTCGCGCCGGTGTAGAGGATGATGGGCAATAAAATGCCGACGTAGGCCAACAGGAAAATTAGGTTGGTGATCACCTGGGTTTGATGGTCAAAACGGACCTCCAGGTACTGCGGAACCGTGGCAACGCCGCTTCGCAAAAACCGTGGCAGAAAGAACCAAGCCATGAACACCAGCGCCACCACACAGACGACCTCCCAGACCATCACGCACAGTCCGTCGGTGAAGGCCGCTCCGTTGAGTCCGACCATTTGTTCGGTGGAGAGATTCGTCAGCAGCAGAGAGCCGGCGATCAGCGGAAACGTCAGCGAACGCCCACCCAAAAAGTAACCGGTGCTGCTGCCGTGATCGTCTTTGCGAGTGATCCACCACGTACACAGGCCCACAAGTCCCGTGAAAAAAAGGAACGAAAGAAGAGTGACCAAATACACAAGATTGTCCCTGATGCCCGAAAGGCATGAATGAGTCCGGAGGAGAAGGGTAGACCACAATGTAGCGATCTGATCTCCGCGACGCTGGCTCCGAGAGAGGGAATCTCAGCCAAACGTTGCGAAAGCCGTCAGCGGTTTGACGCCGTCTACCAGCGTGACCTAGCTTGACACCACGCGGGGTGTTGTTGGTTAGCGGTAGGGCGCGAGCCCTCCGGTCTGTCGAGCCGACACCGGACGGCTCGCGCCGTTCCGCTAAAACCAGTCGGCACCGGACGGCTCGCGCCGTTCCGCTAAAACCGGTCGGCACCGGACGGCTCGCGCCGTTCCGCTAAAACCAGCCGACACCGGACGGCTCGCGCCGTTCCGCTAAAACCGGTCGACACCGGACGGCTCGCGCCGTTCCGCTAAAACCTGCAGTGCCAAAGCACGTGGCAACATGCCGTCGCCCCCCATCGCCTTCGGTGTTTCGCACAGGCGTGCGATCCGGAGCATCTGACCAACGCAAACGTGTGCGTCTTGTCGCAGCGACGCCGGTGCGTTTCCCCCCATCGAAAGACCGCCAAAAATCGCCGAATCACGGCCTGATGCGTGCGTCACGGTGTCGCGAGGGTGACATTCCCGTTCGCCAGACCAGGCGTCATGGAACGCCATTTGCATTCTTTGATCCGCTTTGACCTTCGGATCCGGCGTCGTCGAGCCCGGCCTGTTCGGCCGGCAGCGACGCCGCGCCCGCTGCCCACCCCCCATCCCCATTGATGGTTAGGAGTTTAACCATGGCCCAACCCCAAACCTCCTCCGAAACGTCCCGTCGCCAATTCATTCAACGATCCGGTGCCGCGGCGGTCGGCGCGACGATCTTCGGGCAAACCATTCCGGCGGTCCACGCGGGTGAAAACAACACGATCCGTTTGGCATTGATCGGCTGTGGCGGGCGCGGCAATGGCGCCGTCGTCAACGCGCTCAACACCAGCAATCAAGGGCCGATCGAACTGTACGCCGTTGCGGATTTGGAGGCCAGCAAGATCCAAAATTCGCTCAAACCGCTGGCGAGAAAATTCCCCGACGGCATCAATGTCTCCAAGGACCGACAGTTTCTGGGGTTCCAGGCCTACAAGGCTGCGATCGACGCGCTGCGTCCCGGCGACGTCGCACTGTGTACCACGCGTGCTTACATCCGCCCGGTGCACGTCGAATACGCCGTCCAAAAGGGCATCAACGTGTTTATGGAAAAACCATTCTCGCCGGACCCGGTGGGCCTGCGGCGGATGCTCAAGGCGGCTGAACTGGCCGAACAAAACGGCGTCAAGATCGCGGCCGGACTGCAATGCCGACACTCCCCGGCACGTGCCGCCTTGATCGAAAAAATCGCCAGCGGCGAAATGGGCGACCTGTCGTACATCCGGGCGAATCGACTGACCGGCCGACGCTGGCTGGGCGACCAACGTGACAAGTCCAACCTGTTCGGCGAACAACTCAAGTTCGGCAAGGCCCAACTGATGTGGGTCGGCTCCGGACACATGGTCGACAACTTGATTCACCAGATCGACGAATGCTGTTGGTTGATGGACGATTGGCCCACCAGCTGTCACGGGATGGGCGGTCGCGAAGTCAACAGTGAAGACCGTGGCCAGAACAACGACATCTATTCGATGGAATACACGTTCCCCAATGGCAAAAAAGCATTTTGCGGCTTCCGTCGGGCAAAGAACGGCGACAACGACTTCGCCACCTACGTTCATTGCAGCAAGAAAGCGGGTCAGTTCTCCGGCAACGTCCACAAGGCGACCGTCCACATGTTCAAGGACCATCGGATCGCCAAAGACAACATCGAGTGGACGCCGACACCGGATGCCGAAAATCCCTGGGACTACGAATGGATCGACTTCATTCACAGTATCCGCAACGACCTGCCCCACAACGAAGGCAAGCGGGCGGTGTACGCCGATTTTGCTTCGCTGATGGGCCGAGCGGCGGCACACTTGAATCGAACCGTGACGTGGGACGAAGTCACCAAGTCCAATTTCCAATTCTGTGACTACTTGGATGACCTGAACGAAGACAGCCCGCCGCCGGTCAAAGCCGACGAAAACGGTTTCTTCCCGCCGCCCGAAGCCGGCGAGTGGGTCGAGCTCTAGCCCCAGGCCAAACGCAAGGGCTCGCCCGCGACGCGAGCCCCGCCGTCACGTCACACTCAACCAAGCACCCCATTTTTTGCCCCCCCCCATTTTTTGACCAACCCATTTTTTGACCAACCCATTTTTTGACCAACCCATTTTTTGACCAACCCATTTTTTGACCAACCCATTTTTTGACCAACCCATCTTTTGACCAACCCTCTCTCCCTTCCGGTTCTGGCGTCCCAATGGCTTTCCAGTCACGAAGACGACACGATGCGAATCGGAATCTTGGCAGATCACTTTTAGCAAATTGCCACTTTCATGCCCCATCCACATGCTGACTACGGGCAAGTCGATTTCGGCAGCGCCCCACTGATGTTTTATTATGAAGTGACGCAGGCGTGCGATCTGGCCTGCCAACATTGCCGAGCTTCTGCGCAACCGATCGCCGACCCGCATCAGCTGACACCGGTGCAGTCTCGGGCGTTGTTAGACCAGGTCGCGAGCTTTCCTCGCCCGCCCGTTGTCGTGTTCACCGGTGGCGATCCGCTCAAACGCCCCGATTTGTTGGAATTGATTCGCCACGCCCGCGACAAGGGATTACAAATCGCACTGACGCCGTCGGCAACACCACTGGCCACGCGGGAAGCCCTGCAGCAGGCCCGCGATGCCGGCGTCAGTGTGCTCGGCATCAGCCTGGACGGCAGCGACGCCGAGACGCACGATGCGTTTCGAGGCTGGGAAGGCAGCTTCGAGCGGACGCTGCGGATGTTGGCCGATGCCCGCCAGTTGGAATTGCCGGTCCAAGTCAACACGACGATCACCCGCCGCAACGTGCACCAGATCGATGCCATGGCGGAGCTTTTTGCCGATCAACAGATCATGATGTGGTCGGTCTTTTTTCTGGTGCCGGTGGGACGCGGCACGATGGAGGAGCGAATTTCGGCGGCCGAGTACGAGGTGGTCTTCGAAAAACTGTGGACGCAATCGCAACGGCAACCCTACGGGATCAAGACGACCGAAGCACCACACTATCGCCGCTATGTGATCGAACGCGGAGGCGACCCGTTGGCCTCGTCCCATCCCGGACGACGACGGCGTGCACCGCTGGGCGTCGGCGACGGCAAGGGAATCATGTTTGTCAGTCACACAGGTGAAATCTATCCGGCCGGGTTCCTACCACTGGAGTGCGGACGCTTTCCCGACGATAGCGTGGTCGACACCTATCAAAACCACCCCACCTTTCGCTCGCTGCGCGACCCGGAACAATTCAGCGGTAAATGCGGCGTGTGCGAGTATCGAGACGCTTGCGGCGGCAGCCGCTCCCGCGCTTACGCCGTCTTTGGCGACCCGCTGGCCAGTGAACCCGATTGCGTCTACTCACCGATTGAAACCGATGTCGTGGCGAACCTTTCATGAACCCGAGCAAACACCGCATCGCCATTGTCGGTGCGGGAATCAGTGGTCTGGCCGCCGCTCATCAGCTGAGCCGATCGGACGCAACACTTGAGATCACCGTGTTTGAGGCGAGCGATCGGTTAGGCGGCGTCTTGCAAACCGAATGCACCGACGGCTTTTGCATCGAACTCGGCCCCGATAGCGTTCTCAGCCGAATGCCCTGGGCCGTGAACCTGTTTCGCGATCTTGGAATTTCGGACCAGCTAATCAATACCAATCCAGCGCACCATGGCGTCGACGTGGTCTGTCGCGGGCGGTTGGAAGGATTGCCCGACGGCTTGGCGATGATGGCACCGCAGCGAATCTGGCCGATGGTGACGACGCCGATTCTCAGCTGGCGCGGCAAACTCCGGCTGGCCGCCGAGCGTTTGATTCCCAGGCGTGATGCTTCAGATGACGAGAGCTTGGCAGCCTTTGCATGCCGCCGACTGGGCCGTGAAGCGTTTGAGCGTCTTGTCCAACCGCTCGCCGGCGGGATCTACATGGGCGACCCGGAACAGCTCAGCATCAACGCGACCTTTCCCCAGTTCGTGGAGATGGAATCCAAGTACGGCAGTCTGATCAAGGCAGCTCGCGCGGGTGCCAAGACGCAACGAGCGGCAGTTCCGGGAGCCAAACACCAGCGGCCCGGCGCGGGCGGCCCCGAGTACAGTTTGTTCGTCGCGCCACGCCGCGGCTTGGGCAGCGCGATCGAGGCGTTGGCCGCGGGCTTGGGGAACTGTCGCATTTGCACCGACCATCAAGTGTTGTCGCTGTCACGCGATCACACCGGCTGGGTGCTGCAAGTCAAACCGGCCGGGAACGCCGCAACCCGGCAGGAAGCGTTTTCAGCGGTGATCCTGGCCGTGCCGGCGCATCACGCCGGTTCAATGCTGCAATCTGCCGACCATGAACTAGCGCAGGCGTTGAGCGAGATTCCGTACGCGGGATGTGTCGTGGTGAATCTCGCCTACGATCGAGACGCGTTTCCTCGCGAGCTGGACAATTTTGGCTTCCTCGTGCCGCATGTCGAACAACGGCCCGTGCTGGCGTGCACGTTCAGCAGTGTGAAGTACGCCGGTCGGGCACCGGACGGCAAAGTCTTGATACGGGCGTTCCTCGGCGGGGCCTGCCGCGAGGAAGTGATGCAGTGGTCCGACGAATTGATTGTGCAAACCGTGCAAGACGAGCTAAGGCAACTGATGCACGTCAGCAAGCCGCCGTTGTTTTCGCGAATCAAGCGTTGGCATCGTGCGATGCCGCAATGCGTGCTCGGGCATGCGCAACGCGTCGAACGAATCGAACAGCTTGCCGCCAAACATCCGCATCTGGCTCTGGCCGGAAACGCCTATCACGGCGTCGGCATTCCGCATTGCATTCGCAGCGGACAACAGGCGGCTGAACGTGTGGTGAACAGTCTCACGCGAGCCTAGCCGGAGAGCATTCAGCCAGCTCACTCGTTCCCGTCCCAAAACCTTCGGGCGATTCGGTAGGCCATCCCGGCGCAGTCCGTCTGGCGCCGTCGGATTGTTGCTGGATTGCAGCGGCGTGCATTCAATGCTCAAGCAGCGTGAGCAGTCGGTCGGATTCAATGGAGTCGGCGGCAGTTTCCTGAGCAATCCGATCCACGTCGCTCGGCGGCAACCTCTGTTTAAGAGTTGACGCAGCACAAGCCTTCGCCTCAAGTCAACCCTTTGGCGTTTTCGACCGTCTCGGCCATCTCAAACATCGCCTCTTCGTTGGGGTCTCGCGATATCAGCTTGCAGGCTTCGAGGATATCCTTCAGGTGCTCGCTCAAGCCGCACAAAATGATGTCGGGCGCGTCGAGGTGTCGGCGCAGCCCCATCAAGGCGAGAAAGCCGACGCTGCCCATGAAACGAACGCTGTGCATGTCAATCACCAGTCGGTTCGCCTGATTCTCTTTCGCCAACGCGATCATCTCGCGGCTGATTGCGGAGGCGGTGTCGGTATCGCGGATCTGATCGGTTTGAATCTCGAGCACGAGGCTCGTTCCATCAAACGATGCCTGCACGAATGGATTTTCATTTTCGGTCATGGTGGTGCCGCGAGAAGCGAAATGCGTTGAGACGATCCGACGCTATTCTAAACCCCGGCGAGACGAAAAAGTTGCTGGGCAAAAGCTGCTGGCGGTGGCGGGAATGTCAGCGAGCTCGTTTCGCAGCGGATTCGGGCAGTCTTACGTGGTCACGCAATTCTTTCCACGTGCTTTGGCTCGATAGAGCGCCGCGTCGGCGGCGGTGACCAGGGACAGGGTATCGGCAGCGGTGGTGGGAACGCAGGCCACACCGATGCTGATCGTGGGCCGCAGTGCGACACCATTCTTTTCAAATCCCGCCGATTCGACCGCCACGCGAACCTGTTCTCCGATCCTGAGGGCGGCCTCCAGGTCGTGGCCGGGCAAGAACGCGCTGAACTCATCGCCGCCGAACCGGCACGCCTGCCCACTCGATCCCAGCACTTTGGCAATCAACCGTCCGGTTTCACCGATCACGTGTGCGCCGTAGAGATGCCCGTGGGTGTCGTTGATTTGCTTGACGCCATCCATGTCCATCATCAAAACGGCGAGCGGAATACCGCGGCGTTGCGAACTCTGCAACGAAAACTCCAACGCCTCGTCGAAGCGACGCTTGGAGGGCAGATCGGTCAACGGATCCCTGCCGACCAGGGTTGCGACTTCGCTGTGAAAATCGATGTCCAGCTCGTCGGCCAGTGAAAAACGTATCACCGTTTCCCCGACGAAGATTTTGTCACCATCCCGCAGCGTCCTGCGACCGATCAGCGGTGTGGAGTCGACGCGTGTTCCATTGGTGGAATTCAAATCTTCCAGAACAAACTCGCCATCGCCACTGGGCGTGATTGCCGCGTGATGTCCGGACACTTTCAGATCGTGCAACGGAAACGTGCACGTCGGATTGCGGCCGATCACGGTTCGATCTTCCAGAAATGCGTTGACGCCGATGTCGGCGCGGCTGCGAATCACATTCAAAAACCCCCGTTTGGGCGATTGGCGATCCGAAGGCGTGCCCCCTTCATCGACGCGGAGGGTCCCGGCTTCAAACGTTTGTGTGTCCGAATACTTGGCAGACGGTTCGGGAGAATGGAGACTCATATCAAATCGAATGCTTGCAATGGAACGTACGTAGCGCAACGGCACTCCCTAGGTTTATCAAGTCTTTCGCTACCGCGTCACCAGCGATTTTGCATCGCCCACCCCATCATTCTGCCACCCCATCATTATCGCGGTAGGGACCGCCGTTGCCGGCGGCCCCCCGCACAGATCCGTACGTGAAGAATTACCTCATACGGCTCCTGCCTCGAGTCGGGCGCGGTGGCGTTCACTTGGGTAGGGATGCTGGATGCATAACTTGGGATAATGCGTCATCGTCAGACGACGCATGCGCTCCCAAGTCCAGTTGCTGCGCTGGCTGCGCCGACAAAGTTGGCGCAGCCATAGCTTGGTAAGGGCGTCGCGAAATTGTCGGAGACGGGCCATGTTTCCGGGAACGGCATAGTAATTCTGCCAGCCACGGAGGACCTGTCCAAGCCATTTTCCGAGCGACCCGAGTGTCCAATGTCGTCGCTTGTTCAGCTGCTGCTTCAGCGCCTCGAGTGTCGCACGCATCCGTTTGGCTTTCGTTTCGCGGTGGATCGTAAACCAGCCGGTGCGGCGAGTCGTACCACAGCGATGCGTGAAGCCAAGAAAATCAAACGTTTCCGGTCGATCTTCCCCGCGGTTGCGGCGACGTTCTGCGGCATAGCGACCGAATTCGATCAGTCGAGTCTTGCCAGCGTGGAGCTTCAGGCCAAACTTGCTGAATCGGTCGTGGAGGGACTCCAGACAGACTTCGGCGTCATGTTTGTGCTGAAAACCGATCACGAAGTCGTCCGCATAACGGATCACCACGATCTCGCCTCGTCCACTTTGACTACGCCACCATTGAATCCAAAGGTCAAAGACATAATGCAAATACACGTTGGCAAGGAGTGGTGAAATCACCGCGCCTTGGGGTGTGCCTGCGGTCGTCTCGGACCATTCTCCCTCTTCGCTGATCCCGGCCCGGAGCCATTTTCGGATCAGGCGAAGCATGCGTTTGTCGCCGATGCGATGTTCGAGGAACTTGATCAACCATTCGTGGTCGATCGTATCGAAGAAACCTTCGACATCGGCGTCAAGGACCCAATTCACCTTCTTGCTGGTCAAAGCCACACTTAGTGCATCAAGCGCCGCGTGCTGGCTCTGGCCTGGCCGGTACCCGTAACTGAATCCGAGAAAGTCCTGTTCGTAGATCGACTGCAGCACCCAAACGACCGCTTGCTGGACGATTTTATCCTCCAGCGATGCGATCCCGATCGGTCGCTGACGACCGTCCGGCTTGGGGATGTAGATTCTCTTCGATGGCTTAGCTCGGTAGGCCCCCCGGTGAATCCGACCGTGTAGATCGGTGATTCGATCATCCAGGTCGTCTTGATAGTCCTGCCATGTCACTCCATCGATTCCCGTGGCCGCCTCCTTCTTCAGGTTGAAGTAGGCTTCGCGGAGAAGGGATTCATTGACGTGATGTAGCAAAGATGTGAACTTCAGCTCACGTTGAGTGCGAGCTGTTTCGCGCACGCCTGCCAACCCGAGTGACCTTCGTCGTTTCCGCTTCGGAGCGCGGTCGAGGTCGGGTTGATCGGCGTTTCTCTTAGCTGGGTCCCTTTCCTCGGCAGACTCCGCCGCTGGTTCAGTTCCAGCACTGTTCGCCTGCGTCGACGGTACTACGGACCCATCTGACTTCCCAGCAGCGTTCATGTCAGCCTTGCCCTCGGAGAGGTTCGCTGACCGTCCTTGTGTTCGCCCTGAGGCAGACCAAGGAACTGTTGGGATCTCCCG
>NZ_NTFY01000028.1 GCF_002289565.1 Rhodopirellula sp. SM50 | reverse complement strand
GTGGACCTGGGGTTACGCCCGGATTCGCTGGGGCTCATCCGGTCTCACCCCAGGCTATGTTGTTGATCGCCTTTGGCGAACCGAACCGAGTGAATCTTGATCCACCACGGAACAAGAACGACCAAAGTCTTAACCGGCACAACGCATGAAATCGCGGGCATTCTGCGCAGCCCAGGCGGAGCCTGGGAACAAGTGCAAACCGCTACTCGACGAAGCCGTCGTCAAAGATCGCTTCGCCCGCTAGCGTCTGCAAGATGATCGGGCAGCCCTCCTCGAGCATGTCCAACACTTCGTCGAACCCGTCTTCTTCGCCGTAATAGGGGTCGGGCACATCGTTCGGCCAGTTGTCATCCAGGTAGTCGCTGAAGACCCGGATGTGCTGGGTCGGCCGACCGGCCAGCGCCGTCAGGTATTCGTAGTTGGCGTTGTCCATCGCCAGCACCAGATCGAAAGCACCGTCGGCGAGGTCTTCTGGGGTCACCTGGCGACCCCGGCTGGTCAATTCGTAACCGCGTGCTTCGGCGGCTTTCAGCATCCGTGCGTCGGCGCGTTTGCCGATGTGATAGTCGTGTGTCCCGGCGGAATCGACCTCGACGTCCAGCCCGAATTCCTCGGCAAATCGCTTCATCACCGCTTCGGCAGCCGGCGAGCGACAGATGTTGCCCATGCAAACAAAAAGGACGCGTTTTGACATTGTGAGGATTCGTGGATTGAAGGCTGAAGATAAATCGGTGCGGCACGGGTACCGATAGATTATTCGATGACGGACGTTCAGTTCAATCCTATCGCCAGGGGCATTCCAACCCTACACCCAAGTGAGCCGCTGGCCGTCAGGCCTCGGGCGACGCCACGGTGCCCGACCGCTTACGCGTCGCGGCTCACTCAATCAACAGGCGGCTAAAAAAAACACCCCGTTTGGCGTTAATGCAGGTGGCATTGGACGCTTCCCCGCACGCCGTCACCGCAGAATCTGCAATCCCGCCGTCGAGGGCGGAAGGATGCCGGCCAGCTTGGCTTTTTCATTCAATCGGTTGAGCGCTCCGGCCCCGGTGTCACCCAAATCAACCGTCCATTCGTTCACGTATAAATGGACATGCTGCATCAGCACCTCGTCGTCGAATTCTTGCGCGTGGTGCCGCATCGTTTCCAAGGCACCCTCGGGATCGGCGAGCGAGTATTCGAGCGAGTCGCGAACGACGCTCTGGACTTTCCACAAAACGTCATCGGGCAGCCTTTTGTCGCCGACCAGTCCGCCCAACGGTAGCGGGCACTGCGTCTCGTTCTCCCAACGCGTCCCCAAGTCCTCCACCAATCCCAGCCCCTGGTCCTGCCAGGTGAACCGGCCTTCGTGAATACAGACTCCGAAATCGGCACTGCTTTGCACCAGTCGCGGCATGATCTCGGAAAACACAACCTGCTCGATCGACGTGGTGTGGGGATAAAACAATCCAAACAGCAGCGTTGCAGTCGTGTGTTGTCCTGGGCACAGCGTGATTTGGTCTGCCGTCGCGGGCACGGCGTCGGTCGAAGCGACGGATTTCGACGACAATAGCAACGGGCCGACGCCGAAGCCGAGTGCCGAGCCGGTCGGCAAAACCACCATCGAATCCGACAACAACAGCGCGGCGTGGAAGCTGCATTTGGCAACGTCGAATTTACCCGCGAACAATTCGTCGTTGAGCTGTTGGATGTCCAGCAACCGGAGATCGAACTCCAGTCCGCGCCAATCCACCAAGCGATTCATCAACGCATGAAAGGCGAACGTGTCGTTGGGGCAGGTCGAAATGCCGAGTCGAATCTTCTCGCTCATGATGTCTCACCGTCGAGGACCTGTTGCAGTTGTTCCGCGACGCTCTCCAGTGCGGGAGCGATCTGCCAATCAGACTTGTCGCGGCAGCCGACGCGGTTGGAAAACCCGCGCACGACCCGCAGTGGCACGCCGGCCGACTGACAGGCGTAAGCGACCGCATACGCCTCCATGTCTTCACCGATCGCATTGGGAACGCGTTGCAGCCGGCGCGCCGCATCGTCTTCGTCCGCTGACCCCGAGCAGACCGTCAGTAGCAGGGCCGGCTGGGCAATCGATGCGCGGCTCTGGGGCGGATTCGGTAGGTGAATCGTCTCCGTCGGCGCGGCCTCACTTTCGGCGCGCCAACCGAGGTCCGCCGCATCGACAAACGCGTCGCCTTGTCCCACACCAATTCCGTCGATCGCGACCGAGTCGAACCAGATCGCATCGCCGAGTCGCAGGGTTTCGGTGCTCGGGCCGGGAAACAATCCGGCGATACCGGCCAAAATCACTTGGCGGGGCCGTTCGCTGAGCAACAGATGTGTCGTTGCGATTCCCGCCGCGATCACACCAAAACCGATCGTTTTGACAGTCCATTGGTCGGACTCGATTCGGAGGGACGACTCGATCAGGCGTCGTTCGTTGTCAGTCGGGACCAGGATCAGACCGTTCAAGGGAGTTCACTCATCCACAATTCGATGGCGTAACGATTGGACGGAAACGCCATGTTGTCCAGGTAATCGGCGGTCGGATGAACCCAGGCATAGTCGTCCAGTTCGGCCGGTTCCAATTCCACGTGGCTCGGATCGACGGCCCGGCAGACATAAAACAGATCGATGACTTCGGTCACGACGCCTTGATAGTTGTATTGGTTGGGGCGCGTGACCAGCAACTCGCGTGTCTTTAACCGCAATTGGGTCTCTTCGTAAACTTCCCGCTCGAGCGCTTCTTCGGCGGTTTCCCCGCGATCGACAAAACCGCCGGGAAGTCCCCATTGGCCTTTGCCCGGATTTCGTGCCCGCCGCACCAGCAGCAACTTGTTGGCGGAATCAACGATCAAGCCGCCGACGGCGGCGACCGGACCGAAGAACACGGCGAATTGGCAGTGGTCGCAGCGAAACGGAATCTGACCGACATCATTCTGCTTGCTGCCACAACGCGGGCAATGCAAGTACGCCTGTTCCATCGGGATCGACATCAAAGAAACCTTGTCGTTGGATTCGAGATTTAGTGGCCGCCGGCAAAGCTGGCGGCGCGGAGCACGCCACAGCTTTGAAAATGTCGGCTCAGATTGGCCAGTTCGTGTGGCGATTCGATGACGCCGAGCCCGAGTGGTTCGACGACTTCGCGGGGAAGGTTGCTGTGCAACATCAGGCGGTGTTTTTCCGCCACCCGTTTGAGCGTGCGGGCCAGTTCGGAAAACCGATCGCGGGGCGGCAAGGTTTCCGAGTCATCGCCGTGTTGCGTCGTCTCCGGTGGATCTTCGTCGTCATGGTCGATCGCCAGCAACGCTCCTTCGGGCGGCTGATCCAACGACGACCAGATCACGATCGTCGCGTCGGGCAACGCGTAGGCCAACGCGGCGTCGGCGGCCCGGGCCACGTTCTCCCAGGTCTGTTGCTGGGCATCTCCGTCCAACGCCGCGACGACCAACTCCGCCGCCGGCGGAACCGGATCGGGGCGACGTAGCGTGGGGGTGATTCGCTTGGCGAGCGCCTCCAAGGTTCCCGCGTGGATTTCTCCGGCGGCTCCATTGGAATTGGCCGTCACGCCCAGAATCAACTGCACGCCCAGCAACCAAGGCACTTCTTCGGCGATCGTGTTTCCCGACTTCATCGCCGGGGACGAAGCGACGCCGGAGGAAATCTTGTCGGCAAACCGGGTCCGCGTGGCTGAATCGCTGAGCGAAGGAAACACGCCGGTCAAATCGCGTCGCTGGCTGAGGTTGAAGGGGCGGATCGCGACGATCGGCAAGACGAAGTCGGCGTCCACCAATGCCCGATTGAGATAGATCGGTTCCGCGTCGACATCGGCCGCCAGATAACACAGCGATTCGCGAATGTCGCTTTGATGCGGGATGACCGTGTGCTCACCCGCGGCGGCGCGGATCCGCTGGAGGGTCTGATCGGTCGCTTCGTCCCACACGACGATTTCGATGTGCTCGGCCGGAGTGCTGCGAAGCATCCGTAAGACACCTTCGATCACGGCGTCGACGTCCGGGACATTGGGATCGACCGCCAGTGCGACGCGGTCCCCGGCAACAATCGCGGCTTCGATCGGTGGGAAATCGTCGGGTGCCGTGAGGGCCCGCAGCGTGTCGGCGACCACATCACGGCTGGTCCGGTTCGTCGCCGCGTCGTATTCCCAGATCTCAGCGGAGTTCAGTCCGGTCTTTTTCGTCACGAAATGGACGCCTCCATCGGCCGATGCGGCTTCGAAAGCGCCAGAGGGTTCGGTTTGGTTGTCGGGCATGCGACGTTCCAAAATGTCGGTGAAAGGTTGTGTGGGCAAAGCGGTCGCGCGATATCATCCGCGCAGCTGACGTCATCCTGTTGATTGAAGCCCGCAGGCGTGAGCAAAGGGCCTCGCGACGTCTCTCGCCGACGCGTTTGCGTCTGGCATGATGGTGCCGGTCTCGAAACAGCGATTCAATCAACAGGCCGCTCAGGGCAAGCTCAAATCCGGATGCGCCTCCAGCGCGGTTATCACGCTTTCGGGCAAAAAACGCAACCGCCTCGCGTCCGGCCACGCAATGTTGTATGGGAGTCGTTATCAGACACGGTTTGGTGCCGTCCACTGCGGAACTCGCACACGGCCCCCTCCATCGCAACGGAAATCTTAGCCCGCCAACCCCAGAAAACGATGAAGTCCTCTGTTCGATCGCTCCCGAAATTCCTCGCGATCGCGGCGTTCGTGGCACTTTCCGGCTGTGGTGGCAAGGAACATGCCCCCTCGTCGGTGGCGGATTCGGCGGCCGAGGAGATGAGTCTTTCGCTGCCCGAGATTCCGGCCGCAGATTATCTGAAGCGTGTCCTGACGCGATATCAAAACACTCGATCCTATCGTGATCGCGGCGAAGTGCGACTTCGGGTGGAAAAAGACGGACAACTGGTCCGTCGCACCGCTCCGATGCACGTGGTGATGGACGGACCGACGATCTGGATCGCCGCCTACGATGCCCGGGTCTGGTCCGATCCCGAACGAATGATCGGCTGGATCGCCGACGAGCAAACCGATTTCCATGACGGGCAGGTCCTTCTTGCCAGGGCGGCTGCCGACGGGCCGTCCGCCAACCGCCCTGCCCTGGAGAAATTGCTCCGCGACCCGGTTTTGACCGCTCGGATGGTCTCCGGGCTCGGCGGCCCCCCGCCGCAGCTGGAATGGTTGCTTGATCCCAACCCGATGGGCAAGCTGTTCGGCCGCAGCACGCGTGACGGTGAATCTGCCGGTCAGGAGGGTACCGGCCAAGATGCCGGGGAGTCGGAACAACGGTCGATCCGCTACGAAGGAATGGCGCGGCGAGAGAACGTTCAGTGCGTCATCGTGGAAACGGTCGCCGGCGATGATGTTTATCGTTTTTGGATCGATCCCCAACGGTCGCTGATTCATTGCGTCGAGCTTCCCGTGGCGATGGCGGGCAAGCGAATCGAGCTGGAAGGCTGGCAGGTGCACTCGCTGGAATTGGTGTTGAGCGGGGCCAGTTTCCAGCCGCCTGAGTCACCGTATCGGATGGAGGAGATGCCCGAGTCGGATTTGCCGCGTCGTCCCCGCTACCTTCGGTCGCTGGTCCCGCTTCCCCCGCCGCCGCCTGATCGTCGGTTGGGGCGTCAGGTTGCCGCGTTTCAGGTCGTCGACCGGACCGGGCGGGTGAAGGTGACCGAACGGGGCGTCGGTCGACCGTTGACGCTTTGGTACGCCGGTTTGGCCCAATCGATCGATGGTGCCGATGCCAAAAACATGCAAGCCGCGGAGATGCTGTCGGTATGGCTGCGTCAGTCGCCCGAATCGATCCGCGACCAAGTCAGTCCGGTCGCGGTGGTCAGCGATTCGACCGGGCGGTTGTTCACCGACGCGGGACTGGCGAACGGGTTTTGGGTCGTCTTGGCTCAACGCAGCGACAACGGGACTCGCAACCTGGATCTGGAACCGGGGCGGGCGATGCTGGTCGATTCCCGAGGCACGGTGATTTGGGTCGGCGATCCGTTTTCGCCGGCCGACATCGTCGCGCTCTCGGCGATCGCCCGAGACCGGATCGCCGGAGTCGATGTGGCCCGAGCCATTCACCAACAGTGGGAAGCCGATCGAGACGCCTATCAAGAAAAACTGGATGAGCTACAAATTCCGTAGCCACCCCCGAGTCATTCTTTGAGAGCCCAGTTTTCAAGCACCCCATTTTTTGACCACCCCATTTTTTGACCAATCGATTTTTTGACCAATCAATTTCTGGACCCACCGGATGTAAACGCAACACCGGCCTCTCGCCCGGCAAGCTGATCTTGCGGTCCCTGGGCCTTGTCGAGGATGATCGCCGCCTCCCGATCCATCCCCCATCCTCAGGCGTACGATCATGGATGATTACGAACTGGAACGCACGCCCAATCCTTTTTCGGCTTTTGCGGAATCTCGCAACCAATCGCGACGCCACTTCGCATCGACCGCAAAATACTTGACGTTTGCATTTGTCCTGTTTGGCATCGTGAGCGCAGCGCAGGTCTACCTTCAGCGCGCCCGTTTGGCTGAAATCGTGAGCGGTTTTTCGCAGCTCACAACGGCGGAAAAGCTGGCCCAGCTTGAGCGATTGCAAGCATCCGGGATCGATGGGATCCCCGGGATCGTGGCCGCGATCGCGGACGAAAAACCAGAGGTCTCGGCGCGGTCCGCCGAGTTGATCGCCGACCTGAGTCGGCAATGGATGACGTTGCCGTCTGAGCAATTGGCCGAGCGGCGTTTCATTTTTGCCGATCAGCTCGCGGCCGTCTCCGGCACGATCTCCGACGCCCAGGATCCACGTTGGGGCCGTGTTCAAGAATTGGCTCGCCTGGCCGCACGCGACTTGCTCGATTCGGGCTGCGCGGAGAACGATGCGACCTATCGCCGGCTGATGCAGGTGATTGCGACTGAGACGACCACTTCTGGCGATCCTCCGCTTGATTCGATTGTCGACAAAGACCAACCGTTGCCGATTGATCAGGTCGATCTTGAGGCAGCCGGCTGGACCGATTGGCCACCGACTTCGACAACGCCGACACTCTATCGCCGGACCGTCGCGACGCTTGATCCGATCGAACCGTCCGACGTCGTGTTGAATCAAGCGGCTGGTGAGGATGGTTCTGTTGGCTCGGATGCCCGGTTGCTCAAGCCGCGATTTCGACCCGCCGCCACACTGGCCGACCAAACCAAACAACGCATGACCGGTGACGTTGATTCAACGTCGTATTGGATCGCACAACTGCAGAGCCCCAGTCCGTTTGTGCGGAAAGGGGCCGTCACCGAACTTGCCAAGCGAGGCGACCCGCCATCGCTCGCCGCGTTGCACCAGCACTTGCCGCGCGAGTCGGATGAAAAGATCCGCCAGCAAATCCAAAACCGTCTAGAGCGTTAACGGGCGTCGTCATGCTTGAAGTCGAAACGAAATACGAACTCGCCGACAAGGCCGACTTAGTCAAACGTCTTGACGAAATGGGGGCGGTCGGTGGCAACGTGGAACGTCACGCCGACACCTACTATCGTCACCCGTCGCGAGACTTTGTGAAAACCAAGGAGGCGTTTCGGATTCGACTGATCGATTCGGTCGCTTCGGTGACCTACAAGGGTCCGAAGATGGACGTCGGTGACTCGGCGTTGAAGGCTCGCGAAGAAATCGAATGGTGTCTGGCACCCGGTGACGCCGACGGCAGCCAAATGACGCGTCTGCTTCAGGCGTTGGGGTTTGATCCGGTCGCGACGGTGCGGAAAGAGCGGCGGTCGTATGCATGGCCAAAGTCGGATCCGCAGTATGCCGATTTCACCTTGACTATCGACCAGGTCGATCAGGTGGGGCTGTTCGCCGAACTCGAGTTGCTGCTGCAGGACAATTCGCCAGGCGCCGTCAAGTCAGCGGGCGAGCGGATCGACGCACTCGCAGAACGTCTCGGGCTGGTGACGACCGTCCGTTCCAGCTACCTGAATCTGTTGTTGAACAAACTCGGGCTAGACCGCTGAGCTGAACTCGTCTTCCAGAAGGGTTTGGGCCATTGTCGCGTCGGTCTTTCACGCCGATTCGGAACTCCCAACCACGAGATCGCTGTCCGCCACCGCCTCGCCGGGGGAAAGTTGCTTCTTGCGTGCGGCTGGTCTAACCGCTGTCACGAACAACTACCGAATGTCAAACGTGCAATGGCTTTAGATCCGGCGTTCGTTCGTTTCGCAGGAGTCGAGACGTGCACCGCGAGCTCGCGAATCATCGATCGAAGCAGACTCCACGCTGACCCGTCATTCACTCATTTGACTTGACGTTCGGGCCGTTTTCGGCCGGCGTGATTTGCGATTCTGCTTCCTTTCGCAACAACTTGAGCGTCAACCTTCGGTTCCAAGCGGGATCATTCGCAAGCTCCTCCTCCGCCGACTCGTTCGCTTTGTTCAGATGCTCCTGGGCGGCTTCGATATTGCCAAGATGATGCTCGGTCATTGCCAGGAAATAGTGGATGTAGCTGGATGACGTGTTGTCAGTATCTCCCGCTTGCAAAGCTTTCTGCAACTGCTGTTTCGCTTCGTCGTAGTATCCAGCCCGCATCAAGATCGCCCCCAATCCGTTTAGATACTGCTGGTTGTCCGGATCATTTTCAACGCCACGTCGTGCCAACGCGATCGGTGCCTGATAGTCGTCGACGAGGCCCGGAGCCAAGGACGCTGACCACACGATGAAGTGCTGTGTGGTGGGGTGATTGCGTTCGCCGAGCAATCGGATCATCTCCGCGACCCTTTCCGCGGCAGTATCAACGTCGTCGGAGGCTACATTCGTGAGCACGCAATAATAGAATGGAGAATAGGCTCGCCCCAACGATTCCTTGTCGAGACGTTTCGCCAAGGCGATCCCTTGAGAGAACAGTTCTTCCGCTTCGGAGTCGAGTTCCTTGCCTGCACAAAACACGCCTGCTCTCGAAACCAGAGAGGACGCGACTGCCAACACACCCGTGGGCCGCTTTTCATCGCTGGATCGTTCACCGAATCGCTCCCACACCTGGACGCATTGACGTACATCCTCAAGTGCGGCGTCGGTTTGCCCAAACGCCAGTTTTGTGAGGGCCCTGGCTGCATAGACGTCTGGGTCTCGCGGGCGTGCTTCGATCATTTGATCATGCCGCCGGAGATACGCACGACGAAATCTCGAATCGTGACACGCTGCGAGTCGATCGAGCGGTATCCACACGAGAGTCCATATTTCTTCGGGAGATTCCTCAATCGTTCGCTTGAAAATCTCAATCGCTTGATCGTATTGCCCGACCTCAAAATGTGCGTGGGCAAGACGCTTCCGAAGATGGCCAAAATTCTTCGCCGCGACGGGTAAATGCTTAAGTGCCTGTTCGTAATCAGCATTCCGATAGTAAAACTCTGCGAGTTGCCGCCGTGTCCACACGAGCGTGTCGTCCAACGCAATGGCGAGTTTTAAACTTTCAGCCATTTTTGTTTCATCGCCGAGTTCTTCAAACATTTGACTGCGAACGTAATGGTCCATCCCCGTTTGCGGCTGCATCTCTTGCAGACGGGATTGTAGCTCTTGCGTCCTGCCAAGCTTGATCAACATTCTTGCGATTCCACTCGCTGCTAAACCGCTCCAGTAGTCCTCTTTCAATGTCGGATACATCCGAACGTGTTCCGTGGATAAAGTGAGTGACGCTTCGAATTTATCGAGCGCGGTTTCGAACTCACTCAGACGCTCGTAAATTTCACCCAACCTAATAAGCGACCTCAGCAAACTACTCAGTGCTTGAGGATGATTAGAATTCTGGGACAGTGCTCGTTTGGAGATCTCGAGCGAGGTGTTTCCGGCCTGAAGTGCCTTCTCGTACTCTTCTCGGCCAACATATAAACCGCAAAGCGTGATATACGCGCGCTGGGTCAGGTGCCATACCTCGTATTCTGAATGACCAGAATCGTAAAGCGTGTCGATAATCGGCATGTTCTCGCGAAGCAGCGAAAACGATTCATCTCGTTCGCCTGTATAAAACAGGACCTGGCAAAGCGGAACCAGCGTCCAGCAATACTCTAATGGTTCTAAATCGGGGTCAACCAATCCGAATGCCTCGCGTCTGGCTTCGACGGCGTCCGAGCCGTAACGTGTTTGCATCAGCATAAAACCCTTTATCTCGAGGCACCTCGCAAGCTGCCGTCGAATGGTGCGGTCCTTAGGATGGGTGGTATGAAGTGAGCGAAGTGCTCCTTCGGCACCGTGCAGATACTCCTTCGCAGCGACATAGTCGCTCTGACTGGTGGATAGCGAAGCAGCAAGGGTTTGCGTGGACGCCTTGCGCACCGGTACTCGGACATCATCCGGCCGGATTCCGGCAAGCTCATCGTAGAACCGGATTGCATCGTCGTAGAGTTTTCGCCGCACCTGCGTCAATTCAGGGGTACTCGCCAGGCTCTCAGACGCGACTCGCTCTAGCAGTGAATCGACAGCCTCAAGTGACTTATCAAAACTTGCATTCGCGAGTTCTTGCTGCGTGTTGGCCTTGGCGCGTTCAGCGTTTGCAACCCTTGCTTGCCAAAGACTCAGGCCGCTTCCGATGACCAGAGCGAGTGCGACCGCCGTCACCGTCGTTAATGCGATGCGATACTTGCGCACACGCTTTCGAAGCAGGTACGCCATCGATGGCGGGCAGGCTTCGACGGGTTCGTCGTTCAAGAACCTCTGGATGTCGGCGGCGAAGGCGTTGGCGGTTTCGTATCGTCGCTCGCGATCTTTTTCCAGCGCCTTCATCACGATCCAGTCGACTTCGCGATGGAGTTGATTGGCGATGTCTTCGGTGTCGAGTTGTCGCTGGTCTTCGATCGTGGAACGGTTCGCCGCTTTGAGCGTGCTGATCCGGGCGCTCGGCCGCTGCGGTTCCTGCTCCTGGATCAACTTGCGGATCCCATTGATGCCCAACTTGGACATCGTGTCGCGATCGAAGGGTGTCGTCCCGGTCAGCAGTTCGTAAAGAACGACGCCGAGCGAATAGATATCGCTGCGGGTATCCACGCCCAGTCCGCTCATCTCCGCCTGTTCGGGAGCCATGTAAAGCGGTGTCCCCACCATTTGTGCGAATTGCGTGAACAATGTCCGCTCGGTCAGTTCCTGGTGCAGTGCTTTGGCGACACCAAAGTCGATCACCTTCACCACCGGCTTGCCGTCATGCAGGGTGACCATGATGTTGCTCGGCTTCAAGTCGCGGTGAATGATGCCTTTTTGGTGCGCGTGCTGGACGGCATGGCAGATGTCGACAAACAGTTCCAGGCGCTGGCGAAGCGGCAGCGATTTGCGTTTGCAAAACTTCGTGATCGGCACACCGCGGACCAGTTCCATGACGAAATAGGGCCGCCCTTCGTCGGTGGTTCCGCCGTCGAGGACCCGGGCGATATGGGGATGATCCATCATCGCCAGCGCCTGACGCTCGGCTTCGAACCGCGCGATCACCTCCTTGGAGTCCATGCCGGGTTTGATGACCTTCAGCGCGACCTGCCGTTTGACCGGCTTGGTTTGCTGGGCCATGTAGACCGTGCCCATCCCGCCATGTCCGAGTTCTTCGAGCAGCCGGTAGTTGCCGATCATTGGGTGGGTGGAAACGTCAATCAATCCGCGAATCGCATCATGTCGCGTTTGATCATCTTCCACGGCTTCAGGATGGGATTGGCTGGTTTCGCCGAGGTCGGCTCCGTCCCAACTGAACGAGCTGCGTCCGGACATCGAATCGGCCGTTGCACGCTGCAGCACGTTGTCACGGTCGGCAGCGCGAGCATCGAGTAGCTTTTCCACACGCTGCCGCAGTTCGATGTCGTCGCCGCAGGCCTCGGTTAAAAAAGCCTTTCGAGCTGAGTCTTCTTCCATGCGAACCGCCTGCAGATACAGTTTACGAACACTCGATGGTTTTGCATCAATCGACATGGGACAGTCCGATTGGATATCGGTGTGAAACAAAAGTGGTTCGGCGTCTGATGACAACGATAACCGGCGACCAATCAAATGAGGCAGTCGCGGGTCTGAAATTCGCTTGGTAACTATTACCCAATGCGAGTTTCGCCCCGCGGCCGTCCGGGAAATGGGAAGGTTGCTCTGAGAGAATCTTCGGATTGGCCATCAAATCCCGCGAATCCCAGGGCCAACGGCCCGGTCCATTGCCTAGCCCAGCCCAACTGGCTGGGTAATCGGACACCAATGTCCATGCAGGGCCAACGGCCCGGCCATTTGTTCGCGGCGAGGATGCAACGGACCGGACCTTCGGCCCTCATCGTGCGTGTTTGTTCCCGTAACCCAGCCCTTCGGGCTGGGCTAGGCAAACCGCTGGGCCTTTGGCCCGAATCCCAGGGCCAACAGCCCGGTTCATTGCCTAACCCGGACGTTTGGCATGGGGACACGATTGCATGGGGACACGTCACATCGAAGCCGGCACGCGGCAAATCCAGGGCCAACGGTCGATTGGCATGGAGAAACGCCACATCGAAACCGGCAAGCGGCGAATCCCAGGGCCAACGGCCCGGTCCATTGCCTAGCCCAGCCCAACGGGCTGGGTAATCGGACACCAATGTCCGTACAGGGCCAACGGCCCGGCCGTTTGTTCCTGGGGAGGATCCAACGGACCGGACCTTTGGCCCTCATCGCGCGTGTTTGTTCCCGTAACCCAGCCCTTCGGGCTGGGCTAGGCAAACCGCTGGGCCTTTGGCCCGAATCCCAGGGGCAACGCCCCGGTCTATTGCCTAACCCGGTCGATTGGCATGGGGACACGATTGCATGGGGACACGTCACATCGAAGCCGGCACGCGGCAAATCCAGGGCCAACGGCCCGGTCCATTGCCTAGCCCAGCCCAACGGGCTGGGTAATCGGACGTCAATGTCCATGGAGGGCCAACGGCCCGGCCGTTTGTTCGCGGGTATGTTAAAACAGCCCGTCGAAACAATTCCTCTCTTCGGCATCGGGGCAATCGATTATGCCGCAATCGCACGCGCAGGTCTGGCTACACATCGTCTTCTCGACCAAAGAACGACGACCGTTTCTGCGGAACGATGATTTCCGAACGGAAATGTTCCGCATGCTCTCCCATCACGTGAAGACGTCGAAATGCACGAGCGCGTCGGTGGGTGGTTATTTTGATCATGTGCATTTGTTGGTGGGGCTTCATCGAACGATCACGATCGCCAAGCTGGTCGAACAGGTGAAGACGGAGACCTCGAAGTGGGCCAAGGGACACGAGAAGGGATCTTCCATTTTCGCCTGGCAATCAGGATATGGCGCCTTTTCGGTCAGCCACTCTCTGAGAGGCGTGGTCGACGATTACATTCGCAATCAATTCGAGCATCACGCGAAGATGTCGTTTCAGGACGAATATCGACGTCTTTGTGAGAAACACAACCTCGACATCGACGAACGATACGTGTGGGACTAACCCGCAACGGACCGGACCTTCGGCCCTCATCGCGCGTGTTTGATCCGTAACCCAGCCCTTCGGACTGGGCTAGGTAAACCGCTGGGCCTTTGGCCCGAATCCCAGGGCCAACGGCCCGGTTCATTGCCTAACCCAGCCCAACGGGCTGGGTGGAACGGCCGCCATCACGCCTGAAGGGCCAACGGCCCGACCATTTGTTCCCCACGAGGATGCAACGGACCGGACCTTTGGCCCTCATCGCGCGTGTTTGATCCGTAACCCAGCCCTTCGGACTGGGCTAGGTAAACCGCTGGGCCTTTGGCCCGAATCCCAGGGCCAACGGCCCGTTCAATTGCCTAGCCCAGCCCAACGGGCTGGGTGGAATGGCCGCCATCACGCATGGAGGGCCAACGGCCCGGCCATTTGTGCTTTCAATCAAGACGATCACGCCGGCGTTTCGGCGGCGAACCAGGCCAGGGCAAAGTCCCAATATTCGTAGGCGACCGTGCGAGAGACTCCGATCACCTTCGCCGCCTCGGTCACGCTCAGCCCCGCAAACACCCGCAACCGAACCAATTCCGCGACTTGGGGATCTTCGCGTTCCAGCTTCTGAAGCGTGTCGTCCAGATCCAACAACTGCTCCGCCGACAAGGTTTGCGACTTCTCTTGCAGACTGGTGACCTCCACCGCTTCGAAACGAGCATCCCGTTTCTTTCTGGCTTTCGATCGGGCGTAATCAATCAAAATTCGCCGCATGGCTTCCGCGGCGGCGGCAAAGAAATGCCCCCTCGAATCCCACTGTTTGACCGAGTCCACATCCACCAGTCGCACATAGGCCTCATGCACCAGCGCCGTTGACTGCAGCGTGTGATCCAGTCGCTCGCCCGACATTCTCGCGGCCGCCAGTTTTCGAAGCTCGTCATACACCAGCGGCAACAGCTCTGCGGACGCTTGCCGATCGCCGGATTCGATTTTCGAGAGGATTTGCGTTACGTCGGACATCGGTTAACGTCGTTTAGGGACAGAGCCTAGTGCATGACCGGCTCGTTTGCTTGCCGCAGAAACCAGCGGGCGTGACCGAGACGCCGCAACGGTTCCCGACCGGAATCGCTCCACAGATCGCGTTCCTTTTTGAAGTACCATGGCATCGCCGGGCCTTCATAGGCGTGATGGGAAAGCACTTCATAGGCTTTCGCCGGATGCCCACGCCGTCTTTCATGCCGGACCAACGCGAGTGCAAAACGCGGGTCGAGGATGTCGACGATTTCACACAGTCGGGCAAAGGCTGATTCGAATTCGCGGTTCTGCGATTCCATGTCCTTGATCGGATGCTGTTCGATTACATCGGGAAGTTCGCGATAGCCAATCGCGCGAACTTGACGATACGCCGCGTCGGCCGCCCAGGCGTACGCCAAAATTCCGGCCGGATCGGTCGGCATCGAAAACGCTAACCTTCGCTCCGGACCTGCCGTTTCTGACCCGGTCGCCGCAGACGCTGGCTGCATGGGCAATTGGCCCAGTCGCTGCTGACAGAGTTTTAAGACGTGCTCGGCAGCAGCAATCACTTCGTTTAAATGCTGCTTGCGAATGGAGGGTTGATCGAGCGCCAGCAGATAGGATCGCCACGCGACGGGATCGTCCAACATCTCCTCCGGCTTTGGTGTTCGACTTAAAATCTCCGACGGGCTCGATCCGGCCAGCAACCGTTGATGCAGCAGTTCGGCGGCGGGGTCGTGATCATAGTGCCACAGCCAATCATGCGGTTCTGCCGGCTCGTTGCGATTGCCAGATAGCCGCAGCCAACGCGTCGCCGGGCTTTGTTCGGCCGGTGAATGGAACGCGTACCAGAGGGCGTCTGCCCCGTTGATCGACATCGACGACATCGTTCCGCGGTACTCGTCGACCCACAGTTGCCCGTCGACGACAAAGCTGGAATCCGAAGCTCGACGTTGACGCAGCGTTCGTTCCCAAGAATCTTCAGGAGCTTCGTGCTTGAAACCGGAGGCTAGAACCAATCGTGGTGGCTGATTCGGGGAACCGGGGAGCTTTACCGCCTGAACCAAAATCCATCCGGCTTGCGGGCTCGAATCTCGAAACGTTCCCAAGCGGTCCGCGGGTGTTTGCAGCCATCCCGTTTCCAACAGTGTCCAAGACTGCAAGTGGCTTTGGTCCCACGCAGGCATGGTTTCGTCGAGTTCCTGCAGGACGGTTTGGTGTCGAACGACTCCGCGGCTTGACGGCGCACGATACCACCAAGATTGAACCGACGGTCCGCGATCCAACAAGTGGCTTGCCGATTGGCGGACGGCGCTGGGGACTTCTGATTCTGCTTTTCGGTCCAGCCGTTCCACTCGGGTGACGGCAGACAGGATCAGCGTGTCCGGAGTCTCTTGGCGGCCGATCAAGCGAATCGTCTCAGGCTGTTCCGATTCGGTTCGGTTTGTCGTCTTCTCAAGAATCGGAGCTGTCCCCCGAGTCCATGAGAGCTGACAGGGGGAATCGGTTAAGTTCCAAGTTTTTCCCATCCATGAGATCGTTTCGGGGGCGACGACATAGCCGCCGCGATGATCGAGCGTTTGCGTCGGCCAGCCATGATCGAAGGCGGGACCATGATCCAACTCCGGTCCACCGATCCGCTGTCCGTGCAGGTCATACAGGCGAATCCCTTCCACTTGATGCAACGGGATCGCTGGCCCGCCGTCACTGACCCGCAATCGACCATCAATGGCATCTAGTGGAATGCGCGCCGCCACCTGGCTCCCCGCATCCATTCTCTGGAACCCCTGGCTGTTGATCGCCGAGGCCGCTTCACCGAACAACGTGTCGACTGGGCCGGCCGGTTCGCTGCCGGGGTCTTCAGCCACCGCGCGGCGCAGCAACGTTGGATCCTGCAAAATTAATTTTGTTGTTTGTCGAAACGCTGCGAGTGAACCAGGCTGTTCTCGATAACGGAATTCCGCAATGTCTGGAATCGAGGTTTTGGCGGGGTGGGCTAAGAAGTCCGGCGCGACCGTGGTTCGCTGATTCAACACGACGGCAATACCGGTCTGGTGTGACAACGAGGCGAGCAGCTGCGCCGTGTCGGTTGCGACGTTTCCGGGCGAACCGAGATTCGCAAACACGACCTCGCAACCGAGACGCTTTGCCGCGTCCATCGCTGCACCCAGGTCCGCCGGCAACAGACCGTCGACATCCAACCAAACCAACTCGATGCCGCCCCGTTCGCTCGGCAGTTCGCCGGACGCCTGCAATAACAAGGTCAACAGGGATGGTTCCGTTCGTCGATCCGTGTCGCGAGTTGAGCCTGAGATCGTCCAGCATTTCAAGCGAAGCTGGTCCGCCGAGTCGGATGTCGGATTCGCAACCGGCTGCATCATCAAGATCGCATCGTCGCGCTGAAACAGATGCGGTTGTTCAAAAGACCCCGGCGGCAACGTGAAAAGCTCGTCCTCGCTGATCATGAGGTTTGCGTCCCAGTCAAACGCCACCTGCCATGCCCCGTGGTTACTGATGCGAGCGACGACATCGTTGGGGACATTCGATTCAACCAGCGACTTCCATTTGGACCAAGGATCGAGCTGATGTCGGTCGGGCTGATGTGGGGCGAACGCTTGTTCGAGCAACTGCTCGCGGGCGATGGTCTGGGGACGCCAGGGGCCGCAGGCGACACCGCGATAGAGACGGTGGCTTGCGTCCAAGTCCCAGTCGGGTGGAAGTTTGACCGCACGCCCGCACACGCCTTGGACGCTGTGGTCGGGGACCGAAATTACCTCGTGCGGGCACTTCGCCAGGTAGATGGAATTGCCGGATGTCCCCGAATCGTCCACCGCCACCAGGCAACGTCGCAAGTCCGGCAATTGCCCGACCGACAGACCATACCCATCGATCGGATCGATCAAGCCCACACGCAGCGTTTCGGCGTCAGCCGTGAACGGGCTGGCGATGAAAAGCAACACCGCCAGGCAAAGGACGTTGAATCGGTGGACCGTGACTGGAGCAATCATGAAGTCTCTTGTCCGTTCAAGCACGCCCCAGGCGGCCGACCCACATGCCGGCTGCCAGCAACAACGTGATCGACAAGACGGTGATGGAGGTGGCAACGATGATTTTGAAGCTGGCCCGCCCGGTGAACAGTTCGTTCCACGTCAGTCGCTGATCGGCATCGATGCCTTGCAGCGTGAACATCGCCACCGGCTCACCTTGGTCGGGGCCGGGACCGGTTGCCGCAACGGTACTGGCAAAGATCTTGCCCGTGTCGCTGTGGCATTCGACGCATCCGCTGATCCCCAGCGACCAACCGGCGGGGCGGACGTTGTGTGCCATCGGCCAACGAACCATGTCGATCGAGTCGACGTCGTTGACTTCGATTTTCTTGACCGTCTCCTCTTCGTCTCCGCTGGCATAGACAAAACCGCCGGACACATAGACAGCCTGCGCGACGCCGAGTTCTTCTTCCAGGGCGGCGATGGCTGCGGAGATCTTTTCGCCGAACAATTGCTCTCCGGCTGCCTTGGTCGCCGCTTCAACTTTGGCGGCTTCCTCTTCGGTCCATTCATCGGATTTGCTGCGGTAGCGTTCCTCGCCGAGCACTTCCTTGAGTTCAGAGCTGCCGAGTTTGGGGGACAATAATTCTTCGCTGAAGTCACTTCGTACCCGTAATGCCCGGCGCGTGGTCTCGTAAACGGCGTCGGGATCGAGCGGTTGCAGTTTGCCATCGATCAGACTGGCCCAGTACGCCGGCCAAACCACGCGGTGCGGATAGACTCGGCCGTCGTCTCCCTTGGCGTAGACGGGGCCTGCGATCCGCGGCAGTTCCGACCCCGTGCGGTGGCCTTTTTCGCCCAGGGAGTGTGCCAGGGAGGTCATGATTCCGAGTGCCTGGTCGCGGGGCAGCGGGCCGCCGTGGCAGGCGGTGCAGGAGAGTTTTTCAAAGTGCAGCGGCGGCAGTCCGGCGTGGGCGGGATGCGGTGAACCCAGTCGCCCGGCCAATTGATCGGTGTCATACGCGTGGGGCTGCGGTTCGTCGTCGTCGGACGCTTGATGCAGTTCATCGACAAAGTCAGCGCCCAGGTGGCAACCTGCGCACGACAGCGTGACCATGTCTTTGCCGCTGGGGTGTGCCTCGCCGGGGAAGGCCCGGACGATGTGGTGGTCGATGCCATTGCGGTGGCAATCGACACATTGCATTCCGGCTCGCAAGTGGACGTCTTCGTCGTGCGTCCAGCGGGGTTGGATGCCTGACTCGTCGACGGTTCGATTACTGTGGCACTGGTAACAGGCGTTGTTTTGCGGTTGGCGAACCAGGTCGACGAACACCGTGCCATCGGTCGCGAAGCGGGAGGCGTCGTAGGTGACTTTGGGCAGTTTTTCTTGGGTCGCTTCGTCTTCGGGGTCGGAACCCTCTTTGATCCTTGAAACCTGGCCGTCGATCGTGCCGATTTTTAACGCGGCGGTGGCGGCCCAGGCGAAGTTTTCTTCGGCGATCTGTTCCCGTCGGGCGTTGAAGTCGTAGGACCCCGAAACGCCGTGGCATGCCAGGCAGTCGATTTCCAGCGATCCCGACAGGGGCCAACGTGACGCGGTCGCGTCCGTTTCGGTGGTTTTGGCCTCTGCATCGGCATCGGTCTCTGCGTCGGCATCGTCCGGTGAGTCGTCCGGTGAGTCGTCCGGTGAGTCGTCCGGATCGGGGGCGTGCCCCAGGCCACCGCCGGGGAGGCGTCCGCCGAACTGTCGAACCATGGCCCACTGATCGATTCCGATGTTGCGGGGGTCGAAGGTTTGTTTCCAGCCGCGGTAGGACAGCGGCAACTGGGTCCCGGTGCGGGGATCGGTCCAGATCCAGGGTTCGCCTTCGCGGCCATCGGCGGACTCGGGCAGGAAGGCGTTGAAATGCCAGCCGTGGGAGATGGTTTCATAGTCGTGGCAGCGGCCACAGGTGTTCAAACTGGAATAGGGCGTCGTCGAGTCCGGTTCGATGCGGCGATTGTTCGCATCGTAGAGGTGGATCTGGTGCAGAAACCGGGCGTCGCCATCGCTGTGGGCGAATTTTGACCCGTCGGCGGCGGTCAGCCGAGGGGACGCGGGGGCCAGGGCCAGCACGGCGAGGCAAGCGAGGAAACGAAGGGTTGGCGGAGGCGAATACGGCAAAAACATTGGAAATTTTTATTCTCTCGTCCGTGCATCCGGGGTGAGACCCATTCCCGGTTGCGTGTCGGGGCAACATAATTTCAACAGCTTAACATTGTTCCGTAAAAATGTGTCGCACCGATCACCACACAAGGTTTTTATCATGAGTCAAACTGGCGTCATCACTTTCAAGGGCAATCCGATGACTTTGGCCGGAGAGGCGCTCGCTGTCGGATCACCGGCACCCGACTTTCAACTCCACTACGCCGACGGCGGCATCCAAACGTTGACCCTGGCCGATCTGAAAGGCAAGCCCAGCATCATCAGCGTGGTCCCCAGTTTGGACACGCCGACCTGCGCCACCCAGACCAAAAAGTTCAACGAAGAACTCGCGTCGCTCGGTGACAAAATCAACGCCGTCACGGTCAGTCGCGATCTGCCGTTCGCCCAAGCCCGATTCTGTGGGGCCGAGGACATCAAGATGCGGACGGCCAGCGATTACCAAACGCACGCCTTCGGCAACGACTATGGATTGACGATCGAAGAGCTGAAATTGCTCACCCGTGCCGTCTTGGTCTTGAACGCCGATGGCGAAATCGTCCACAAGGAAATCGTCGCCGAAGTCACCGAGGAACCCGACTACGCCACCGCCATGGCCGCGCTGCGAATGCTGCTGTAAATCGGCCTTCACGCGATCACCGCCTTCGCCCAATCACCGCACGTTGGTGCATGGGATTGAGACCAATACCGCTAAGCTAGGACAAGCGGAGGTGCCCGGGCGCTGGCGCGAACCGGCTGATGTCAAACGAATATCAGCCGTTTGGCGCGAGCCTACGGGCCTCGACCTGAGGAAACCACGCTTAACTTAGCGGTATTGGGCTAAAGGCTGGACACCAACGCGTCCCGTTGAGCGGACCCAATTCACTGCTTTTCACGATGTCTAACGAATCACACGAACGGACCGACGACGTCCTGCCGATCGTCGTCGCGGCGCTGTACCGATTCGTCGCCTTGCCGCAGTTTCAAGACTTGCGACCGTCGATCGAAGCGGTGCTTGTCGAGAACAACGTCAAGGGATCGCTGTTGTTGGCGACCGAAGGCATCAACGGGACCATCGCGGGGTCGCGCGCCGGCATCGATGCCGTGCTGGACCAGTTGCGGTCGATTCCCGAGTTCGCGGATCTGGACGTTAAAGAGTCCAGGTGCGCCGAACAGCCGTTTCGACGCAGCCGGGTCCGACTGAAACGAGAGATCGTGACGATGGGCGTGGAGGGCATCGATCCCAAAGAATCGGTCGGAACCTATGTCGATCCACGGGACTGGAACGATTTGATTTCCGATCCCGAAGTCGTCTTGATCGATACCCGCAACGAGTACGAGATCGCCATCGGTAGCTTTGAAGGCGCCCAGAATCCGCACACGGAATCCTTTCGCGAGTTCCCCGAGTTTGTCGACCAGCAGCTCGATCCGTCCAAACAGAAAAAGGTCGCGATGTACTGCACCGGCGGGATCCGCTGTGAAAAGTCGACGGCGCTGCTGAAACAAAAAGGTTTCCAAGAGGTCTACCACCTCCGCGGCGGCATCTTGAAGTATCTGGAAACCGTCCCGCCGGATCAGTCGAAATGGAACGGCGACTGCTTCGTGTTTGACCAGCGTGTTTCGGTCGGCCATGGCTTGGCCGAGGGCGAGCACGTGATGTGTTTCGCTTGTGGATGGCCGGTGTCGAAAGAGGATCAGCAGCACCCGGATTTTAAAGCCGGTGTGCACTGCCCCAATTGCGTCAACGAGATCTCCGAAGAACGCAAGCGACGCTTCGCCGAGCGGCAAGCGATGTGGGAAAAGCAGGGCCGCGTGAAGTCGGAGGAATGAAGTCGGGGAACGATGGGGGCAAAACGATGGGGGCAAAACGATGGGGGCAAAACGATGGGGGCAAAACGATGGGGTGCGTGGCTGGTAGCGGGCCGTTCATCCATCTCGTTCCCAGGCTCCTGCCTGGGAACGCACTGTCTTGGAGGCTCCCGCCTCCTGGCCGCTCTCGGCGCGAGGCGAGCGGCCACACCGGCCTTGCGTTCCAAGGCGGGGGGCGTCAATTGTATAAGTGACGGATTTGATCGTAGCGGAAGGGCGCCAAGACTTTTGCAGCGTGGGCCCTCTCTGGCGTTTGCTTGCTGCGCAAACGCCGTCTCTCCCAGAGGGAGAGAATCTAAATTGGTTGCCAAAAGCTGCCGTTCTACAATCGATATCCCGAGACTCGGAACGAGGAGGATGACCTACCGGTCCGAAGCATCATTCTGCCCCGAATCATTCTGCCAACCCTCTCTCTGCACTGTTATTCCCGGGTCGGGCGGACGTCGTCGAGGATCTTTTCCAGCTGCCGCATGCTGCGCGAGAGCAGGACTCTGACCGACACGTCGGACTTGCCGAGTTTTTCGGCGATCTTCTTGGTCGGCAATCCTTCGGCATAGCGCATCCGAATCGCTTGTCGTTGTTCTTCACCGAGTGATTCGACGGCCGCTTGCATTCGCATCATCCGCACATCTCGGCTGAACGCCGCGCTGGGGCTGGTCATGCTGGCAGCCAGCAATTGTTCCAGCCCGGGGGCGGAATCGCCGGAGGAGCTGCCGCTGCCGGCGGCGTGGAGGGATTGTTGTCGATTCACATCGCGTCGCTTGGCATCAAAATGAAAGCGATGAGCATCGATGACGCGTCGGCGGGCGAGTTGTTGCAGCCAGTCCATCGGCGAATACTCCTCCAGCGGAGCGGTTTCCAGGCCGGCAAGGGCTGCCGCGGAGACCTCCTGGACCAAATCATCGACTTCGACCACGGCCAGCAGGTGTTCGCCGGTGATCGATCGCACGAAACCAGAAAGCTGGGCCTGGTGCAGCGCGATGTATTCCGCCAACGCCGTCGCATCTTGTTGTTTGATCCGCTCGATCAACGCCAATTCAGCAGGGGATTCATCGGACATTTCAAATCGTCTTGATGGAGGGGGTGGCACGGCTGAGAGCTGATCTGCAGTCGTTGGGCTGCTCCGCAACGGGTGCGTGAATCGTCACCAACGAGTATAACGGAGATCAACCGACCGGCGGTTTGCACGCGGCAAACGCTCTCCTGCTCGTCTACCCCGTTCCATGACCGACAGGACACCCATTACTGACGACGCATCCGGGCCGGCCGCCGGTTCGGACCGGTCGGTGGATCCCAACGCGACCACCGACGTTCCGAATCAGGAATCCGACGGTCCGTCACCGATCGATCTGGACCAGATGGATGAGTTGTTGGAGCAGGCGCTGGAGCACTACCTGCAAGCCGCCCCGTTGAGTTCGCCGCAGGAGCTGATGCGGTTTCTTCCCGATGTCGATCTGACAACCCGGCGATTCCTGTTGGTCGAATTGATCAAGTTGGACATGGCCAGTGTCTCCGAAGCCACGGTCACGGGATCGCAGCTGGCGGTGACGCCGCGCGTCGAAGATTACTTGACGCATTTTTCCGACGTGATGACGGCGGCGGATGTGCCGCTGGATTTGTTGATGGAAGAAATCCAGTTGCGTAAGGAGGCTGGCGAAGTGCTCGATCCGGCCGACTATGCCAAACGGTTTCCCCAACACGACTCGATGATCGCCGAACTGCTGGGCGGGCAGTTGAGTGCAAAACCTGAAGCGACCGCCGCGGTCGCCCATCGAAAGCGCCCGCCCGAGTTTCAAATCGGGCAACAAGTCGATGACTTTGTGATCATCCAGACGCTCGGCAGCGGCGCGTTCGCCAACGTGTACCTGGCCCGCCAGCTGTCGATGAGTCGATTGGTGGCGTTGAAGGTTTCCAAGGGCACCGGTGACGAACCCCAGGCATTGGCCCAGTTTGATCATCTCAATATCGTCCGCGTCTATGATCAACGCATGCTCGACGACCCGCCGTCGCACCTGTTGTACATGCAGTTTCATCCCGGCGGGACGTTGGCCGACGTGGTCGAACGGGTGCGTCACACGCGGCCTTGGGATCGATCCGGCGAGATGATCTTGCAAGCGGTCGACCGATCGTTGTTGAAGACGGCCCAAGCGGTTCCCGAACGGTCGGCGCTGCGGGAAGCGCTGCGGACGATGTCTTGGCCGATGGCCGTTGCCTGGGTCGGAATCCAATTGTCTCGCGCGCTCGAAAACGCCCATCGACGTGGCGTGATGCACCGCGACGTCAAACCGGCCAACGTCTTGTTGTCGGCCGAGGGAGTTCCCAAACTGGCCGATTTTAACGTCAGCTTTTCCGGCAGCGCCGGACGGGCCGGAGCGGCCAGCAGTTTCGGCGGTTCGATCGGCTACATGGCGCCCGAGCACCTCCGCGCGATCTCCGCGACGACGTTCTCGGCGGTCGAGGAGGTGGGCCCGAAAGCCGACTTGTATTCGTTGGCGATCTTGTTGTGGGAACTGTGGCAAGGCAGACGCCCGTTCGAATCCGAAGGGCGGCCGAAATCGTGGACCGATGCGGTCGAGCAACAGCTTACCGCTCGCTCGTCGCTGAGCGCCCCGTCGTCGCAAAGCGAAGACGCCCTGGCGAGGTTGTTGGAAAAGATTTTGCGTCAAACGCTGGCTTTCGATCCCAATGATCGAATCGGATCGGGCGCGGAATTGGAAGCCCGATTGATCTTGGCACTGCACCCCGACGCGGCACAATTGTTTGATCCAGAACCGGAAAGCTGGCAGGGTTGGCTCAGTCGTCAATCGCCCTGGTGGGTCGCCGCGACGATGATCCTGGTGCCCAACGCGATCGCCGGCGTGTACGGGTTTTTCTACAACAACAAGGACACGTTGGAAGCGTTGTTCAAGGAAGTCGAGGGGTTGCAGACGACGTTCATCACGCTGGTGTTGTGTATCAATTCGGTCGCCTATCCCTTGGCGGTGTTGCTGGCGATCTATTACACCAGTCGCGTGGTCAAAGGGCTCGAATCGACCTCCGCCGGGAATGAAGCAACCGAAGAAGACCTTTCGTCGGCGCTGGAGCTTGCTCATCGTGCCGCCGTCATCGGCGGTCTGTTGTGGTGTCTGGCGGCGGTGCTGTATCCGAGCATCTTGTCGTACATGCACCCCGAGTTTTCTCGTCGCGAAGTCGGGCACTTCTTTTTGTCCCATGTCATCTGCGGCGGCGTCGCGGCGATCTACCCGTTTTTCGGGTTGAGCATCTATGCCATCTCCGTGCTGTATCCGCGGATGGTGCGCTCGAAATTGAAAGATCCAAACTTCGACCAACACGTCGCCACGTTAGTTCGTCGATGTGAGCGTTACTTGTTGTTGGCCTGTATGGTTCCGTTGCTTGGCGCGACGCTGTTGTTGGTCAGCAATGAGGCCGCCAAGCACGTCATGTTGATCGCGATTGCGGCAACCGGCTTGGGCTTGTTCGCCGCGTTCTCCGCCTATCGATACATCCTCCGCCAATGCTCCGTGCTGGCGCCGGTGCTGTCGAGTAAGCAGGATTCGATTTTGTCGCTATGAAAAAACCTCTCGTCGCGTTGCGATCCATCGCGCGACGAGAGGCGACCCTGAGCTACCACTCGTTCCAAGGCTCCGCGTTGGAACGAGTGGGATAGGCTTCCAGCCTGTCATGACGCACTTCTCCTCCCAACGGTCCTTACCCGGCGGTGTTTCCGTCGGTGAATTGATCGATCGCCGAGCGGAGATCGGGCGACGACAATCCCATGCCGGAATCACTCGGCGAAGACGGTTCGGCGGCAGGTGGATTGACGCTGGATGCCTGATCCTGGGGTGTTGCTTCCGCCGCGGCAGGTGCAGCGGTCACCGCGGTCTCAGCGACAGCGGTCGACGCCGCCGGGATCGTTGTGGCATCGTACAACCGCAAGTTGTTCGCTTCGTTGGATTCCATGAATTGATCAAAGCTGTCGAGGACGACCAAGACTTGGTTCATGGCGATCGCTTGCCCGTTCAGATTGCCCATCGCGAGCGACTGGATCGGCAACGTCGCGGTGACTTGTATCGCCTGCCCGGCCGGTATCGATTCAAGTTTTGTCGTCACGTTGGGGCTGGTCGGACGGATGCGCCCCAACAGGCCGACCAGCGTGACGTGCGCACCGCAGACATCACGTGTGCTGCAGTTCTTGATGACCAAGTCGAACGATGGACCACATCCAGCCGCCGTGTCGGCATGACGCGTGATCGAAATCAGTTCCAGATCGCCCAGTTCGGTCGCTGGGATCGCAATCGGACCGTAGGGATGAAACGTATGCATCGCCGTGGCCGGACTGGAATCGTTATTGACACCGTGACGAAGCAACATCGGGATCACGTGGTCGCAACGATCGGGGCCGTGCAGCAATCGTCGCAGTGCGGCTTCGTCGGCGTGTGCGACGGTCAGAGAATTGCCGATCAGCGTGCCCGCGATCACCGCGAACATCCACCGGCAAAGGAGAGAATGACGTTTCATGAGATTTGTCTCGTGAGAGTTTTGGGGGCTGTCAAAAAAACAGGCCCGGTGAGTGATTCAGTGCACTCGCCGGGCCTGTGGATAACCATGCATGCCGATGCAGGTGTTCGCCGAAGCGACGGGCTCAGTAGCAAGCCCAGTAGCTGGTGTAGACCGGGACGTGGTAGGTCACGGGCCGGTAGTACGTGTAAGTGACCGGTCGGTAGCAGTGGTAGCTGTAGGACGGCCGGTAGTAGCTGTAGCCGCGGCTGTAGCCATAGCTGTATCCGTAGCTGCGATAGCTGGACGAATAACCGTAGCCGTATCCGACGCGTCGGAAGCAGGCTGCAATGGTGTCTTCGTCTTTGTCGTCATCGCCCAGCAAGGCGTCGACGTCGGCTTGTCCGAAGTTGTCTTGATCATCCGCGACGTTGTCGGCCGATGCCTCCGCCGCGGCGATCAGATTGGTGTCCAGGGTGGCGAGTGATTGCAGCAAGTCGTCATCGGCACTGACCGTGCCAAAAATCATCACCAACGGAGCGACAGCGAACAGGATTCGTTTCAACATGGTTCTAGACCTTCACGCGATTCGACAGAGATTTTGAATTCAGAAGGCGGCAGTCCGTCGAGTCACTCGCCGCATTCGTTGTCCTTGACTGAAGAACCAAGCGGACGGGTCGCGCGGGTGTTTCAAAGAATTTTGCAGAAGGGGTTTTGGGGCGGAGAAGTGGGCACGCTAGCCGAGCATCTGCGAGGTTGAGCTTGGGTTGCGCGGAATGCCCGCTATTTCATAGGTGGTGCCGGATGAGGCTTTGGTCGTTCTTGTTCCGTGGAGGATCAAGAATCACTCGGCTCGGTTCGCCAAAGGCGATCAATAACATAGCCTGGGGTGAGCCCGGATGAGCCCCAGCGAATCCGGGCGTAACCCCAGGTCCACGATCCACCGAAAACCCTCCCCCTTTCGATCGGCCGGCGGCTCTGCCGCCGGCCGATCGAAAGGGGGAGAGAGCGGGTTTGGCTTTCTTTCCCTGGGGTGGCGGTCACTCCGCTGCGCTCGTTCCCTGACCCCAGGCTATGTTGTGGATGCCCTTTGGGCAAATGCTGCGGGACGGTTTCCGCCTAAGATTCGGATAGGCTGCAACAATCAATTCCGCGCAGCCCAGGCGGAGCCCTACGCCGTGTACGATCTATTTCCTGTGTTTGACGAGGTTTTAGCGGCAGGGCGCAAGCCCTCCGGTTCCGCTTCTTTGCCAACACACCGGAGGGCTCGCGCCCTACCGCTAATAAATCGTTCACGGCGTAGGGCGGAGCCTGGGAACGAGTCGCAGACATGACATTTAGCGATGGGGCAACCAGTCGGTCACGCTGTGCGTGACTTCCGGATCGCAAGCTGGAAGCTTACGCCACTGGCTGGGAACGCAAGCTGGAAGCTTACGCCACTATTTTGATTCGCACAGGGGGATGATCTCGCTGGTCGATTCGACCAGCGCTTTGATCGTCACGCCGGCAAACGCGGCTTCGGTCGCCGCGTAGGCTTTGTCGAGTTCGGCGTGCAGCGGACAGAGCTTGTGGTGAGACTTCAGCCCCAGCGGACAGCGGCGAATCCGCTCGATCGGTGCGACCGTATTGACCACGTCCAGAATCGTCAGCTCGTCCGTCGAGCGGCTCAGCTCATACCCGCCTCCCGGCCCAGGTCGCGAACGCACCAGGCCGGCCGCGGCCAAATCCTGAAGCACGCGAGTTAAATAGCGGCGCGGCACCTTCGTCTGCTCGGCCAGACGGTCCGCCGAGGCGGGTTCCCCAGGCTGGCCCCCCATGCAAGCGACGGCGCGAAGGGCGTATTCGGCGGTTTTGGAAAGCATGAATTTGCCCGAAAAACGGAAACGGCGAAATAGTGTACGTTGACGTGCAGAATGTTAAAATATACCCTGATCGGTGGCTTGGTGCTTTGCCAATTTTCGATTTGGGCGAAGCATCAGTGGGTTTTTGAAAGCCACGTTTTCACGTTTGTAGGGAGTTTCCCGTGTGCCGGAGAAGATTGTCAATGCGTCCTCGGCGTGCCATCGTCGTACTGGTCACGGTTCTCACGACCACGCTCTGTGTTTCCGATTCGTTTGCACAGCAGGGAAATTTCGAACGCGAGCCGATCAATTATCTCGACGCGGAGGTCAATGACCCGGTCGCCCAACTGTCCAAGAAACTAGAATCCGGCGAAGCGACGCTCCGCTACGACGACCAGTTCGGATACCTGCAATCGGTGCTGGAAGCGCTGGACGTCCCGGCCAGCTCTCAAACGTTGGTGTTCTCCAAAACCAGTCTCCAACTGCATCGTATTTCTCCACGGCGACCCCGTGCACTTTACTTTAACGACGATGTCTATGTCGGCTACTGCCAAAACGGCGACGTGCTCGAGTTTGCCGCGACCGATGCGAACCAGGGTGCGATTTTTTACACCCTGAAACAGTCCGATCGGGACGACCAACCGTCGTTCGTTCGCGATCGTGGCAACTGTTTGTCCTGCCACGCGTCCAGCCGCACGCAGGGGGTACCTGGCTACCTGATCCGCAGCGTCTTCTCGGACCCCGCCGGCCGTCCCAAGTTGGGCAGTGGCACGTTCCTGACCGACCACACCAGCCCCTTCGAACAGCGCTGGGGCGGCTGGTACGTCACCGGTAAACATGGCGCGATGCGTCACATGGGCAACACGATTTGTGAAGGCGATGAATACACGTTTGATCGTGATCCCGGCGCGAATCAATCCGACTTGGACGAATACATCGACACCGACGATTACATCGCGCCGCACAGCGACATCGTGGCCTTGATGGTACTGGAACACCAGACGCAAATGCACAATGCGATCGCGGCGGCCAACTACGAAACTCGCCAGGCCCTGCACCAGTCTTATCAAATGAATGAATTGCTGGAGCGGCCGAAGGATCATATCAGCGAAAGTGCTCAGCGGCGGATCGCAGCGTCGGCCGACCGTGTGCTGCGCTACTTGCTGATGGTCGACGAGTTCCAGTTGACCGACACGGTGAAGGGAGCGTCGGATTTCGAAGCGGAATTCGCATCACGCGGGATCAAAGATTCACGCGGTCGATCACTCCGCGACTTTGATTTACAAACCCGACTGTTCAAGTACCCGTGCAGCTACCTGATTCATTCGCCCGCGTTCGATGCGTTGCCCAAGCAGGTCCGCGAACAAGTTGTCGCCCGGTTGTTTGCGATCCTCGAAGGCCGAGACGATTCACCAGACTTCGAACACCTGACCCCGAAAATGCGCCGAGACATTCTCGAAATCTTAGTCGACACCAAACCCGAGTTTTCAGGTCGCACCTCGTAGACGGTTGATCGGAAATCAGTGAGATGCGCTTTCAGCCAGCCAACACTGACTGGACAAAGTACTCCAGCAATTTAACCAGGCTTAACCATCGAAAAAAATAACCACGGATGGCAGCGCGAACCCACGGATGACAGGGTGCCAGAAATCCGTGGGTTCGCGCTGCCATCCGTGGGCATATTCGTCATTTCATCTCGCCGCACATGGCAGCCTGACCTCTTGCTGGTCGACAAACGCCGGAGGTCCATCGTGCGTGAACTCTTAAACCGGCATTGATCTCCGCGGGTACAATTGGCACTGACCAACCACCCACGGATCATTCCCATGCACATGCGACTCACCGTTCTGATCATCATTTGCCTTGTCGCCGGGCCCACGATCCCCGAACGGTGTATCGCCGATGACGAGGCCCTGCAGGAAAAGCAGGCCAATGCGACGGAGGCCTCGGCGTCTTCCTACAAGGCGTTCAGCAAGACCGAAGTGGTCCAGATTCCACTGGCCGATTCCGAACGCATCATCCTGCGCGGTGACAATGTGACGATGCGTGGTTGGGAGGGCCGCGGCATCAAGGTGGTCCTCGAAGAACTGGACATCTCAACCGGAGCGCCGGTGCGAAACTGGCAAGGGTTGATTACTCCTCCAAAGGAGCGGTGCTCCCTCGACAAGTTCGAACGTCCCGCCAACGTGATCGAGAATGAAGACCGTACTGCGGGGCTGGATCTGATCAGCCACGCCGGGCGTGTGGAAATCTTGGCCAGCGACGACTGATCGATCAACGGCTAGCAACCGCCGACTCCTGCAAAGTCAAATGGCTTGAGCTTGGCGGCATCTTTTTGCAATCGGTGCAACCAAACGGATTTCGGTACGCCATAGTCGTCAAATAACTCGGGCCGAAACAGAGCCAGGGCGGACGAGGCGACTTCGTGGTTGGCGTGGGCCAACGCCGAGTTCTCACTGGTGCGGCGGACCAACATTTCGCGCATCGCCGCATTCATCAACCACGTCGTGGTGTCTCGGTGCGTGCATGAGGCACCCTCGCGAACTTCGTCATAGAACGTTTGGGAACGTTCCGCGTCGATGCTGTACTGAAACGATCGATCCCGATGCACGCTGACGCGGCCGATCAGCCAGTCCGTCCAGCGCTCGACCCCGTATCGCAATCGATTCAGACGCACGGTGTCTTCCACACGGGCACCGCAGGATTCCAAGATGATTTGGGCCACTCGATTGCTGGCTTCGATTTGTCCCAGATAGATCCCGTGCGTGACCGCGGCCAGACTGTCGTGGCTCTCGTGGTTTTCGGCGCCGTCGGTTGCCGCCGTCTCCGCTCCGATCGCTGCCACGACGCGGGTCAACAGTTCGGAAACCAGGATCTCTTCGAGAACCACCCGATGCTCGGACCACCAGTCCGCCAGACGCCCGTAGTTTCCCGCGTTCTTGGCGTCTCGATAACGCGACATCACACGGTGCCACAGTTCATGTCGAGAGCGAGACGCCGTCCAATAACGCATGATCGTTGCGGACGGAACACGCGGCCGCAACTCCAGTAAAGAAGGTCCGTGCTGGGACAGCGTGGCGGCGAGGTCGGCAAGGGTAACGCAATGCATCGGCGGTTGACTGCAATCGAAGGACGAGACGCGAGAAGTGCAGTCTCGCTAATGCAGAATCCGTGCCGAAGCAGACGCGCCGTCGTCCGATGCCGCTGAGAACCGATAAAGCCTCGAATTGACGCCGATCAAGCGTTGATCACGATCGACCGATACGTTGCCTTTTCGCAACACAGGTCCACACAACACCACGGCGAGGTTTCTATGTTTCAGGTTTCAAGTTTTAAGACAGTTGGGAATTGGGAGTTGGCAGAAAAATGGATTTTGAAATGAAAAGTGTCAGACAAGAAAATGGGTGACAAGAAAATCTCGGACATCGTCTGAAGGCGGAAATTCCGAAACTTGAAACTTGAAACTTGAAACCTGAAACCTAAAACGTAACCTCACCCCGCCCGGTTGTAGTAACCCGGTTCGTCTTTGCCGTCGCCGTCCCAGTCACCGACGATCGGTTGGGCGTCGGAGTCGCCCGGCGGCAGTTCGATTCGCAGATCATCGGCGGTCATTTTGCCGTTGCCGTCGGAGTCGATGATCCAGGTGTTGCCGCGGATCACACCGACTTCATCGATCCCGTCACCATCGAAATCGCCGACGACGGGGCGATCACCGGGCTGTCCAAACTCGAAGGTGGTTTCGCCGGCTTTGCGACGCCCATCGCCTTCGGCATCCAACACCCAGGTGCCGCCGCGGAAGGTTCCGATTTGGTCGATCCCGTCGCCGTTCCAATCACCGGCAACCGGCGTGTCCACGTCTTCGCCGAATTGGAACACATGGTCGACCGCATCGGCTCGCAGCTCGCCATCGTTCCCCCGCCGCAGCAGCCGCGCGCGATCATCACCACGCAACTGTGCCGACACCAAGCCGAGCGTCTTGCGGTTTTCCAAGAAGCGTCGTGATCGGTTGGACGGATCCGGCAAGCCGGCGTCCAGTTTGACGCGATGAAGGTCGCGTTCCCACTTTCGTCCGAAAATTCCAATGTCGTCTTTGCCATCACCGTCCCAGTCGCCGACGACCGGCTGATCCATCGCTGTCCCCAGCAAGATCCACAGATCACCTTCGTCCCAGACTCCGTTGCCGTTCAGATCGACGAACCATTGACCTGCGACGTACACCGCGGCTTCGTCATGTCCGTCGCCGTTGAAATCGCCGACCAGCGCGACCGCGTCTTCGGCTCCGAGCGTCATCTGCTTGCTCTCTTGCCGGACTTCGCCCTCGATCGTCAACAACTTCCAAGAGCCTTCGGCGTTGTCACCTTCGGACCAATTCTGACTCATTCGCTTCATCGCGACTTCTTTGAATTGGTTGCCCGATGCGACGGTGCCTCGGGGGTAACCGCCATTGATCACGCTCAAGTGCCACGTCACCGCGTCGACTTCGCCGATGAATCGCGGCACCGTTCGCTCTGCGACCTCGCCTGCGGTGAAGGAAATCGTTTTTGTGTCAAACGATTCGATCGGTGGCGGTGGGGCGGAGGGGCGTACCGTTTGCGGGAGCGGCAGAATATCGGATGGCGGAGGCAATTCGGGCGGATCGACAGGCGGTTCGACCGGAGGCTCCTCCGGTGGCAATACAATTTCGATAACAACTTCGCTGAAATTGTTGTGCTGCGATTCATTTCCGGCGCCGACACTGATCGACAACAACGCGTCGAAAGATTGAGTGGCTTCGATGGATGCGATCAGCTCAGCTTGTTCCTCGGTGTATGGATCCGCCGCATTGACGGCCAATCCCCCGGTCGTGCCCGGCGTGTCGATCGAGTCGGTCAGATTCGCGGGTTGTGATTGGAACAGGGTGTAGGTACCCGGTCGCAATCCCGTGAACACGTAGGCTCCTTCGCTGTCGGTCATCACGACCGAATGCTCCGACGCACCACCGGACAAGAATGCGTCATCGTTCAGTCGGCCACCGTCGGCGTCACGAATCTCAATTTGGACCCCTGCAATCGGTGTGTCGTCGCTGGTGAACACTCCGTCGCGGTACTGACGCAAATCCTCCGCCGCGATCGGCTCTTCCGTTTCAATCACGTCTCCATCGATGAAAACGAATCCCGAGATCATCGCCGGTGGAATTTCGGGGAAACTGTAATCGGAAGCATCGACCCCGCTGCCGATGTTGATCCCCGCAATCAAGTCCTCTTCGGCGACAACACCGCCCCGGTCACCGACCAGTTGGCCGCCGTGAAAGTAGTCCGTCGGTTGCATCTGGCGGACGCTGTAGACACCCGGCGGCAGTTGGTCGAAAACGTAGCGACCTTGCACGTCGGTCGTCGTCGATCTCAACGTGACGCCATTTTCGTCGATCAGCTTGATCGTCACACCGCCGATCGGATCTTCGTCGGCGTCATGAATCTGGTCCTGGTCGCTGTCACTCCAGACCGTTCCAGACAGCGTGCCCGGCTCGTATTCGCAAAACAGGTAGTCGACTGCGGCCTGACCCGGTTGCAGCGAAACGGACATCAAGTCGACGCCCAAGATGACACCGCCGGCGCTGCCGAGCGTCTGGCCGCCTTGCAGATAGCCCGCCGGTTGAACTTCAAAGATGCTGTAGTCGCCGCCGCGCAGCCCGTCAAAGCGGTAGTCGCCGTTTTCGTCGGTGGTTGTCGTCGCGACGCGCGCCCCGCTTGCGTCACGCAGTTCGATCGTCACACCGGCGATGCCGCGTTCGTCTTCATCGCGGATGCAATCGCCGTCGCTATCGACGTGCACCGAACCGGCCAGACTCGTCGGCGGTTCTTCGCAGAAATCGTAGTCCGTTGCCACCGTGCCGGATTCCAACTCGATCTCACTGATCAGGTTTTCGCCCGCCACGCCGCCTTCGGATCCGGGTTTCGATCCGCCATTGAAGTAGCCTTGCGGTTGGTCTTGCACGACCGTGTAGCGACCGGGCATCAAATCGGAGAATCGATAGATGCCGTCCGCGTTGGTGACCGCCGATGCGACTTCGGTACCGCTCTCATCGAGCAACCGGATCATCACGCCGGCCAGGCCGACTTCGTTTTCATCGCGAACGCAGTCGCCATCCAAGTCCGCGTGCACCAGTCCCGAAAGGGATGCGGGCAAGAGTTCGCCGAAATTGTATTCCGTGCCCGACAAGCCTTGCGGAAGATCGATCATTCGAATCCAGTCGTCGGACGCATTGCCGACCGTGACGCCGTCGACGCGCCCCGCCGAGTCGATTCCATCCAAGAATCCATTCGGCTGTGTTTCGCGGACTTCGTAAACACCAGGTGGCAGGTCGTTGAATTCGTACCGCCCGTCGTTGTCGGTCGCCGTCGTCGCAACGATCTGGCCGTCCTCGCCGATCAACGTCACGATCGCGCCACTGATGCCCGCTTCGCCGACATTTCGCCGCCCGTCATTGGATTGATCGTGGTAGACGTAGCCGGAAAGCGAGACGGGGGCGATTTCACAGAAATTGTATTCCACGCCGACACCGCCGGGCGTCAGCGTGATGTTCCGGATCATCGTTCCGTCGTTCGCCGTTCCGCTGTGGATGCCGTCGATGGTGCCGATATGGGAGGCACCGTCCAGCAGATGCGACGGCGTGTACTGCACAATGCGGTAGGTGCCCGGAGCGACAGAATCGAAACTGTAGTGACCCATCGGCGTCGTTGTCACGCGCGAGATCACGTTTCCATCGGGAGTCTGCAATTCGACGATCACGCCACCGAGCGGCTCATCGGTCCCAGGTGTGTGGACACCGTCACAATCCTCGCCCGGCGCGGCCAAAAACACGTACCCCGAAAGTTCGCCCAGCGCCAGTTCGCCGAAGTTGTAATCGATGCCGACGTCTCCGCCGTCCAAACGAATGTCGCGGATCTGGTCGCCCGGGTTTACCGCCGCCCCAACGATCTGCCCGTCGATGGTTCCTGCCGCATCGGTCCCGTCGACAAAATCAACCGGCTGGGTCACCTCGATGATTTCATAAACCCCCGGCGCAAGTCCGTCGAACGAATAGGCTCCGGAGGCATCGGTGATCGCCGTGCTGACGGTTTGGTCGGCAATGGTATCGATCGGAACCAGTCGTACCGTGACGCCCGAGATCCCATCTTCGCCCGGGTCGCGGACAGCGTTGTCGTTGTCGTCGCGGTACACCGATCCGCCGATCGACGCCGGTGCTGCTTCGGCAAAGTTCATCTCGATCGCATCGGTATCCCCAAGCGGAATTTGAATCGCTGACAAGACATCGAGGCTCGTCACCATGCCCGTCGCCTGTCCGTCAACCGATCCGGGAATTGCGGCGACGCTGAACAGTCCATCGGGTTGCCGCTGCGCCACACGATATTGCCCCGGCATCAGATTCAGCGATCGCCCAAATTCATAGCGACCGGAGCTGTCGGTTTGGAGGCGGTGTCCGGTGTCCGCATATTGGCCGTCCTGCCCGGCCGCGAACAGGGCCAACTCGACGTCTGCGAGTCCGATTTCATCGTCTTGCCAGATCGCGTCCAAGTTGTTGTCTAGCCAAACGCCACCGCTGATCGAAACCGGTTTGGGCGTTTGGCTGGTCGTCGCAACCGCCGCGGCACTACGGTTGGGGCGACTGTCCGGGCCGGTGCCTTCGTCCGGCGGCAAATTCAGTCCGTGCTGCAGGTGGGGCGCGCCGTAATCATTCAAAAAGATCGCGTCGGCGGTGGCGGATTCATAGTGCGGCGCTTCAAACACCGCTTCTAGAATCGAATCCTGAAACTCCTGCCCCGACGTGATGACGTCCAAGCGATCGTTGAAGACGGCCAGATCCAGCGAATTGCGCAGGACTTCGTCGACGTCGATCGTGAATTCCAATCGATCGCCTGCGCGGAAGTTCTGCAGGTTCAAGACCAACTCTTGCCCGCCATCGGCGACCGTGGCTTCCGCTGTTGCGATCCTGCCGTCAAGCGTTTCGATCTTGATGATCTGGAAATCGTGCGCGTTGCTTTTGCCGCGGCCGCCGACTTGGGTGTCAAAGATCGGATCGCCGACGGAGATGCCATCGCCGTCTTTGTCGGTGCGAATCCGCAGTTGCTGTAACTCGGTGTCCGCAGCGCCTCCGGTGAACGACAGGATAAAACGATCGCCCTGGGAATCGCTGCCCACGTCGTTGTCGGATTCAAGATAATCCGTTTCCAGATACACGACTCCGACGTGAATCGGATCAGCGGCCAGCAATTCACGTCGCTCCAAGTGCTGTGGCCGAGGCGCACGACGCTTGACTTCCGACGGTTGCTTCCGTGGTGAACGGCGAATTCGTTTGGGTTTCCAAATCACGAGCGCGGCACCTCCATGTGCCTGTACGAGTGGAAAAGGGGGCTTTTCCGAGTTTCTGCTCTGGTCACACGCGGTTGATGTCGATGCTTTCGCCGCTCCCCCGGCGTGAACGAACCGCTCAAGGCGTTGTCTGCGTTATCGATCGATCGGGTTGTTGCGTTCGGCGATGCGTTCCCGGCCAGCTTTTAATCCGCCCAGGTCCCATCGTTTCAGTGTTGCGTCATATCCGCCGGAAAAGAGAGCGTCGCCGCTGGACGCTAATGCGGCAATCGATCCGGTGTGCCCGATCAGCTGTTCGACGACACGACCGAGCGTCACGTTGACGATGCGGATCATGTTGTCACTGCCGGCGACGGCAAGGTGTTGGCGATCCAGGATGCACACCGAAAACAGCTTGCCCGTCGTAACGGCGATGCGACCAATCGGTCGTTTGATGTCGGTATCAAACATCACGACGTAGCCGTCTTCGCCCGCAGTGACGATCACCGGAGACAATCCGTTGAATTTCAAATCGTGAATGCGACCGGTGTGAATCTGATAGTCGTCGATCAGTTTGTTGGTCGCGCGGTCAAACAAGTGAAGATCGCCGCTGCGTCCGGCGACCGCCAACAGCTTTCCATCGCCAGAATAGTCAACCGCACGCAGGTCGGTGCAGTCGCATTCCGCCTGGGGTTGTTCCGCGCGTTTCTCACGAGTGAACAGGTAAACCTTGTTTTCGAATCCGACCGCGGCGATCTCTCGACCGTCCGGCGAAAACCGAACACAGGCCAGCGCCGGTGTGCCCTGCATCCGCTGGTCCACCCCGAAATCTGCATCGCGATTCCAAATGATCAGTTGCCCATCGTTGCCCGCCGAAACCAACCGATGGCCGGCGGGATCAAAATGCAACGTTTGAATGATGTCCGTGTGCCCCTGCAGCGTCGCGCGGACTTTCAACTGCGCCGTGTCCATGATTCGAATCGCATGATCATCGCCGGCGACCGCGATCAACTTGCCTCGCGGGTCCGATGCGATCGCTTGGACAATCGTTCTGCCAAAATCCGAGCTGACCGCCCTGAGCCGAATGGTTTGACTTTCAACCACTTGCGTCAATCGTTCAACCGCCGGTTTCGCCGACAACCCGGCCGCCACCGGGGGCTGCGGTTCGGTCGCCCAGCCGGGTGCCGCCCAGCGAAAACCTGCCATCGCACCGCCGGCCGCAGCGGTCAGTATCCAACGACGTGACAGACCCAATGGGCAACGCTGTGACGCATTTTCCCCAAGTGTTTCTTGAGGTTTTAGCGGCAGGGCGCGAGCCCTCCGGTCCTTCATCTTTGCCAAAACACCGGAGGGCTCGCGCCCTGCCGCTAAAAAATGCTTCACAGCGTTGCCTTTAAGGGTTTACCTCACGGACTTTCATGCGGTGTTCGAATCCCGACGCGTCGCAAGGCGGACACGAGTCGGCCCCCCGATTCACGCGAACTTTAACGGTTCTACGGATTTCAGGCCGAAAAACCAGGTTTTCGTGTTGGTTGGACTTTCAGCAAAATCTGTCGTTTTGTTAAAGCCGTGGTGCATTTTCTTTTCCGCACAGGCTTTCCGATCATGCGACGAAACAATCCAAGACGTTTGGGGACAGCCCCGATGACCACATTGACCCGCGTGCTGCTGACCGCAGGAGCGTTGCTGGTGATGGCGGGCTGCCGCAACACGACCAGTACGCCCGTCTCGCCACTCGGTGGCTCGTCGCTGCTGTCACCGCTATCGCCTGTTCAAGGCACCGCGACGCTGTCTCCTATCCAGCCGACTTCGGGCATCGGAACATTTGGAGCCCCCACCCGCGTGCCCCCGCCGCCGACGGGATCCTACCGCTCGCCGGGCAACTACGGCGCCCCCTCCACTTATCGTGCCCCGACGGGAAACTACGCCCCCAGCGGATCCGTCCCCAACGGTTCATCACCTTCGGGTGCCACCCTGGGCTCCAACGGAATGACGCGTGGACTGACCGACTTGAGTGCACCGGCCGCCTACGCCGGCGGGGCGGGATTCGACAGCGGCGTCCGTCAAACCGGTTGGATCGGCGACGCATCGCAAGGCAACAACGGGTTCGGAAACGGAGTCGATCCGCGACTGTCCCCGGCAAGCCAGACAACTCCGGCGGCAGATCCGGCGGCCAGCCCTCGTGCGGGAGGGATGCAGGTGATCGACCTGACGCATGCCCCTTACCCCCCCGGCTATGTTCCTCCGCAGAACCGCCCCGGTGCCGGAGCGTTCCCGGCGTCAGCCCCCTATCCGCAGACGGCCCCCCAGACGCCGAGCAACCAGTTTCAAAACAGCCAACCGGGCTTCGGCCAGCCCACCAACTCGACCTTCGTCCGAACGGCCAACGGCTTTTCCGACGCGACCCGTTTTGGCGACCACACGAACGTGCAAACCGCCGGCCGACCCAACAGCGCGACCCTGCCGTCGACCGAACCGTTCGCGGAGGTCGACAACGGCGGAAGCGAAGACCTGCAGTGGCGGCGTCCTTCGCCCAGGTTTTGATCGCGGCTGATTCAACAGTTGTAGAGTGGGTTGGACAAACGCGACCGATCGCGTTTAACGACGCCTGCGCATCACAACGGCGGCACCGACCAACATCAGCACCGTCGCCGAACTCGGCTCAGGGATCGCGCTGACCAAGTTGACCGTCAGCGTATAACCGGTCGCTGCATCGGTCTGCTGGATGTAGATGGTGTAGTTACCGCTAGGCAACGGGGTCGTGTACCCGGCACCGACAACATTGGCCGCGCGCGGCAGAAGATCCCGACCCACGTCCGGATTGGTTGGCCCACCACCGCCAAATGTTGTTCCCCCGATGAAGGCATCTGCAGGAAAGGCCGGATTCGCGTTATTGATTTCGTCCAGTCCGAAACTGTCATACGGGAACGAGTCGGAGTCGTCGATGGCAAGGAATGCCGCGTTGTCTTTGTTCGGGCTGTTATCGCGATAGTCGGTGAGAATCAGCGAATCCCATACGGCACCGTTAGGCACCACGAAACTAAAGACGTCGGTGTTGGCCAGGAATCCGCGAGCATTGGCCACATCGCCGATCACCGTGTTTTCACCGATAGTGAAATTCAAAACGGTTGGGGCCAGATTGTCGTTGGAGAGTTCGCCATGAATCCCTTCGTCATGAACGATCGCAGCGTGCGATTGATTCGCTGCGGAGACAGTCCAGCTGAGAAACGCTGCCACCGCGATGAAGGCGGTGAATGAACGATGGGTGCTACAAATCATCTCAAGATCCGCGTGATGGGCTAGAAGAGGGCATCTAGAATACTCGTGGGGATTTCCTCCAGCTAGGATCTGACTGCAGAGAATCGTGAGAAATGCGTTCCAGTTGAATCACCCCCTCTCTAGAACAGGTGTTGTCCGTCGAACTGGCTGGGGTACACCGGCTTCGCAGATCATCGTGTATCGACGTCGCCGAGAACGGCGGTCTCGTGCTTCAACCCTTAGACTCAATCTGGACGAAGCACTCCAGCAATTTGACCGGGCGAACGATCGAGAATGATACCCACGGATAGCAAGCGCGAACCCACGGATGACAGGGTGCAAAAATCCGTGGGTTCGCGCTGCTATCCGTGGGCTCAGTGGGCATTTCATCGCTCCGCAAGTACAGCCCGCCCCCTTTTCCGCTCGACCAACGCAACCGCAAAATTGAACGTCGCCAGAGCACTAGCGACTAGCCGCCACAATCAACCCGGTGACTTCACGACCTCGCTCCATTCGCAACGTGCCTGATTCGATCCTGATGATGGAAAGCCCAGCGTCATCGAGCATCTGTCGAACGTAAGACTCGGTGTGACGATACCTTCCGTTGGGTTGAAGTTCGTGCGGTTTGGTGTCGACCAATTCGCCGTCGTCCACATCATCCCCTGCTTGGTATCGCTCGACGGTAAAGATCAGTTTCCCTTGCGTTTTCAAACAACTAAAAAACCCTAACAAGACCTCACCAAGCTCTCCGAAGTAGCACAGCGTGTCGCCGCAAACGATCAAGTCAAAGGGACCGGCGCCGGACATCAGAAACTGCGTCAACTCACGCTCGTAAAGCTCGTCGTAGGTGTTCCGCTTCTTGGCTTCTTGCAACATGTCGTCGGACAGATCGACGCCGACCAGATGCCGAGCCAACGGTCGCAACGCCTCGGCACACAAACCGGTGCCACATCCGGCATCCAGCACGTCCAGGTCACTGCCATCGATTCCGCTCGACTGGATCGCTTGGGCCACCAACTCCGGCACCCGGTATTGGATTCGCTGCAATTGTTTCTCGTAGGACTTGGCAAAGTTCTCGTCGAAGGTCTCGCGGACGTAATCGTCGTCACATCGCTCGGGCGCCCCTTCGCCGGTGATCGAAGCGACCATGTGTCGCGCGACGGCATTGTCAGGATCATGTTCCAACCACGCCCTCCACACCTCCAACGCTTCGTCATATCGGGTGACGTCTGAGAGTGCGCGGCCGAGGTTTTCGCGTGCGCTGGCGAAATCTGGATCCAACTCGATCGCCCGTCGAAACGCTGCGATCGAATCGTTGTACTCGCCCGCATCCTGCAAGACGTTGGCCAAGTTGTAGTGAACGATACTCTCGCCTGGAAACTCGTTTCCGAGCTCCCGAAAATGATCGACCGCAGCGCTGGTTTCGCCGAGGTCGTTGAGACAATTCCCTAAGTTGTTCTGGGCTTCGAGAAACTTCGGTTGGATCGCCACCGCGGCGCGATACGCTTGCAGCGCTCCGTCACGGTCCATCAGGTTTTGACAGGCCAGGCCGAGGTTGTAGTGATAGATCGCGACATCGTCGCGGAGCTGAATCGCTTTCTGAAAGCACTCGGTCGCCTCGGCCAATTCGCTCTGCTGAGCGTACACGATTCCCGACAGGTGCCAGACTTTGGCGTTGTCGGGATCGGTTGTCCGCAGGCGATTGCAAATGCTTTCCGCCTCCGTGAAATCACCTTGTCCCAAGGATTCAATTGCCGACGCCAAAGACGGTTCCGATATTGCCACAGCAAAACTCACTTGACGGTGTAGTCGATCTGGCTCCAGAGGTCAGTGTAGCAAAGCTTTCGGCGACAGGGGGGGATCCCCTACCAGGGTGTCATTGATTAGCGGCAGGGCGCGAGCCCTGGGTGGTTTAACGTATTTCAGAGCCGAAACCGGACGGCTCGCGCCGTTCCGCTAACACCCTCAGGCCGATAAAAATCCGCGTTGCTGACATCGCGTCAATACGCGGTGTCCTGTTTCCAGACCACCAGCACGGTCTTGAACAGAATCTTCAGATCCAGCCACATCGACCAGCGTCGGATGTATTGGTGGTCCCATTGGATCCGCTGCTCCATCTTTTCGATCGTCTCGGTCTCGCCGCGGCACCCGTTGACCTGTGCCAGCCCGGTGATGCCCGGCTTGACCTTGTGCCGCAGCATGTAGCCGCGAATCAATCCTCGATACTGTTCGTTGTGGGCGGTCGCGTGGGGCCGTGGTCCGACCAATGACATCGTGCCTTCGATCACGTTGAACAGTTGCGGCAACTCGTCCAAACTGGATTTGCGCAAGATGCCGCCCAGCGGTGTGATGCGTGGATCTCCCTTGGTCGCTTGCTTGACGACCGGCCCGTTGTCGCACGTCCGCATCGAGCGAAACTTCCAAACCAGAATCTCTTTCCCGTCCAAACCATATCGTTTTTGTCGGAAGAACACGGGCCCTTTACTGGTCAGCTTGATTCCGATTGCAATCAACATCATGGGAATCGCCGCGACCAGCAAGCCCGCCGACGCGATCGCCACGTCGGCGATGCGTTTCAAGGCGCCATCGACGCCGAACAACGGGTTCTCGAACACGCTGACCGCGGGCAAGCCGCCCATGTTGGTCCAGCGAGAGTGCAGCAATTCGAACACGAAGAAATCGGGAACGATGTAGACCGAGACCGTCGAATCGCTGAGTTGGTCCAGCAGGTATCGGATGCGATCTTCGGCACGCATCGGCAAGGTCACCATCACGGTGTCGATCTGTCCGGCGCGACATTGATCGACCAATTCGCTCAAGTTTCCCGACAGAGTCGCCTCGTCGTGTGACTCGCCGCCGCAGCTGTCTGCGCCGAGTTTGTCTTTCATATCTGAAACGGACAGCGAAGGGCGGTCTTCGACGCGATCGTCAAAGAATCCGACCAAGTTGAACCCGAGTGCGGGCTCGGCATCGATGTTCTGGGCCGTTTGTCGACCGAGCGTGTTGAGCCCGGCGATCGCCACGCGACGTGTCCCGTATCCCCGACGTTTGGCCGACTGTTGGACAATCCGTAACAGCATCCGGCTAAGCGCGACCATCATCGGCGCCAGAATCGCCCAGGTGAACATCACGCTGCGGGCAAACACCTCCCCATAGCGCGTCGCAAATCCGATCACCGTCAGTGACATCACCGTCATCACCCAAGTGATCATGATGGCGGTGATTTCATAGTCCGCGTTGCCACGGTCACGCGTTCGCGCCAGCCCGGTGATCTTGGACAGGATCAAGAAAATAATCACGGCCAGTAAGCCGAGCACGATACCCGCATCATCCATCCAGCCTCGCGCCACGATTTTGACCGCATACAGCGAGCCCAAAATGGAGAACGCATCGAGGGTCGGTTGCAGCAAATCCAACGGGTGGCGTTCACCCGCGATGGACGAGTGTTTGTCGAAAGAACGGTCAGGCATGGGGAGCGTGGTCAGGACGGGGGCGGCGTATCGAAACGAGACCCGATCGGAGTCTCGTTTCGAAGCCTAGCTCGCGGCTGCGTCGTACCAATCCAGCCCCAGGTCCAACGACGTCGCTTGGTGCGTCAACGCGCCGCTGCTGATGCGTTCCACACCGGTCGCAGCGATGGCAGCGATCGTGTCGATCGTGACGTTCCCGGAAACTTCCAATTCGACCTTGGGATTCAATTGATCGCGAAGCGCGACGGCGGCTCGAATGTCATCGAGCGAAAAATTGTCGATCAAGACGATGTCGGGGCCGGCCGACAGAACATCACGCAATTGATCCAACGTGTCGACTTCGATCTCGACGATCGACGGGGCCGTCATCCGCTGGACTTGGCCGCCACGCCACTTCAACGCTTTTTCGACCGCTTCCCGAGGCGACATCGGCTGACCTGCAGTACCACCGAGCTGCAAGTGGTTGTCCTTGATCAAAAAACCGTCGTACAGCCCGCGACGATGATTGCGACCGCCGCCACAAACCACCGCATACTTTTCCAACAACCGCCAACCGGGCGTCGTTTTCCGGGTGTCATACACTGACGCCTTTGCCCCGGCGATCGCATCGACATACGTTTTGGCTTGCGTCGCCACGCCGCACAGACGGGACAGTAAATTCAAGATGGTCCGTTCACTGGTCAACAAATCGCGGACATTCCCACGCAACCGCGCGATCGCTTGTCCGGGAATCAACGCGCTACCATCCTCCGAGAGCACTTCCAACTCCAGGTCGGCTTCGAACTCCTCCACGATCCACGGCAAGATCGCCAACCCGGCACAGACGCCCGATTCCCGTGGCACGATTTCACACCCGCCACTTTGCTCATCATCGACCATGCAAACACTGGTCCAGTCGACCGAATCGCTGAGGTCCTCGGCGATCGCCAGTCGAACCAGCAAGCGGGTGTCGTTCTCAACAGACGAATCGGCGGTGACGGTAACGTAATCGGACATGGCGGTTGGGTGGGTGTGGGAAAAACGCTAGCAACATCTATTTCGTGAAAGTCGACCGCAGACCACCCCTGGCGTCTTGCGGCTCGCGCAACGATGCAAAAACATGAAGGCGGTGGCGGAAACTCTAACGCGACACCGCCGCGGCGTCCAAGCAGGCGCCCTGGGACGCGTCCAGAAAGACGCCCAAAAAGGTGGACGACGATGACCGCAGAAACCGACAGCAGTTTACCCTCGCTGCTGCATCCGACGATTCAGAACGCCGCCCGTACGCTGTCGTTCGTGGCAATCATCGCGATCGGCTGCGCGGCGTTTTGGTCCGGTTCCGCTTCCCGAGGTCGTCACCGAGACGAGCCCCCCGTCACTCTGCAAACCTTCCAAGTCGATCTCAATCAGGCCGCCGAGGCGGAACTGATGCTGCTGCCGGGCGTCGGACCAACGACCGCCCGGCGGATCTTGGAGGACCGCGAAACGAACGGGCCCTTTCTCTCGCTCGACGATCTTCGGCGCGTGCCCGGGATCGGCCCCAAAACGATCCAAGAAATCTCGCCGCACTGCCGTCCGATCGCCGATGTAAACACACCGCAGCAGGAAACGCTCGTCGCCGAGCGATAGGAGCTTCAGATCAGCCGCTTGGCCGCGTCGCACAACGCTTGCGCGTCGGTTTCCGACTCGGCTTCGGCGATCATCCGCACGATCGGTTCGGTGTTGCTGCCGCGAACCAGCAACCAGCGATCGGGCCAGGCCAGACGCAACCCGTCGCTCTGGTCGGCGCTGGCATCGGCGTATTTTTCGCGAAGTTTCTGAAAAAGCTCCGGTAAGCCATCGGTCGACACCGCGGCTTTGTCTTTACAAATCGCCAGTTTCGGCAGGGCATCGGCCAATTCCGCCAGCGACTTTCCGGTCGACGCCATCAAATCCAAGACCTGGGCCATGGCGACAAAGCTATCGCGGACGTATCCGACACGCGGGTCGATCGGTCCGCCGTTGCCTTCGCCGCCATAGGTCGCCTTGCTGGCGATCATCTTGTCGGCGACGTTGGCTTCCCCGACGGCACTGCGATAGGCGGGAACCCCGGCCGCGGCGGCCAAACGCTCGCTCATTCCGCTGGTGGCCCCGTTGATCACAATCGGACCGCGAGTGGCATCATCAGCCAGCGCGCGTTGAACACACAGCGCCAACGTGTACTCTTCGCCGATGTAGCGTCCATCGCCATCGATCAACGCCAACCGATCGGCGTCGGGATCTTGGCAGAATCCCACCACGCATCCCGACTGTGCGACCGTTTCGGCGACCCCGGCCAGATTCTCGGCGGTCGGCTCGGGGACATGTTCAAATTGGCCGTCGGGTGTCGCGCCCAATGCGGTCACCTCGCAACCGAGCGCCGTCAACAGTCGCACGCCCAACAAGCCTCCGGCCCCGTGATTGCTGTCGATCAGCACGCGGAACTTTGCCGCCCGGATCGCATCGACGTCCACCGTCTTCAGCACCGACTCCAAATGGGGCGCGTGCGGGTCGGGTTCCGTTCGAGCGTCACCGATTTGGTCGAACGGACACCAGGCGGCGGTCCCGCTGAGATACGCATCACGAATGTTCGCGCCGGTGACCGCGTCGAGGACCCGCCCGTCGCCGCCGAACAGCTTGATGCCGTTGTACGGCGGCGGGTTATGGCTGGCGGAGATCTGGACGGCTCCGGCGGCACCCGTTTTTTTCACCAGCACACCGATGGTCGGCGTCGACGCCACATCGGCATCGATCACATCGCGACCGCACGCCCGCAGCGACGCGACGATCGCGTCCCGCAGCATCGGACCGCTGCTGCGGCCGTCTCGTCCGACGATGATGCTGCCCGCCGGCAATTCCGCCGCGAAGGCCGCCACAAAGCTGCCCGCGACCACGGGCGTCAATGTTTCGCCGACAATTCCGCGTAGTCCGCTGACACTGATGATCAAATTGCTCATCCAAAGGTTCCGATTGCGCTAGAGATTCGGGACAAGGCGCCGTTACCGCCCATGGCTCTTGACCGACCGGTCATTCGGGTAACCGGTCGTTGCAAAGCACATCAAAAAACAAATAGAATCGCCAGCAACAGAATCGACAAGAAGACGTTTTTGCCTCTCCCCTTCAACACAGGCACCCTCTTGATGAACGCTACCGATGCCCTGGCCGCCGCAAAACAAGCCTCGTCCGACGGAAAACTGAGCGAAACTGCCGTCGAGAACATCCAATGTTGGCTGACCGAGGATCGCTATGCACTGTACCGCGATCAGGTCGCCGCCGAGATCGCCGAGGAAAAGTGGCAAGCGCTCGACGATGCGTTCTGGACCATTATCCCGTTCGGAACCGGCGGCCGCCGCGGCCGGATGTACCCGATCGGTTCCAACGCCATCAACGACCGAACGATCGGCGAAAGTGCCCAGGGATTGGCCGACTACGTCGTCGAGTACCACAAGGGCCAAAAAGACCTGTCCTGCGTGATCGCCTACGACACCCGGCACAAATCGCGACACTTCGCCGAACTGTGCGCCGGCATCATGGTCGCGGCAGGATTCAAAGTGTATTTCCTAGACGACTACCGTGCGACGCCGCAGCTGTCGTACGCGGTCCGATACAAACAGTGCGATTGCGGCATCATGGTCACCGCCAGCCACAACCCGCCCAGCGACAACGCCGTCAAAGTCTATTGGTCCAGCGGCGCCCAAGTGCTGCCGCCGCACGACAAGGCGATCATCGACAGGGTAATGAGCTGCGAAGAAATTCGCGTCACGCCTTTCGACCAGGCACTGGCCGACGGAAACGTCGAAATGATCACCCAAGAAATTGACGAGGCGTTCTTAAAAGTCACTTCCGAACAGGCGTTCGAAGGATCGCGTGACGTTCGGATCCTGTACACGCCGCTGCACGGCGTCGGCGCCGAAGCCGTGATGCCTTTGCTGGCCGCCGACGGTTTTTCTGAGGTCGAAGTCTATGGCCCGCACGAGGAAAAAAGCGGCGACTTCCCCAACGTCCCCGGACACGTTTCCAACCCCGAAAATAAAGCGGTCTTTGATGCCCCGATCGACCACGCCAAAGCCAACGGCTTTGACTTGATCCTGGCCACCGACCCAGACTGCGACCGATTGGGTGTCGCCGCTCCCAAAACAATGGACGCCACGGCAGAGTGGGGGACGTTCAACGGAAACCAAATCGGCGCCTTGTTGGCCGACTACGTTTTGGGCAAACGCAAACAAGCGGGCACGCTGTCGGCCGATCACTATGTCGTCAAAACGCTGGTCACGACGGAACTGATCCGCAGCCTATGCGACAGCTACGGCGTCAAATGTATCGGCGATCTGTTGGTCGGATTCAAGTACATCGCCGAAGCCATGGACGCCAATGGCCCCGACAAGTTCGTCTTCGGGACCGAGGAGTCGCACGGGTATTTGGTCGGTCAATATTGCCGCGACAAAGACGCCGCGGTCGCCTGCATGTTGCTCAGCGAATTGGCGGCCGAGCTAAAACAACGGGGCGTGTCGATGCACGACCACTTGGCCGAACTGTATCGCACCCACGGACTGCACCAGGAATACTTGATCAACCTGGTGATGGAAGGCAGCGAGGGGATGGCCGCGATGCAACGGCTGATGAAGGCGTTCCGCGAAACCCCGCCAAAGTCGATGGCCGGGATCCCCGTCACACGCGTTCGCGATTACCTCAACAGCGTCGCCACCAACACCACCACCGGGAAACAATCGCCGCTGGAAGGTCCGGTCGGCAACCTGATCATCATGGACCTGGCCGAAGCAGGCAACTATGTGGCCGCACGTCCCAGCGGCACCGAACCCAAGATCAAACTCTATGTGTTCACCAAATTGGCTGCCGGCGAGTCAAAAGACCTGGACGCCGCCGCCGCGAAACTCGGCCAGCGACTCGAGGCATTGGAATCCGACATGCGAACTTTCGCGAAAGAGAATAGCTGAGAGCTCACAACTCGTTCCCAGGCTCCGCCTTGGAACAAGATCGAAGTGGGGTAAGCATCCTGCTTGCCACTACCGACGGCTCTGCCGGCGGCCCCAAGAGGCAGAGCCTGGGCTGTGCGGAATTGATTGTTGCAGCCGGTCCGAATCTCAGGCGGAAATCGTTCCGCAGCATTTGCCCAAAGGGCATCAACAACATAGCCTGGGGTCAGGGAACGAGCGCAGCGGAGTGACCGCCACCCCAGGGAAAGAA
>NZ_NTFY01000027.1 GCF_002289565.1 Rhodopirellula sp. SM50 | reverse complement strand
GAAACACCGCAATTTACCGGTTCTCCCACGCACGTTTGACGAGACAATTGTCCTCGTAACTTAGCGGTATTGGGCTAAAGCCTGCACACCAGCACCCGTTGGTGTCCAGCCTTTAGGCGACCTCCCCCACGACGTTTACTCGCCGATCAAAAACGCGATCAAATCGCGGAGTTCACCGATGCCCATCGTGCCCTCCAATCCGGTCGGCATGATCGATTGGTCGACCGGTTCTTGCTGCTGGACATCGGCCAGCGGGACCTCAAAAACCTCTCCGTCGGCACCCTGAAACCGCATGCTGTTGCCGGCACCGGCACGATCCAATTTCAAACCCGTCAGCACGTTTCCATCGGTCGTCAAGATCTTCCAGGGCACATATAGCGGCCCGACTTCTTTGCTGGGATGCAGGATGGAATCCAACACGCGTTTTTTCGTCAGGTTGCCCGACAACGAGGTCAAATCGGGCCCGGTCTGGGCACCACGCCCACTGTGCCGATGACAGTTCACGCACGTGGTGCGAAAAAAGACGCGACGTCCTGCATCGACATCGCCTCGGTCGGCGATCAACGCCATCCACGCCTCCAAGTCATCTTTGTCCGGACGCGATTCGTCGGCACCCCAATTCCGTTTCTGCATCCGCCGCGCCTCCACCCGCAACGTTTCGGGCTGTTTGGGCAGTGAAGCACGATTGATCAGCGTGGCGTACGCATCGGCGTTGCGTGAGAGTCCCGCCAACGCGTCGGCTCGGGTTTGCAAGTCGAATCGTTCGTCAGCGGCAATCGCGGCGAGTTGATCGAGCGCAGCCTTGCCGCCGCGGGCGGCTAATAGGCGGACGACTTCCTTGGCGAACTCACGGTCGGGCTGATCGTCGAGCCATTGACGAAGCTGTTGGTCGGTCGGCGTCTCGGAGAGTTCGGGGATGCGCCGGATGGCCATCGCGCGAAGCTTGGGCGACGCGCTGGAATTGCCTGCGAATTCGATCAACAGTTTTTCGATCGCCGGATCACGACTTCGTCGCGATGCCGAACCGGTTTCCAAATACGCGATCGATGCGATCACGGCTGAAAACAGGCGCGGCGACGTTTCGGGGCGTTGCAGCAAACTTTGGATCGCCGCAAGTTGATCCTTGCAGTCGCGTTCGGTTGCCCAGCGAATCGCCGCCAACCGCACGGTTTCGGACTCCTCTGCCAATCCCCACTCAATCAGCGCGTGACGTTCATCCGCGGACAGACTGCTCGGGTCGACCAGTTCCTTCCAGCGCCACGCGGTCAGCAAGGCGACACGCTGGTCGGCGGTCGTCGCCTGCTCACGTCCCAGCGACATCAATTGGTCCGTTTGCACCAGCCCGTACGTGGCAGCCTGACGGACAAACGGATCGGGGCTGTCGAGCCCTTGCATTCTGCGGTCGATTGGGAGCGTGCCGTCTTCACGTAATACGTTGGCGAGTTTCTCGGGGGTGGTCAGTGCCGGCACGTCGTCGGCGGTCGCGCTTACATCGGCCGTTTTATGGACCACCCGCCACAGACGTCCTTTGCGATGAACGGGATAACTTCGATCCACCCAGTCGGTCACGTAGACTGCGCCGTCAGCGGCGACCGCCATCGCGACCGGACGAAAATTGGCATCCCCTTGAACGACAGTCTCGACGGTGGTCCCCCACGTCGCACCACGCTGGACCAGGCTGTGGCGTTCGATGCGATTGTCGCCCCAGCTGGTCACCCACAGGTGTTGACCGTGCACGGCGACGGCACACGCGGCCTCGCCGGTCCCGGCCGTCATCGGCAAGGTCCCGGGAAATTCACCGTCCCAGGCCTGCAGCGGATGAACGCCGGCTCGGCCGAACCGAAACTGGAATCCATAATCACCGCCGGGGACGATGTGCATCAATCGATTCGGCGGCATCGCATCGGGATCGTTTCCGACGCCCCAAAGTCGTCGTGCGGAATCGAAGCACAAACCGAAGGGATTCCAAAATCCGGTCGCCACACGCTGAACGTCGCTGCCGTCCGCTTTGCAACGGAACACGTTTCCGCCCTCCCCGCCGCCGATCTGTTTTGATCCGTCCGTTCCGACCAATTCATAGGGCTCGCCAAAATTTTCACCTTGCCCGACGTACAGCCAACCGTCCGGCCCCAACGTCAATCCGCCCAGTCCGTTGTGGGGATAAACCGCGGCCGTGTTGTGGGACAGCAAGACGGTGCGTTCATCGGCCACCTTGTCCCCATCGGTATCCCGCAACCGCACGACATTGCTCCGCGTTGCGACGGCGAACGATCCGTCGCCCAGATTGACGATGTTCATCGTCGCGATCCCACCTTCGTAGAACAGCGATTTCCGATCCAGCACCCCATCGCCGTCACTGTCATCAAACCGGTAGATGCGATCGGTTTTGGGACCGACGTAATCGTCCGGCGGAAAGTGCGTGTGACACTCGATCACCAGCAGCGAGCCGTCGTCATCGAAGCAGCAACCGGTCGGAGTCACCAGTTCCGGTTCGGACGCGATCAGTTCAATTTGCAGGTTGGGATCCAACAATCGCGGTGGCTCGACGGCAGCGGCCGTGGAAGCAAACAGGAGCAAGACAAGGATGCGAGTCATGGAAATTGCGGGGGTGGTCGTGAATCGGGCGGGGATGAACCGCCCTATTCTATCAACCGGCTCCCGCTAATACCCCGAATTGTCCGATGCGGTCGCTTCGATCTCGGGCAAGCCCAATCGCTTGCGGGCTGCGCCCAGGATTTCGGCGGTTCGGCTGGCACCACAACGCGTCACCCCGATCGCGCGGACGGCCAGCAGGGTATCCAGATCACGGACGCCGCCGGCCGCTTTGACTTGCACCCGATCGCCGGAATGCTCACGCATCAGTTTCAAGTCTTCTTGCGTCGCGCCGCCGCTGCCGTAACCGGTGGATGTTTTGACCCAATCGGCGTTCACCTCGGTGCAAATTTCACACAGTCGGATTTTTTGCTCGTCGTTGAGATAAGAGTTTTCGAAGATCACCTTCACCTTCTGTCCGGCGTTGTGCGCGAGTTCCACGATCTGGGCGATCTCGTTTCGCACGTAGTCCCAATCACCGCTGAGGACCTTGGAAATATTGACGACCATATCCAGTTCTTCGCAGCCGTCGGCGATCGCTTGTTCCGCTTCGGCACGCTTGATCACCGTCGTGTGTCCGCCGTGGGGAAACCCGATCGTGGTCGACGCCCTGACCGTGCTGCCGGCCAGTCGTTCGGCACAGATCTTCATGTAGTAGGGCATGATACAGACACTTGCGACATCATAGGCGAGCGCCAACCGGATGCCTGCTTCCAAGTCGTCGGTGGTAAGCGTGGGATTGAGCAATGAATGGTCAATCATTTTGGCAACGTCATGGTATTCAAATTCTGCCATCTGCAATTCTCTGGGGGGTAAAAGAGTTTCGGAACGTCGACTCCGTCGACAGGCCGCGAGCGCCAGCGCTACAGATCAGATTAACGAAATTCTTCACGGAGCATCAGCCGGTTCGCTCCGGCGTCTGGGTGTCCGCGTTCGTTCTGGTGTCATGCTATCGCGTTGCCGTCGCCAGACGGCGGCCTTGGCGAGACCGGGATGGCAGAATGATGGGATAACCGTATGAATCGGGCTCCGCGATCTGGGCGGTCAGAACATTATTCTGCCCCGTATGATTCTGCCACTTCAATTCGCTCGGTCGTGCCGCCATCTAGAACACGTTGGCAACAACCGTTGTTCTCCGTCGGTCGCTCACATCACGCTTACGACTTCGACTCGCCGTACAACACTCCGGGCAAATAGATCACCAGCCCGACCGCCGCGGCTACCATCCAGGCGTCCGCCGGGCCGACACCCGGCAGCCCCAGTTTGGCACCGAACAAAATCACGATCGTCGCGGCAACCGCAAACGGCGTCATCCTCCATCCGGACACAAACGCCGACAAGCACAGCAACATCCCCGCGATGCCGACCGACCACAGGCTGACGGTGATTCCCAGTGCGTCGGTCGTCTTGTCGAGCGGAAGGGTTTCCCGGTCCAATTGCCCGCGTCCTACGGATTGGGCCACGTCCGCGATCAAGCCTTCCTCCGTTTGCGAGGCAAAGGCAAACACCGCCAGCAATAAACAACCGACCAGCAAACGCGAGACTCCGGAGAACGCGTACTTCAGTGATGCGAATCGATCACGCGGGCGTTTGTACCGACCGCTGCGGGCGTCGGCCAACATCGCTTTGATCCGTTTCCGTTTGGCTTCGGCGATCACCTTTTCATCCTTGCCAAACGACTCCGCCGCTTGCCGCGCCGATTCCATGATCGCCGACGCCATTTCCCAACCCTGCTCGCGAGCTTCGGCGGCGCTGACGCCTTGGCTGATCAGTGACCGTTGCTCCAGTTCGGCCAGTTTGCGGCGGTCGACCGCCTCACGCCTGGCCTCAGTCTTTCGATCCAGTGCGGCACACAACCGGTCACGTAGCGATCCTTCACCGACCGGGCCGGTGAACGAGACGTCGAGTGACAAACGCCGACGTTTCTCCACCAACGCGTCGTAACCGAACAACGCCTCATAGATGGCTTGCCAGCCCTTGCCCGCGTACCGTGCCAGGAAGTCGCGCAAGCCTTCTTCATCGGCACCGTCGATACGCAAGTCGCGCACAAACCGGCGGGCTTCGTCGAGTGGTGGCTGGCCCGATTTGGCCGCCGTCACGGTCACGGCAAAGTGATAGCCGGTTCCCACCGCCGCCCCCAGCACGACTCCCAACAAGGCACCGATCCACAAACCGCTCACCAGCACGACCGCGAACGCGACGAGTGACGCCAACGAAGCGGCGCCGATCTCGACCCACGAAAGCGATCCGATCCAACGCCGCACGTGATTCGCAATCGCAACCTGCCCCTGCGTCGTCGCCAACACGATCGCCACGCTGCAAGCGGTCGCCAGCAACATCGGCCCCAACAGAATCGCCCCCAGGGACCAAAACGGCGAAACAAGTGTCAGCAAGATCGAGAGCGCTGCCAGGGCGACAAACAGCTTTCCAGAAAGCTGTTTGACAACCTGCGTTTTCGCGTAGGCCGCGGCGATCGATTCCCAACGATCGGCCTGGTCGCTTGAGGGCGAGAACCCCATCAACGACTCGATACCCAAAAACGATTGCAACGCATCAATCATCTCCGCCAGTGACCCGTATCGATCGCTCGGTCGCTTGGCCATCGCTTTGGCGACGATCTGACAGAGCGGTTCGGGAACGCGGCTGTTGATTTCGGCCAGATCCGGTAAGGGGGAACGCGCATGTTGCTCGATCACTTCGGAGACCTGCGTTCCCGAGTAAGGCGAACGGCCGGCCAAGAGATAAAACAGGCTGCACCCGAGCGAGTAGATGTCGGCGCGATGATCGACCGCCGTCGCATCGGCACCTTGTTCGGGCGCCATGTATGCCGGGGTTCCGATCGCGGTGCCCTGCATCGTCACTTGCGTGCCACTTTGCAGACCGCTGTAGGAGAGACCTTCATCAGACGATTCGGGATCGATCTGGTCGGGGACTTTGACCAGTCCTAGATCGGCCACCTTGACGACGCCGTCGTCGCTGAGCAATAGATTGGCCGGTTTGACATCGCGATGAACCATCCCGCTTCGATGGGCGAACTGCAATCCCCGCGCGGCCTGCAAGATGTAGGTCGCCGCCCGTTTCGGTTCCAAGCTCCCCTTGTCGCGGACCAGATCGCCGAGCGATCCGCCACGAATCCATTCCATCGAAAAAAACAGCTGCCCGCCGTCCTCGCCGAAATCATAGATCTGGACGACGTTGTGATGCGACAGCTGAGCCGCTGCGTAGGCTTCGCGAGTGAAGCGTGCCAGCGACGCCGGGTTCTCAGCCAGTCGCGTGCGAATGGTTTTCAGCGCGACGTCACGATCGAGCGACACCTGCTTGGCTTGATAGACCGCGCCCATCGCCCCGCGGCCGAGCAGGCGAACGATCCGATAGCCGCCCAGTCGCGATGGCCCTGCGCTGCCCGCCTCGTCGCCGCCGTCATCGGAACGGTCCTCGACGGCGTCGCGATCGGGGTCGGAAGTCGCTGCGGGGCGATTTCCCGATCCGGCGGAAATGTTCGGCGGCGGAGAAGCCTTCCGTGGCGACGCCGCGGAACTGCTGTCCTGGTCCAAGGTCTGATCCACGGTTTGCTCGACCGCGGCCTTGGTCCGCGTGGCGGCGTCGGAGGGCGGTCGGGTCGCCTGTTTCGCTTTGCCGACCCGCACCCGAGGCGGATCCTCGTCACTGACCTGCATCAGAAATGTCGCCGCACACTTCTTGCACGTCGGCTTGTAGCGGCCCGGCTTGGGATCTCCCAGCTGCAGCTTAGCAGAACAGTGTGGGCATTCGATCTGGATCAAGGACAAACGACGACGTTGGAGTGGTTCGGGAAAATCAGCTCCCAACCATCATAGCTGATCCCAACGAGAAAGCCTGGATCACTGCCCCGCCGAAGTCACTGCCCCGCCGAAGTCACTGCCCCGCCGAAGTCACTGCCCCGCCGAAGGTCACTGCCCCGCCCGCAGACGCTGCACCGTCAATTCGATGGCCGTGATCAGCGCCCGCGCCTTGTTGATCGTTTCCTCGTACTCGGCATCGGGATCGCTGTCGGCGACGACGCCGCACCCGGCTTGCACGTACACCGTGTCGTCTTTGACGACCATGGTTCGCAGGGCGATACAGGTATCCATGTTGCCTCGATAGTCGATCCAGCCGACGGCGCCGCCATAGGGGCCGCGGCGATGCGGTTCGATCGAATCAATGACTTCCATCGCGCGGACCTTGGGGGCGCCCGAAACCGTGCCGGCCGGCAGTGCGGCCTTGAGTGCGTCAAAGGCGTCCAACCCTTCACGCAGCTTTCCTTGAACCTCGCTGCTGATGTGCATCACGTGGCTGTAGCGTTCAACGACCATGACTTCGGTCAATTCAATGCTGCCAAATTGGGCCACGCGGCCGACGTCGTTGCGTCCCAAGTCGACTAACATCACGTGTTCGGCGCGTTCCTTCGGATCGGCCAGCAGTTCTTGCTCGAGCGCCTTGTCCTCTTTTTCGGTCTGTCCGCGTTTGCGGGTTCCCGCCAACGGCCGCACGGTGACGATCGAATCTTCGACACGGCACATGATTTCCGGCGAACACCCCACCAGAACGGTCTCGGGGGTCCGCAGGTAAAACATGAACGGGCTGGGATTGACCACCCGCAACGAACGATAGATCTCCAGCGGATCGACGTCGGTTTTCACGGCCATCCGCTGGCTGGGGACGACCTGAAAGATATCACCGGCACGAATGTATTCGACGCACTCGCGGACCGCCTGACCGAACGATTCACGGGTGAAGTTGGACGAGATTTCCAACGGCTCGTTTTGAGCCGCTTCGCGCCAAACCGTCTCGTCCCAGGCGGCGGTACGAATCTCTCGCCCCCCCGTGGTCTCGGACAGTTTTTCGATCGTGTCGTTGACGTCCGAGGCCGCTTTGGCGAAGGCTTCCGCGGCGTGGTCGGGATTTTTGACATCACGACAATCGGCCAAGGAAACGACCGTGACCGTCTTGTCGACGTGATCAAAGACGCACAGCGTGTGGTAGAACGCGAAATCCAAATCGGGCAAGCCGCGATCATCCGCGGGCGCGTCGGGCAGGTGTTCCACGTAACGCACCACGTCATACCCCGCATAGCCGATCGCGCCACCGACAAAAGGTGGCAGTTCGTCGATCTCGGCGACCGATTTTTGAAAGTGCACGCGGAAGGCGTTCAGCGGGTCGGGATCGGTGAAGGTTTCCGTTTCCCGCTGACCGGTCAAATCGGTCACGGTGACCTGGTTTCGCGTGGCCGAGAAACGCAGCGAAGGTGCGGCGGCCAAAAAGCTGTAGCGGCCCACTTTTTCGCCGCCGATGACGCTTTCGAACAAACAGGCGCCGCCGGCTGCCGCCGACGTGCCGTCGGCGGATCGATCCAGCCGCCCGAATGCTGTCACCGGCGTCAACGCATCACTCAATAAGCGGCGATACACCGGGACAAAGTCGTGCTCGATGGCCAGGGCGGCAAATTCGTCGGGGGTGGGGTGGTGCATGGACGGAGCGAATTTCATGAATGGACGAGAGCGGTTGCCGTTAGTGTCGTCACCGAAACGCCAGTCGTGTAGGGGACCGGGTTGGTTTTGCCTCTCACGAGCGATAGAATCGATCAAGCAGCCCGCCGTCGCGAGCCGTGTCGGTTCGCCGTCACACCCTGCACGTCTTCTTTTTTCCGGCCCGGTCCTCCCATCACAACTCGGATTGATCATGAAGTGCCAATTCTGTGAAAAACCGGCCACCTTCCACATCACCGAACTGACCGAACCGGTCGGCCCGCAGGTCATGCACTTGTGCGAAGAGCATGCCAAGGGTTTTTTGAACAAAGAAGCCAGTCCGCCGATGACCGCGATCGCCTCGGCCCTGGCCAAACAACTCGGTCAATCCGGCGACGTGCTCGAAGAGCTCGATCAGAAGGAGTGTCCCGTTTGTGGCATCAGCTTTTTCGAATTTCGCAACAGCGGCCGTCTCGGTTGCCCCTACGATTACACCCACTTCGAATCCGATTTGCGCCCGCTGCTGGTCAATGTCCACGACAAGACCGAACATGTGGGCAAAAAACCCACCCGCTCGGCGGGAACGGCCGACTCGTTGGCAAAAATGATCGGACTGCGGCGCGAGATGGAAGAAGCCATTGAACGCGAAGACTACGAGCGGGCATCGGAAATCCGCGACGAAATCAAAGCGATGGAAGACCCGATCGCCCCACCATCGACCCCCTCGGATACCCAATCGTGAAACGTGACGCGGACTTTGACGAACTGGCCCGGTACAGCGGCGAATGGATGCGCGGTGAAGGGCCGGAATCGGATATCGTGATCAGCACCCGGATTCGATTGGCTCGCAACCTGGCCGATTTTCCATTCATCCGTCGATGCAGCGACGAAGATCGATTGAGCATCGAACGGACCGTCCGTGCCCGCATGGAAAGTCTGACCGACGCCCATTGGAACTCCGCCCACTACGTCGACCTGGAACCGCTCTCGGAAATCGATCGTCAGCTGCTGGTCGAACGGCAACTGATCAGTCGCGAAATTGCCGAGTCCGACGGGTCGCGGGCCGTCGCCTTTGATGCGACCGAAGGCTACAGCGTGATGGTCAACGAAGAAGACCACTTGCGAATCCAAGTCATGAAAAGTGGCTTGGACATCAAAAACACCTGGGAGCAGGTCAACCGCATCGATGACATGCTCGAAGAAGTCATCTTATATGCGTTCCATCCGCGCTACGGTTACCTGACCGCCTGCCCGACCAACGTCGGCACGGGATTGCGAGTCAGCGTGATGTTGCACCTGCCGGCACTGGTCATCACCGAACAGATGGACCGTGTCTTCCGCAGCATGCAACGGATCAACGTCACCGTCCGCGGTCTCTACGGCGAAGGTTCCCAGTACACCGGTGACTTCTACCAAGTCAGCAACCAAGTCACGCTCGGCCACAGCGAAGCCGACTTGCTGGCCTTGGTCGGAGACGAGGTCGCACCACGGATCATCGAATATGAACGCAAGGCGCGTCAGGCGTTGCTGAAAAACAACCGCGATGACTTGCACGACGAAGTCAGTCGCGCGATGGGCATCCTGAGCACGGCCCGCAAGATCAGCAGTGAAGAAACGATGCACCACCTGTCCAAGATTCGACTCGGGATCAGCATGGGGCTGATCGAACAGCCGGATGTCAAGGTCATCAATCAACTGTTCCTGCAAACCCAATCGGCGCACCTGCAAAAACTGCAAGGCCGCGTCCTCGGCACCGCCGAACGCCACGCCCGCCGCGCCAGTTTCCTGCAACACCACCTGGCCGGCAAAGACGACGCCACCTGGAATTAGCCGCGGGTGGACGAAGTAGGGCATGCTGTGCATGCCGGCCGTCACGCCCGGCGTGACCTCCCCAACCCAGACAGAACCGGGAACCGCCGCGAGCGTTTATGATGGGGGCTCAACCTGCTCCCCCCATCGATGCCCTGATCTGATGAATCCATCATCCCCCCTGCTTCGTCCGCTTCACTACCTCACGCTCTGCGCGTTCTTTTTGGCCACGATCAGTGTCGCGCCCGCCGATGACGCCCCGACTCGGAAAGCGAAAAAGCCGCCCCGCAAGCCTGCCGTCAAAGACGCCAGAAACACCGACACCGGACTGCCGGATCCGCCCCAGGATCCCGCCCTGGCCCAGTTCGGCATCTATGAAAAAACGGCACCGCGCGCGGACTCGACCGATCCGATCGTGACCACGTTGCCCCTGACGCTGCAACCGAATGATCGCATCGCACTGATCGGCAACGCCTTGCTGGAACGGTCCGGCCAATTCGGGCATCTGGAAGCGATGATCCAACAATCGTTCCCCGATCACCAATTGACCGTGCGTCATCTGGCCTGGACGGGCGACGAGATCGACCTTCAACCCCGACCCGATAACTTTGCCGATACGCTGCAACACCTGCACCACGAACGAGTGGATGTCATCTTCGCCGCTTATGGGTTCAACGAGTCGTTTGCCGGCGACGCCGGACTGGATCGGTTCCGCGATGCGCTCGGCCGCTACCTCACCGAACTGAAATCCAAAGCCTTCAATGGTCACTCCGCACCGCGGTTGGTCCTGGTTTCTCCAATCGCGAATGAAAACCTGCCAAATATTCCGGCCGCGGATCGGAACAACGACACCATCGAGAAATACGTCGACGTGATGCGAGACGTGGCGGCCGAACAAGGTGTGGGGTTCGCCGATGTCTTTGACGAGACACGCCGACAATTCTTGAGCCTGGGGTCGGACCACACGATCAACGGCATCCACCTCAACCAAGACGGCGACCGGTTCTTTTCAAAGACCTTGTTTGAAAAAGTGTTTCGCCGCGACGCTCCCGACATCAAACCCGAGTTGCTCCAAGTCATCGCGGACAAGAACCGACAATTCTTCCGACGGTTTCGACCGCTGAACACGTTCTACTACACCGGCGGACGCAGCAAGGCGTACGGCTATCTGGACTTCCTGCCGGCGATGCGAAATTTTGATTTGATGACCGCCAACCGTGACGCGAAGATCTGGAAACTCGCTGCCGGAAAGACACGGTCAACGGAAATCGATGACAGCAACTTGCCCCCGATGCCGGAAACCAAACAAAGCCGTGGGGCGAATGTTTGGATGACCGCCGCGGATGAACAGCAAGCGTTTCAGGTTGACCCGCGATTCGAAGTCAACTTGTTCGCCGGTGAAGAACAGTTCCCCGAGATCGCCAACCCGATCCAAATGCGTTGGGATTCCCGCGGCCGCCTATGGGTCAGTTGTTCGACGACGTACCCGCATGTCTATCCCGGCAAGGAACCCAACGACAAACTGGTGATCTTGGAAGACAGCGACGGGGACGGCCGGGCCGACAAGTCCACCGTCTTCGCCGATGATCTGCACGTGCCGCTGTCGTTCGAGTTCGGCGACGGCGGCGTCTATGTGTCCGAGCAACCCAACCTGAGTTTCTTAAAAGATACCGATGGCGATGACCGAGCCGACGTGCACGAAGTCGTGCTGACGGGTTTTGGAACCGAAGACTCGCACCATTCGCTGCACGATTTCACCTGGACACCCGACGGAGACCTGATTTTTCGCGAATCGATCTTTCATCATTCGCAAGTCGAGACGCCTTACGGACCAGTCCGACAACAGAACAGTGGCTGGTTTCGATTTCAGCCCCGGACGCAGCGACTGGTCGGATTCGGAAGCTACCACAGCACCAACCCCTGGGGCGTGACCTTCGACGACTGGGGGCAGCACATGGCCAGTCACCCCGTCTACGCCGAAGCCTTTCATTCACTCGACCCTTCCTACCCCGCGCAACACCCCAAACCGACGGGGCTGCAAGCCTACTCGGGCGTGTGCGGTCATCACATGATCGACTTCCCGACGTTCCCTGCCGAATTGCAAGGCGGGTTCATCAAGGTCCGCTACAAACCGACCAACCGCGTCGAGATTCACAAATGGGTCGAAGGCCCATTTGGATACAACGAGGAGTACGTCGGAGACCTGTTGTTCAGCAAGAACCTGAGCTTCATCCCCGTCGACTTGCAATGGGGACCGCGCGGCGCCCTGTATGTTTGCGACTGGTACAACCCGATCAAAGGCCACGCGCAGTATTCGCTCCGCGATCCACGCCGAGACCGAGATTCCGGACGGATCTGGAGGATCACCGCGAAGGGGATCCCGCTGCAAGAACCTCCCAAAATCGCGGACGCATCGGTCGGCGAGCTGCTGCAATTACTCAAACGACCCGAGTACCGCGTCCGCGATTGGGCGAAACGTGAGCTGCGTGAACGTGACCGCGACGACGTGCTGCGCAAGCTCGACGACTTTCTCGTGAATCTTGATTCATCGGATCCACGCTTCCGGCACCACCAGATCGAAGCGATCTGGACCTACCGAACGATCGGCTTGGTCGACCTGCCCGACAGCATCAACCCGCCGATCGGAAACGTTGCGTCCCCACGTCCGTCACAGGTTCAATCACGCTCGGGTGAACCGACCGATCACCTGCCCAGTCTTGCCCTGGCCACCACCACGCTACGGCAATTGCTGTCCTGCGACGATGCGCATGCCCGCGCCGCGGCGACCAAACAGCTGCGGTATTGGCATCCCTACATGGACGACGCCACCGAACGGCTCAACCGCAGTGCCAACGACTCCAACGGCATCGTCCGCATGCAAGCCGTGATCGCGGCAACCTATGTCGGCACCCAAGCGGCATTGGAAGCGGTCCTGGATGTGTTCAACCACCCCCGCGACGGGCACCTGCAATACGCGATCACGTGCGCCCTGGGTTCCAGAACACTGCGCCCACACTGGGAAAACGACGATCGCTGGGGGATCGCGCAACGCCTCCGGCAAGCCGCCAAGGACAGCACGATCAGAGAGCCCACACCGGGAGCCACCGACGCACAGTTCGATTCCCAGAAGAACGTCAACGTCGTCCACATTTCCGCCATCCCGGAAAAGATGTTGTTCTCCGTGACCCGCATCACGGCCACACCGGGACAACCCGTCAAGATCGTGTTCACCAACCCCGATGCGACCGACCACAACTTGGTGATCGTCAAACCGGGGGCGCTGGCGGAAGTCGGGATGGCAGCCAACGAAATGGCCAAGGACCCGCGCAACGCCAAATCGGATTTCATCCCGCGTGACAAGAGCGATCTGATTCTGCACGCCACGCCGATGATCGGACCGACCCGTTCGTCGTTGGTCGATGTGTTGCGATTTCACGCGCCGACCGAGCCGGGAATCTATCCCTATGTTTGCACCTTCCCGGGTCACTGGGTGGTGATGAACGGGGTCCTGGTCGTCGCCGAGGACGCCGCCAGTGCCGAGCGACTGTTGGCCCGCAGCAAGCCCAAGATCATCAAGCAATGGACAATGGATGACTTTGCCGACTTCGACAACTCGGCGCGCCTGGCTGATCCCCAAGCTCGCTCGCGCGGGATGATGGCGTTCGTCAAAGCCAACTGCAATCAATGCCATGTCGTCGCCGGCCACGGCGTCGACCTGGGTCCCAAACTGGAAGAGTCCGTGAAGAAACTCAAGGGCGTTGAGTTGCTGCGTCAAATCATCGAACCCTCGTCCAAGATCCATGAAGACTATCAAACGTCACGGTTTCTGCTGACCGACGGACGCATCGTCACCGGCGTCGTCGCCAGCGAGGACGAGACGACGTTCCAGGTGGCCACCAATCTGCTCACGCCAAACTCGTTGACCGAAGTCCGCAAACGCAACGTCGAAATCCGCTCGGCGTCCAAGGTGTCGCCGATGCCCGTCGGATTGCTGGACGTGTTGACCCGAGACGAAATCCTCGACCTGCACGCCTATGTCCAGTCCGGCGGCTACCAATTGCCGGACCACATCGATCACCACCATCACCACGGTGCGGCGGACTCAACGAAATAGTGCCCCGTCGTGGGAGAGGCTTCCAGCCGGTCATGTCAGCATGGACAGGCCGGAAGCGGATCCCACTCTTATGATCCTGCGTCAATCTCTTTCGCGATGTTCCAACCGCGTGGAATTCACCGCCACCGGACTTCCCGACTGGTTTAACATGGAACGTCGATGACATGGGGTTTTCGGATATCAATCCCAGCACGTGGCGTCAGCCAGTGGCACGTGTGGAGGACACGTTGATCACCCGCCGCTCGCTAGGCTCCGTCCCTAAAGTCCTGCGAGCGAAAAGGGGGTCAGGAGTCAATAGTGCGAAGCACCCGTAGGGCCGTTCCGGCTATTGACTCCTGACCCCGTTTTCGCGCAGCCGTTTCGCGCGAGCGTACGGGCCTGTAGCACAAAGAAAACACACCAGGGCCCGTAGGCTCGCGCCAAACGGCTGATTAAATCAACAGGCCGTAACGCTTCCCGCTGTTATAGCTAAAAACCTTCCCCCGGAGATTCCCCCGTGCTTTGTTGTTTGAAATCGGTGTCGTCGGCACTCGCCGCAGTTGCGATGATGCTTGTATGTTCGTCGTCCTTGACAGCTCAAACCGATCCCGCGTCACCCGAGTGGTCACCGGTCAAAGACGCGATGAGCAGTCGCTGGGCGAAACAGATCACACCGGACAACGTTTGGGCCCAGTACCCGCGTCCGCAAATGACGCGTACTCAGTGGACCAATCTGAACGGGTTGTGGGACTACGCCGTCAGCAACAGCGACGCCGAACAGCCGAACCAGTGGACGGGAAAGATCCTCGTCCCGTTCGCCATCGAATCCCCCTTGTCCGGTGTCGGCCGACGACTCAAGGCCGACGAATCACTCTGGTATCGAACCACCTTTGACCGATCCGCTGTGCTTCCCGGCGACCAGACCACTCCGTTTCGGATTCACTTCGAAGCCGTCGACTATCGTTGCAACGTCTGGCTGAACGGTCGATCGTTGGGCGAGCACGTCGGCGGGAACCTGCCGTTTTCGTTCCTGGTAGAAGACGGCCTGCAAGACACACAAAATGAGCTCGTCGTCAAAGTCGTCGACGCTACCGATGCGGCGGGAAAGTACCAATTGCGCGGCAAGCAAAAGGTCGAAAACCGCGGCATCTTCTACACGCCGGTGTCGGGCATCTGGCAAACCGTTTGGATCGAACCGGTCGCCGCGTCGCACATCGTCGACTTGAAAGTCACCGGCGATGCCGGTGGGAACGTGGTCGTGCAAGCCAACACGCTGGGCGATGCGAAAGTGGTACGCGTTGTCGCAAAAGACAAGCAGAAGCAGGTTGCGCACTCAACATCGGACAACGGCGAAGTCCAGCTATCCATCGACGACGCCAAACTCTGGTCGCCCGACTCGCCGTTTCTGTACGACTTGCAGATCGATCTGCTCGATGATGCGGGGCGAGTGGTCGACTCGGTCGGATCCTACGTCGGGCTGCGAACCGTGGGGAAACAACGTGACGCCAACGGCGACCTGCGTCTGACGCTCAACGGCGAAGAAATCTTCCATTGGGGTCCGCTCGACCAAGGTTGGTGGCCGGGCGGATTGCTGACGCCTCCCTCGGACGAAGCCATTCGATTCGAAATCGACTTCTTGCAACGGGCCGGATTCAACATGATCCGCAAGCACATCAAGGTCGAGCCGCGGCGGTACTACTACCACTGCGATCGGGCCGGCATGCTCGTCTGGCAAGACCAGATCGAAGGCGGTGCGGGATTCGAATCGGGTGAATGGCCGAAGTGGCAACGTTTGGATCGGAATCACGAAAAAGCGAACTTGCCGCGATCATGGAAATCCGGTGACCCGCTCGACGCGTCCTGGCCCGACTGGGCTCATCAGCAATTCATGACCGAACTGAAGGGGATGGTCGATCACCTCTACAATCATCCGTCCATCGTGACTTGGGTGCCTTTCAACGAGCGATGGGGCCAACACCGAACGATGGAAGTCGGCCAATGGATCGTCGACTACGATCCGACGCGACACATCAACATCGCCAGCGGAGGCAATTTCTTCGCCGTCGGTGACATGGCCGACGAGCACGTTTATCCGCACCCGAACTTCCCCGTCGACGACGTCCGCTATGACGACTTCGTGAAAATCGTGGGCGAATTCGGCGGTCACGGCTGGCCCGTTGCCGGTCATTTGTGGCGCAAGAGCGATCGTAATTGGGGCTACGGCGGGCTCCCGAAAACCAAACAGGAATACATCCAACGCTACAAAGAATCGATCCGCCGTCTGGCCGACCTCAAACAGCGCGGCGTCGCCGGTGCCGTCTACACCCAGACGACCGACGTCGAAGGCGAGATCAATGGATTGATGACCTACGACCGTGAAGTCGTCAAAATCGCCGCGGGACACTTGAAACAAATCGCCGTCGACGCCGGATTGATCTCCGGCGGAAACCGGCTGACCAAGACGCGGCCGAACATCATCATCGTCCTCGTCGACGACATGGGATATTCCGACCTGGGCTGCTACGGCGGCGAAATCGATACCCCCAACATCGACGCACTGGCCGCCGGCGGATTGCGGTTCACCCAGTTCTACAACCAAGGTCGATGTTGTCCGACGCGGGCGAGCTTGATCACGGGGCTGCAACCGCACCAGGTCGGCATCGGACACATGACCGCACCTCCCGGACAACCGCTCGGATTTGAAGGCCCCTACCAAGGCTACCTCAACGACAACTGCACGACACTGGCCGAAGTGCTCCAATCAGCCGACTACACCACGCTGATGACCGGCAAGTGGCACCTGGGGGCCGATCGCAAAGAATGCTGGCCGCTGCAACGTGGTTTCGACAAGTATTACGGATGTATCAGCGGTGCGATCAACTACTTCAAACCCGGCGGCGATCGCGGATTGACCGAAGGCAACGAAGCGATCGAGGTCCCCCAAGGTTTCTACGCTACCGATACCTTTACCGACAAAGCCATCGAATACATCGACGGCGTCACCGAGTCCGGCGACGCACCGTTTTTTCTGTACCTGGCCTACAACGCACCCCACTGGCCGCTGAATGCCAAATGGGAAGACTACCAGAAGTATCGCGGTAAATACAAAGACGGTTGGCGTGCGATGATGAAGGCGCGAAACGAGCGTCAACGCGAACTCGGCCTGCTTCGACAAGACACCTCGCCCGCCGAACATCCCGGCCCCCAGTGGGACAGCTTGGACGAAAAACAACGCGACCGACTGGATGCCGTGATGGCGGCCTACGCCGGTTGCGTCGATTCGATTGATCAAAACATCGGCAAACTGGTCGGGCACCTCCAAGCGATCGACCAACTGGATAACACCGTGATCTTCTTGCTCAGCGACAACGGCGCCTGTCAAGAAGGCGGCAACTTCGGCGTCGGCGACGAAGCGATGGTCAAGAACCCGCCGCTGGAAACGACCGCGGGCGTGCGCATCGGATTGCACTGGGCCGGGGCCTGCAATACGCCCTATCGAAAGTACAAACACTACGTGCACGAAGGCGGTGCCTGCACACCGATGATCGCCCATTGGCCGGCCGGAATCGCGGAGAAGGACCGCGGAACGTTGATGCACCGACGCGCCTACTTGCAAGACTTCATGACCACGGTGATCGATCTGGCCGGTGGCTCTTACCCACAAGGGATCCCCAAGTGCGAAGGGCAGTCGCTGGCGCCGCTGCTGGCCGGCACACGCCAAGACATCCACTTCGACCCGATGTTCTGGGAACACGAAGGCAACGCGGCGGTCCGGATGGGCAAATGGAAACTTGTCCGCGAATACGAAAAACCGTGGGAGCTGTATGATTTCTCCAAAGACCGAAATGAACTCAATGACCTGTCAAAACAAAAACCGGTGCTGCGCAAGGACATGATCCAAATGTGGGAATCCTGGGCCACGGAAACCGGGGTGGCATTTCCCAAACGCTTCAACATGTACCAGTTTCTCAATCAGAAGCACAAACAGGACGAGGCTGCGAAGTAGCGACAGCGGTGGATGGCGCGGGCGTAATCCGTTGGCATTGGGCTTTAGCCGATCCTCGGCACCGCGAAGCGCCTAAAGGCTGCACACCAACGATTGCTGTCCCTCCTTCGGGCTTGACCTTAACCGCCGACCACACCCCGCAGCACGTGCCCGTGGACATCGGTCAAACGTCGATCGATCCCGTTGTGCCGGACGGTCAGTTGTTTGTGATCAATGCCCAGCAAGTGCAACATCGTGGCGTTGATGTCATAAACCGTCGTCGCATCCTCACGGTCTCGGGGGCGAAAGCCCCACTGGTCACTCTCGCCAAACGTCCCCGGCACGACGCCGCCGCCGCACATCCAATTGGTGAACACGAAGGGGTTGTGGTCCCGGCCTTCGCTGCCTTGAGAACACGGCATCCGTCCGAACTCGGTGGTCCACACGATCAACGTGTCGTCCAACATTCCCCGCTGGGCCAGGTCTTTGATCAACGCCGCTGCTCCCCGAGACATCCCCAGTGCCAACGGGCCATGATCGCGCGCGACGTTCTCATGGCTGTCCCAGTTTCGGCGTGGAAATCCGTTGTCGTTGCCGCTCCAGATCTGCACGAATCGCACACCGCGTTCAAGCAATCGCCGGGCGACGAGGCACTTGCGGCCAAAGAACTCGGTTTCGGCTTTCGGGTTGATCTCCGTGTCATCGACATGCGCCCCCTCGTCGACCAGTCCATACAGATCACGGATGTACTGCGGCTCGGAGGCCAGGTCGAGCGCGTCGGTGGCCGAGAGCTGCATCGCAGCGGCCAATTCGTAGGAACGGACGCGGGCGTCCAGTCGGTCGTCAGTCGGTCGGCGCGCCGCATAGGCGGCGTTGAGTTGCTTCAGTGCCTGCAACCCCGCCCGGTCGCTCTGCTGCGTGATAAAGTCGCTCTCCGGTGGGAACAAATCCGTAATCGGTGTCTTGCCGCTCGGTCGCAACACCGTGCCTTGATGGCTTGCCGACAGAAACGCGTTGCCCCAGTTTTTGGCGCCGTTGGACGCGAACCCGCGATGATCGGGCAACACGACGAAGGTCGGTAGATTTTCGTTTTCGCTGCCCAAGCCATAGGACACCCACGAGCCCGCGCTGGGGAATCCCGGCAAGTTGAATCCCGTGGTCTGCAGCAGCGTGCCCTGGCTGTGCACGCCGGTTTTGCCGACCAGATTGTGAATGAACGCGATCTCGTCGACGACGTCACCGAGGGGCGCAACGATTTCGCTGAGCTGCTTGCCGCTTTGGCCGTACGGTTTGAATTTCCAAGGACTGGCAAAGCAATCACCGGGCTGGCTTTGAAACAGCTCGACGGTTTCACCGGGATCCCACGGCTCGCCGTTGCGTTTTTCCAAAACCGGCTTGTAGTCAAACGTGTCCACGTGGCTGGCCGCACCCGCCATGAACAACTGCACGACCCGTTTGGCCTTGGGCGGATGATGCAGCGCCACATCGGCCGTCGCATCCTCGCGATGCAGCAAGTCCGCCAGTGCGATTCCGGCGAACCCGCCCAGCCCCTGACGGAGAATCGATCGTCGATGGATCGTCTGAAATTTCATGGCGACATAGAATTGGTTGTGGGCAGCGAGCAGGAGTGATGGAAAGATTAAAATTAATCGAGATACATCATCGCACTCGCATTCAGGACGACTCGGCAAAGCGTTTCCAGACCGTGCTCGGTCAGCAGTTCGGTTAACGGACCCCGTTCAGTCTCATTCGCGTCCCTGCCCCAAGCGAGCCGACATGCGAGCCGGATCGCTTCGTCGTCCGCCGTCGTTTCGGCAGACAACCGATCGGCAAAACGCTTTGACATCGCTTCGATCAGCCGATTGTTCCACTGGGCGAGCGCCTGGAGCGCGGTGGTCGATTCATCGCGGCGGGCGATGCTGATCGACGGATCGGCGCAATCGAGGGTCGTCAACATCGGCTGCGGTTGGGACCGCACCACGAACCGATAGATCGTGCGACGATGCGATGCCGGGTCGTTCGGATCGTGGAGATCGTATTCATAGTGCGGCGAGTGCTGTGGCCGCTCGATGACAAAATCTTGAAAACTCGGCCCACCCCGATCTCCGGTCCGAAGCGTGCCGCTGACGGCCAATACCGAATCGCGAAACTCTTCGGCCGTCAGACGACGTCGATTGAACCGCCACAACCCATCGTTGCTCGCATCGATCGTCAAATTCGTTCGCGTGATGTCTTCGAAACCGTCGGCAAAGGAGGCACGACGGTAGGCGTTTGTGCAGACCAACTCGCGAACGATTGACTTGATCGATTGTTCGGGGTCATCTCGCAGGCGAGCGGCCAACTGATCCAATAATTCCGGGTGCGTCGGCAACATTCCCATCCGGCCGAAATCATTCGGTGTGCCGACCAGCGGTTTGCCAAACGTCCATTGCCAGATCCGATTCGCGATCGAACGCCAGATCAAGGGATTGTCTCGTCGCGTGACATAGCGTGCCAGCGCAACGCGTGCCTCCGCTTCATCGTAATCCTCGCGATCGACAAACCGTGACGGACCGCCGGGCCACAATTCCGGAGCCCCCGGGAGCATGCGAGCTCCCGGTGCCTGTAAGTCACCCCGATTGAGAAAGTGGATCGCCCGCACCGATCCCTTGGTCGGCAGAAACTTGCCCTGTTTCGGAAACTCCGTCGCCACGGCGTACACAAACTGCCCAGGAGGAATCACGCTCAGTTCCTGTTCGATCTCCGCCAGGCGTTTGGTCCATTGCTCGATTTGGCGTTGGTATTCGGGTGTGGTTGCCGCGGCAACGATCGCACGACGTTGCTCGCGCAGTTGTTTCCACTGCTTGGCCTCGGCTTGATTGAGCGAAAGCCGATGGTACCGTTGATCGACCAGAAACCGGGGTGACCAGCGCGCGTTGGGCGGAATCGCGTCCGATGCGTTGACCTCGGCTCCGACCGCGACGTCGGTGCCGTCGGTGCCGTCGACGGGTGAAAGCAGGCGTAATTCGCCCAAAGCCAAAATAAAATCGTTGCGTCGCTCGGCAAGTTTGGTCGCCGTCACACGGACGATTCGCACCACTTGGCCCCCGACGTCGATGTTGACCGGAGTCGCTTCGGGGTTCGTAAAGTCGTCGGCAGTCCGATCAAAGATCGTGACGGAATTTTGATCGGTCAGTGTCGCGTCCGCGGTCACGTCGACTTTGAATCGAACCGGAAACCCGAACCCGGCGCCGATGTTGTTGAAATCATCGAAGCAAGCGATCAACTCGATTCGATCGATCGGCTGGGGCGTCCCCAAATCCACCTCAACCCATTTGACGACGTCGGCGCGTGCGGCGATTTGACTGTGAAACCCGTGCTGTGGCGGAGGCGTGGATTGATTCGCCTTTTGTCTCAACGCATCCAGTCGTGGGTCGATTGCGGCGGCTCGTCTTTCCACCTTCTGCTCGAATGTCTTTTTCGCCTCATCACGCTGGCGAGTGATGGCGTCGCGTTCTTGTTGCAACGCATGCTTTTGTCGCTGTTGCTCGGCCGACAGCCCCGCATAGACTCGATTCGCGCGGTCAACTCCGGCGAACACGGCGTGGACGCGGTAGTAGTCTTCGCTTTCGATCGGATCAAACTTGTGATTGTGACATTGCGCGCACTGGATCGTCGTGCTCTGAAACACGTTGAATACGGCCGTGGCCATCTCGTCACGGTCAAGATGCTTGGCGATTCGGCCATCCAACTTGCCTTCGCCGACTTCCACGTGGGCAATCAAATCCCAGGGGCCTGCGGACAAAAAACCGGTGGCCACGATCCCTTCGGACGTCTCATCGGCCAACACGTCGCCGGCGATCTGCTCTCGAGCAAACTGCCCGAACGGCTTGTCCGAATTGAAACTGTTGATGACGTAGTCACGGTACGGCCACGCGTTGTTTCGCGGTTGGTCTTTGTCATAACCATGCGTTTCGGCGTAGCGTGCGATGTCCAGCCAATGTTGCCCCCACTTCTCCCCAAACTCGGGCGCCGCCAGCAAGCGGTCGACCAGATCCCGCCAGGCTTGTTCAGGATCGTCGCGGGACTGCGTGACGAATGCATCGACCTGCTGGGGCGTCGGGGGCAACCCGCTCAGGTCATAGGTGACCCGCCGGATCAGGGTGACGGGATCCGCCGGTGGCAACGCAGTCAGTCCTTGCTGGGCCAGTTTCGCGTCGAGCCGTTCATCGACGATCGAGCGCAACTCTCCTTCTGCATCGGAACCAATCGGCTCAAGCGACCACCATTGTCGGTCGGCGATTTTTGGGGGTTGGAGCTGAAAATTTGCGGGCAACACCGCCCCGGCATCGATCCAGCTTCGAATCGCCGTGATCTCCTCGGCCGACAGGGGATCGGAATCCTTCGGCATCTCGGCCCGCCCGTTGCTCGGTGAGATCAACTCGACGATGTGGCTGGATCCCGCGTCGGCAACCTCGATGTATCCGTCGTCGATCAACTGTTGCGGATCGACCATCGACAGCCCGCCGCCGGACTTTTGATCGTTGTGACAACTCAAACAACGACGCGCCAAGACAGGGGCGACCGAGTCGAGAAACGTCTCGTCTGCGACGGCGACTTGCCCAGCGAAGATCGCGAAAAGACACGCCAGCAGAGGCATCGATGTGGGACGCATGGCATCACGTTGGGCGGGAAGCAATAAGAGCGCGGTGCCCCATTGTAGCAGCAACCGCCGGGCGTGCCGTGAAGCCTCGTTCCCAGGCTCCGCCTGGGCTGCGCAAAATCTCTCCGTTGAAACGTGTATTCCTTCGCAGAATTTTGGCGGTTTCCATTCCCTCGGGGGCTTCTTGGGATCAGCCGTTTGGCGCCAGCCTACGGGCCCTCCGTTGTTGCCGACCAAAGTCTCATCCGGCACAACGCATGAAAGAGCGGGCATTGCGAGCAGCCCAGGCGGAGCCCTACGCCGTGAACAATTTATTTCCTGTGTTTGACGAGGTTTTAGCGGCAGGGCGCAAGCCCTCCGGTTCCGCTTCTTTGCCAACACACCGGAGGGCTCGCGCCCTACCGCTAAAAAATCGTTCACGGCGTAGGGCTCCGCCTGGGAACACACTGTCGTGGAGGCTCCCGCCTCCTAGCTGCCATCAGCGGGTGGCAGGAGCCACCGCGGCCTTGCGTTCCAAGGCGGAGCCTTGGAACGAGTTAATAGCCTATCCCACGGTTTCGATGACAGGCTGGAAGCCTATCCCACGGTTAGCCCGAAATCACCAGGATCGCGGTGTCGGCGTTCAGATTGGGATCGTCATCGGCGGCGATACGTTTCCCCTGGGAGGCATCGACGTAGATCTCTTTTTCCAAGCGAAGCGACATTTGATGGCACAAGTCGTGAACGTCGGCGATGCTGGGAAACCGTCGATTGGGCGTGTTGTACCACTCGAACGCGAATTCGCCGGGGGCTTTGGGCGAACGCCCGCGGACGACATAGTCTTCCCTCAGTTCTCGGTAGGCAAAATTGGGAAAGCTGACGATGATCCGTCGACCGACACGGATCATTTCCTGGAACAGCGTTTCCACGTTGGCGACCGCTTGCAAGGTCGCGCTCAGGATGACCACGTCGAATTGATTGTCGATGAAGGCCGGCAAACCATGGTTGAGGTCATAGTCGATGACATCGATGCCCCGGCGTCCGGTTTGGACGATGCTCTCCTGTTCGACTTCGACGCCGACCAGTTTCTGGTGCCCCCGTTTGTGTAGCGCGGCCAACAGGTGACCATCTCCACAGCCCAGGTCGAGCACCGATGCGCCGTCGGGAATCTCAGCAAGGATCAACTCTTCGACGTCCGAGATCGAGGCGGGCGTGGTGTCGATGTCACCGAGTCGAGCTTGGACCAACGGTCCGTACTGGGCGATGTCTTCGGCGATCAGAAAGGAATCGTGTCCCCGCGGCGTGGTGATTTCGCCGTAGGTGACCGGCTTGCCCAATGCCGTCAGCGCGTTGACGATGTCACGTGACTGGTCCGTGGTGAACAACCAATCGCTGCTGAAGCTGACGACCAGGAACTGGCAATCCGCATCGTTGAATGTTTCCATCAATTGCAACCGGTTGACGCCCAGGTCAAACAGATCCATCGCCATCGTCAGCGTGACATAGCTGTTGGCATCGAAACGGGTGGTGAATTTTTGGCCTTGGTGGGCCAGGTACGAACCGATGCTGAATCGTTGTTCGAACACAGAAACGATCTGCCGCGGGTCGTGACGATCGGAGCCGAACTTTTGCTCCATCGCTTCGGTCGACAAATAGGTCACGTGACCGAGCATGCGTGCGATGGCCAGCCCCGTGTTGGGCCGTTTGGGTTTGTCGTAATACTGGCCGCCGTAAAAGTGCGGATCGGTTTGGATGGCGTTGCGGCCGATGATGTCGAACCCGAGCGCTTGACTGGTCAGCCGCGCGCTCGAAGCGATCACGACGCACAAGTCGGTCGAATCGGGATGTTTGGCGACCCAAGCCATCGCCTGATGGCCGCCGAGCGAACCGCCGACGATGGCGTGCCAGCGGCCGATGCCCAGGTGATCCGCCAGCATCCGCTGGACCGTGACCATGTCACCGATCGTGATCCGCGGAAAGTCGGCGCCGAAGGGTTGGCCGGTTTCCGGGTTCAGATCACTGGGGCCGGTCGTGCCACGACAGCCGCCCAGGACGTTGGGGCAGACGACGAAGAACCGATCGGTGTCGACCGGTTTGCCGGGGCCGATCAGATCGTCCCACCAGCCGGGATCGTCGTCCGCGTCGTGCCGTGCGGCGTGGGAATCACCTGAGACGGCGTGGCAAACCAGGACGGCGTTGGAGGCGTCGCTGTTGAGCGTGCCCCAGGTTTCGAAGGCACAGCAAACGTTGCTCAGGCGTCCGCCCAGTTCCAGTGCAACATCGCCGTCGAAGGTCACCGAGCGGACATGCTTGAGCGGTCCGACGACGCGGTCGTCGTCGGTGCTTGCGAACAGATCGGCGGTGGAATCGGGCTGGCTCACGTCGCCGCGGCGAGGGCCTGTTTCAGGTCATCGATGATGTCTTGAACGTCTTCGATCCCGACCGAGACCCGAACGTACTCGGGAACCACTCCCGCCTTGGCCTGTTCTTCAGCCGTCAACTGTTGGTGCGTCGTGCTGGCCGGGTGAATCACCAACGTCTTGGCGTCGCCGATGTTCGCCAGGTGTGAACAAAGCTTGCAGGCGTTGATGAATTTCTTTCCCGCTTCCATGCCACCCTTGATGCCGAATCCCATGATCGCACCCTGGCCGTTGGGCAGGTATTGTTGTCCGCGCTGGTAATCCTTGTGCGATTTAAGTCCGGGGTAATTGACCCACTCGACCGCGTCGTGGGACTCCAGGAATTCGGCGACCTTTTGGGCGTTCTCGCAGTGTCGGGGCATCCGCAGATGCAGGGTTTCCAAGCCTTGCAGAAACAGGAATGCTGCGAAGGGGCTCATCGCCGCGCCGGTATCACGCAACCAATGTGTTCGGGCATGCAGCAGGTAGGCGATGTTGCCCATCGGGCGCAAATGCTCTTCGAAGACGGCACCGTGATACGACGGAGACGGCGCACAGAACTCCGGCCATTTCTCCGGTTGGTCGGCCCATTTGAAGTTGCCGCTGTCGACGATCGCGCCGCCGATGTGTGTGCCATGGCCGCCGATGAATTTCGTCGTGCTGTAGATCACGATGTCGACGCCGTGCTCGATCGGTTTGAGCAACATCGGCGTCATCACGGTGTTGTCACACAGCACGGGGATCGCGCCGTGGGGGGCGCTGTGTGCCGCGTCGGCGATCGCTTTGAAATCCGGCACATCGTTCTTGGGATTGCCGATCGATTCCATGTAGACCAGACGCGTGTTCTCGTCGATCAAGCCCTGAATCTGTTCGGGATGATCGGGGTCAAAGAAGCGAACTTCGATGCCCAGACTCTTGAACGTTTGCGTGAACAGGGTCCAGGTGCCGCCGTACAGCGACGTGCTGCTGACGATGTTTTGCCCGCTGTGGGCGATCGTCAGGATCGCGGCCGTGATCGCGGCTTGTCCGGAGGCGAAGCACAGCCCGGTGACGCCGCCGTCGAGTGCCGCCAGTCGTTTTTCCAACACATCCACGGTGGGGTTCATCAACCGGCTGTAGATGTTCCCGAACTCGGTCAGCCCGAACAGCGCGGCGGCATGGTCGGTGTCGTTGAAGGTGTAGCTGGTGGTCGCATAGATCGGCACCGCGCGGGCGTTGGTGGTCGGGTCGGGTTCCTGGCCGGCGTGCAACGCCAAAGTTCCTGGGCGATAATTCTCGCTCATCAATTCGCTTCCTGGGGACGGTAGTTTGTCGAGAGGGGCGAACAGTTTAGGGCAAACCGACGGGACTGACCACGGTATCAGTGATCGGCGTGGGACACAGGGGAGTGGGCGTGGATTGACAGGCTGGAAGCCTATCCCACTCGCGATTGACAGGCTGGAAGCCTATCCCACTTGCGATTGACAGGCTGGAAGCCTATCCCACTTGCGATTGACAGGCTGGAAGCCTATCCCACTCGCGATTGACAGGCTGGAAGCCTATCCCACTTGCGGATTGACAGGCTGGAAGCCTATCCCACAGTTATTGCAGCACGACGTCGACGGTTTCGGTTTGGCCTTCCCGCAGGAATTGCAGCGTGACGGTCTCGCCGACGCGGTGGTGTTCCAAGGCTTCCAGCATGTCGTTCATGTCGCGAACGGTTGCGTCGCCGATCTGTTGAATGATGTCGCCGGGCCGAACCAGGCTGGATTGTCCGATCACGGTCTCGCGCAAGCCCGCAAGATCGGCCGGGCCGCCGGGAACGATGTGCAGAATCAGCACGCCCTCGACGCCCAGTCGCGTCGTGACGACTTCGCTGAGTTCACGGTTGACGCGGATCCCCAGTTGCGGCGGCTCGTAGCGACCGTTGGCGATGATTTGCGGGACGACCCGGTTGACCGTGTCGACGGGGATGGAGAACCCGACGCCTGCCGAGGTGCCCGAGGGGCTGTAGATGGCCGTGTTGACGCCGATCAGCCGCCCGGCACTGTCCAGCAGCGGGCCGCCGGAGTTGCCAGGGTTGATCGCGGCATCGATCTGGATGACCTCTTCAATCGAACGTCCCGTCGGGCTGTCGATCGAGCGGCTCTTGGCCGAGACGACTCCGGTGGTGAGGGTTTGATTGAGTCCGAAGGGATTGCCGATCGCGAACACCGCCTGGCCGACCAGCAAGTCCTCGCTGGTACCGATTGCCACCGGCAGCAATTTCGCCGCCGGGGCATTGATCTTCAGCACCGCCAGATCGTGGTCGGCCGATCCGCCGACCAAGATCGCTTCGTAGGACGATTGATCCCAGAGCACGACTTTGGCCGAAGACGCTTCTTGCAGAACATGGAAATTGGTCACGATGTGGCCGAATTCGTCCCACATGAAACCGCTGCCCGAGCCCGCGTCGACTTCGATGGCCCGTCGCGAAAACGGGCTGGCGACGCGTGATCGGGTCGTCAGGTAGACCACCGATGGGCTGACCGTGCGAAACAGTTCGACCGTCGATTGTTCGAAGGCCGCCAAGTCACCTCGCGGGGTGATCGCGCGAGGTGTTCCGCTGGCGGCCATACCGATCCCCAGCCAAACACGGACGGTCGGCCAGACAAAGACCACGGTGACCAGCGTCAGCAGCAGCCATGTCAGGCGAAGCTGACGACGGAGATCGATCGCGTCTTCGGACTGCATCGGCATTAGCCCATGTCGATTTCGTAGCCGCTGCGGTACGGCCTGGCGAGCATGCTGTTGGCTTGCGAGTCACCGACGATCTGCTCGCTGGCGTTGTCCCATTTCAGTTCACGACCGAGTCGTGCGCTGATGCCGGCCAAGTGACAGACGTTGAGCATTTCCATGTGGGTGTGGACGTCGCTGATGGGCTCTTTGCGTTCTTTCGCACAGTGCAAGAAGTTGGCCCAATGAGCCGCCCGCTCGTTCCGCTCCATCGGCAGATTCTTGTAGACTTTGGCGATCGCGTCTTCGGGCAACGGGTTGTCTTTCAAATCTTCGACCGGTTTACCGACCAGCTTTCCGCGGTTGACAAAGATCTTGCCCTTGTCGCCGGTGATCAGCACGCCGTTGTCGGTGTCATTGCGGATGATCATCTTGGTGCCGCCGGGATACATCACGTTGAACAGGAACGCCGTCGCGGTGTTGTAGCGGTCATTTTGTTGCGGGACCCCGTCTTTAAATTCGACCGGATGGGTGGCGGTGCCGCCGATCGACAGCGGGCCTTCGGTTTGACCGTTCAATTTGAGCGCCCAGTTGCAAATGTCGACATGGTGCGCGCCCCAGTCGGTCAGTTTTCCGCCGCTGTATTCGTACCACCAACGGAATTCGTAGTGGCAGTTCGTATTGCCGCGGCCACGATTCTTTTGGCTCGGCAGATTGCGGTAGTCGACCTTTGGTGCCGGCCCCAACCAGCGATCCCAGTCCAGTCCTTCGGGCACTTCGGCGACGGGGATCGGCGGGCTGGTGGGTGCACCGCCGATTGCGGCTTGGACTTCACGAATCTTTCCCAGTCGTCCTTCGTTGACGATGGCCATCGCTTTGACGAACAGATTGAAGGTACTGCGCTGTTGCGTTCCGACTTGAACGATGCGTCCGGTTTTCTTCTGGACCTTGCGGATCAACTTGCCTTCGTCGATCGTCAACGTCAGTGGTTTTTCGCAGTAGACGTCCTTTCCGGCCAGCATGGCTTCGATCAGTGGCTTGGTGTGCCAGTGGTCGGGGGTGGCGATGTGCACCGCATCGATATCCTTGCGGTCGAGCAACTCGCGATAGTCGGACGACTGGACGGCTTTGCCGCCGCTGTGTCGTTGGCTGAAGGATTGGCGGCGGCCGGCGTCGACGTCACACACGGCGACGACGTCCACCCAGTCTTTGGCGGAGTTCATGTTGCCGCCCGCCATCCCGCCGGCACCGATGACGCCCATCGCGACGCGGTCGTTCTTGCTCTTGGTTTCGTCGGCGAGTGTTTTCGGCGTCGAATAAAAGTAAGGGACCGAAGCGGCGGCGGAGGCTGCGGCGGCGGTCTTGAGGAATTGGCGACGTTCTTGGCGATGGTTCACCTTGGATCGCTTGGTCATCGGAATGCCTTTATGATGGGGGACTGGATTGGTGTGGGAAATTGGAAGATTAGGACTGGATATCGGGACGGCGCAAGCGAATGGGGATCGGTGGCGATCCATCGGTCGCGTTCGGTCTCGGAGCCAGCGCCCTATGGTAACTGCAAACGGGCCCTTTGGGGCAGCCTGCGACCCAGCGAAAAGTGACCATCTCGTTAATGTTTGGAGGAGAGGAAACGGTGGAATTTGACTGTCCGATGTGCGGAAAACACTACCAGGCCGGCGAAGAAATGGCGGGGAAAGACGTCAATTGCAAAGCCTGTCGCCAGACGTTTCGTGTCCCGGGAGGCTCCTCGACCGCTCCGGCGGGTGGTTTTTCCGGTCTGGATTCGACCACCGACGGCGATGATCGGTTCTCAGCCGGTGAGATCGAAATGAGCACCGCGCCGGTCACGATGCGAGGCGGACAATCCGGGGACGGCGTCAGCCGGCGCAGTGACGAGATCGATTATGAAGTCTTCGGCCACGAGACCCAATACGTCGAAATCACGCTCGATCCGGGGGAACAGACGATCGCCGAAGCGGGCGCGCTGATGTACATGACCGAAGGCGTCGAGATGGCGACCGTCTTCGGCGACCCGTCCAAGCAAGACAGCAGCCTGTTCGGCAAGGTCTTGTCGGCCGGCAAGCGGGCGCTGACCGGCGAGGCGCTGTTCATGACGACCTTTACCAATCAGGGCCGCGGGCAAGCCAAGGTCGCCTTCGGAGCACCCCATCCCGGACGCATGATTCCGCTGCACCTGGATCAACTGGGCGGCGAAATCATCTGCCAAAAAGATGCCTTCTTGTGCGGTGCGCGCGGGATCACGGTGGACATCGCCTTTCAAAAGAAGATCGGTGCGGGGCTGTTCGGCGGCGAAGGTTTCATCATGCAGCGGCTCAAGGGCGACGGCATCGCGGTCATTCACGCCGGCGGAACGATGATGTACCGCGAATTGGAACCCGGCGAGACCCTGCGGCTGGACACCGGGTGCTTGATGGCGATGGGGCCATCGGTCCACTACGACATCCAGTTCGTCGGCGGCCTCAAGAACGCGTTCTTCGGCGGCGAAGGGCTGTTTCTGGCCACCGTTCGCGGCCCTGGTCCGGTGTGGTTGCAATCCCTGCCGTTCTCGCGTTTCGCCGGACGACTCGCCGCAGCGATTCCCTCGGCCGGAAACACCCGCAAGGGCGAAGGCTCGCTGTTGGGCGGGTTGGGGGAAATGTTCATGGGGGACTGACGCCCCCGACTCGGCCGGCATCCCAGCGGGACGCGTCAGCGAGCGTCGTGAGCAGGCGGCACGTGGCGGAATCGGGGCAAACACGCGCCACTGGCTGACGCCACGTGCTGAGATGCGGCATCCCAGCGGGACGCGTGACGGGCTGTTGATTGATTCGGGATCTGCTGAGTCAATGGTGAGCCGCTGGCCGTAAGGCCTCGGGCGGGCGCCAGACTGCCCGGCCGCTTACGCGTCACGGCTCACTCAATCAACCGACCGGTCAGCGGGCGGCGCGTGGCGGGATCACGGGTTTGCTTTTTCGTGCCCGGCTGCGATAACTAGGGGATCACCACTCCGGCCCAACCGCCCCTAAAAACCTGCGAGCCAAATGATGTCCGAATCGACCGAATCTCTCGAATCAAAACTGGCGCTCGCGATCGAGCAGCGAGACGCCGTTCTGGTTCGTCAATTGTTCGACTCGGCAGAGTTTGTGCTGCTGACGATGTCGGATGAGGAAGACGGTGATGACGAAGAAGGTGCCAGCGTCTTCAGCACCGAACTGGACGGGATGCATTTGTTGGTCGCATTCACCAACGAACAGGCCGCCGGAGATTTCGTCCATTCGATGGAAGAAATGTACGAGGAGGGAGACGAAATCGAAGGCTACGTCCTGGACGGCGACGCGCTGCTGCAATACATGCCTCCCGAACACGGTTTGTATCTCAACCCCGAAAGCGATGAATCCCTGGTGATCGATCAAGAACTCTTGGACCTGGTGCAAAAATCGGAGGCGTGACGCCCAATCCCTATCAAGCTCCGCTGACGGATTCGCTTGCCGCCCAGCAATCGCCACCGCCAAGTCACTTCATTCCAGGCCGCTTGGAGTTCAAGGGTGAGGTGACACCGCAGCATCATCGCGATGCGGTCATCAAAGCTGGAATCCGAACCGAGTATCGCAACACGACGCGCGTCATGCTTGCTCTGGCCGGCTTGTTCGCCCTGTTGTCCGGCGTGCTGGTGTTGGTCTCTGGCAATCTGAACGCCGTCAACCTGCTTCGCATGCTTCTGGCGACAGCCGTGCTGCTCGTCGGCGTTGTCCTGTTTTGTCGCCACCAGCGTTGGTTGATCGGGACTCGCATCCCAAGCTTTCAGCTGGCTTTGGGGCCGATCCGAGGCTGGATCGACCGAGACGGTTTGTGGATCGAAACCGAACAGAGCCAAGCCTATTGGCCGCTCTCCAACCTCGTCTCCTGCGCCGCAACCCACCAACTGTGGGTACTCAGCTTTGGAAAGGAGCAGACGTTTTGGCAAACGCTTCCGATCGATGCGTTCGCCGACCCGGCGTCGGCCCGAAGCGTGGCGGCGGGCCTACAGCAAGCCTTTCCGCCCCAGTTGCCGCAACTCCTGGACGAACGGAAACGAACGCCACCGGAGGCTGAGTGTCTGTTTTCGATGCCCGAGGATGCGATCGAGTTTGAAGGGATTTTTTGCGAGGACTGTGCACGGGGAACGCGTTTGTTGAAGGCGACCAAACAAGCGGTGGTGCGGACTTGGGTCGCGTTGGTCGTCCTTCTGGCCAGCCTGCTGCTGAGCATCTTTGTGCTGACGGGGTTTCGCACGCTGTATGTCGCGCTGGCGGCTCTGTGGATCACCATTTTGGTGGCGAGCATCTTGGTGCGCGTCTGGCGCGCCCGTCGTGCGGCAAAACAAAAGGGCCGGATGATCGCTTGGTATTCCAAGGGCTGGCTGGATGATCAAGGGTACTGTGCGATGACGTCACTGGGGCAGACACGGACGACCTGGCAATTCTTTGATCACGTTGAAATCACCGAGGACTCCATCGGGCTGTATCCCCACCAGCACGACGTCGCTTGCTGCCTGGTCTCGCGTGAACAGTTTGCCAACGCCGACGATTGGAACCGAGCGACCGAGTTGGTGCGGGGGAAGTTCGTCGTGTAAGGGTCCAGCTGTTGTGGAAAGCAGCGAACTAGCTGGACGCTTGGGGGAGTCGCAAGCTGGAAGCGTACGCCACTGGCAAGCTGGACGCTTGGGGGAGTCGCAAGCTGGAAGCGTACGCCACTGGCAAGCTAGCTCAGCCACCAGGCTCCGACGGCTAGCCAGGTGGGAATCAAGACGATGCCCGCGACGGAGGTCCACAAGACGACTCGCAAGGAGGTTTCGGTGTCGCGCCCGTAGAGCTTGGTCAAGACGATCGGGAAGACCGCCGCCGGCATCGCCGCCTGCAACATCACGACCGTGCGCAAGTCGGGACTTTGCACCACCCAGCCACCCACGCCGAGCATCAACAGCGGCAAGATCAGCTGGCGGACGCCGATCCCCGCCACGATCACCCGCGCGTCGGCCAGCCAGGATTGATCACGGATGAAGTCGACGATGATCGCACCGCTGAGCAGCAATCCCAGCGGAATCGCGCACGAGCCGAGTGTCCCGATCGCCGTCGCCACGGGAGCTGGGATGGATTGTGCCCACCCCATGGAACTGAGGAAGATTGAAAACACGACCGCCCACAACGGTGGGCTGATCAACGTCTTTTTCCAACCGTCGCGGCCCGAACCACTGATGATCGCAATCCCAATGCTCCACAGCGCCATCGTGACCCCCACGTTATGCAGAATCAGATCAATCATCGCGGTGGGATAAAACTGTTCGGCCAACGGCAGCGGAATGTAGCCGTAATTGCAAATCCCCGCGCTCAAGGCGAAGGCTCGCTGAGACGAATCGCTGACCAGCCCGAACCAGCGGCCGACCGCCGAACGGGCAAAGCCAAACGCCAGAAACAATCCAAACGCGGTCGACACGAATCCGAACAGCGGCGGTTGCCATGCGGTGGAGATCTCACCGATCTCGCTGCTTTGCGAAAACTGGTGCACAAAGTACGCCGGTAGCATGACGTTGGCGGTCAGATTGGCCAGCGTCCGATCGGCTTCGGCAGTCAACCATCCGAGCGACCGGCAAGCGGCCCCCACGCCCATCACCAGAAAGACACCGAGGACGGACGCGATGATGGGCCAAAAGTCTTGCATGCCGCACAACATAAACCCAAGCCCTCGCGGGCGTAAGAAGTCGTCGCGGCAAGGTGAAAATGCCAACCGACTCCCGCACGGCAATGGCGCCCAGCGTTTGTTTAGCCGCAATGTGTGGCGGAGCCACGGGAGCATTGCGTTCCAAGGCGGAGCCTTGGAACGAGGAGTATCAGCCGTTTGGCGCCAGCCTACGGGCTCTCCGTTGTTGCCGAGGCCCGAACGCTGGCGCGAATCGGCTGATGTTAATCGTGTTTTTGATGCCCAACCGCTCCATGCTCATCGATGGTCCATCGCAGAGTCGATTCGGCAGAAATTTAGCGATGGCGCGAGACGGCGATTTTGCGCAGCCCAGGCGGAGCCCTACGCCGTGAACGATTTATTTCCTGCGTTTGACGAGGTTTTAGCGGCAGGGCGCAAGCCCTCCGGTTCCGCTTCTTTGCCAACACACCGGAGGGCTCGCGCCCTACCGCTAAAAAGTCGTTCACGGCGTAGGGCGGAGCCTGGGAACATCTTGTAACGTGTGGGGGAGCCATGGGAGCATTGCGTTCCAAGGCGGAGCCTTGGAACGAGAGATTCAGACTTGGCGTAACCTCTCGATCCGCAACAGCGACGTGTCGAGCGTCGTCTCGCCGTCGAGGGCGAGTTGACAGGCGATTTCACCGAGCACGCTGGTGAATTTAAATCCATGCCCGGAGAGCCCGGCGACGATCGCGATCTGGGGGTGGTCCGGATGCACATCTACAATGAAATGTTCGTCCGGCGTCATCGTGTAGTAGCACCCCGATTGCGCTTGCAGGTGTTTGCCGACGCCAGGCAAGAACGCCTTGAGATAGTCTTCGATCAATGATTGGTCTGCGCCATCGGTCGGGTGCGGGGACGTCGGAGTCTCGACCGGCGTTCCACCACTGTGCCGGGCAACTTTCAGCCCATCCTGTCCGATGGAGGGGAAACCATAAAAGTTTCCCGCGGGCGTCTCGTGGAAGAAGCAGGGGAAACCATCGCGTTGATCGTAGCCCGTTTGTTGCGGTGCATACCAATATTGATACTTGCGGAGCACACTCAAGCGGATCCCCAACCCGGCAAGCAGTTGCCCGCTCCAGGGGCCGCCGGCGATGACCAGTCGCTCGGCGTGTTCGACGCCGTCGTCGGTGGTCACTTTCACGCCGTATGGGGTCGCCCGCCAATGACGGACCGGTCGCTCATGTTGCAGCGTCGCCGCTGCCTGTTCGGCCAGGCGTAGATGGGCTTCCACACAAGCTTCGACGCGCAAGTACCCGGCGTCTTTTTCGATCACGGCCTGCCATTGGGCCTGTGAGTGCACTTCTCGTGCGGCCAATCCCGGCCAACGATGCGCCACCTCGGCGACAGAAAGTTCTTCGATCGCCAGTCCATGCTCCGCTGCGCTTCGCAACACACCGGGAATGACCACGCCCTCCTTCGGCCCCAATTCGACCAAGCCCGTTCGCTGAAACAGGTCTTCATCGACGGCCTGTTCCAACTCGCTCCACAGTTCGTAGCCGCGGCGCAGTAACGGAACATAGGACGGATGTTCGAAATAGGCTTGGCGAATGATGCGTGTCTTGCCATGCGAGCTGCCATGGGTGTGAACGCGGTGGTGCTGGTCCAACCCCAGGACACGGCAACCCCTGGCAGCCAAATGATAGGCGGCGGCACTACCGGCACCGCCGAGCCCGATCACGATCACATCCCACTTTGCCATCCCAGACTCTTTCGTTGTGAAGGCACCAAACCGCGCCGCACGATCTAGCGCCGCACAATATAACGCGGCTCATTACAGCGCGGCTCATTCGTTCGGCCAGCCGGCCAATTCGAATTTCTTTTTCGTGTTTGCCGTGTGGTCTTCGTAGTGCCGATCCATTTGCCGCAACAGTCCACGCAGTGTCCAGCGGCTTCCGGGCGCCCTGACGTCGAGAGTGAGACCGCGGAGCAAATAGGCGAACCGTCGCGTGAAGTCGCTGACGCGTTGCATTTGTCGTGCCTCTTCCTTTCCGTCCCAGTCAGGGTGGGCCGCCACGTAGTCAGGCGGCATCTGTTTGGGATTTAAATCCATTATCGGAATCGTCGGGTCGAGCGCGTGATAGATCTGCGAAAAGAAAAGCAGCTGACGCCCCATCATGTGCTCGGCATTCCAGCGTGGCGTATGCGTCCCATTGGCGGGACGGAAATTCAATTGATTCGCGCTCAGGCGGCTGAACACGGCTTGAGAGTGATCGCACGACGCTTCCATTTGCTTCATCAACGATTCGAGTTCCTCGGAAAGCTCGTACGGCCGCTGGTCGAACTTTACCAACCGTGTTTGCCCGCTGCGATCGGTGGACTGGGAAACGGCAAACGTGTTGTGGTCCACGTCGGTGATTTCGCCGGACGCGTCGATCGAGTCCGCGAACGGCTTGGTGGCTTCGTCCGTGATCTCGGCCGGAAGCAACACGTAGCGGGGTTGCATGGATTTGATCCACGCACAGGTTGCGGCATCGGCAAGGAGGGCGTCCGCCGGCAACGGGATGACCACGACATCTAGTTTCGCATCCTCCTTGGCGAGCGAGGCGCCCGCGGTGGACGAATCGCTCAGGACGGCGACACGGACACCGTCGGTTCGGACCAACATCCCGGCGGCTTTGTCGTCTTGACCGGATACCGACGTCACATGAATTGATCCGGGAATCGTGTTTTGATCAGTCGCCGCTGTCCATGTTGCGGCGTCGTCATTGGCCCGTCGGGACCAGACGTGATCGACCCCGCCGCGGTTGGTGACATACTTTTCAAAGGGACTGTCCGGGGACTGCTGAGGTGAGCGGCTGGTTGAAACCACCAGCCGAAGTCCCCAGTGGTTTTCGATGCTGACGCGACCGTCGGGCCACAATTGAATCGCGAGCGGTTCGCCGTCCGCCGCGATCACGGGACTTCTCGCGGTGCTCATCAGGATGGCGACGACACACGCGGCACCGCACAAGATGCGGTCCAATGGCAATATTCTGGTGGTGGGCATAGATCAATCCGTATCCAATCCGTTATTTTTATCAAGCGACGCACTGACGCCGTTTCCAAGTCGTTCCACTTTAACGTAAATGATCACGATCGAATCGATCCAAATCGGGAAAGTGGTGACCGAGGGTGACCCGAACGCGCGCGACGCAATCTCGCGACAGTGGACGAGTGCCTTTCGAAAGACGCACGTCGTCGGAGCGGTCTCGATCAATGAATTGGGCATCGTCGGTGATCAGGTCGCCGACACGAAAAATCACGGCGGCCCGGAAAAGGCGATCCTCTGCTATGCCGGCGTTCACTACCGATCGTGGGCCGACGAACATCCCGAGCTTGACTTTTTGGCCGGCGGATTCGGTGAAAACCTGACACTCGGCGGTGTGACCGAGTCGGACGTGTGCATCGGTGATCGTTTTCGGTCCGGCGAGTGTGTCCTGGAAGTCAGCCAACCTCGTCAGCCGTGTTGGAAGATCGCGCGGCGCTGGCGGACCAAATCGATGACCAAAGAGGTCACGCAGACCGGACGCACCGGATGGTATGTGCGGGTCATCACGGGCGGTTCGTTGACATCGGGTTCGGAGCTGGAATTGATCAGCCGGCCCAACGCCGATTGGACCATCGCCCGGGCCAATGATGTTCTCTACGGCCGCGAAGTCGATCGGATGGCCGTTCACACTCTGATGCATCTCCCCGAACTGTCGCGGGAATGGCAGGACGCGCTGGCGTAACACTCTCACTCTATGGAATCCCCAGACCATGTCACGACCTAGCGACGACAGGATCATCGAATCCATCCGGCTCTATCGCGAAACCCTCGCGGAGACGCAAGCCCTGTACATCGAAGGGGGGAAATTGGTGCGTGGATCCTACGGCTGGTTGGGCGGTGGCGACGATCCCGATGCGGCGTCGCTCGCAGAGCAGATGAATGAGCTGCATCAGGGGTTCTTGATGAAAGTGTTTGCGACCGTGGTGCCCGATGCGAGTGCCAAGAATCTGGAACAGCGGCAACTCGGCCGCGTGTTGCTGGAACACATTTGGGGCAAATCGGTGCTGGGCAGCCAACTGCACGAAGCCGTCGATTGGCTGATCAACGCGGCGGATGACTTCCAGTGGTCGGACCTGGTGCGTCCGTTCGCCGAACTGCCGGAACTCCGCGGCCACTGGGGCGAGTTGGAAACATTGGCCATGCGGATGGCAACCCTGTTGACGTCGGTCGACGGAACGGTCAGCGCGTCGGACAACGAACGCATCGAGTCGATGAAACAGCAGTTCGATCTCGCCCGCGGCCGCGCGCCGGAAACCTTGGTCAGCGAGACCGACACGTCCAACGCCCGCGACGCCCTGAGGTGGTTGCGCGAAGAAGCCAAGCGGCTGCGAGAAGGTGTCGGTCCGACTGCCGCCGAGAAACCGACTCCGGTTGCCGGTCCGGGCGGAGGTGCGGGGGGGCGCGTCGGCGTGGCCAAGCCGGTGGAACGCTCCAGTGGCGATCCGCCGATCGACGAGCGGACCCCCGAGCAGCGATTGGCCGACGCCAAGGCCAAGCTGGACAGTCTGATCGGGCTGGAGAATATTAAAGATCAGATCACGACGTTGACCAATTTTTTGGCGATGGAACGTCGCCGCAAAGAGCTGGATCTGCCGACCTCGCGTCCCAGTTTGCACATGGCCTTTGTCGGCAACCCGGGAACCGGAAAGACGACGGTGGCCCGGATCATTGCCGAGATCTACGGGGCGCTAGGCATTTTGGAAAAAGGCCACTTGGTGGAAACCGATCGAAGCGGATTGGTTGCCGAATACGCCGGGCAGACCGGTCCCAAAACCAACACCAAGATCGATGAAGCGCTCGACGGTGTCCTGTTTATCGACGAAGCCTATACGTTGATCGACGAGAGCGGCCAAGACCAGTACGGCCGCGAAGCGATCCAGACATTGCTCAAACGCATGGAAGATCAACGCGACCGACTGGTCGTCATCCTGGCCGGTTATCCCGTCGAAATGCGGCAAATGATTCGCAGCAATCCAGGGCTCAGCAGCCGCGTCGGAACCACGATGCAGTTCTCGGACTATTCGCCCGAAGCGCTGTGCCGGATCTTTGAATTGCTCGCCAAGAAATCGAAGTACACCTTGCCGACCGAATCACGTCGTCGACTGCTGCGCGGATTCACCTACTTGTACGCCAGTCGCGATCGACACTTCGGCAACGGACGGACATCCCGCAACAGCCTGGAACGGAGCGTTCGTCGATTGGCCAATCGCATCGCGACGGCCGAAGACGTGACGCGTGAGTTGCTCACGACGCTCCAGCCGGAGGACATCGAAGTGGCGGGTGTGGATCCGATGCACCTCAAAGCCATGGCGGCCGAACCGGGCAAGGTGCGTGTCGAGTGCAAGGGCATCCCGCAAGTCATCGACGATCAATGCTTGGGGACCGAAGTGAAGTGCGAAGCCTGTGGCGAAATGTTTCTCGCCGACTGGGGCGAGCCCGTGTTGGAACTCCCCGCAGGTGAGGAAGAGGCGTTGTAGGCATGTTCAACCCCGTTGGGGTTGGCGGCCTGGAGGTGGGCGGAACTTGGGGTGCGCTATCGCGACCCCAAGCTTTGTTGTGGCACGCCGTTGGCGTGGAACCGCGACGCGGTTGGCCGGATCATCGGGCGCCCGTGACGGGCCTGGGGAACAGCGCCGGTGATTGTCCATTCCCGCGACGCCATCGGCGTCGCACCGCAGAGCGGTGCAACAACACAGCCCGGGGGCGCGGAGCGCACCCCGGGTGATGGACAAAACGGGAATGGAACGCCAGCGGCGTTCAACAACGACGCGAGATAATCGTGCAGCGCGACCGGCGTAGGGGAATCGGGGGGGCGCACCGTTTTCAATCCCAGACGTACCGCTCGTCGATTTCAATGTGGTAGCGTTTACAAATCCTCCGAAACTCGTCTTGGAAGGATTCTTTACGATGATGAAGCTCCTGGTCGCGGATGTACTCCGTCAATCCATCGACGTGTCCGGGGCTGATCGAAAACGCGCCATAGCCCGTTTGCCAATAGAAATTCCTGATGGACGATTCTTCCTTGATCCAATCACTGCTCGGGCGTTTGAGAGACTGGACGAATTTGGCGATGTCGATTGTCTTGCCGAGCCGACAGAGCAGGTGAACGTGGTCTTCGACTCCACCAATGATCACAGCCGGGCAACCTTGTTTGTTACAGATCCCGGCTTTGTACGCGAACAGTCGTTGCCGAAATTCGGGGTCCTTCAAGAAGGGCCTTCGGCTTTTCGTCGAATAGATGAGGTGGACGTAGATTTGAACCAGCGATTGCCCCACTTGATCGCCTCCGGTGATTTCTCATGTGATCCAACCGCCACAGATTCCATTTGATTGATCTGTATAGCATCAGCGGCGTCTTCCGCAAAAAAAAATGCCAGTTTGGGGGTGTCGAATCGTGTTCAACCCCGTTGGGGTTGGCGGCCTGGAGGTGGGTGGGACTTGGGGTGCGCTAGCGCGACCCCAAGTTTTGTTGTGACACGCCGCTGGCGTGGAACCGCGACGCGGTTGGCCGGATCATCGCGCGCCCGTGACGGGCCTGGGGAACAGCGCCGGTGATTGTCCATTCCCGCGACGCCGTCGGCGTCACACCGCAGAGCGGTGGAACATCACAGCCCGGGGTCGCGGAGCGCACCCCGGGTAGATTGCCAATCATGGCACGGAACCCCAACGGGGTTCAACAAGGGGCGGCCGGCGCGAACGGCGATGGGATCGCGCCATCGTGTTCAACCCCGTTGGGGTTGGCGGTCCGGGGGCGACTGGAACTTGGGGTGCGCTATCGCGACCCCAAGCTTTGTTGTGACACGCCGGTGGCGTGGAACCGCGATGCGGTTGGCCGGATCATCGGGCGCCCGTGACGGGCCTGGGGAACAGCGCCGGTGATTGTCCATTCCCGCGACGCGGTTGGCGTCACACCGCGGAGCGGTGCAACAACACAGCCCGGGGTCGCGGAGCGCACCCCGGGTGATGCACGCAACGGGACCGGAACGCCAGCGGCGTTCAACAACGACGCGAAATGGTCGTGCGGCGCGACCGGCGGCGGTGACTCGGCGGGTGCGTCGTGTTCAACCCCGTTGGGGTTGGCGGCCAGGTGGTCGCCGGGACTTGAGGTGCGCTACCGCGACCCCAAGCTTGGATGTGGCACGCCGTTGGCGTGACGGTTGCGACGCAGACGGTTTGTTGGGGTGATGATCGATGACGCCGTCGGCGTCACACCGCGGAGCGGTGCAACAACACAGCCCGGGGTCGCGACAGCGCACCCCGGGGGGGTGCCAATCATGGCACGGAACCCCAACGGGGTTCAACAAGGGGCGGCCGGCGCGAACGGCGATGGGATCGCGCCGTCGTGTTCAACCCGTTGGGGTTGGCGGCTAGGTGGTGGCCGGGACTTGAGGTGCGCTACCGCGACCCCAAGCTTGGTTTGTGGCACGCCGCTGGCGTGACGGCCGCGATGCGACGCCAGCGACCCTGCAGGATTCACGACACCGCATGCCTTTTCCCGCATTCGGATGTTTGGTTTGCTCCGGCGGAGGGGGTGTTGGGTCGGATAAATCTGCAAACTCGCAGTCAATAAGCTAGACAGTTTGTAGGATTTGCGTATGATCGGGACTTGACTCTAGGTCGTCAATCGCTGTCATTGGAGTAGGTAATGCGTGGTTTTGTCTCCCTTTGTGCCCTGGCTCTTGCTGTGGGAATTGCTTCCGAGGCTTCTGCAGCTGCTGTGTTGAGGTACTCGTCCGATGGGACAGCGGGAAGTGCGAGAGACAACTTAGTTGTGCTCGCTGACGCGGGCGATACCGTACGTCTTTCGGTTTTCGTCTTTCAGGATCCCGGTGACACCCGCATCGCTGCAACTGGCCTGACGACCGCAGGATTTCAAGCGAATTTCAACGCGGGTGTGGGCGTTGTTTCCAATGCAACGACGGACGCCGGATTCAGCTTTGGTCCACCTGCAACATTTGACAACGTCGCGGGGACGGTCGTCTCGGGCGGTGGAGTGAATTTCTTTTCACCGTTGCGTCCTGGTAAGGATACCGGAAACGCATTGATTGGTTTCTTCGATTACACGGTACAACAAAGCGGAAGCACGACGACGTTTACGTTTACCGATCCGAACCCGGGGTCAACTGCGGACAATGTTCTCGATGATGCCTCGTTCACGAACCTTGATCCAGAGCTTTTCGCAAACGCGGGAACCATTACGATTACCTCGGTGCCAGAGCCGACGGCCATGTTAGCTCTCAGCGGAGTCGGCTGTATGGTGTTGTTACGTCGCCGCCGTCGCTAAGACGAAAGCCCTGGGGATACCCGCCATCAAGGCACCGCCGATTGCGAATCGGTGGTGCCTTTTTTTTGAGGTGAACGCGGCTTGCCAATCAAAGCTCACGCCGTGTTAAGTGGTCCTTGCCGCATCACCGATCCAACGGCTTGATCCAGATGTTTTTGAATTGAACCAGGCTGGAGGCGGGCTTGAGTTTACCGTCTTTTCCGGGCCCGCCGTGGTGCTGCAGCACGATCGGGCCCCGCTCGGGGATCCCCGGTAATTCCGCTTGCTCCAGTACCAAGTGGTCGTTCAACAGCACCGTGACCCTGTCTCCGATCAAAATGATCACAAACGAATTCCACTCGCCGATCGGCTTGTCGGCGTTGATCCGCGGGGTGACGCCGGCACGGATTTCCGGCGGCGTGTTGGGGTTGTGGCGAATCCCATACACCTCGCCCGAACCGACCGGCCAGCGCCAAATATTGAGCTGGGCTTGGGGGTGACCTCGCAAGTAGATCCCCGAGTCGGCATTGGGCATTTTGATCGTCAGTTTCTTGCCGGCGGCATCGGTCAGGTAACGTCCATCGCTCAGCACGATCGGGACGTCGTAGGACCCGGAGGCTTCCTTGATCCGCCAATCGATCTTTAAAATAAAATCGCCAAACGCCGCGGCGGTCTTCAAGTTTCGGTCGCCGCTTGCTTCGCTGCGGGCGTCGTAATCGATGACACCGTCGACGACTTTCCAGTGCCCGTTGTCGCCTTCGGGGACGACCCAACCGGAGAGGTCATTGCCGTTGAACAGGGACTGATAACCGTCTTCGATCTCGTACTGAGCGTTGGCGCAAACGCTCCACAGAAGATTGCTGGCGACCAGCAAAACGATGGATTGAGACAGCCGCATGATGATGCTCCGAAAGGTGCTGGGGAATTGGAACGCCGTAGTGTAACCTCGTGGTCCGACGCGTGCTGCTTGACGCATGACCGATCACTCTGCAACCCCGACGTCCGGTTTTGAAACTTCTGCCCGACAAACCCGATCCCCCATCACCCTTGACGGTCCCGATGCCATCGATCACAGCCAACCGGTTTGCCCGAGTCTGGGCCATCGGGCTAGCGGTTTTGATCCTGGTCACGGTGCCGATCTGGATCCCGTCCTGGGGGCGCGACCCCGGTTATCCGCCCGTTGCTTGGATCGCGGTGCCCGGTGCCGAGTGGTTGGCCGGCGCGGTGGAATCGTTGGCACTGGCCGTCTTGTTGTTCGGCCTGGCGGCGGCCGTCTACCGCGGCGCCGACCGATGGTGCTGGTGGGGCGTTGCCGCGGCGCTTGCGGTTTTGATCGTGTTGGACCAACATCGATTGCAACCCTGGGCGTACCAGTCGCTGTTGTATGCCGTCCTGCTCGCCGGAATGTCCTGGCGGGAAGGGCGCTGCTGGGTGATTGCGATCGCGATCAGCATCTATTTCTATAGCGCGTCGGGCAAGTTTGATTACCAGTTTGTCCACACCGTCGGCCATCAAATGGTCCAAACGCTGGCCAGTCCGATCGGCGGCGTTGCTGATGCGACCGCGACGAAATTTGCCTTTGCGCTGCCCGCCGGTGAGCTTGCGATCGCGATTGCGTTGGCGTTTCCCCGGACACGCCGAATCGGCGGAGTTTGCGCCATCGCGATGCACGTGACGTTGATCGGGTTGCTCGGTCCGTGGTCACTCTCGCACAGCCTGGGCGTGTTGGCATGGAACGGATTGCTGGCCATTCAGGCAGCGTTGTTGTTCGTCGTCCCCTCGCGACCGATGGAGGGCACCGCTCGGCAAATTCCGCTGCCGACACGGCATTCGCTACGCTGGCCGATTCGTCTGGTGGTCGCCGCAGCCTTGCTTTTACCCCTGACCGAACGATCGGGGTATTGGGATCATTGGACGTCATGGGCACTGTACTCGCCGCACAATAGCCGCGCCGAAATCCAAATCCATCAGTCCGCGATCGATCGGATGCCGAATGATGTCGCCGCTTTTTTGGACGACTCGGATGGTGATCGATGGAGTGACTTGGACATCGGGCAATGGTCGCTGGAGCAACGCTGGGTGCCCGTTTATCCGCAAGCCAGGTATCAGCTTGATCTGGCTATCCGGCTCGCCGAGCGACACGATTTGGATCGGGCGATTCGTGTCAAGCTGAAACGTGTTTCGGATCGTTGGACCGGGGAACGTCAAGAAACATTCTTGATCGGTGCATCGGAATTGAAGCGAGAGGCAGGGCGGTATTGGCTGGGTGCGGTGTCGCCGTAGTCATCCGTGGCCTTTTAAACTTTGGGCGCGATCGGCTTGGCGATTGAATCGGGATCTGCGGAGTCCACGGTGAGCCGCTGGCCGTCAGACCTCGGGCGACGCCAGCATGCCCGGCCGCTTACGCGTCACGGCTCACTCCATCAACAGCCTGCAGGCCCTCCGGACTTGCGGAAACGACGAGTCTTCGAACCGCTCCCGACTTAAACGGCCAAGGCGGAAACCTGATCAGCATTACGCGCCGTTTTCCACTGCGTCTCCGTCTCGGTGTTGGTCCATTCTCGAAGCATGTCGAGCTGCGCGAGCTTGGAAATCAATTCCGCCAGGGTGGTTGCGTTGAAGTGTTTCATGATCGCGGCGCGGCGGCGTTCGACCGTTCGATCTGAGATCTCTAACTCGCGTCCGATCACACGATTCATTTTGCCCTGCATGATCCGCTCCGCCACCGCGCGTTCCTGGTCCGTCAGCTGGCTGGCGGCATGTTCGAGCGACTCGAGTTGCTTGATCATCTGCAGGTGTCGACGCACACTCTCGGTCACATCTCGTGCCAGATGGTGGCGTCTCACGATCGGGCCGCCGTCGTGCTGCGCAACGCCTACGGTATGGATGGAGAGGATGCGGGGGGTGCCCGTCGCGTCGCGAACACAGCGAAGCGCGTGAAGGCTGCCGCCGCCGCTGAGGTCTGCGTGCTGGCATTCGGCGACATCGTCGTTAAGCGGGTCGCCCTGGCAAAGGAACGATTCGTAGGGCAGGCCCGCCATCGAATTGGGATCGTAACCCAACACGTTTTCGACCGAGGGGCTGACGTAGGTGATCTCCGACAGGCCTCTGTGGGAAATGAAGAAGTAGGGGGCCACAAAATCGGTCGGCCGAGGCTGGTCCAATGCCCAATCACTGCTCACGTCAACGGCTCCTGTTCGGATAACTGGTGTGCGAGTCATCAAAATAGTTCACCGTTGAGGCGTTCCTACGCAATCCCGCCGTTCTGACCGGCAACCCTCAATGTGGGGTGCCGGCTCGTAAGGGAATGCGTTGGGGGGAGCGACGGGGGGTGGCAGAACGATGGGGGTGGCAGAACGATGGGGGTGGCAGAACGATGGGGGTGGCAGAACGATGGGGGTGGCAGAATGATGGGGGTGGCAGAAATCGGGAGCCAGGAGGTCGGGGGAGTGGGACCATGGTGGCGAGGATGTCTGCGGGTAGAATGGTGAATGGGTGTTGATCGGGGCGGGGATTGTTTTGCCCCCATCGTTTTGCCCCTTCAGCCTGCGCGCGGTCCTGATGAGGGGAGAGCATTGGTTTGTCGGTTCAAGTCTTGATCATGAATCTGCTGGCGGCGGTCTTGCTTGCGCCGTGGATGTGCGCTGCCGCGACGGCGGGTGATGTCGGCGGTTCGCCCGCGTCCGCACGGCAACGCAAACTTGAGTTGCCAGCGACGCCGTATCGCTACAGCGACTTGGACGTCCCCGACGCGATTGCCGATCAACTCCGTCGACTGGACAACACTCCCGCAGACAATCCAGTGACCGACCACGGGGCGACACTCGGCCGCGTCCTGTTCTACGACAAGACACTCTCAGCCAACGGCACAACGTCTTGCGCGACGTGCCACGAGCAACAGCACGCGTTCAGTGACCCTCGGGCGAAAAGCGTCGGCTTCCGTGGCGAAACGGTCAGCCGGAACTCGATGAGTCTTGTGAATCTGCGTTTCTATGCTCGCGATCGGTTCTTCTGGGACGAACGGGCATCGAGCCTGGAAACGCAGGTGCTGATGCCGATCGAAAACCCTCTTGAGATGGGACATACGCTCGAAGCATTGGTGCAACAGTTGTCGCGCGATCCGATTTATCCGCCGTTGTTTACCAACGCGTACGGCGATCCCGCGGTCACGCAAGACCGGATCGCCAAGGCGCTCGCGCAGTTTGTCCGGTCGATCATTTCCTTTCGGTCACGCTACGACATCGGTTTGCAACACGTGAAGTCACCGAAGGATGATTTCCCAAATTTCAGCGACCAAGAGAATCTTGGTAAGCGACAGTTCTTCGGCCGCGCCCGTTGTGCCGAATGTCATCTGCCCGACCACGATGCTGCCGGCGGGGAACAGTGGGCGATCTTTCAGTTGAGCGAACCGGGTAACAACGGGATCGATATCGATGGCCCCGACGTTGACGCCGGAGTCGGCTCGCAGTCTGGGCGGATGCAAGACCGGGGAAAGTTCAAGCCGTCGTCGTTGCGGAACATCGCTCAAACCGGTCCCTACATGCACGACGGTCGATTCGTCACGCTGGACCAAGTGATCGAGCATTACAACTGGAGCGTTCGGCCGCACGAAAACCTGGATCCTCGACTGGAGGACTTTGCCGCCAACGGCCTGGCCTTGCCGGAAGTCCCCAAGGTTGCGTTGGCAACGTTTCTCGCGACGCTGACCGACGATGCGCTGCTGACCGATCCCAAGTTTTCGGATCCGTTTGTCGCTCAACCGTAGCGATGCGGCCGTCGCACGACGCCGCATGCCGCTCGCTTACGCTTCCCGCTGTCATGCAAGCGCGTCAGCCAGTGGCTCGTGGTGCTGCATACACTCCTCGTTCCAAGGCTCCGCCTTGGAACGCAGGTGTGGGTGTGGCTCTGCCACACACCGTCGCACGCCGCTCGCTTACGCGTCCCGCTGGCATGCCAGCCTAGTGGCGTCAGCCACACGCAGTTCGCTGCACGGAGGCGGAGCCTCCAGGACGTCGCGTCCCCAGGCCGAGCCTGGGAACAAGTCGCCAGCTCACAACGCGCGGGCGGCTCAATCCGGAAAGACTCGCTTGGGGCACCAACTTGATTGCTTCTGCACCAAGATCGCTTTGAGGTGTCCTTCCGGGGTGATCGCCGCAACATGTTCGGGATCTTCGTCCGCGCCACCGGGCGTGTCGGGTTGCCGTGTGCCGAGACACAACCCGTTGGTCAGGCGTGTGCATTCGTCCGGATTGACGATCATCCGGGGCAGGTGCGAAACGCCGATCGCCGCGGGCAACAGCAGGGACTCGATTTCGTTTTCACGGAGCTGCGTTTCCGAAACGGAATCCGAGATCGAGAACTCGCCGACGCGCGTGCGGACCAGCGACGTCATCACCGCGACGGTGCCGACAGCTTTAGCAAGGTCCATTCCCAACGTGCGGATGTAGGTACCGGTTCCGCAAGTGATTTGCAGCTGAAGATCGGGGTAGCGGTAGGACAAGATTTCGATCGCTTCGACGTGAACCTTGCGGGCTGGCATCACCACGTCCTGTCCTTCGCGTGCCATCACGTAGGCCCGTTTGCCGTCGACTTTGATGGCCGAATAAGCCGGCGGGATCTGCTCGATTCTTCCGGTCAAGCTGCGGCACGCCGAAGCGAGTTCTGGTGCGGTCGGGATCGGATGATCGGGATACAGTTTGGGTTCGAATTCCATGTCGCCGGTCGGACTCTCGGCGGCGAGTCGAAACGTCGCTCGATAGCTTTTGGACGCTTCGTGCACGAAGGGGGTCAGCCGGGCGGCCGGCCCGACGCCGACGACCAGCACGCCGCTGGCCAGCGGATCAAGCGTGCCGCAGTGCCCCACCTTGACCTTTCGCCCGCGCAATCGTCCCTGGACGATGTTGACCAAGTCGCGTGATGAAAAGCCGATCGGCTTGTCGCAATTGAGAAATCCGAACATGTTTCCTGGGTGTGGAGGATGGAGGATGCAGGCGGTGGATTGTCCAAAAACGCAGGGACCGCGTAACATATCCGGCTGACGATCCAAGACAACATGCTGACAGAATGGTTGACGAATGATGAGCCGAAACGATGATCCCGCAGAACCGATGCTTTTGAAGGGGGCCAGGTTCAATGTCCACCGGATGACGTTGACCGGCGACGATGGCCGGCTCTATCAACGGGAGGTGATTCGCCATCCCGGCGCGGTCGTGTTGCTACCGATCTTGGACGACGGCCGCGTCGTGCTGATCGAAAACACCCGACCGACGGTGGGCGAGACGCTGCTGGAGCTTCCGGCCGGCACGCGCGAAGCGGGCGAAGAGGCCGTGGTCACGGCGTCGCGAGAATTGATCGAAGAAACCGGCTACCGGGCAGGCAAGCTGGAATTGGTTCATGAGTTCTATTCCGCACCAGGGATTTGCGACGAACTGATGCATCTGTACCGGGCGACCGGGCTGGTCGCCGGGGATCCCGACCGCGAAGCGACCGAGTCGATCGTCAATCGGATCGCGACGCGGGACGAGCTCAAAGCCTGGATCGCCACCGGAAAAATCCGTGATGCGAAGACCTTGGTGGGTCTGTACGTGCTGTTGTCCGGAGATTGAGTGGGCGAGCCCAATGCCATCTACTTTGACGCCAAGCGTTTTTTTTGTTAGCGGTAGGGCGCGAGCCCTCCGGTCTTTCACGGTGTTTGTGAAGCGCGACCGGACGGCTCGCGCCGTTCCGCTAAGCAACGCACAGAAAATAAGTGGGATAGGCTTCCAGCCTGTCGACGGTGGAATGACAGGCTGGAAGCCTATCCCACTCGCAGGATCCGACACTTATTTTCCGTTCGATCCCAACACGTTGAGGTGGCAACCGAGCGGTTATGGCGTCAAATCGAAATCGCCGGATAGGTCGCGCCAGACGCAGTGGATATGGTTGGCCGGGTTGCCGGCGGCATCGGCTTGCGTGTTGACGAACTCGATCAAGAACCGTTTGCCTTGCACGCGATAGTAATGCCCGATACCCGGCTTGGTGGCGCCGGCCCAAGCGAAATGGACACCGTCCCAGCCGTCTTCTTCGATCTGGGCACGGCGTTCGTCGGCGACTGGTTCGGTGACGGCATCGATGTAGGTGTTGACCAGTTTGGTCAGCAACGCCTTGGACTCCTCGCTCAGTTCGCGATAGGTGATGCCCACCGGTTCATCGGCGTTTGCTTGAGCTTCGCCGGCAAAGCGGATTTCTTCGGGCGCGTCTTGGTCGATGATCGCGATGTCTTTCTGGCCGGTTTCGAGCGACGCGACCAGATCAAATGCGAGTTGTTCTTCGTCGCGCAGCACGCGTGTTCCCTTGCCCAGTGGCCCGGAAACGTCGTTCATCACGGTGGCGGGATTGGCGGCGAAGAATTGCGGTGTGCTGTCGACCAACGCACCGTCGCTGAAACTGAAATTCATCGACAGGTGGTGCCCTTCGAAGCTGAGCGCCCATTTCCCTTCGTCACCGGGCGTGCCGAAGAGGGTCACGAAGTACTTGTGCGGATCGCGTTCCCAGGTGCGGTCTTCCCCTTCCAGTTCCCTCAACACGCCTTCGAGCAACATGATTTTGCTGGCCTTTCCGTAGCCCGCCTCGCTGAGGGCACTGCGAAGCAACCGCAGGGCGGCGACCCGCTGGGAGGCATTCATGTTGCGAAGCATCAGCCCTTTGCGAGTCTTCTTGGGGATGAAGTGCCAATCGACGCGTTTGTCGCTGTCGTAGGGCATCGTCGCGGTCGATTTCTGGTCGTCGTCCAACTGTTCCAGGAAATGATTGGCGAACAGAGCGACTTGAGAGCCGGGGGAATCGGCGAGCTTCAGCCCGACAGCGGCCAGGCACAACAAGACAAACGCAACGGATAGGATTCGCATGGAAAGGAGTCTCGCGAGGTTGGTGGGGAGAGTAGGAGGCGGGTGCGGGAGGATCGCCGACAGCCGGTGCCAGGACCCGGCGATCCGGTCCCAGCCATCAAGTCGTGTCGGCGAGGTGCCGTCCGCCCAGATTCTAACGCAAGGTGGCGTCGCTACCCAGCCAGGCTTTTCCGGGGAGATCGGTTACAATCCACTATTGTTTTGTTGACGACAGTGCGTCCTCCACCAAGTGCATCGCATGGACGACCGAAAAAAATGAATGTATCCCCGCCCGGCAACCCCCGTCAGCTCCAAGAGCAGTTTTTTGAAGCGATGGGTGGGCCTCAGCAATTTCAGCAACTGTTCGCCTATCTCCCGGACGTCTACTTTTTCGTCAAGGATGCCCAAAGCCGCATGATGGCCGTCAGCGCCGCAATCCTGAATCGGCTGGGGGTGTCCAGCGAAGCTGAAATCATCGGGACATCCGACTACGATCATTTTCCCGCACAGCTTGCCGATGAATTCGTCCGCGACGATCGGACGGTGATCGAAACCGGCCGACCATTGATCAATCGTGTCGAAATCTGGTACACCGAACATCGTCTGTTGGACTGGTTCGTCACCACCAAGCTGCCGGTCCGCAACACCCGTGGCGAAGTGATCGGGGTGATGGGGACGGTGCGGGATTACAATGGCGCGCGTGCCGAGATCCAAGCTTACTCGCAAATTGACGACATCTTGAATCACATCCACCAAAACCTGGATCGCAAGATCGGGGTGAACGAACTGGCGGCGATCGCGGGCGTCTCGTCACGCCAGCTGCATCGTCGATTCGTGGAACTGTTCGGATTGAACGTGCAAGAATTCTTGGCCAAAACGCGGATCAAAGCGGCCAGTGACGCGCTGATCAATACCGACATGAGCGTCGGAGACATCTCCTTGAAATTCGGTTTCTGCGACCAAAGCGCGTTCACTCAACAGTTCAAAAAACACATCGGAGAAACTCCGCTCAAGTTCCGCAAACGCCAACGCGTTCTGCCACGCATTTGATTGAGTCTCTCGACCCGCCCGCCCCACACGACCTGCTCCCCACACGACCCACTCCCCACACGAAACGACAGCCTGATGATACGTTCCAGTTGGTTGATTGAAATGCGACGACTCGTCGGTCTGGTTGCTTTCCTCTGCGGATGGGCAGCGTGGCTCCCGTCGGTCTCCCAGGCTCAGACCCGGCGTCCGAACATCTTGATCGCGATCTCCGATGACCAGTCCTATCCCCACGCTTCGGCCTATGGCGATGCGGCGATCCGGACCCCGAGTTTCGATCGCGTGGCCAAAGCCGGTGTGCTGTTTCAAAACGCGTTCACGCCGGCGCCGGGTTGCAGCCCGATGCGGGCGGCTTTTCTGACCGGCCGCGAGATCTGGCAGATCCGCGAAGCCGGGACACACGCCAGTTACTTCCCCACCGATTTGCCGGTCTTCACCAGCCAGCTGGAAGAAAGCGGTTACCACGTCGGCATGACGGGCAAGGGATGGGCGCCTGGCAAGGCCGTCGGTTGGCCCCACAACCCTGCGGGCAAAACCTACGGCAAGCGAAAACTGAAGGCTCCCAAGGGCATCTCCTCGAACGACTACGCCGCCAATTTCGACGACTTCCTCGACGCCCGCGATGACGACCAACCGTTTTGTTTCTGGTTCGGCGCTTCGGAGCCTCACCGGGTGTTTGGCAAGGGCCTGGGCAAAGCAAGCGGCATCGACACCGATGCGATCTCGGTGCCCAAGTTTCTGCCCGACGAACCGGAAATCCGCAGCGACATCGCTGATTACATGTACGAGATTCAATGGTTTGATTCGCACTTGGGACGCATGTTGGATCGACTGCAGCACGATGGCGAATTGGACAACACGCTGGTGATCGTCACCAGCGACAACGGCATGTCGTTCCCCCGGGCCAAAGCGAATTTGTATGAGTATGGGATTCACATGCCGCTGGCGATCGCCTGGCCCGAGCGGATTTCCGCCGGTCAAGACACCGATGATCTGGTCAGTCTGATCGATGTGACGCGAACCATTTTTGCCGCCGCGGGCGTCGTCCCCCGGCAGGCCGATCAGTTACCCGGCATCAACCTGCTGCCCCGATACGGCGACGAAGCCGACAAGGTCACGCCATCGCGCGACGCAGTGTATAGCGGTCGCGAACGTCACTCGTCGTCCCGGTTTCGAACGCTGGGATATCCCTGTCGCTGCGTCCGAACCGACACCCATCTCTACATCCGCAACTTCGCGCCCGAACGGTTCCCCGCCGGGACGCCCCAGAAATACAACCGCGCCAAATACGATGATTCCGGCAAGCTGGTCAGCTTCGAGTTGGGGCCGGTCGACGGCGGCTATCACGATATCGATGCGTGCCCGACGCTGGACTGGATGATCGCCAATCAAGATCGACCGGACATTGCTCGGCTGATGCAATTGTCGGTCGGATTGCGTCCCGGCGAGGAACTGTATGACATCGTCGGCGACCCCGATTGCATCCACAACCTGGCAGCCGATCCGTCCTTCGGCGAGATTCGCGAGCGTCTGTCAAACCTGCTCGACAGCTATCTGCGCCGTACCGGGGACGTCCGCGTCACCGCGCCCGAGAAGGCGGATGTGTGGGAGACCTATCCACGGGTCAGCGGTCTGCGTTGGTTCCCCGAACCGGAGTGGGCACGGCAACATCCCGACTGGGTTCCCGAGCAAACGTGGCTGGAAGAGCGACGACCACGATGACCCGCGGTGGGGTAGGCTTCTAGCTTGGCCATGCTGGGCGAAGACAGGCTGGAAGCCTATCCCACGTTTAGCGATCCAGCGTGCGAACCAGCGCGGGCAGGACGCTCAGGTTGATCAGCGTCCCGATCACGAGCGTCCATGCGACCAGCGTCCCGAAGGTCGCTGTGGGAATGAATTCGCTGGTCGACAGCACGCTGAAACCGGCGACCAGCGCGAACGTCGCCAGCATCACGGGGGCGCCGATGTTGCCGGCCGCGGACACGCACGCCTGACCGGGGTTGCGGCCGATCGCTCGCCGACGTCGATACACCGTCAACAGGTGCACCGAGCCATCGATGGACAGTCCCACCGAGACCGCGGCGATCATTGCGGCGCCCATGTTGATGCGGCTGCCGCCGAGTGAAACGGTTGCCAAAACCAGAAAGGCGGGCAGCAAGTTCGGCACCAGCGCCGCCGTCGCCAGACGCAGGCTGCGGGTGGCAATGCCCATCAACAGCCAAATCAACAACGCCGAAACGATGAAGCAGCGCCACTGGTCCGATACCAACTGGTCGACCAAACGCGTCATGATCACGTAGTACCCGGTCACGGTGACACGTTCAGCGACGGGCTGTTCGCTCTTTGATGGTTCGGTTGTGGTGGGTTCGGCGTCCATGTCCCAACGCTGCAAATGTTCCGCCGCGATGCGTTGCACGTTTGCGATCAGTTCGCGTTTGGTGTCCGCCGGCAATCCCTCCGGGCTTCGCAACATCACGCGTAACTTACGCCGCTGCGGTGCCGCGCCGATCGGTTCGGAAATCAACGCCCCGATGAAGGTGGGCAATCGAGTCCGCATCGCGGCGATCCGCACCGATGCCGGCATCCATTTTCCGGCAGACGAACGCCCCAGGACTTCGGTGGCATCGGCAATGCTGATCGCCTTGCTCAAACCCGAATCGCCGCCGAGTTCGCCGAGCAGGTCGCGCTGAAGCGTTTGTACTTGCGACAGGAATGGGTTGGACAGGGTCGCGGGCACATCGAGCACCAGATCCCAAACCCCCGCTCCCCCCAAGTTGTTTTCAACGTTGCCGTAGTCCTGGACGATCGTGCTGTCGCCGCGAAAGTTCCGCAAGAAACTCGTCTCGGTCTCTCCCCGCGTGACGGCGACAATGGCAACGACCATCACGACGGCCGCAGCAGACACGGTCCATTTGCGATGCCCGGCAAACCAGGCCGCGACACGAAAACAGAGTCGACGCAAGGTGCGTGTCAGCAGATGCCGTGTCGGCAGAATGCGGCGGATCCAACGAAGTTCGGGAAGCATCAAGCAAGTGGGCGTGAACAGCAAGATCGCGACAAACACGTTCATCGCCGCCAGTGCGACCATCAATCCGAACTGACGCACCGGCAGGATTTCGGAAAACCAAAGCGCGGCGAATCCCGCCGCATCGGTCGCGCACGTCCAAAAAATCGGCGCCGCCATCCGCTGCATGACTTCTTCGGTCGATTCGATCTGAGAAAACCCGCGGCCGCGGCGGCTGTGATAGCGGACGCCCAAGTGCAGCACCGCGGTGACCGCCACCACGGTGACGATGGCCGTCAGAATCGATGCGATCAATGACAACGAGATGCCGGCCAAGAACATCGTGGCTTTGGTGAGCACGACCGACCACCCAATCACCAGCGCCAACAGCAGTACCAGACGCAGGTCCAACAGTGCCAGGGTCAACACCAGCGATAACAACGCGACGGTTACGATCGCCAATCGCGCACCGTCCCGACGCACCAAGGCAAACGCTTCGTCGACGAGCACGGGTTCGCCGACCAGCGAAACGTTGCTGACCAACTGCTGCTGGGACCACCAGGCGGTGATGTCGCGCAGCCGCGCCACGGTCGACGCGGTTTTTTGGTCGTCGATCATCACCACGACCGCCGCGTGCGAATAGTCCGCCGAATGGGTGTAGCCGGAAAAAATGTCGCTCAGTCCCTTGCCGACCGGGTCGTCAGGACGCATCAGCGCCGGCGTCTTGTCAGCCGGCGATGCGTCGCCGCCGCCGAACGGCAACACGTTGACTTTGTTCATCCCCTCGGCCGCTTCATTGAGCACCCACGGTGAGAGGGTGGCGGTGACTCCTTCGAGCGCCCTGACCTTCTCGGTCAATAGCCGGCTCCGCTCGATCCCGCCCGGCGTCGGCAACGCCTCGTCGCGGTACATCAGCACCAGCACGTCGTCTTCGCCGAACCAACGTTTCAGGTTTTCGTATTGTTGCAGCGTGATGTCTTGATCACCGAACAACGATGAAACACTTTGTTCGGTCGTCAATCGTGTGGAGATGGGGTACGCGCCGGCCAGGGTCACGATGCCGAGGGCCATCAGGACCAATCGCCAACGAATCGCGTATTGAATCAAGAACTGCATCGCGACAGGCTACGTGGACGCCATACGGCTCGTCAAGCACGCGTCGGGAGCGACCGGGAAGGCAGAGCCTCCGAGACAGTGTGTTCCCAGTGGTAGGTCACGCTGTGCGTGACGATGTGGATGACGTGCGATCTGGCATGCACAGCATGCCCTACTGCAGCGTCTATCGGTAGATGTCATGCGGGGGAGCCATGGACCGTCTGGCAATCGGCTTCCCTCGATCGATCTGATCGAACAGACGATCTCCGGTACCACAGCAATGGATCACACCCACGGATGGCAGCGCGTACCCACGGATCCCAGGCTGCTTTTTATCCGT
>NZ_NTFY01000026.1 GCF_002289565.1 Rhodopirellula sp. SM50 | reverse complement strand
TGGACCTGGGGTTACGCCCGGATTCGCTGGGGCTCATCCGGTCTCACCCCAGGCTATGTTGTTGATCGCCTTTGGCGAACCGAGCTGAGTGATCCTTGATCCACCACGGAACAAGAACGACCAAAGTTTCATCCGGCACAACACATAAAATAGCGGGCATTCTGCGCAGCCCAGGCAGAGCCTCCGGCAAAGCCCGTTCCAAGGCGGAGCCCTGGAACGAGGCTCTGCTCACCCCATCATTCTGCCCCGAATCATTCTGCCATCCCTCTCCCGATCCCCACGGGCGCCTTCAGGGAGAAACGCTTGATGCAAAACCGGATTCGTCGTATCAAGATGCCGCGCGCCACCGGCCGATGAAAACGGGGTGCGTTGTGATCGACCGCTTTCCCCGTGCCGCTTCTCCCCGATGCCTGAAAAGACTCGCGTTGTTGCTCCCGGCCCTTCCGCCCAACAGGTCGTCGACGAAGACGGAACGAAGCTTTCGATTCCAACCGGCTGGGAATTGCTGCCGCCCGGGGATGCGGGGCTGACCCGTCGCGTCAAAGCGGCCGGTCCGACGTGGACGGTGAAGGAGCGCCGGGGGCGTCGGGTGTTTTCCAAGGGTGTTTGGGCAGACGCCGCTCAGATCGCCGCCGCCAAGGCAAAGCTGGATGCCGAACGATCGACCGACGCGTATGCACGCGAGCGACAAAGCGACGCGGCTCGGCGCGAAAAGAAGCAAGCCGCGTACGTCGACGAGTTCGAAAACGCGGTGATCACGTTTCTAAATTTCCATGCGTCCCATCACTGCATCGCCAAACGGTTGGCCGTCGCCGTCACCACACATGCAACGCCCGTCGGCAGCGGCACGGTTGCTCGGACGCAGCGGATCCCGGTCGAACGCCGCGCCGAGTCTGCCGTGATCGCTTGGATGCGTCATCAGACGACCGCCTATGACAACCTGTCGATCCCGCGTGTCAAGGGAAAGCGTCGCGAAGTCCGCCGCATGCTGGCCGCCGAATCGCGACGGTTGCTGCAAGGCTACCGAAGCGGAAAACCAATCGATCCGGCGCAATGCCCGTTGCAACGGGCGCTGGCAGACGTCAGCGAGTGAAGCAGGAAGCGGCTTCGTCACTCTCCCCCTGGGAGAGTCGAGCGTAGCGAGGAGAGGGTTTGCGGTGTTGCTTGGGGTCGCCCATCAAGAGTGAAGTGAACGCCGCGATTCACCGTTCGACCTCCCCTCGCTGCGCTCGACCCTCCTGCCAGGAGGGTGGCTTTAAGAACTGCACGACCTCTAGACGTGGGGGTGATCTCTTTACATGCGTCGAACGCCCCTCGCATCAGGACGCTAACGTCCCAGGCTGGCGGCTTCGTCGACCGGGATCATCGACGTCAGTGCGGTTTCAATTGCAACCGATTGTCGCTTGCGGCCGAGAAAGAAATTGACGTGCGTGTACCCGACGCTTTGCAGCAGACGCATCGCGGTTTCATAACCGTCGCCGACGCGCCCGGGCGTGTGGGCATCGGCGCCGAGCGTGACCGGGATGTCACGTGACTTCATTTCGGCCAGCATGTCGGGAAACGGGTTCATTTCCGAAATGCGTTTGTTGACGCCGCTGGTGTTGAGTTCCATCGCCACACCGGTCTTGGCGATCCGGTCCAGCGCCGGGCGGATCACGTCCAAGATCGAATCGGGATCCCAGGCTTCGGTGGTGAAATTCTTGATCAAATCCGGATGAGCCAGTGAATCAAATAGCCCCGTTTCGGCCGACTTGGCCAATAAGTTGAAATAGATCCGTTGAACCTCGACCAAATCGTTCTGCCAATACCTTTCGCGAAACTCACCGATCTGGGGATGCACCGAACCGAGCACGAAGTGAAAGTCCGCGCCGGCGAGTTGCTTTTCCAAATACGCTTCGTGCCCTTCGAAGTAATCGGCTTCCAGCCCCAATCGCACATCGACACGGCCTTTCCAGTCGTCGGTCGCCTGGGCAACCAAATCAACGTATTGGTCGAACTCCGATTCCGCCATTCGGACGCCGGAAGAAAATCCGTTCGGCATCGGGTTGTGACAGGTGACATGCATGCCCAACAATCCGCGCGACTCCGCCACCGCAGCATATTCCGTCGGCAAACCGTCGGCGTGTTTGCAAAGCGGGGTGTGCGAGTGGGATTCGAAAAGGACGGGATCTGCTGAGGACATAGATACGTTGAAGGCTGGTGTGATCGAAAAAAAAAGTGGCGTACGCTTCCAGCTTGCGATCGAAGCAGAAAGCTGAAGTGGCGTAAGCTTCCAGCTTGCGACCCCGCTGCAAGCTTCGCTTGCACGGAAAGGCAAGCAAGATGCTTACCCCACTGCCGCAAGCTTTGCTTGCACAGGAAAGGCAAGCAAGATGCTTACCCCACTGATGCAAGCTTCGCTTGCACGGGAAGGCAAGCAAGATGCTTACCCCACGGTGGCAAGCAAGATGCTTACTCCACGGTTTTAAAACAGGGGCTCGTCGTCTTCGGGATCGCCGCACCATTTTTTCAGGCTGGCGAGCACATGGTCGCGTCCACGCAGACTGGTCCAGACCGATTCTTCCACATCGAGTCGGATTTCGTATTCCCCTTCGCGCTCGCAATCTTTGTCGCCGCACCAGTGGGGAAGGTCGGCGACCCAGACAATGCGGTAAAGTGGGACGTGCTTGTCGTCAACGAGGATCAGTGGTGAATCCATGCGACCTGCCATAACGGGGGATGAATAGAAAACAGAGAAAGCCGGTTTGGCACTCTATGTTCTCAGAAATTACGATCTGGACAATCCTTTAACTCTCCTTTCACTCACTCGGTTCGTCAGTACCGAAGTCGTCAATACCGCATGGACATCATGAATCTTTCACTCTCCGGTCGGATCGTCTGCAGTCTCGCGACCGTTTTCATCGCCGCGGTGACTTGCCAGGCCGATGAACCGCCCTCGAACGCGGAGCGTGCGGGTGCAACGCCCCCCGCCGCCGTCCAGGTCCGCGGGGACCTGCACCGCAGCCGGGAGATTTTCGCCACCACCGGGCAAGGGCGAGTCGCTTTCCTCGGGGGATCGATCACCGAGATGGACGGGTACCGACCGATGGTCATGGATAGCTTAGTGGCTCGTTTCCCTGACACCGAGTTCAACTTCGCCAACGCCGGAATCGCATCCACTTGCTCGCACACTGGGGCATTTCGACTGCCTTCGGATGTCTTGAGCAGCAAACCCGACTTGCTGTTCGTCGAATTCGCCGTCAATGACGATCAAGACGCCGCCCACAGCTATGAAGACGCACTGCGGGGCATGGAAGGTGTGATCCGTTCGGCCCGGTCCAGCCTGCCCCAGGTGGACATCGTCATCACCTACTTCGTCAATCCATCCATGTTGGAAAAGGTCCAAAACGGCGAGGTACCGACAAGCATCGCAGCCCACGACGCGGTCGCGAGGCACTACAACGTTTCGACCTGCAACGTGGCGGTGGAGCTGGCCAAGCAGATCGCCGAAGGAAAAACCACCTGGGCGATCTACGGCGGTGTGCACCCGAAACCGGCAGGCAATCGGATCGCGGCGAATCTGATCGAAGACGTTTTTCGCCAAACCCGCTTCTCGCTGGCCGAAGCGAAGTCGGCCAGCCGCCAGACGTTCGCCCCCCACCCGCTGCCGCCGCCGATCGACCCGACCAGCTTTTGGCGCGGCCGGTTTCTCCCTCGCGACGCGATTGCGATGGGCAGCGGATGGTCGTTTGTCGAGCCGAGCTGGAAAGACATTGCCGGCTCGTTTCGCGAACGCTTTGCCGGACGGCCACTGACGGTCGCCACCGCTCCGGAGGCGGAACTGCAGGTCAGATTCACGGGAACCGCGATCGGACTGTTCGTCTTGGCTGGCCCCGATGCCGGCGTCGTCGAATTCTCCATCGATGACGGCGACTGGCACGCCGCAGACCTGTTCCACCGCTTCAGCAAGGGACTGCACTATCCGAGAACCGTCGTGCTGAAGTCGGGGCTGGAGGACGGCCCACACCAAATGAAGCTGAGGGTTTCGAAAAAGAAAAACGGTGCCAGCCAAGGCAACGCGGTCCGGATCCTGGAGTTCGTCGCGTCGTAAGCAAAAAAGTGGGACAAAAGTGGGATAGGCTTCCAGCCTGTCAGGCGCATGATGACAGGCTGGAAGCCTATCCCACCCCCATCCCACCGTCACGACGCGGCCTCGGACAACCGCTCGACCAATTGCGTCCGCAATGGACCGGTTGCCAGCAATGCGGAGTGGTCCAGCAGGCAGAGTTGCTCGCCCAGCATTCGGCAGCGGTCCAGCGTGCCGAGTTTTTCGCAGCGTCGATCGCTGCTGCGGTGCATCGATCGATAGCCCGGACCGACCGGCAGTCCGGCGCGGCGGAGTGTTTCCAGCATTGCGTCACGTCGCTCGCACAAGAACGCGAACTTGTAGAACGTCGCCTGAGGCGTCAGCTGGCTATCCGCGGTCGCCTGTCGGATCCAGTCGACGCCTGCGGTGATTGCCGAAACGGTCTCCGATCGGATTTGGTTGCATTCGACAAGACGATCCAGCTGGGGCAGCAGCGCCGCGGCTTGCAATTCGCTCATCGGCGCCGCGTCGCTGGGACGGTCCAGCCAGGCGTTCAAGCGGCTTGCAATCGGATCGCGATCGGTCAGCACCGCGCCTCCATTGCCGGCGGTCAGCGGTTTGCTGCCTCCGAAGCTGAGCACACCGACGTCGCCCCAGGCCCCGGCAGGGCGGCCATCGATTTGCATGCCGGGCGTCTGGCAAGCGTCTTCGATCAGTGCCCAGTCCGCCCGGTCACAGAGTTCGCGGAGGCGACGGATTTGGGCGGGGACACCGTAAAGGTGCGAAACCACGACGGCTTTCACGGCCTGTTTCCTGCCCGCATCTTCCCCAAGACGTTGCAGAGCCTGCGGATCGATCGAATGGCTGGACGGATCCGCGTCGATCAGGACGGGTCTGGCCCCCAGCAGCTCGATCGCCCGAAAATTTCCGGGATAATCATAGCCACACAAGGCGACCTGCTGACCGGGCGCGACCCCGACCGCACGGAGGGCCAACTCGACGCCCAGCGACCCGCTGCTGACCAGGCGGACATGGCGGCAGCCGACCTGTTGGGCGATCTGTTGCTGCAGCGCGGCGCTCGCTTCCCCCCGGTAACGTCCCCAGTCGCCGCGGCGGACGCTGCGTAGAATCGACTCGGTAATCTCGGGCCATTGGGGGGGCCAGGCAGGAAACATCATGGATTTGCGGGTGGGGTTGGCATTTGTCGAGCGATCGGCTGTGGTCACGCGGTCGGTCCATCCACGAAGCGAGTGGGCGCCGATAGCGACACAAGCCAACCGAGCAGAGGCCACCCTCCCCGGCGAGGTCGTGCAGCTTTTTCAGTCGTTGATCTTAAACGGTTTTCGTCACGCTCCCTGGCAGGGAGGGTGACTTGAGAACGGCACGACCTCCCAGGCAACGCTGTGAAGCATTTTTCCCATGTGTTTCTTGAGGTTTTAGCGGCAGGACGCGAGCCCTCCGGTTCTTGTGTTTCTTGAGGTTTTAGCGGCAGGGCGCGAGCCCTCCGGTGTTTGGGCAAAGATGCGGAACCGGAGGGCTCGCGCCCTGCCGCTAACACCTCAACAACCACAGGGGAAAATGCTTCACAGCGTTGCCTACCGGGGTGATGCATGACAGACAGCCCCGGACGGCCCCCTACTCGGCCGAACCCACCATGGCTTCGGGGACGATGCGTGTGCGGAGGTCGAGGTCGGTGTATTGAACCAGTGACCGCTTCAATTGGTCCCAGGAGACCGGTTTGGTCAGAAAGTCGCTTGCCCCGCCGGCGAGCATTCGGCGCTTCAGCGACGCGTCCCGCATTCCGGTCACCACGATGACCGGCACCGAGTCGGTGGCCGAAGATTCCTTCAAACGACGCAGGATGTACTCGCCATTTCCGTCCGGCATTTGATAGTCCAACAAGATCGCTTCGGGGCGGCTTTGAAAGGCGCTGCGATAGCCGTCCATGCCCCGATAGGCCCGCACCAATTGCACGCCGACGCTGAGCAATCGTTTTTGTAGCCCGATCGAAAAGTCGGGGTCATCGTCGATCGCCAACACCCAGGGCGTGCCACCGGCCACCGCGTCGTCGTCGCTAGCAGTCGGCTGTGAATCATCGTCCAGCCATCCCCAATCCTCCAGCATCGACAAGAGCGATTGATTGTCCTCGGCCTCGGCTGTCTGTTGGGCGTCGGAAAACTCAACCAATGGTGTCGCGTGGTGCTCGGTCCCTTCGTCAAGTAGTGATCTCAGCAGGGGTTCCAGTCGAGTCCAGATCTGCTGGTCCTTCTTGACCAGTTGTGCCCCCATTTCGTGACAACGCTGCTGAATCTTTTCATTCGGATCACCGGTCATCACGATCACCGACGTTTGGCTCAATCGTTCGTCCGTGGCCATCATCTCGGAAACGCTGACGCCGTTGCCTCCCGGCATGCGAACATCCAACAGCGCGATCTGCGGCGCATAGTAGTCGGCATTGGCCAGTGCATCCATGGCGTCGCTGGATGTGATCACATCCAAGCCCAGTTGTTTGCAACGGACGCTGAGTAGTTCCAGCAGGTCTTGATCGTCATCGGCGATTAGAATTTGTTTCTGGCTCATTGGATTCTCCATCGGTCGGCTGGTGTGTCGAAAGCCCGGGGACCTTGGACAGATAAACAGGTGCGGTTGCTCATGGTCTCAGCCCGTTCCGGCCGGGACGTTGAACACGGACGTCACGGCGTCCAACAGATCGCTGCTGCGATAGGGTTTGGTCAAGAAGTAGTGGGCACCGGCATCGAGCGCCGTTTGCCGATCCTGCAGACTGGCCGACAGCATGATCACCGGCGGCGTGACGGTGTCGGGGTCATCCTGAAGCGTCTTCAATACCGCCAACCCGTCCAGGTTTGGCATCTGCACATCGAGCAACACCAGACCGGGGTTCTCTGACCGGATCAGTTCCAACCCTTCGGCACCGTCGTAGGCGACGTGCACCTCGTATCCCGCGTGCGCCAAACGCATTTGCACACCGAGAACGATTCCCCGATCATCATCAATCACTACAATCTTGGAGTCATGCGACACAGTAATTCTCTTCACCGAGTTGTTGATCGACCATCTGAACGATGTCCTGTGCCCGCTCTGCGACATTCCAGGTGCCTTCGACTCGGACTTGAAATTCGGGCAGCGGACCACGCGGACGATTGCGGTTGATCTGCACGCGTTCCTTGTTCAATCGCGTCAGAAAATCGTCCATCGCGATCGAGGGCACGGACACCAACAGCAACCATTGCCGATTGGGCAGTGCGAAGATCAAATCGTTTTGTCTGAGCAGGTGCACCAGGAAGCGTTCGACGTCCCGGATCACCGATTCGTTGGTGTCGTCTTCGATCGCGATCGCGATCGCGGAAACCTCGCCGGTCCCTTCTTGTCCCGCCGCCAAACGGCTGGTGAAGCGCCGCGTGACTTCAACGGGGCAATTGATCGGCAGCGTAAAACTGAAGGAACTGCCCTCACCTTCGGTGCTTTCGACGTCCATCTTGCCGAAATTCAGATCCACCAGTTCCTGAGCGATGTTCAACCCCAATCCAAACCCCTTGGTGCTGTCGCGGATCTCCGTCTTGACCTGTGCAAACCGCTGAAAGATTTCGCGTTGACGGTCCGCGGGAATGCCGACGCCGTTGTCCGAAACGGCGATGGAGATGTCGTTTTCACCGTGACGTCGTGCGGAAATACAAACGCGGCCGGGATTGCGAGTGAACTTGATCGCGTTGATGGCCAGATTGACGATCACCCGACCGACCTTGGCGGGGTCACAAAACACGTCCGGCAAGTCCTCGTCAATTTCGACATCCAGCTGAACCTCGCGAACGATCGCTTTGCGTCGGATCGCCGGTAGCACATGATCAATGATTGCGGCGACGGTGCACGGTGAGCGCGACGCCCCCAGCAATCCCGATTCCAACTTGCTGACATCCAGCATGTCGTCGACCATGTTGTTGAGGTCGCTGGCCCGATCGTCGATCACCCCGAGCAACTTTGCCTGCTCTTGGCTGACCGGCCCGGCGATGCCATCGGCAAGCAGCGAGGCATATTCCATGATCACCGTCAGCGGTGTGCGGAACTCGTGCGAAACATTGTCGACGAACTTCTGTGCCGTCTTACAGGCCTTTTCGAGTTTCTGATTCTTGTTTTGCAACAGCAGATCACGCTGCCGCAGTGTTTCCAAGAGCTGGTCGTTGTGTCGCAACATCGCATGCCGTTGAATGGCATATCGAATCGACCGCTGCAGGAGTTCCGGACTGATGCGTCCCTTGACCAGATAATCTTGTGCCCCTTCGGCGATCGCCGTGATCGAGAGCTCATCGTCGGCGTGCCCGGTCAGAACGATCAAAGGGTTTTGGGGACAGGCCTGCACCATGGTGACGACGGACTCCAATCCACGGCTGTCCGGCAGCGACAGATCGGCAAGCACCACATCAAATTCGGACGCAGCGACCGCGGTGGTTGCATCCCCCAAGCATCGCACACGCCGGACACCGCAATTGGGAAACGCCTTGTTCAGCGAGCGCGTGACCGACTCGCCGTCAACGCAATCATCTTCGATCAATAGGATTCGTAACTGCGTTTTTTGTTCTGCGATCACCATGACTCTCTCCTTGGCGGTTGTGCGTTTCCGGCCCCACCCCGTTTCCGTCGCGTCCGAGCGGTTCGCGACGGCGTGGCAGTTCTCCGATGCGCCGCGGGCTACTCGGGACGTTTTGAAAGTTCGACGAAGGATTGCATTTCGCTGAGCAACACATCGAAATGAATCGGTTTATTGAGAAAGCTGTCTGCCCCCAACGCCAGCATTTCCGAATGCAATTCGGGGTCACGCATGCCCGTCAATACAATCACGGGAATCGCCTCGGTGGCCTGGTTGTTCCGCAATGATTCCAACACAAACCGTCCGTCCCCACTGGGCATGGAGACGTCCATCAGAATCAGGTCAGGATGATCGGTGATCGCTTCCCAAAACCCTTGCGTGCCGAAGTAGGCGACCAGGACTTCCGCCTGATAGTCACTCAGACGCATTTCCAGCGTGCGACAAATCTCGGGGTCATCGTCGATGCACAGGATCCGTGGTGTCCGAGTCGCCTTGGACGGATCGCTCCACCCTCCGTCCTTTCCGTTCGCTTTCCGCTTGGCCAAGCGGGCTTGCACTGCCTGTTGTAAGGGGCGATTGCGTGTTCGGGACGGCTTGCTGATCAGGCTTGACATTGTGGTTCTCCAGGTGGGGGATTGGAGGGGCGGGAGCCGGTGGAGGGCAATCAGGACAGGCCGGGTGTGCGAATCACCGATGGCACGTTTTGGGAGGGATGCCGGCAGGGGTGACCGAGACTTGCGATTGCTTCAATGAATACGTAGATCGCTTGGCGGCGGGATGCAGGTTTGTTCAGCTGAGTTGAAGGAACACCGACAATCAGCTGGTTTGCAGCGTCGCCACGGGAGGAAATTTGACGTGATTGAGATACGAGGACAGCGTTTCCAACAGCCCCCCCAGGTTTGACTTCACAAAAAACCCCGCAACATTGCGTTCGTACGCCCGCGTCACGTCGCGCGGGTGATCCGAGGTGGTGAGGATGAAAATGACGGTATGGCGAAGCGTTTCGTCGGCCCTGATTTCGTCCAGAAACTGATGCCCGTTCATTCCGGGCATGTTGATGTCCAGCAACACGACCAATTGACCGCGTTGCTCCGGCGTCAAGCGGTCCGAACGCAGCAACTGGAGCGCCGCGGCGCCATCGGTCGCGTTGAGGATGTCGGCCTGTAATCCGCGTTTGGCCACTCCCCGACGGATGATTTCCAGATCGACGAAGTCGTCCTCGACGACCAAGATTGTCGGCGTGCCATTGCTCATATTGATGCTCCACAGAAGACTTCAGGGGACGTTGTCGCTAGCTCGCGAGGCCAGGAAAAGTGAAAGGTGGTTCCGCGGCCGAGTTCTGATTCCACTTCAATCGTGCCGCCGAAGTATTCGACTTGTTTCTTAACGATCGCCAGCCCCATGCCGCTGCCTTCCACCGTGGGATTGCCGACTCGCTGATACATCTGAAAGATACGATCGAAATTGGTCGCTTCGATTCCGGGTCCATTGTCGCGGACGGAGAATCGAAACTGATGGTCGCCGTTTGCCCACGTCACCTCGACGCATCCCTGCGCGCCCTTGTCGTTGTGCTTGATCGCGTTGCCGACCAGATTCATGAATACCTGTTCGAGCGGCGGTCGGACGGTTTCGAACACCGGCAGATCATCCGGCCAGTTGACTTCAATCGATTGCGGATTGCTGACCATGTCGACGATGTTTTCAAGCACCGATCGAACTTCGACGATCTCTGAGGGCGGATTGATTCTGCCGACGCGTGAGAAATCCAACAGATCCTCCAGCAGGACTTCCAGTTTGCCGACCCTGACTTTCAGATTGTCCAGATAGACTTCGCCGTCACTGGACAGGTCGTCACGAACATCCTCTTCGATCCATTGAGCCAGGTGTTTGATCCCGCGCAGCGGTGAACGCAAGTCGTGCGAGGCCACGTAGGCAAAGCTGTCGAGTTCTTCGTTGGTCGCCTGCAACTGCGAGGCTTTTTCACGGAGTTCACGTCCGAGTGCCTGGGACTGCTGCAACAGTTCTCGGGTCCGCAGGTTTTGGTCACTAAAGATGCGGGCCGCCGTGGCCATTTTCCCGATCTCATCGGTCCTCTCGGTCCCCGGCACATCTGCCAGCACCTCACCACTGGACAGTCGCTCGAACGTTTTGGTCAGATCGGAAATGGGAGTGACAATCAGCAGCGCCAGTCGGGTCGCGATCAACAATGACAATCCGACGGCGGTCACGACGATGCCCAAGGAGAGTAGTCGAACACGATACGTGGTGGCCGCCAACTGCGAGGCGATGAACTCACGGCGAGCTTCGGCTTGAGAACGCAGTTGCGCCGAATAGTACGACACCTCCGACTCCTCACCGGCAATGACCACGTTGCGAAGAAACAGATAACTGCGTGTCGCTTGCACGGCCCGCAGTCCGACGCCTTCATAGTCCCGAATCGCCTGAATGATCTCTTCGACTTGATCCCCGCCACCTTGAATTTCGTTGAGTTGAGAGACGGCGTCGTTGATCGCTTCGATCGACTCGGCGACCAATTCACCGTCGGGATTCTCGAAATACTTCAACAGAAACTTTTCCGCTCGGGAAAAGGCGGACTGGGACCGCACCAACGCCAAACGGTTCTGATCATCGACCCCGAGCCCGGACAACTGATCGGATAATCGCGACGTGCATTCTTCGATCCGTTTGGCCAATGCCGGCAACTGCTGTTCGACCAGGTCTTGCCGAATTTTTCGTTCGACGATGACCGAATCAAAATGTTTTGCGTACTCCGTCACGCGTGAGTTGATCTGTTCGAACAGCGTCACCAATTCGGGATCCGTCTGCTGTTTCGTCGCCGTTTCAATGTTGGTGCGGAGCCGCTCAAAGATCTCCTTGGCGGCGTCGGATTGTGATTGGCGGCCGGAAAAGACAAAGCGGTCGGCCCGCAACCGCAGCTCTTGAACATCGCGATCCAAGCCGAGCACGACGGCGTTGACCGCTTCGATCTCGCTCATCCGGTTGGTTTCGTTCGTGATCCGTTTGGACCCGATGTAGACCGCCAGCGCATTGCCGAACACCAGCATCAAAATGATGCCGAAGCCGAGATAGATCTTTCGTTTTAGCGACAGCTGAAACATTCTCGAAAGGGTGTCGGGGTGACGGAGGCGGGCTTTAGTTCGCGGTCAGAAACTCGTTCCAAGCGCTCAACGTGGATTCATAGTTTTTCATCACGGTGTTCCAGACGGCGACATTGCTGAAACGTCGTTCGTAGGAACCCCCGGTACGGGCTTCGCCACGGCGAACGACGACGCGTCCGTCGGTGCCCTTCAAATCAGAGGCGGCGGGTTTGCCGCCGTACCAATAGTCCCACTCCGGCACGGTCATTTCGCGGCGGGACCGCTGTGGATTGGAGATGTAGTAGCCCTGCCGCGCGATGAACGCACCCGGCCAACCCGACAGCCACCAATTCATGTACTCGTACGCCGCGTCTTTTGCGGCGGGGGAGGCGGCTGCGGAGAGACACATCACGCCGTGCCATGCTCGATAGCCTTCCTTGGGTGCCGCGTAAACGCAATCGATGTTCTCAGCGCGGAGGGCAGAGACGCCGGGCGAGAACATGCTTTCGATCACCGCCTCGCCGCCACGCATCAGTTCGACCGAGCGGGGCACGCTATTCCAAACGCCACGAAAGTGTCCCTGGCGGCGCAGATCGACCAGGATTCGAAACAGCGCGGTGATCTCCGCTTTGGAAAGGTTGCCGATGTCATCGAATTCGATCAGCCCCTTGGATTGGGCCGCCAAGGCGATGTCAAAGAGCCCGATCGTCGGCTCGTTGCACAACGCGACGCGGCCGGCCCAACGAGGATCCAGCAACCAACTCCAACTTTCCGTCTTGTACGCCACGCCACGCGGAACCACCGACGCGTCATAGGCGAAAGAGTCGACATTGTGGACGTAGGGCAGAAAGCTGATCTGTTTGGTTTCTTGGGCCGCCAATGATCCATCGCGTTGAACGTACAGCAGTTTGTTGGGGGCGTCGCCGGCGCCGATTCGTCCGTGGGGTGTCAGCTTTCCCGTCTTCGTCAGACTGTTGATCTCGTCCCAATAATCCAGCCGCGAGAGATCCAGGGGCTGGATGGAGCCGGCCTGCCAGAGCACGCGGATACTGTTGGACCACTGTTCGTACAGATCGAACGACTCCGGACGCGTCGATGCCTGATGCAGGACCGAGGCGCTGCCCCCCGGCTGGAAGTGCAGCTTGATCCCCAAATCCTTTTCCGCTTGCTCGCCGATGGGCTGCTGAAGCGTCACGTGCGTGCCCAACACCCTGAGCGTGCGTTGCTGTTTGACGAATCCGTAGGGCGCGGTGCCAAACACTCGATTTGGCGCAGCGGCCAACGCGACCGCGGCGCTGGCGGCAGTGGTGAGGACGGTTCGTCGATTTTGCTTCATGGATTGATCGCCTTGGATAGAGGTGGCTGAAAAACTTGTCTTGCCCCTGACCTACCGGCCCATTGGGTCCGTGCAATTCAACCAGAATGCGGGACAACGGACGGGCCTCCACTGCTACGACACCGCCGGGATCGTGGGAACGCATCGGCCCCCCGCGCCCCGCTTTGGCCCCCCGCGCCCCGCTTTGGGGCGGTGTAGCTCTGGAAGTTACCCGCCCGGTCAGGGAGCGCGACTTCTCAAGCGGGTTCGCAACCCCCTCTAATCGCCGTGTCGGCCGTCAGGGCGACCGAAAGTGTTGCGTGTAGCGGTTGCGGGCGTGGGACCGATGATGCGGCTTGTGGCGTGTGGCGAAGATAGAATCCCGTCGCTTTGCCTCGCGTCGATCGACGACCTTGCCGATTAGGAAAGATGATTACGTCTCGTCTCCGGACGAGGCGACAGACCGCACGCCCCCCTTTCTCCATGTGAGGGCGGGCATTTCGCCGCTGTGCGACGTGACCGGCCTCCCGCTTGTTTCCGAGCCGTTTGCACCTTATGACAAGGTGCTCGAGCGTGCCCTTGTCCCTTTGTAACTTGACTCGGTTCCCAATAGCCCCTCGATTCTACCGATGCAAAAGACCCTTGATTCCGCTGTCTCGCCGTCCCCCGAAACCGACGATGTGCTCCTCGGCTCGCTCCCGCACGAGTTGCGCCGACACCTGCTGTTCACCCTGGGACGTGACGACATCGACTCAGATCCCGGCTATTGCTTTCGCGCGGCGGCCATCACGATCCGTGATCGCATCAGCCGCGACTGGCGCCGCACCCGCGAATTGCTCGCGACCAGTGACACGCGCCACGTCAACTATTTGTCACTGGAATTTCTGCTCGGACGGTCACTCAACAACGCGATCCAAAACATGGACCTGGACGAGGCGATGCGCAAGGCGTTGCATCGTTTCGGCGTCGAATTGGAAGAGGTCATCGACAAGGAACACGATGCCGGGTTGGGCAACGGCGGACTCGGACGGCTCGCGGCCTGCTTTCTCGATAGCTGTGCCAATCTGCAGCTGCCGGTTTCCGGATACGGGATTCGCTACGAATACGGGATGTTCCACCAACTGATCGAAAACGGCCGCCAGGTCGAAGCGCCCGACCACTGGCTGCGCGACGGAAACCCCTGGGAAATCGAGCGGCCCGAGGACACCAAACGGATCCGATTGTACGGCCGAACCGAGCGTTACGTCGACGAGAAGGGAAAACCACACAGCCGCTGGGTGGAATCGCACGACATCTTGGCGGTCCCCTACGACATGCCCATCCCCGGTTTCCGAAACGGCACCGTCAATACACTCCGCCTCTGGAAGGCGACGGCGACCGATGCGTTTGATCTGAATGAATTCAACGCCGGCAGTTATCCCGAATCGGTCGCGCAAAAAAACAACGCCGAACAAATCTCGATGGTGTTGTATCCCAACGACGCCAGCGAGAACGGAAAAGAGCTGCGTCTGAAACAACAGTACTTCCTGGTCTCGGCCAGCCTGCAGGACGTCTTGGCCAACTGGGTCGAGCGGCACGGCGAGGATTTCAGCGAGTTCGGTCAAAAGAACTGCTTCCAACTCAATGACACGCACCCCGCCTGCGCCGTTCCCGAGCTGATGCGGCTGCTGATGGATGAACATGAACTTGAATGGGACCAGGCCTGGGCGATCACGACGCAGTGCATGGCGTACACCAATCACACCCTGTTGCCCGAAGCGCTCGAACGCTGGTCGGTCAGCCTGTTCGGACAGTTGCTGCCGCGTGTCCTGGAAATCATTTTTGAAATCAACGAGCGTTTCCTTGCCGAGGTCGCCGAAAAATTCCCCAACGAGCCCGATTTGCTGAAACGTGTGTCGCTGATCGAAGAAGGCCACACGCCGCACATTCGAATGGCCTACCTGTCGATCGTCGGCAGCTTTTCCGTCAACGGCGTCGCACAGCTTCACACCGATTTGCTCAAGAGCGGACTGTTCGCCGATTTTGATCGCATCTGGCCGAACAAAATCAACAACAAGACCAACGGCGTCACCCAACGGCGCTGGCTGTCCCACTGCAACCCGGGACTGCGCGACTTGATGAATGAAACGATCGGCACGCGTTGGGAATCCAATTTGGAAGAGATCAAGGAATTGGCCCCGCTCGCCGAAGACGCCGAATTCCGCAGCCGTTGGCGGGCAGTCAAGAACGCCAACAAAAAGCGATTGGCCAAGTACGTCCAGGATAACACCGGCGTCGACTTCGACGCCTCAATGCTGTTCGACGTTCAAGTCAAACGGATCCATGAGTACAAGCGACAGTTGATGAACGTGTTGCACGTCATCCACTTGTATGACCGCATCCTGCGCGGCGAAACCGACGGCATGGTGCCGCGATGCGTCTTGATCGGAGGTAAGGCGGCGCCAGGCTATCACTTGGCCAAGCTCATCGTCAAACTGATCAACAACGTCGCCCGCGTCGTCAACAGCGAACCCCGCGCACGCGATCTGCTGCGATTGGTGTTCTTCCCCAACTACCGCGTTTCGGCGATGGAAGTCATCTGCCCCGGAACCGAGTTGAGCGAACAGATCTCCACCGCCGGCAAAGAAGCGTCGGGAACGGGCAACATGAAATTCATGATGAACGGAGCGCTGACGATCGGGACACTCGATGGGGCGAACATCGAGATTCGCGAAAAGGCCGGTGCCGAAAACTTCTTCCTCTTCGGACTCAATGCCGCCGAAGCCCAAGAGACGCGAAAGAGCTATGATCCCAATGCGATCATCGCCGCCGATCCCGCGATCGCCCGCGTGATGGAATTGCTCGAAGGGGGTCATTTCCACGGCTCCGAACCCGGTGTCTTCGGCGAATTGACCTCGGGTCTGAGAAACCCCCACGACCAATGGCTGACCATCGCCGATCTACGCAGCTTCATCGACGCCCAAGTGCGCGTGGCGGAAACCTACCAAAAGCCCGATCAATGGGACCGGATGAGCATTCTCAATGCCGCCAACAGCGGATGGTTCTCCAGCGACCGAACGATTCAGCAGTACGCCGATGAAATCTGGCACGTCAAACCACTGACGGAATAAACGCAGCGATCCGTCCAATCGGACGCGGTGCCAACCGACGTCTTTCTTGTTAGCGGTATTGGGCGTGAGCCCTACCGCTATAAAATGCTTCACCGCGATCCCCTCCGGGGGTCGCCCCTGGCGGCGGATCGCGTTACTCGGCCTCGGCCGGTGCGATCCGCGTGGCGGAGACGCGGATGCCGTTTTGAAACAGCTCCAACGCTTCGAATCGTCCGTTCTGCTCGTCTTTAAACGTCAGCGTGGCCTGGACGATCTTGTAAAACCATTCCGTTTCGGATTTGGGAAAGACTTCAAACGCGGGCTGACCGCTCAATTGCACCATCAATCGGTCTTTCACAATGCTGACATCGAACACGGCTCCGGGGGCGATCTGGTAACGGCCTTCGCATCGTTTCATCTTTGCGATCGGCACGTCGATCGTCGATTGAAACGTTCGGGGCTCGACGGCCGCACCGGCCAACATGCGGATCAAGTCCTCGGCCAGCCGATCGACTTCCATGGTTGCCGTGTTGGTCAGCAACACGACGGCCGCCGGAACCTCGCGACTGACGAACAACATGGCATGGTAGCCGCCGGTTTGTCCGTTGTGCCAGCGCGTCGATCCGTCTCGGGCGATGTGCCAACCGAGCCCCATCGCAAAGTCCTTGGCGTCGCCGCCGCGATGCTGCTGCCAAGCAAGCTGTAACGCTTTTCCCAAGTCGTCGTCCGGAGGATCGAGATTCGACTTGGCAAACCGCAGCATGTCCGTGACCGTGCTGCGGATCCCGCCGGCACCGGGCATGTCGGCAAACTCCCACGTCGAATGCGGCTTTCCGGGAGTGCTGTGGCCGGTTGCAAGACGCTGAAGGACTTCGTCGTCGCCGGTCACCGTGGTGCTGGTCATTCCCAGCGGCTTGGCGATGCGCTGGGACAACAGCTGGTCGTACGATTTGCCGGCTTGGTGACAGAGTAGATAACCAAGAAACGAAACCGCAAGGTTCGAGTACTCCATCTTGTCGCCCGGATCCCGGCTCAATGAATAGTCGTTCAAGAATTCGAGGGCGAGCTGGGAAGTGTAATCAGCATAGGGATTTTCACCGCCGACGTTTTTCATGTTGCTCGGCAATCGCGGCAGCCCCGATCGATGGATCGAAAGATCCAACAGCGAAATTTTCTTGCCGTTTGAATCGGGCATCCTGGCACCAGCGGGCAACAGGTCGGCGGCATCCTGGTTCAGCTTGACTTTGGCTTGGACGACCGCGTCGGCGAGCAGGATTCCCGTAAAAACTTTCGAGACCGAGCCGATTTCATAAACCGTTTGATCGGTCGGCTTTTCACCGCGATGGGATGTCTTGCCGAAGTGAAACGTCGCTGAGGAATCGCCCGCGATCAGCCCCAACGAAAGACCGACGACTTGCTCGGAATCGAGATACGGCTGAACGAGCGCACGAATTCGCTGCTGCGTTGCCGGGTCGTCCAAATCAGGCGGTGCGGCAACGAGCCGGTCGGCAGTGACGACTAAAAGCAAACCGCAAATGGCTGAGCGTAAGACAGCGGGAAAGCGATCGATCATCAAAACTCCTCGGCGCGTGTTCAATCGATTGGCACACTCGATCTTAACTGCACGACGACCTTCCGTGGGGTAAACGTGCTGCGGTGGCGGGGGAGCGCAAGCTGGAAGCGTACCGGCCTGTTGATTTAATCAGCCGTTTGCCGCGAGCCTACGGGCTTACGGGCGTTTGCTTGGTGGTCGAGGCCCGTACGCTCGCGCGATACGGCTGATCCCACTCAATCAACAAGCCGGTACGCCACCCGTGGTGGCGGGGAATCGCAAGCTGGAAGCTTACGCCACTTATTTGATGATCGCTTTTGTCCGTAGCGCTTCGATGACTTGATTGACACACTCGTCGATGGTCTGCTGGGACGCGTCGAGGGTGACATCGGGGTTGGGCGGAGTGTCGTAGGGGGCCGTGACACCGGGAAAATTCAACAATTCACCGGCGTCGGCTCGTGCGTACTGGCCTTTCTCGTCACGTTGGCGACAGACCTCCACGGGCGTCGCAACATGCACGACCAGGAAGCGGTCTTCACCGATCACGCAGGCCACTTTCTGGCGAACCTCTTCGCTGGGGGCGACGAAGCAGGCGATGCAAATCATCCCCGCCTCGTTCAGCGTGTGAGCCAAGTGTGCGCTTCGGCGAAGGTTTTCACTGCGATCATTGGCGCTAAAGCCGAGGTCACGTGACAGGCCCTTGCGGACGTGTTCACCGTCGATGACCGAAACGGCCCGACCACTGTCGAACAGTTTGCGCTCGAGGGCTTGGCCGATTGCGGTCTTGCCCGACCCGGTCAATCCGGTCAGCAGCACCGTGGCCGGTTGTTGGCCGAACCGGGCAGCGCGCTCGTCGGCGGTGACCACGGAGACCGGTGCATTGTCGTCGCGATCGCCGGCTTCCTCTTCGTCCCAGACCGATTTCGTCCCACCATCACCCGATTTGTCCAGGATCATCCCGGCCGCGACGGTCGCATTGGTGATCCGGTCGATCACGATGAACGCGCCGGTGGAACGGTTGCGGCGATAGGCATCAAAATGGATCGGGGCAGACAGCGAAATACCGACGCGACCGATGGCGTTGAGTTCCAACTCGGGGGCAGGGCTGCGGTGCAAGGTGTTGACGTCGACTCGATAGTTGAGCGTGTCGATCGTCCCGGGAACGGTTTGCGTGGTGTGTTTAAACAGGTACGTCTTGCCGGGCACCATCGGCTCTTCGCCCATCCAAACCAGCATGGCCTGGATCGAATCTCGCGACTTGGGAAGGTTTCCCGGGCGAACGATCATGTCTCCGCGCGAGGCATCGATTTCGTCTTCCAAGGTCAGCGTGACCGACAGCGGAGCGTAGGCTTCCTCGACTTCACCCTCGTAGGTCACAATCGATTTGACTTTGGAGGTTCGCTTGCTCGGCAACACCATGATCTCTTCGCCGGGACGAATGATCCCGGAGGCGACCGTGCCACAGAAACCGCGGAAATCCAAGTTGGGGCGATTGACCAATTGGACGGGAAACCGGAAATCTTGCAGGTTGCGATCGCTGCCGATGTAAACCGATTCCAGGAAACCCATCAGCGTCGTGCCGGTGTACCAAGGCATCGACTTGCTGCGATCGACGACGTTGTCACCATTGAGCGCGCTGATCGGGATGAAGTGCAGGTCGGGAAGATCCAGTCGTGTGGCGAAGGAACGATAGTCGTCGCAAATCGCTTCGTATTTTTCTTCGGAAAATTCGATCAAGTCCATTTTGTTGATGGCCACGACGACGTGACGAATCCCGAGCAGGGAGACGATAAACGAATGCCGTCGGGTTTGCGTTAGCACGCCGTGACGGGCATCGATCATCAGGATGGCCAGATCCGCGGTCGAGGCGCCGGTCGCCATGTTTCGCGTGTATTGTTCATGGCCGGGGGTGTCGGCGATGATGAACTTTCGCTTCGCAGTGCTGAAGTAACGGTAGGCGACATCGATCGTGATTCCCTGTTCGCGCTCCTCCTTCAACCCATCCATGAACAGGGACGGGTCAAAGTTTCCGCCGGTCGAACCCTGTTTGGCGGAATCCGATTGGACCTTGGCCAGTTCATCTTCGTAAACCAACTTGGAATCGTACAGCAGGCGTCCGATCAGCGTGCTCTTGCCGTCGTCCACGCTGCCGCATGTGATGAACCGCAACAGTTGCTTGTTCTCATGTTGCTTGAGATAGGCGTTGATGTCGGTTGCGATGAGGTCAGACTGGTGAGACATGGTTGCTGGTGAGAGGTGTTGAGGGGGTGACGCGGCCGAGGCGTTGGCGAATGGACCGGTGAAAGAAAGCGGTGACCGATGGCTAGAAATAGCCCCGTTCTTTTTTCTTTTGCATGCCGACTCCACCTTCGTCTTTGTCGATCACACGTCCCTGTCGCTCGCTGGTCGTGGTCAACAACATTTCCTGGATGACGTCCACCAGATCGGTCGCTTCGGATTCGACCGCCCCGGACAGCGGGTAGCAGCCCAACGTTCGGAACCGCACCATCTTTTCTTCTTCGACTTCGCCTTCCAACAGCGGCATGCGGTCGTCGTTGCGCATGATCAGGATCCCGTCCCGCTCGACGACCTTGCGTTTGGTCGACAGGTAAAGTGGCACGATCGGAATGTTTTCCAGATGGATGTATTGCCAGACGTCCAATTCCGTCCAGTTACTCATCGGGAACACGCGAATCGACTCACCCTTGTTGACGCGTGCGTTGTAGAGGTTCCAAAGCTCGGGTCGTTGGTTCTTGGGGTCCCAGCGGTGGCCTTTGTCGCGAAAGCTGAAAACTCGTTCCTTGGCCCGCGATTTCTCTTCGTCGCGACGCGCCCCACCGAAGGCGGCGTCAAAACCGTATTGATCCAGAGCGGCCTTGAGCGCGTCAGTCTTCATGATCTCGGTGTGACGCTCGCTGTCCTCCCACGGCTTGATGTTGTGCTTGAGGCCTTCTTCGTTGATGTACACGATCAGATCCAGCCCCAATTCCTTGGCGACATAATTGTCCCGGAACTCGTACATCTCCTTGAACTTCCACGTCGTGTCCACGTGCAGCAAGGGAAACGGAGGTTTGGCCGGAGCGAAGGCCTTCAGAGCCAGATGGAGCAGCACTGCAGAGTCTTTGCCGACGCTGTAAAGCATCACGGGATTTTGGAATTCTGCAGCCACCTCGCGGAAAATATGAATGCTCTCCGCTTCCAGTTGTTTTAGGTGGGTCAGGTTGTAATCCGACATCAGGACGCCGTAAGGGTGGGGAATCTAGCGTTAGTAACGGGCAAGCCATGCCCGGCCGTGGGAGTATAGGCGGAGTGTTGCAGTTTTAAGAGAGGGAATGGAACTTCTCTCTCTCCCGTTGCCATTCGGGGTGTTGGGGCTTAGGCTCTGGGATTCTGCGCCGGGGAACGAAATCTTCCCGGCCTCATCAATTTTTCCGGAGTGATTCTGGTGTCGGGAACTTGCGTCATTGGTTTGCAGTGGGGTGATGAAGCGAAGGGCAAATTAGTTGATTTGCTGGCTTCACAATTTGATTTGGTCGTCCGTTATCAGGGCGGAGCAAACGCCGGCCACACGGTGGTTGTCGGCGATGAAGTCTACAAATTGCACCATATTCCCAGCGGAATCCTGCATCGCGGGGTCCAAAATCTGATCACCCCCGGTGTGGTGATCAATCCCGAGACCATGATCGGCGAGATGGAGGGGCTTGCCCCCCGCGGAGTCAACTGCGACGAAAACCTGCAAATCAGCGAGCGGGCCCACCTGGTCATGCCGTGGCACATGGCCGAAGACCGCCAGATCAACGCCACCGCACTGCGTGGCGAGTCGATCGGCACGACCAACCGAGGCATTGGACCGTGTTATCGAGACAAGGTGGGACGCACCCACGCGATCCGAATGACCGACTTGGTCCAACCCGGCCGAGATGAACGCATCCGGACGGTCGCGGAACAGAAACTGGCAATCTTGCGAAACATGGGAGCGTCCGAGGAGGAACTCGATTCGATCGCCGCCGACAAGGTCATCGCTCAAGCGACCCGCTGGGCGAACCGCCTGCAGGGCATGATTGCTGACACGACCGATACGCTGTTGGATGCCGCCGAACAGGACAAACGGATCCTGTTTGAAGGCGCTCAAGGGGCGCTGCTGGATATCGATCACGGCACGTATCCGTTTGTCACCAGCAGCAACAGCAGCGGCGTCGGCGTCTGTGCCGGTGCCGGGGTGCCGCCGCGCTGGATCAACACGGTCCTGGGCGTTTGCAAGGCCTACAGCACGCGCGTCGGTGGCGGGCCGTTTGTGACGGAACTGGATGACGAAACGGGCGATCAAATCCGCACGCTGGGCAATGAGTTTGGGACGACGACCGGGCGTCCGCGACGCTGTGGATGGTTCGATGCGGTTGCGGTTCGCTACACGGCACGACTGAGCGGCGTGACCCGATTGGCGTTGATGATGATGGACGTGCTGGCGCACTTGGATGAGCTCAAGATTTGCGTCGCTTATGAATTGGACGGCGAGCGGATCACGCGATTCCCGGGCCATGCCGACCAGCTTCGCCGTTGCAAGCCGATCTATGAAACGATCCCGGGCTGGAAACAACCGGTCGATGACGTGCGTCGCGAAGAGGATTTCCCGGAGGGCGCGTTGGCCTATGTGCGACGAATCGAAGCCCTCGTCGGAATCCCAGTCGGCGTGTTGTCGGTCGGCCCCGACCGTGCCCAAACCATTTTCACGAAGCAATCCGACGAGTTGAATTTGCAGCCGATCGGAGCCTGAGCGACCGATGAACGCAAAGACCCCCGACTCAACGTCTCCGCAAACCGACGAGGCTCGCAGCGTCGATCCGAACGCGGCGCCCCAACGCCTGCCCGATCATGTTGCGATCATCATGGACGGCAACGGTCGCTGGGCTCAATCGCGCGGCATGCCGCGAATCGAAGGGCATCGCCGTGGCGTCGATTCGGTCAGGATGGTCAGCGAGACGTGCACCGAACTCGGAATCGAAGCGGTCACCCTGTATTGCCTTTCCAGTGAAAATTGGAAACGCCCCAAAGCGGAACTCGAATTCCTGATGCAGTTGCTCGAGCAGTACCTGGTCGAGGAGCGCGAGCTGATCATGAAGCAGGGCTTACGGCTGAAGGTGATCGGGCGACGCGATCGATTGCCCGCGAGCGTCTTGGCCGAAATGGACAAAACAATCGAAGTTTCGGCGGACAACCCAGGCACGCAACTGGTGCTCGCGATTGACTATGGCGGACGCGACGAGCTGGCGATGGCGACGCGTTCGATTTGTCGTGATGTCCAAGCCGGACTGTTGGACGTCGACGCCATCGACGAACAAACCATCACGCAAAGGCTCTACACCGCGGGGTTGCCGGATGTCGATCTGATGATCCGCACCGGGGGCGAAATGCGGGTGAGCAATTTCTTGCTCTGGCAACTCAGCTATGCCGAGTTGTGGGTCACAGATACCTGTTGGCCCGATTTCAGCCGCCAGGAATTCGCGGCGGCGCTGGAGAGTTTCGGGTGCAGGGACCGACGCTTCGGCGGGCTCACTGACACACCTGTCGAATCAACGTTCGGTGAGACTTGATGCTGCGTGATCGTTTGAGAACCAGCGCGATCTTGATTGTGATCGTTCTCGGTTTATTGTCGCTCGACTACTCGATCCGCATTCCGGGTGCTGATGGCGTCTGGCTGTTGCCACTGCTGCTGTTTTTCGCGATCGGCACGGCCTGGGAAATCGCGGTGATGCTCGCTGCGGGCGGCCAACCGGTCCGGCGGACGGTCGCAGTGGTCGCTGCCACGCTGGTCGCGTCCTCGGCGGCGGTCCCGTTCCTGTGGGTACTGAGCGCGGACGACTACCCTAAAAACTGCCCCGTGGGGCGGTTGGGCTGGATCGTGCTGGCGGCGGCGGCGGCGGTGTTTCTGAGTTTGATCGCCGAGATGCGAGAGTATGGAAAAAGCGGCAACGAAACCCCCGGCAACGCGATCCGGCGAACCTCGGCGGCGATTTTCGTTTCGATGTATGTCGGAGTGCCGATGGCGATGCTGATCGCACTCCGTGGCCTGCACGCCGAGACGACGGCGGGGCGATTCGGACTCGCCGCCTTGGTGACGACGATCCTGGTCACCAAAGTGGCCGACGCGGGCGCGTATTTTTCGGGCCGGGCGCTGGGGCGACACAAGTTGATCCCGCGGCTGTCGCCCGGAAAAACGATCGAGGGGGCGATCGGAGGCATCTTGGCGTCGACGGTTGTCGCCTATTTGGCGCTGGCGTTTTTGTTTCCCGCATTACTGGCACGCCCGGCGGACACTACGACGGTGATGAACGAGACCGCCGTTAAAACTGGTTTATCCGCACTTTTGGCCTCATCCTGGGTCGGGGCGATCGTGCTGGGACCGGCCCTGGCGATCTCGGGCATGGTGGGAGACCTCGCTGAATCCCTGTTTAAACGGGATTCCGGCGTCAAGGACAGCGGCAACCTGCTGCCCGGATTGGGGGGGGTGTGGGACGTGACCGACTCGTTGCTGGCAGCGAGCGTGCCGGCATTTTTCTGCTTCGCCACCGGTGTTGGTGGCCCATAATGCGGTGTCTTCTTCTGGTGAAGTCGATACGATTGATTGATTACTTCGTGATCCCGGACAGGGGCCGCCCGACAGGAACGGTTCGACGGGATCATCCCAAACTGATGGCCGAGAGGTCGGCCTAAACCGAATGACTGAAGCCACATTAACGGTCACGGCGCCCGACGAGTTGTTGCAGCTTTTCGGTCCCCGAGACCAACATTTACGAAAGCTGCGGCAGTTATTCGATGTCACGATCACGCATCGAAACGGACGAGTGCGAATCGCCGGCGAGGGCGAGGGCGTCTCCGGGGCGATGCGTACCCTGGAAAAACTGCTGCACAAAGTTCAAAAGCAGGGTGCGATCGGCGGCGAAGACGTGGAGACGGCTGCGGTCGAGGAGGGCGCCAAGGTCGAACCGGGCGCCAAATTGAAGGTGTCCGGCGGCGAAGACATTGCGATCCAACATGCCGGCCGCAGAATCCGTCCGCGAACCGAGGGGCAAGCCAAATACGTCGATGCGATTCGCGAGTACGACTTGACCTTCGCGACCGGGCCGGCCGGCTGTGGAAAGACGTATTTAGCGGTGGCGACCGCGGTGGAGGCTCTCAAAGCCGGCCAGATTCGCAAGATCGTCCTCGTCCGCCCCGCCGTGGAAGCGGGCGAAAGTCTGGGTTTTCTGCCCGGGGACTTACGCGCCAAGCTGAACCCTTATCTGCGACCACTGTTGGACGCACTGGGCGAAATGGTTGACTATGACCAAGCGCGTGAGTTAATGGAGCAGGAAGTCATCGAAGTGATTCCACTGGCCTACATGCGGGGACGGACACTCAACGATGCCTTCATCATCTTGGACGAAGCCCAAAACACGACGATCGCACAAATGAAAATGTTTCTCACGCGGATGGGGGAACGCAGCAAGATGGTGGTCAGCGGTGACGCCACGCAGCTCGATTTACCGCGTGGAGTGACGAGCGGATTGAAAGACGCCATCCGTCGTCTCCATCGGATCAAGGCGATCGGCATGATTCGATTGACCGGCGAAGACATCGTCCGGCACCGACTGGTGCAACGCATCGTCGAAGCCTACGAAGAGACTGAGAATACCGGAGCTTCGACTCGTCCGCGGCGCAGCGGCGTGCGGGTGATCGGAGGCGAATTGTCCGGGCGCAGCGGTGGCGAGGAAACGTTGGATCGGTAGCCCACCCGAGGAATCGGATCCGCAGACATGAACGGCCAAACAAAGACGCGAACGCGGCAAGAACGCATCGAATCGCTGGGGATTCCCAAGCCGAAGATGGTTCAATGGTGGATCGATAGCGACAAGGCCGATTGGGCCGTCCGGATCCTGATCGGACTGTCCGCGGCGATCGCGCTGCTGGTCGTTTGCCGGACCTGGGAACCCCGATTCGCCTATCGCACGGGCATGATCCCGGTGCGCGACATCATCGCGCGAGTGAATTTCGAGGTCGAGAACCAGATCGAGACCGAAGCACTGCGGCTGCAAAAAGTACGCGAGGTTCCGGTCTACTATCGGAACTGGAAAGCACCGCTGGAGCAACTGCGGGCACGTTTGAAGAATCGCTTGTTCGTGATTCTGGATGCGCAATCGCTCAAGGAAATGAATGACGAGGAGCGAAAGGCGTTTGAGGAGTTTGTCGCGACCGTGGCGGTCACGCCCGAATCGGCGACCACCGATCAGCCATCGGCCGATCAGCAATTCCTCGCGATGAAGGCCGTTTTTGCCAGTGATCCCGAACTGGAAAAACTGGACACCGCGATCAAGAACTTGCAGAAGGACGAGTTCGACAACGGTTTGTTGCAATCGATCAAGCACCAGGCCGAACAGGGCAGCCAGCGATTCATCCGCGTCTATTCGACCGAGCCGTCCGATGCCGTCGAAGTCACCGTCGACGACGTCCAGATCGCGTTGATGAAACCCAAAATCGAATCGATGTTGGCCGAAGAGTTTCGCTCGCAATTCGGCGGTCAGGTCGAAACCGATCAACACCGCCTGGTCGCTCAGATGGTCAGCCATTGGGTCGACAAGCGGCTGCCGGAATATGAGACGTTGTCCTATGACGACGAAGCCAGCGGCAAGGCGCGAGCGGAGATCGCCGCCAGCGTCCCGCCGGTGATGAAAAAGTTCTACGCCGGGCAATCGGAACTCGCCGACGCGGGTGAGCCGCTCGATGAGCACGAATTGCGTTTGTTGCACATGGAGCACCGCCAATGGACCAACTACCGCGGCGCGATCGACCGAATCGCCCGGGTGGCCGCGTACGGCGGAATGATTGCGGCACTTTATTTATTGTGCGGATCTTACATCCTGTTTGTCGACGATCGCTCGTTGGTGTTTGACCGCGTCAAGCTTTCCAAGTTGCTGTTCCTGTTCGTCTGCACGATCGGAATCAGTTACTGGGTTGCCAGCGACAAGTATCGCAGCGAACTAGCCCCGCTGGTCATCGCCTCGATCATCACCGCGATCGTGTACGGTCGCGATCTGTCGCTGTTGCTGATGTCGGCGGCAATCATCAGCGTGACGTTGTTTTTGAACGAAGGGCTCAGCCATTTGGTGATGTTGGCCGCGGCGGTCACGACGTCGACACTGCTGACCGGACGGATCCGAACCCAAAGCCATTTGTTGTTTGTCGGCGGCGTCTCCGCCGCGGTCACGTTCCTGACCGTGGTCGGGGTGGGGATCGTGACCGGCGATACGACGACGATCCCGACCGGCGTGGAACGTCTCGCGCCGACGACGGTGAGCTTTCTGGAAGTGCTGGCCGGCTTGGCCCAAGAGGGCTTGCGTGCCGGGGCATTCATCGTGATTTCGGCAGCGGCGCTGACGCCGATCTTGCCGTTGATCGAAAAAGCATTCGGCGTCCAAACCGATCTCAGCCTGTTGAGCCTCAGTGACGCCAGCCACCCGCTGTTGCGTCGTTTGGCACAGCGTGCGCCCGGAACGTACAATCACAGCATCAACGTCGCGTCGATCGCCGAAGCCGCCGCCGATGCGATCGGGGCCAACGGATTGCTGGTCCGCGTCGGAGCGTACTTTCATGACATCGGCAAGATGTTCAAGCCGGAGTACTTCATCGAAAATCAAAGTGGAGTCAACCAACACGATTCGCTGCAACCGGCGATGAGCACGTTGGTGATTATCGCACACGTGAAAGACGGAGCGGATTTGGCGCGTAATCACCACCTGCCCCAACCGCTGATCGACTTGATCATGCAGCACCATGGCACCACGCTGGTCGAATACTTCTTCAACGAAGCGGCCAAACGAAGTGAAGACAATCCAAACGAAAAACAGGTCAGTGACAAGGATTTCCGCTATCCTGGGCCGAAGCCCCAGACCTTGGAAGCGGCCGTGATGATGCTGGCCGATACCGTTGAAAGTGCCAGCCGTACGCTGGTCGATCCGACTCCGGCGCGGATTCAGAACCTGGTCGATCGAATCGCGCAAAAGAAAATGGCCGACGGTCAATTCGACGAGTGCGGGTTGACGTTCCAGCAATTGAATCTTGTTCGAAAAAGTTTGGTGAAGTCCCTTACCGCTATCTATCACGCACGTGTCAAATACCCAAGCCAACAGCCAGCCTGAGACCGATTCGAAGTCTCAGCCGGCATCTCCCGATATCGAGGAACCTGAGCCTTTCGGTGCGATCGTTGGCAATGCTCCGACCGATCAAGTCGACAGCAGTGCCCTCCGCGACTGCGCGACCGACAGTGCCAGCGGTGGTGCCGGCGTCGCGGTGGATGTCTTGTGGGACGTCACGGTGGAAGCCTGGCAGGATCGTCTGGGACTGAGCGATGATCGGATTTCCGAAGCGGTGCGAGCGGCCGCGGCGCTGCGTGGATTCCAACGCGGCCACATCGGCGTTCGGATCACCGACGACGTGACGATCCACGAAATCAATGTCCGCCATCTGTCACACGATTACCCGACCGACGTGATCAGTTTTCCCTATTCGGACGATCCCGATCACATCGAGGGCGAATTGGTCGCCAGCGTCGAGACCGCTCAAGAGAACGCATCGGAGCTGGGCTGGGAAATTGCCAATGAAGTGTTGCTGTACGTGATTCATGGCGTGCTGCATATCGGTGGCATGGACGATCACGAAGCCAACGAGCGGGCGCTGATGCGAGACGCCGAACGTGAGGTGCTGGCGCATCTGGGGATCCAGGCACCGGCTGTGGCGGAGGGCGACCAGCATGGATAATGCGTGGCCTTACCTGATGGTTTCCGCCGCCGGATTCCTGGTCAGCAGCATCGGTGGATTGGGCGCGGAGTTACTGGATTGTTTCGCGGGACGATCGTTGGAAGCGTTCTGCCGCGTCAAGAAACGCCGAGAACGTTTCAGCAGCGTGCTGGAACATCAGGACGCAGCGATTCGCGGCAGCGAATACTTGCGGATGATCGGAACGGTGTTGTTTCTGATTGCGGGCACGGCTGCCCTGATCATTTCCAAACAGGGCACCGGCTCGCTGGCCTTGACCAACATGTTCGGGTCGCTGGTCGCATGGGTCGTCTTGGCGACAATCTCGATGATGTTCGTTCACGCTTGGCTACCGGCGGCGGTCACCCGATTTGCATCGGCGCCGGTGCTTTATCACACCTGGCCGTTCTGGCGCACGTTGACGTCAGTCATGAACCCGTTTTCTATTCCCGGTGAAGTGATCGCGGCGCTCACCCGCCGGTTGTCGGGACAGGACGAAAACGAAGACGAGTCCGAAGAGTTACTCGAAGACGAGATCCGCACGATCATTGCCGCGGGAACCAACAAAGGCATCTTCGGTCCCGGTATTCGCGAGATGATTCAAAACGTGATGGACCTGAGCGACGACACCGTCGGTCACATCATGACCGTGCGTGGGGACATCGATGCGGTCCAGCTGGGCGACACCTGGCCGGCGGTGATGCAGCAGGTGATTGAATCGGGGCGGACCCGGTTGCCGGTGTACGACGGGACCTTGGACAAGGTCGTCGGAGTGCTGTACGTCAAAGATCTGCTGCCGGAGATTGCCGACGGAAAAACCCCCTCGCGGCCGCTCGGAGAGATCATGCGGCACGCCTGGACGGTGCCCGTTGATCGCAGCGTCGAATCGCTGTTGAGAGAGTTTTTGCATAGCCGATCCCACATGGCGATCGTCTTGGACGAATTTCAACAGACCGCCGGGGTGGTGACCATCGAGGACGCATTGGAGGAAATCGTCGGTGAAATCGTCGACGAATCCGACGAAGACGAGGAAACGCGGTTCGAAATCATTAACGAATCCACGGTCATCGTCAGTGGTCGCGTGATGATCGATGACCTCAACGACCGGCTGCATTGGGAGCTGCCCGAGAGCGACGACTATGAAACGGTCGCGGGAATGGTGCTCAGCAACCTGGGAGAGATCCCCGAAGCCGGGGCGACGTTCCAGATCGGAGACGCCGCCTTTGAGGTACTTCAGGCAACCCGTCAGAAGATCGAAATGATGGAAGTGCGGTACGCCCCGGGACATCGTGTCGCGGTGTAACCGCAAGAAAACACCCGATTTGCAAGGCGAAAACACGTTGGTCCGGGCGTTTCTTGCGCAAAATGCCTGTTTCAACACTCCCGGTCATTACCTTTTGATGGCCGAATTATAGAATTTGACGAAGTTTCCGAATTGGAACACTCGATACAACCCCTACAGTCCGTTGGTCGCTACAACTTGAGGCCCAGAAACGGATTGCCGCAGCGATGGCGCGGTAGAAACCTCGGCAACGCCGCCAGATGCCCCGGCGAGGCCACCAGACGACGCGAAAGATGCAGTTCATGACGACTACAAAACATGTCAAATCCGTCTCAGGAATCACCGTGCGACTGGCCGGAGATTCGGGCGACGGGATGCAGTTATTGGGGACCCAGCTGACCAATACCAGTGCCTTGGCTGGCAACGACGTGGCCACGTTCCCGGATTTCCCGGCGGAAATCCGCGCCCCGCGGGGCACCCGAGCCGGGGTCAGCGGTTTCCAGGTCCAGTTTGCCAAAGAGGAAATCTTCACGCCCGGCGATACGCTCGATGCACTGGTGGTGATGAATCCGGCCGCGTTGGTGACCAATATCCAGGATCTTCGCAAAGGCGGCATCCTGATCGCCAACGAAGACGGATTCACCGACAAGGATTTCAAACTGGCCAAGGTCGATGCCAATCCGTTGGAGGCAACGGTGATCAACGACAGTTATCGGCTGATCAAGGTGCCGATGACCCAGTTGACCCGCACCGCGGTCTCCGAGCACGGTTTGAGCCCCAAAATTGCGGACCGCTGCAAGAACTTTTTTGCCATGGGCCTGGTGTACTGGCTGTTCGGCCGTTCGCTCGACCCGACGCTGCGTTTCATCGAAAACAAGTTCGGCAAGAAGCCGGATGTCGCGTCAGCCAACGTGGCGGCGTTGCGGGCCGGTTGGGCGTTCGGTGAAACCACCGAGGCGTTCGGCGAAAGCTATCAAGTCGAAGCGGCCGAGCTTTCCCCGGGCACGTACCGCAATATCATGGGCAACCAGGCCTTGGCGTGGGGCTTGGTGGCCGCCAGCAAGCTCAGCAAGAAAGATCTGTTCTATGGCACGTATCCGATCACGCCGGCCAGCGACATTCTGCATGAACTGACCAAGCACAAGAATTTTGGCGTTCGCACGTTCCAAGCCGAAGACGAAATCTCCGCGATGTGCGCCACGATCGGAGCGGCGTTCGGGGGCACGATGGCGGTCACCGCCAGCAGCGGTCCCGGAATCGCGCTCAAAGCCGAAGCGATGGGCTTGGGGATGATGCTGGAATTGCCGATGGTCGTCGTCAACGTCCAACGCGGCGGTCCGAGCACCGGGTTGCCGACCAAGACCGAGCAAAGTGATTTGCTGCAAGCGATGTTCGGCCGCAACGGCGAGTCTCCGATTCCCGTGATCGCACCGCGGTCCCCGGCCGACTGCTTTGACATGGCGATCGAAGCTTGGCGGATTGCCACCGAGTGCATGGTTCCGGTCATGCTGCTCTCGGACGGCTACATCGCCAACGGCAGCGAGCCGTGGAAGATCCCGGCCTTGGATTCGCTGCCGCAAATTGAAATCCAGCATCCGGTCGATACCAACGACGGCGAGCCCTTCTTGCCGTACCTCCGCGATGAGAACATGGGCCGGCCCTGGGCGATTCCCGGGACCGAGGGTCTGATGCATCGGGTCGGCGGTTTGGAAAAGGAACACCAAACGGGCAACGTCAGTTACGACCCTGCCAATCACCAATTGATGACCGAGACGCGCGCTGCCAAGGTTGCCAAGATCGCCGAACGGATCCCCGAGCAAGAGGTCTATGGCGAATCCAGCGGAGATCTGTTGGTCGTGTCCTGGGGCGGCACCTACGGCGCCTGCCTGACAGCGGTCCGCCGTTGCCAGGAAGCCGGGCACCGCGTCAGCCACGCCCACCTGCGGTACCTCAATCCGATGCCGCGAAATCTCGGCGACCTGCTCAAGTCGTTCGATCGGGTGTTGGTGCCGGAATTGAACATGGGCCAACTCCGCATGTTGTTGCGTTCGGAGCACCTGGTCGATTGCATTGGTTACAACAAGGTCCAAGGAAAACCGTTCGCCGTCAGCGAACTGATTGAGCAAATTGAAGCCCTCGTGCCGGCCCCCGTCGCCGTTTAGAGCACGCGGCCGTTTCATCGGCAAAGGAATTGCCTTGCTCGCAGCGTCGAGCGAGGCGACTAAACGCCGAAGCATCCATTTAAAACACACAAAACGATTCCCAATATTTCCGCCATGTCCCTGCCTGTTCTCAAAGCCGCTGATTTCGCTTCTGACCAAGACGTTCGATGGTGCCCCGGATGTGGCGACTATTCGATTCTGGCGCAGATGAAAAAGGTTCTGCCGGAACTTGGCGTGCCGCGTGAAAAGATCGTTTTCATCAGCGGCATCGGCTGCAGCAGTCGTTTCCCGTACTACATGAACACCTATGGGATGCACAGCATTCACGGCCGGGCGCCGACGTTTGCGACGGGGCTAAAATCCACGCGTCCGGATCTGATGGTCTGGGTGATCACCGGTGACGGCGACGCGTTGTCGATCGGCGGCAACCACTTCATCCATGTGCTGCGTCGCAATTTGGACATCAACATCGTCCTGTTCAACAATCGGATCTACGGGTTGACCAAGGGCCAATACAGCCCGACCAGCACGGAAGGCCAGGTCACCAAGAGCACGCCGATGGGATCGATCGATCATCCGCTCAGCCCCTTGTCGGTCGCGTTGGCCGCCGAAGCGACCTTCGTGGCTCGCTCGTTGGACGCCCACGTCAAGCATCTCGGCGAAGTGCTCAAACGCGCCTCACAGCACAAGGGGACCTCGCTGGTCGAGGTGTACCAGAACTGCAACGTCTTCAACGACGGTGCGATGGCCTATGCCCAAGAAAAGAAACAGCGTGCCGACAACGTCGTCGAACTCGAACATGGCAAGCCGCTGGTGTTCGGCAAAGACAACGAGAAAGCGATCCGTCTGGTCGGAACCCATCTGGAGATCGTCAACCGCAGCGATGTCCCCGATGACGACCTGCTGATCCATGACGAAAAAGATCCCAACCCGTCGATTCAAATGATGCTGGCGAGAATGCGTTATCCTGAAATGCCCGAGCCGATCGGCATTTTGCGTGACGTCGATAATGTCTCGACCTACGACGAACAGATCAACGCGCAAGTCGACCTCGCCAAGAAGACCCGCGGCGAAGGTGATCTAGAAAAGCTATTCCACGCCGGGGACACCTGGGTCGTGGACTGAAACGTTTACAGACGATGTCATCATTCAACGGTTGTTCCAGGGAGGAATGAACATGCCACGTGGAAAGACTTACTCAAACGCGACCCAAGCGATCGGCGATACCCCGATGATCCAAGTGAATCGCTTGGTGCCCGAGGGTGGTGCGAGCGTGTTCGCAAAGTGCGAATTCTTTCAGCCGCTCAACAGCGTCAAGGATCGGATCGGCGTTGCGATGATCGAAGCCGGCGAAAAGGACGGCACGATCACGCCGGAAACCCATGTGATCGAACCGACCAGCGGCAACACCGGCATCGCCCTGGCATTCGTCTGCGCGGCAAAGGGCTACCGACTGACGTTGACGATGCCCGAGTCGATGTCGGTCGAACGCCGTGCTCTGCTCCGCGCGATGGGAGCCAACCTGGTGCTGACGCCCGCCGGAGATGGGATGAAGGGGGCGATCAACAAAGCCGCCGAATTGGTTTCCCAAGACGAAACCGCCTTCATGCCGCAACAATTCGAGAACCCCGCCAACCCGGCGATTCACGAAGCGACCACGGGGCCGGAAATTTGGGAAGACAGCGGCCACCAAATCGACGCGATTGTGGCCGGCGTCGGCACCGGCGGAACGATCACCGGTGTCGCCCGCTACTTGAAACAGAAAAACCCTGACTTCAAAGCGATCGCCGTCGAACCGGTTCATTCGCCGGTCATCAGCGGCGGGTCACCGGGGAAACACCGAATCCAAGGCATCGGTGCGGGGTTCATCCCAAAAAATCTGGACACCAGCATCATCGATGATGTGATCCAGGTCGATGACGAAGACGCGTTCGCCTGGGGCCGACGACTGGCCAAAGAAGAAGGCATCGTCGGTGGAATCAGTAGCGGGGCCAACATGTGGGCCGCCGCCCAAGTCGCTGCACGCCCGGAAATGAAAGGCAAGCGGATCGTGACGATCATGTGCAGCTTGGGAGAACGCTACCTGAGCACTCCGCTGTTCGGCGACCTGGGCTTGTAGGCACCCCGCCGACGGCACACCGTTTCGCCCGAACGAGCTAGCGCGGTGACACATTCGTTTCGCCGTCTTTGATGAGGTTTTAGCGACAGCCCCGACGCGTTCGCGAGGGGCGCCGCAGTGACCCTCGCTTACGCGTCGGGCGGACCTGAACGCATTGGTTTCTGAAAATCGACTGAATTGACAGCCCGTATGCGCCCCGGTTCCTCAGCTTGACCCACACACCGGATTGCCCGCGCCGGACCACAAAGGCAAGCGTTGTCTGCCCGGAGCGAGGGGCGTAGACGCGTGTCAAACCGCTGATCATCGATGGATATCAGCCGATTCGCGTCAGCGTCCGGGCCTCGTCATCGATGTTTACCTAGCGCTCCGGCCTACATCCCGCCGCTGGGGTAGAATGGCTTACGATTGCCCGCGAGACGTCTTTTTCTCGCACTGCTTAGCGATCGGCGATCCTTTGGACTCGTCGAATGCGGCTTGATGCGGTAAGAAACACCCCTCGGCGACCCACACTGTCGCCGATTTTTCATTGTGGCAGAAGAGTAATTACAGGCGATCATGGCAAAGGGTTTGTTCACTCAAGGGATGTGCGTGTTGCTGCGAAGCCCCGTCGGGTTGGCGGAGCTGCAGGACAAACTCTCGGCGTTTGACATGATCGGTGTCCAGGAATCGGCCGTCGATGGTGCGTCCCCGGAAACGCTGGTGATGAGTTTTCGGCCCGAGGTGGGAGGCCACCTGCTGGTCACCCCCTCGACGGAAAAGTGGCCGGACCAGATGGGAGATCCGGAAACCTCTCCCGACGTCTTTGTCGCCTGGTCCTTGGGTCAATTTGGTCCGCTCGCGTTCCCCGGCTGTCTGGAACGGGCCGCGGAACAGTCGTGGGGGTGGGAGGACGGTGAAGACGTTCCCCAACAACACACCTCGCACATTCGTCTGCTGATCAGCTACGTCTTGGGGGCGGATGAATCGGAGTCAGAGGACGACGATTCTGAAGACGTGGTACTGATTCCCGACGACTACGATCCGATCCAAGAGCTGCGATTCTTGACCAAGGCGGTTTCGGCGCTCTTAGAACTGCCCCAGGCGATTTGTTATTTCAATCCGGGCGGCGAAGTCCTGCGAGATCAAAATGGGCTGCGACAAGGACTCAACTACGCCTGGAACTACGAATTGCCGCCCCTGGACATGTGGACCAATGTGCGACTGTTTCGGGTCGATGAATCGTGGGCGCTGATGGACACCGTCGGCATGGGGCAGTTGGACATGCCCGATATGGAAGCCGTCTACGATACCGATCGCTATGAACCGGCCGAAGTCGAAAGGTTCTTACGCAACGCGTCGCTGTATCTGATGAGCACCGATGAGGAATTCGAAGACGGTGATGTCGCTGATGGGCCCGGCGATCTGAGCTGGAACGCGATCGAATGCGAAGAAAGTCTTTCCGATCCGCCGCGAGAAACGATTCGCTGGTTCCCCGACGACGGCTCCGATCCGCCGGAGGCACTGATGCGGCGATCCGGTGACGATGAAGACGATCCGTATGACGAGGAGCCGGAAGACCTCGATGACGAGGCGTTTGAGCTTTAGCCCCGATCCGGACGGGTGAAACTTTCGGTTTGCGCGACGATTTGGACCCCAGAATCGCAAACCAATCTTGGGCTGTACCGCGCCAGATTGCTAGACTCGGCGATCCACTTCGCCTAGCCGTCTTGCTATCAAAGCCCCGCGATGACGCTGTCGGGCCAATGCCCAGCCTGCCGTACGACGCTCGCTTTCACCGAAGCGTCGCTGATCGCTGCGCCCCCCGGTGCCAACGCGTTTTCACTCGATGCAATTGCGCTGCCGCCAGACACACCGACCCTGCGTTGTCAGTGCGAGGCGACGTTGATCGCAACGGACCTGTCGGCGGTCACCGAGATTCCGACCGAGTGTGCCGAGTGTGGCAGCAAATACGTCGTCGATCGATCGGGCGCCGGCGTGGAATTGCCGTGCCGGTGCGGCGCTGTTGTCAAAGTCCCGACGGCAATCCTCACGGAAGTCTCTGTCGGGCATAGCGACAGTTCAGCATCGCCCGAACCAGCGGACGTTGATTCCGATCCACGAGTCGACGACGCTTCCGAAACCGCGGTCCCGCTGCCGATCGTGGGGTTTCCCGATCTGTACCAGCTGCAGGTCCCGGTGATCGACGCCTGCGACTCGATGCACGTCGAAGCCGCGTCACTGCCGGAATCCAACGACGCAAGTGCCGTCGAACTACCGATCGTGGCGTTTCCCGATCTGTACCAGCTGCAGGTCCCGGTGCTCGGCGCCTGCGACTCAATGCACGTCGAAGCCGATTCACTGCTGGAACCCATCGACGCACGCGCCGTCGAATTGCCGATCGTGGCGTTTCCCGATCTGTACCAGCTGCAGGTCCCGGTGATCGACGCGTGCGACTCGATGGACGCGGAGGCCGATTCACTTCCGGAATCCAACGACGCAAGTGCCGTCGAATTGCCGATCGTCGCATCTCCCGATTTGTATCAGCTGCAGGTCCCGGTGATCGAAGTGTGCGACTCGATGGACGCGGAGGCCGATTCACTTCCGGAATCCAACGGCGCAAGTGTCTTCGAACTGCCGATCGTCGCGTTTCCCGATCTGTACCAGCTGCCGGTTGCCGAGGCCGGCCAAGGGTCGGTGTTTCAGCCGCCAGCCGACGCATCCGAGGCGCAGCCGTCTGATGCGACGCCGCAACGGCAAGAACAGTTGGAAGACTCGACAGCAGAGGCGGCGGCGGTTGATTTGGCCGTGGTTTCGTGCCCTGGATGCAAGCGGGAATATTCGATCACGCGAGCGGACATGGGGCAGACGGCGGAGTGTCATTGTGGATTCGTGTTCGTGATGCAGGAGAACGTCGATGCGTTGGATTCGGCGTTTTGCACCGACCTGATGCCGTTCCAGCCGTTGGCGATCGATCGAACGGGAACCCGCGTGGAGTCCGGTGACGTCACCAAGGTGAACGAGACCGAGGAGCGGGCTCGCGGACGTAAGCCTCAAACGGCTCCACGTCGTTCGGTTCCACTCGATGGCCGGGACCGCCGATCCAGCTTCACCGCAAATTTCGTCATGGTTGCGGCGGGATTCCTGTTGATGGCGACTGCGATCGGGTTCGTCTACCGCGATCGCTTGGGGATCCGATTGCTTGCATCCAACGGGATCACCAAGCCCATCCAACGCGGCGGCCCGATGCCGATCCCACCCGCCGATCCAACGGCTTCCGCGCCGCCCCAAGCCTCCGGGGACAGACCCCAAGCCTCCGGGGACAGACCCCAAGCCTCCGGGGACAGACCCCAAGCCTCCGGGGACAGACCCCAAGCCTCCGGGGACAGAGCACGTGACGGCGTGCCAGATGCGGTGCCGCAGCCGGTGAACTTCTCCGAGCGGATGCGTCAGCCGCCGGCAAAGCTCTCTGAATTCCTGCGCTCGGTCTATTTGCAAGCACGGCAACTCGATGCGGACAAGACGCTCGGCAAAGCGGCACTGTTCCACTTCAGTGAAACGGTGAACCAATTGGACGCGACAGGTGTTCAGTTCTCCGTCGCCGACCTGTTCTGGCTGGCCGAGACCTGGGAAGGGTTTGGCAAACGCGCCGCCAGCGGCGACCTCGAATCGAAGTGTTATTGGCAGGCCGCGGGAGCGTTCGCGCTTGCTCAGACACTCGAGACGATCGATCCGCAGGATCGACTGATCGCCGACCGGCGAAAACGCGAGCTGTCTGAAAAATCCCGTCGCGTGCTGCGGTTGGCGTCCAAGCCAAACGACGCGTCGACACCGACGAGTGGGTCTCGCGGTCGGTAGTGTCGCGGAAAATCCCTTCTCGATGAGCAGCTCGGGCGAGAATTCGTTGCCGAGCGCCGGTGGCTTCGTGGTATAAAAGGGGCTTCCCCAATCTCCTCTTCTTTCATTTTTCTGCGATGCCGTTTTCCGATCCCGCGGACCTGAATGCGTTGTACCAAGAGTGGCTGGAAATTCCGGCCGAACGATTGCCTCCGAACCACTATGCCCTGTTAGGTCTGGCGGACTTTGAGTCCGACGAAGCGTTGATCGAATCTGCGGCGAAATCGCGGAGTGCCTATCTGCATCAGATCGCGGCCGGCCCTCGGCGGAAGATCGTTCAGGAGATGCTGGGCCAGGTCGCCATTGCCCGGCGAACGTTGCTGAACGCTGATTCGCGGTCGGCCTATGACGAATCCTTGCGATCCGGTACCGCTTCGGATGCGCAACAGGGGGCTTCGACGCAAATCGCGATCAAGCCGGCTGTTTCGGCAGCATCAGAAACGCCGCCGGGACCGCAATCGCCTGTATCTCGGCCGCGGACAAAGGCGAGCGATTGGAAATACCACGGGATCAGTGCAGCGGTCTTGCTAACGATTGTGGCGATCGTTTTTTGGGTCAATCGCAACCCCGGCGGCAGGCGTGCGGCGGAAGCGCGTCCGTCGCAACATGAGTCGCCGGTCCGCGAATCCTCGTTGACGACAACCGCATCGGGTGAGGTCGCCGATCAAGACGACCAGTCGGGTTCCAGCAGGCAAGAAGGGACGGCGAGGCGGACGAGAAAGGCCAGTCGGCAAGCACCGCGTTCTGGTGTGTCGGTCCCCCGCAGCCGATCGCCGATCGCAAAACGGCGAGAGACCGGAAGCGGACTCGGCGACGGTCTGGGCAACAAATTCAGCGAGGTGCTTTCGGATATTGCCAATCAACCGAGCGAATCCGTCATGCCATCCGACGCAACGCCGCGCAGTCCCAAAGCATTTCAGCCGTTGGGCGGTCTGTCGATCGGTCCAGGAAAGCAACTCACCGAGTCATCGGAGGCGATCAAGTCACTTGAGGGGCTCAGCGCAGTCGACGCCTTCCCGGCACAGCTGGCCGACCGCTTCGAATCGGAGCAGGGGTTGGACTGGTTCGAAACGACCGACGGAGAGCTGCGTCCGAAAACCATCCAGGGTCAGCAGACCTACCAATTGTCCGACAAGCAGTTCGAGCTGACCGCTGGGTCGGCGATGTCGCTGACATCCTCGATGTCGGCGGGCATGCCCGCAGCAACACAGGTCGGTTTCGAAATCGACGGGATTCGGATCGGGCTGCGATCGTTCAAGCAAGGCGTTGATGTGTTCGCCCGCGACCGTGGCGAGGAGTCTCGCATCGATGCGGTGAACAAGATCACGACCAACGGCAAGACCACAACGCTGTCGATTTATCGAGATGCCAAGCAGTCCGATATGTTGCGGTGGTTTGTCGAATCGGGCGACCGGATTCAGACGGGAACGATCGGGGTGACGGCGATCGGCGAATCGCCCTCGGTCGGCATCTTTGTGTCGGTCTCCAAGACGGATCCCAAACGTCCGCTGAAGTTAAGCGGATTCAAAACCCGTTCGGGTCAGCCCTAGAACGACATGTTAGCGGAACGGCGCGAGCCGTCCGGTGTCAGCATGGAAGACCGGAGGGCTCGCGCCCTACCGCTAACAAAAAAACGCCTCGGTTGGCGTCGAAGTAGGAAGCATTAGGAACTTTCGTTTCGGATCGTTCCTTGCCGGGCAACGCCGCGACGAGAAAGATCGTGATGGTTATTGCACCAGATACATCATCAGTGCTTGCCATTCGATCCACTGCGAGGCGACGCATTGGTCGACTTCTTCGTCGGATCCGCCGGCGAGCGCTTGCTGGCACTGATCGACAAACTCGAAGGGATCGGCGTAATGGCCATCGGTCTCGGTGTTGATCTGATCGAACACACCATGCGAGCCGACTCGGCGGAACCAGTATTTCGAATTCCCGAAATCGCCTTCGCGCCGATGCATGATGCCGTGCAAAAAACTGCCCTCGGCGCTGCCGAGATCCTGGCTGATTGAATGGCTGCGGTGAATGTCACCGGCGACGAGCCACAGTCCGCTCATCACTTCCATCTGGCGGGCGGCGGGGACATCGATCAAATGATCGCCGATTCCGCCCGACAAGAGCGTCAATAGGGGTTTCTGAAGCGTACCGTCCCCGAGTGGGGGCAGCGGTGCGGCCTGGATCGCGGACTGAAGTTCGGTTGAGAAGGACTGGCTGAGCGATTGAGCAAAATCGGTAAATTCGGGCATCTGGCGTTGTTCTCCATCAGAAGCGGACAAACCTGGGGTGAAGACTACCGACAATGTTTTCGGGGTGCTAGACTGCCGGATCGACCCCATTCACTTTTCCCCACGTCGATTGTTTCGATGAGCAACGAACCACAGCCTGTGACGGACGATCCTGCCACCGACATTGCCCCCCAGCCGGCCGAACCGGCGGCGCCACCCGCGGCTGAATCGGCTGCCAGTGCGCCGGCTGAAGCCACCGCGCCCGCTGATACCAGTGCGCCGGCTGAAGCCACCGCGCCCGCGGAAGCTGGCCAGACGGCCCAAGCCGCTCGCGGCGGTTCGGGACCGCTTGCCGCCCGGGGCTTGGGGATCGCCAAACCGGCCTCTCCGAGCGTCTCCACCGAGCAACTCGAGGCGGTAGAAAAGAAAGCCGGCAAACCGAACAAGAAGAAAAAGCCGCCTCGACCGCGGATCAAGGGTGAGAAAGAAACGCCTGCCGCTGCGGCTCCGGCGGCCCAGAAACCGCAGCGTGTTGCCGTGCCCTCGTTGCGTGCGGGGCTGAGCGACGACCTGCAGGCGGAACTGGACGCAGAACTGGCGGCCGCGGACATCGAATCGATGTTGAGCGGCTCGGCGGGCATGTCGGATCGCAAGGAAGCCTTGGCCGAGGGCACGCGGATCTCGGGACAGGTGCTGAAGATTCATCAAGACAGCGTGTACATCGCGCTGGGCGGCCCCGACGAGGGCGTGATTCCGTTTGAGCAATTCGAAGACGCCGAACCGGCGGTGGGCAGTGCCGTGGAAGTCATGGTGCGTGGATTCAACCGCGACGATGGCTTGTACATGTGCTCGTTGCCGGGATCGACGATCGACGTCGCCGACTGGAGCGATTTGGAAGAAGGCTCGGTCGTGGAAGCCGTCGTGACCGGTCACAATACCGGTGGGCTGGAATGCAAAGTCGGTGGGGTGCGCGGTTTCATGCCGATCAGCCAGATCGCCGAATACCGGGTCGAAGACGCCAGCGAATTCGTCGACCAGAAATTTGTTTGTCTGGTGACCGAGGCCAATGAGCGTCGCGGCAACTTGGTGCTCAGCCGTCGCGCGATCCTGGAACGCGAACGCGAACAAAAGCGTGCCGAGCAACTCGCGAAAATCGAACCCGGCGATGTGATGGAAGGTGTGGTTCGCAGCGTCAAGGATTTCGGCGCCTTCGTCGATCTGGGCGCACTCGACGGGTTGATCCACGTCAGCAAACTCAGCTGGGATCGAGTCAAGCATCCCAGCGAGGTATTGGAAGTCGGCCAGAAGGTGAAGGTCAAACTGGATTCGGTCAACAAGGAAACCGGCAAGATCTCGCTCTCCTATCGCGACCTGTTGGAGAATCCTTGGGACACCGCCGAAGCGGAATTTGCGATCGGCAGCGTTCACAAGGGCACGGTTTCGCGGATCGCATCGTTCGGCTGTTTCGTCCGCTTGACTGCCGGTGTCGAAGGCTTGGTGCACGTCAGCGAACTGGCCCACCATCGAGTTTCAAAAGTCGATGCGTTTGTCAGCGAAGGGCAAGAGGTCGATGTGAAAATCCTGTCGTTTGACCGCGACAGCCAAAAAATCGGGTTGTCGATCAAAGCGGCACAGCAGATCGCCGACGATTCGAAACCGAAAGAAGAAGAGGTCGAAGAACCCCAACGCGAAGTGGCCGTCAAACCCGCTCACGATGGGCCGCTCAAGGGCGGCAACAACCGCGACACCGGCGGCGAACGATTCGGCCTTCGCTGGTAACAGGCAACACCGCGTCCTCGGGTAGTGATCTGTTAGTGCTCCTTCAGCTGGGAATCGTTCACAAGATCCACGACGCGCTAACGACCTGTTGATTTAATCAACAGGCGGCTAGCAGAAGGATTGGTTGCGACAAACGACCGGAATCTGCTCCCACGAGGCTCAGACGGATTCTCGTTCGTGCCGGGATCTCCGATCCGCTACAATCGAGTCGTGGCAATCGACGGGCAATTGCCCATGCGTTACCTCGGCTGGGAGTGCTTGGTGAAGTCAACTTCTTCTCGTCGGTGCCCCCCGGCGCGACAACTGGTGTCGCGATTGCTGGGAATGGAAACCGAGTACGCGACGCTGGTTCTCAATCAGCCGCATCTGATCGCGGCGGATCTGCCGAGTTCAACCGAGATTTACTCACAGATCTGCGCGGCGATTCGTCGGAATCAGCCCACGGTCCCCGGTGTCTTTGATCGAGACCAGATGTTTCTCGCCAGCGGTGGTGCGGTGACGTTCGAAACACACCCCTCCTTGCACGCGCTGCCTGGCGGCTTGATCGAAATCGCGACACCGGAAGTGACCAGCCCGGATGAATTACTCGCTTGCCAATGTTCCATTGATGAACTGGTTGCCGGCGCGGCGGAAGAGGCGGCCGGGGAATGGGACGTGAGGATTTTGAAGAACAGCACCGACGCATTGGGACACGTTTACGGTTGCCAAGAGAATTATGAAGCGGTCGTGGCCAGCGGCATTTGGCTTTGCGTTTACCGCGTCTGCATCGCGCTGTTGTGGATGCTTCAACTGATCAGCGTGGTGATCTCGATGCCGGTACTTGCGTGCGCGTTTGCATTCATCTTCTTGATTCAACTTCGACAGAAACCAACTCTCGCTGCTGACGAGCCGTTGACTGCCCCGGATGCATCGGGAAGCCCTCCATCGGCCGCCGTCCTATTTGAAACATTGCCGACTTGGGCCAAGGCGATCTTCATGGGGTTGCTCCGCGGCATCCATCTGCCGACGGTGATCGTGTTGCGGTTTGTCGTCCGCCACGTTGCGTTTCGAAGACAGCGAAAGTACCTGACCGCACTGCTGGTTTCCCGCGTTGCACTCTGCGGCGCCGGAGATCTGGATGAAGACGGATGTTATCGGCTGAGTCCTAAAGCGATGGCGATCGATGTCGTTGCCGACATGGGCGGTTATCGCGGTGAACGACCGATTTACGTTTATGGCCATTGGCTGGCACAGTTTTGCGAGCGATCGTTCCTGTCATTGGGGTCGACCAAGGCGATGTTCGCCCGACGTCAACGATTTCAAATCGGTTTGTCCGATTCCAATCTTTCCGAGCTGGCTGAGTACGTCAAATTCGGTTCGGTCTCGCTGGTGTTGGACATGATTGAATCCGGCGCGACGAGCGAGTTTGTCACGATCCCGCGCCCGATTGCCGCCTTGCATGGCATCGCTTCGGACTGGAACCTCGTCCGTCGTGTGATGACCTGTCGCGGCCGGTTGAGTGCGTTGGAGATCCAACGTCGATATCTAAAAGCCGCAAAACGGTTTGTCGCCGAGACGCCGATTCGAGATCGAGGTGAAGCCAGCTTGGTGATCGAGCGATGGTCGGATCTGGTCAACGTCGTTTCCGCATTTCGACGTGACTCGCGAAACGTGACACCGGCGTTGGGCAGGGTGGATTGGTTGAGCAAACGTTGGATGATTGATCAACTGGGCCAAGAGGCTCAATGGCTGGAGCGAAAGAAGACGGACCTGCGGTATCACGAATTATCGCCGGACGGCTATTTCCAGAAACTCGCCGCCACCAATCCATCGCTGGCGTTGATCGCGTTGGAACGCATCGAGCGTCGACGCCGCTCGCCGCCGGCAGATTCACCGGCGGCCAAACGCGGCTGGTTGATTCGCGAATTTGCCGACAGCGGTGACTCCGTCACCGCCGAATGGAGCTACGCGATGCTGCGTGCGGGCGGCGAAACGAAGCGAATCAATTTCGACGCCTAACGCCTTCTCGGCTGCGATCAGCCGACGGTCGAGAAATCTCGCGACTTGCGGCTGAGCAGTTTGTTGGCTTCATCGTCGCCGACGAACACTTCTTGTTTGGGATCCCACGTCAGCTCGCGACCGGTCATCAAGGCGATGTTGCACAAGTGACACGAGGTCATCGTGCGGTGATGCGACCAGACATCCGAGATCGGTTTGCCACGATCGCCGATGCACTCAAAGAAGTTGCCCATGTGGCTGCCGGGCTGTTTGCCGTTGCACAACTCGACGATGTAATCGTTGAGCTCAGCCTTGTCGCTGTCGGTCAAACTGTCGACCGGCGAGCCTTGCAGTTTTCCGCGGTTGACGAAAATCCGTCCCTTGTCGCCTTCGAACAGGATCCCATTGGGGAAATCAACGTTGTCAGCTTCACGTTTGTAATGATCGTTCACGCTGATCAACGAACCGTTGTCGTACTTCAGATCGATGCTGAATTTGGTCGCGGTGTTGAACGCGTTGGGCAAGGAGATGTCGCCATCCAGGAACGCGGCCCAGTCCAGGTCGCTGGGAACCGATTTGGGGAATTGGCCGGTCCCTTTGATTCGCGTCGGTCCGTCTTCTCCCGGCGCCAGTGCCCACTGCGCGATGTCGATGTGGTGGGCACCCCAGTCGGTCATCTTGCCGCCGGAGTATTCGAAGTACCAGCGGAACATCCGCCGCCGCTCTTCGCAGTACTCAGCGTCCGGTGCCGGCCCGACCCACAGGTTCCAATCCAGATCGTCAGGCGCATCGGTGGTTTCGAACGGGCCGTCCCCCGGAGCGCCGCCGATAGCGACGTAGGCGTTGACGTTGTCGCCGAGTCGTCCGGTGTGGACCATGGCGATCGCCATCAAGAACAAATTCTTGCTGCTACGTTGTTGCGTGCCGACTTGAAAAACGCGACCGGTTTCTTCAACGACCGCGCGAATCTGTTTGCCTTCGTCGATCGTCAACGTAAGCGGTTTTTCACAGTACACGTCGGCGCCGCTGCGCAGTGCCGCAATCGCGATCGGCACGTGCCAATGGTCCGGGGTCCCGATGGTCACGACTTGGGGCTTTTCCTTTTCCAGCATCTCGCGATAGTCGCGGTACTTGGCCAGTTTGCCGCCGAACGCTTGATTGAATTCTTCGGTGTGGCGATCATCGACGTCACAGACCGCGGTCATCTCGGCGAACTTCGCCGCTTGGCGGGCGATCTGGCCGCCGCGGTTGTAGCGTCCCCGCGAACCGCCGACGCCGATCGATGCCAGTCGCAGTTTGGGGGCAGAGTCTTGCGCGATCACGGGGGCCTCGAAAGGCAAGCCGGAAACCGTTGCGGCAGCGGCTGATCCGGCGGCCGTGGTTTTGATGAACTGACGACGAGTCGTTGACATGTCAGAAATCCGTTGGGAACAAGGAGGGCGGTGGAAGGGAAATGTTTCCAAAGCCCAATAGAATAGTCGATCCGCAAGCCGGCGGGGGCAAGCGTGTCGGCGTCCAACGGATCTTCGATCCGGGAAATGAACCGCCGAAAGCCCTGGCGGTTGGTGGATGCAAGCTGGTCGAAGCACTCCAGCGATTTCACTCGGTTGACGATCGAAAAGAGGTCCCACGGATGGCAGCGCGAACCCACGGATTTTCGGCCCCCTGTCATCCGTGGGTTCGCGCTGCCATCCGTGGGCTCATTGCTCGTTTCATTGCCCCGCAACTTACAGCCTGCCCCCCGTTTTCCACTCGATCAACGAAGCTCCGTATTCCAATCGGTGCAAAGCACCAGCCCCCCACAGATCACGATTGATTGGGAGCCATCGCTTGCGCGTCGATCGGCTGGGGTGGGCGGATGAACCAGGCCGCGATCGCCAGCGGCGTCATGGCGGCCGCGAAGCAGAGAATCGCTTGGTCATAGCTGCCCGTGGCATCGTTGACCCAACCCATGATCAACGGCCCACAGCCACTGCCGGCGACGGTGCCGCACCAGACCGCTCCACGAATGCTGCCCAAGTGTTGCCGCCCATAAAAATGCACCCAGGCAACACCACTGACCGAGATCAACATGCCTTGCCCGCCGCCAAACAGACCCGCGAACACTTGGGCGCCGCGCACCGAAGGATCGAGATACAGCCAGATCAGCGAACCGGCGACCATCGCGGTCCCAAGGCCGAGCAACCGGTTCAGTCGCACGAAATCCGCCAACACGCCTCCGCCGAGTTGCATCGCCAGCATCGTCATGCCGAGGATTTTGAACAATCCACTGGCGGTGTCCGACGGCATTTCGCGCTGCTCGCAAAGGGTGAACAAATAAAACAGCACACCGGTACCGGCCATTGCCCAAATGACATTGGACAGGCCGAGAATGTAGTACGACCCCGTCCGCGCCGCCTGAGACAGGGTCAGAGACTCGGGGTCCACTTCGATCTGCAGTTCGGAGGCGCTGGCATCAGACGTCGTAGTGGCATCAGACGTCTCGGTGGCGTGACCGGGTGACAGGCGTCCGGCGTGTCCATCGACAAACTGCCCCAAGTCTTCCGGCCGATTGCGATAGAGCAGCAAGACCAGCGGCAGCAAGGTCACAACGAGGATGGCTGCAAGCGTCTGGTACGTCGACCGCCAGCCGATCGCATCAATGGTGCTCGCCAGCAAATCGGGAACCCAAGCAAACGCGATCGCAGAACCGATGCTGAGCACCGCCGAGACGCGTCCGATGCGGTTGCGAAACCACATCGCCGTCGTGTTGCCGCTCAACAGCGTCAGCGAGCCTTGACCGAGAAAACGCAGCAAGAAAAACGCAGCCAACAAACCGTAAAACCCGTTGACGCTGGACGCGAACAGGCAAGCCAGCGACAGGGCGGCGATGACGATCGATGCGACGCGTTTGAGCCCGTGACGATCGGCCGCAGGGCCGACGAAGGTCAACGGGATGGCCGCCAACAGAGTCCCCAACATGTACGCCAAACCGAGCCGGCTTTGCGTCAAACTCAAACTTTCCAACAATGACGGTGTGAAGGCACTGACCGCGAACGTTTGACCGGGGCTGGTCCCCAGTTGCATCAGCATCGCGATCGGCAGCATCAAATAGCCATAAAAAAATGGCAGCCGTCGCGCGAGTCGGTCGGAAAGAGAATTCATAACAAGGTTTCAGGATGATACCCGACGGACCGTAGGCCGGATCGAGAGAGTAACGAGCGGCTCACCGGGATCATATCCGCCACGCCAGTGGACGCCAGACGCCGAGTGCGTGTTCATCAGGAAGAAAGCAGGAGTCGTCTCGTCCACACCATCAAAAGAATCGGTGGCGAAGCACTCGTTCAAGCCGTTCGCCGGATCACCTGTTCGGCTGCGATCGTGGCCAAGGCCTTGAGCGTCAGCTGTGGGTTGATTTCACAACCGGCCGGAAAGAGAGACGCATCGGCGACGGTCAGGTTCGAGACTTGCCGGCCACCATCCGTTTTGACAAGGAAAGATTCCGGATCGACCACGTCTCCAATGGAAGCGCCACCCTGTCCGTGTGTGGTCAACAGATTGATGAACGCCGGACCGCGCCGCCGGATTTCGCCGATCGCCCAATCCAAATCGTTCATCTCACGGATCCGCAGCGGGCGTCCACCGCGCAGCATCATTGCCTTGGTCGGCAGATGCAGCGTGACTCCGTCCTCTGGCGTGGCTGCGGCAAAATAGATTCTGGCGATGCGCCGAATCCCCAGCAACAGAATCTCAAATTCGTCACAATCCAAAGACAGGTGAATGTTGCCACACGCGTCGATCGAATTGCACGGTCGGACTTGGGTCGGCACGACGATACCGGCCATCGAAAGATGATTGAACCGGCGCATCGTGCACGCGAATTCCTGGAACCATCCGGTCAGCGCCAGCGCCACGGTGCCGGGAAAATGGAACCAGTTCTCCAGCGTCGGTTCTTCCACGATCCGGCCGTCTCGCTCGACCATCCGCCGGTCCACCAGGAAACACTGGGTGACACCGGGTTCGGGGCGTTCGGAGTCGGACGGCCAAATCGGTTTGTCAAACATCGCGTAAACCGCCGTGCCGACATTCGCGGTGAATCGTTCGCCAAGGTTTCGATTTCGATAGCCGGCGGATTTCAAGCCCTGGGCGATCAACTTGGTCGTCGGGCCGGTGCCCGCGGCCACGACGTATTGGTCTGCGGTGACGGTCGCGCGGGTGCGGCAGCCGTCGTCTTCCACGCGTGTGACATCGACCCCGGTGACGACGGGTTGGCCGCTGTCATCGGCCTGGACACGAATCCGCGTGGCTTCGGTCCGATAGGAAACCCGCGCCGGCTCGGGATTGTGCATCGCTTGGACCAGAAAACTATTCGCGCCGCCGGGAGAGTAGGGATGCAGACCGCCGATGTGGTCGCCAAAACTGTCGACGGAATTGTCGCTTCCACATCCCAAACATTGCCGGCGCATGGCCACCGGCAGCGGTTGCACCTCTTCGCCGACCGCTCGGCAGCCTTCGGCGAACCGCATGCTGCGGTCACTGACTTGCGATTCGGTGACCGCCGTGTTGACCCCGAGTTCGTGGTTGATGCCTTCCATCAGTTGGGCAAGCTGATCGTAGTCGACGCCAGTGGGTTGTCGTCCGGCCCATTGGGTTTCATAGATCTCCCGCGAAATCGGCAAGTGAATGGCGTTGTTCACATACGGGCCGCCACCGAACACCTTGGCCTGACAGACGTTGATGGTCTGTCGTGGCGGAATTTTCTTTCGGAGGTGGGGCAAGATCAGTTCCAACTTGGAATCGACCTTACCCAGCCCGCCGCTGATCTGACCGCCGGCGTCTTTGTAGAGTCGGGCGAGCACTTCATCACTTCGTGGTGGTGCCAGCCGCATGTTCCCGTCGGGGTCTTTGACACGCTGAACCAGCGCATCGGGGCTGACGAAATCACCGTAGTCCAAAATCAAGACCTTTCGTCCTTGCGCCGTCAACCGCGTTGCCGCGGTCGCGCCGCCGGCGCCGCTGCCGATGATGACCACGTCATAGTGCTCGCTCAAATCAGCCAACGGCGGCGCGGGCAGTGAGACCAAATTGGAAACACGTTCGCATTTTTTGCTCCAGCCCAATCCGATCAATTGGCGGGCGGGCCTGCGTGAGTGAATCACCAATCGCCCCAACATCGCCAGTCCGCTGACCGCCAAGTGCAGCAGGTGATCCTCGTCCCACAAGATCAACGGCGGCGCCCCGGGTCGGCGTGGGGTTTCACCTTGATTGAGAACCCGCTGCACCCCCTGAGGCGTGTGGTGCTTCAGCCGCGTGGCGGTGTGTTTGACGCTGTAGACATCGAGCCACAGCAGCGCAACGCTGATGCCCAGCTGCATTCGGTGGGGCAGGTGGTCGGCGTAGCGCAGCAAATCCCTGGCGACCTGACAGGCGTTGTCGCCCTGGCGTCCGCACCACAGCGCGTCGATTTGTGCGGCCATGATTGCCACGAGCGTGTCGAAACGCTTTTCGCGAATCGTGTTCATCGGGCAATCTTGCTTCGGTTTTTCTCCCCAGCCGAACAGGTTCAGCGGAACGATGCCGGCTGCCAGGGCTCCCTTGCCGAATTGCCGCCGTGGGATTTCGCTCGCCAGTGCAGCGGTGCCGAGTTCCGACAGATTGTCCAGCGCAGACAAATCGTCCATCAGGGCCTTCCTTGGTCCATGGTCTGGTTACGAATCGATTGCTTCTGCCGGGGAGAAAACAACCTGTTTTCGCTCGTCATCGTCGTTGTCGAAGTCAATTTCGAGCCAAATTGTCGCGTCTGCGCGGTGATCCGCCAGAACCGCCCCGCGGTAGCGATCTTGCCGATTACAACGCCGCCGGAGTCGATGTGGCCTTGGGCCGTCCCGGCGTGTGGGTGATAATTCGACGTGAAACCAACCCTTTGGCGACAACCCCGGTGACGATCAGGATGAACGAACAAACAGAGCTGCAAACCGCCAAGGAGCTGCCCCGGGCCGAGTTTCATCTCAACCAGCCCTTTCCTCCGGCCGGTGACCAACCCCAAGCGATCGAACAACTGACCAAGGGATTCAACTCCGGATCGTCCGCTCAGGTGCTACTCGGTGCGACCGGAACCGGGAAAACCTTCACCATGGCCAACGTGATTGCCAACGTCGGCCGCCCGGCGTTGGTGCTCAGCCACAACAAGACGTTGGCCGCCCAACTGTACAGCGAGTTCAAGGAGTTCTTTCCCGAGAACGCGGTCCACTATTTCGTCAGCTATTACGATTATTATCAGCCCGAAGCCTACATCCCCCAGCGCGACGTCTACATCGAAAAAGACGCGTCGATCAACGAAGAAATCGATCGATTGCGGTTGGCCACCACCAGCAGTCTGGTCAGCCGACGCGACGTCGTGATCGTCGCCTCGGTCAGCAGCATCTATGGCCTGGGTTCACCCGAGGACTACAAGCAACTGGTCGTCAGTCTGACGCGTGGCGAATCGATTCGCCGCGATCACTTGCTATTGAAATTGGTCGACGTGTTGTACGAACGCAATGACATGGCGTTTGAACGCGGCAAGTTTCGTGTGCGTGGCGACAGCATCGAACTGTGGCCCAGCTACGAAGAGTTTGCGTATCGGATCGAAATGTGGGGGGACCAGATCGACCAGATTTCGATCATCAAACCGGTCTCCGGTGAAACCGTCAAAACACTCTCCCAGGTCTTCGTCTACCCGGCGAAACACTTTGTGATGCCCGACGATCGCATCAAGCGGGCGATCAGCGTGATCCGTGCGGAGCTGAAGCATCAGTTGGAATTGTTTCAAAAGCAAGGCAAGTTGCTCGAAGCGCAGCGACTGTCCGCGCGGACTCGATTTGATCTCGAGATGTTGGCCGAAGTGGGCCATTGCCCCGGTATCGAAAACTACTCTCGGCCGCTGTCGGGCAAAGCGCCGGGTTCGTCGCCTGACACGTTGTACGAATTCTTTCCCGACGACTTCATCACCTTCGTCGATGAATCGCACGTCACGGTGCCCCAGGTGCGCGCGATGTACGCCGGTGACCGCAGCAGAAAGTTGACGTTGGTCGATCACGGGTTTCGGCTCCCCAGCGCGCTGGACAACCGGCCGCTAAAGTTTGAAGAGTGGGAAGAACGAACCGGTCAGATCTGTTTCGTCAGTGCGACGCCCAGCGATTACGAATTGGAACGCACCGGCGGCGAAGTGGTCGAACAAATCATTCGACCGACGGGATTATTGGATCCCGAGGTGGAAGTCGTTTCGGCGCGCGGACAAGTCAATCACCTGATCAACGAAATCCGCATCCGAGCCGAACGTGACGAACGGGTGCTGGTCACCGCGTTGACGAAACGGTTGGCGGAGGATTTGGCGAACTTCTTCCAAGAGCAAAACGTGCGTTGCCGTTGGCTGCACAGTGAACTCAACGCGTTCGAGCGCGTGGATCTGTTGCAAGAACTACGGGCCGGGCATTTCGATTGTCTCGTCGGCGTCAACCTGCTCCGCGAAGGCTTGGACCTGCCCGAAGTCTCCCTGGTCGCGATTCTGGACGCCGACAAAGAAGGCTTCTTGCGCAGCGAAACCAGCTTGATTCAAACCATCGGGCGGGCGGCTCGCAACGCCAACAGCAAAGTGATCTTGTATGCCGACAAGGTGACCGAGTCGATGCGGCTGGCGATCGGTGAAACCGAACGACGTCGCACGATTCAACAGGCCTACAACGAAGAACACGGCATCACGCCCGAAACGGTGCGGAAAAAGATCAAGGCGGGGATCGAGACCGATGCGGCCAAACGACGAAAAACGATCGCGAAGGCGCAGGAGGAATCCGAAACGACGTACATCACCCTCGAATTCGTCGAAGCGCTCGAGCGAGAAATGTTGTCGGCCGCGGAGGACTTGGAATTTGAGCGTGCGGCACAGCTGCGAGACCGAGTCCTGCAATTGAAAGAAAACATCGGCAAACCGTTGGCGGAAGTCGAGGTGGAAAAACCGTCCAGTGCAACGGGCCGGCAAAGTCAACGCGGGCGACGCAAGGGGACCAAGGGGACCGGCGGCCGCAGCAAGATCCCGAGACCCAAACGTGGTTGAGCGGCTGGCAGCGCACCATATACATCAAGTGAGGGAGTCACCCTCCTGGCAGGAGGGTCGAGCGAAGCGCGGGGAGGTCGACCGGTGAATCGCGGCGTTCACTTCACTCCTGATGGGCGTCCCCAAGCAACAACCCTCCCCGCTCCGAGCGTAAACTCCTCCGCGACCCTCCCTTCCAAGGGAGGGTTACGTCACTTCTTCACTCGCGAGGCGGAGCCTCTGCGACCTCGTGTTCCCTGGCAGAGCCCTACGCCGTGAACGATTTATTTCCTGTGTTTGACGAGGTTTTAGCGGCAGGGCGCAAGCCCTCCGGCTTGCGCTTCTTTGCCAACACACCGGAGGGCTCGCGCCCTACCGCTAAAAAGCCAACATACCGGAGGGCTCGCGCCCTACCGCTAAAAAGCCAACACACCGGAGGGCTCGCGCCCTACCGCTAAAAAGTCAACACACCGGAGGGCTCGCGCCCTACCGCTAAAAAGTCGTTCACGGCGTAGGGCAGAGCCCGGGAACAAGTTTAACCTCTGTCGGCGATCGCCTGGGGGTCCCTACTCGCTCTTTGCCGGCAGAAACGGGAACAGTTGACGGATCTCATCGTCGGTGGGTTGGCGTCCGTACTCGCAGATCTCGAAGGCTTCGGCGTACTTCACCTGCTGGGCGTGCTCCTCGCCGTACCATTTGATCAAGCCGCTGCGAAACCGATTGGCTTCGGCGGACTGGCGGCCGACCCATTTCTCACGCAGCCACTCGCGACGAAGTTCCGGACGAGATTCCGGTGGAGCGGCCGCCATCTTGTCCGCATTGCCGAGCGCGCCGCCTTCGAAGGTTTGCGAAACCAGCGCGGTCAACGCATCGACTTTCTGTTCAAACACACTGTCGACATCCACGACGATGTCAGCTTCGAAGGGATACGGTTTCTGAAAGCGGTCACTGGAATACAGAAACACTGGATTCTTCTTCAGCGGCGGAGTCGTCGGGCAAAAGTAAGGCACGGCAACCATGTAGGCGGCGTCTTGGACCAGCACGCCGGTGTAGCGGTGGTCGGGGTGGTAGTCCCAAGGGCGGTGGGAGATCACGATGTCCGCATCCCATTGACGGATCAGGATCGTGATCTTGCGTCGGTTTTCCAGAGTCGGTTCCAACTCCCCGTCGTGGATGTCCAAGACTTCGCTGGTCACGCCCAATCGCTCGGCGACCTTCGCCGATTCGGCGGCGCGGCGTTTGGCCAACGGACCGCCGGCCATACTCCAGTGACCGATATCGCCGTTGGTGACCGAAACCAATTTGACCTGGTGACCCTGTGCGGCCCACAGGGCCGCGGTCCCGCCACTCTTGTATTCCGCGTCGTCGGGATGGGCGCCAAAGCAAATGATTCTGAGGGGCTTTGAATCATCCTCCGCAATCAAGCTCGGAAGGTTGGAAGACGTGACCGTGAAGACAAGCAGTAGAAACAACAAACGCATGGTAGGACTCCGGCTGGAAGTGGAACGGGCATCAGGTAAGACTGACATTCACGCAGAAATCATAACTGGCCGAGCCATGTCGGGTGTGATGTGCCACGCGCTGGTCGATTGGAATTGCACCACCTGTGTCACAGAGGGCGTTTCGGGGGCGTGCAGTGGTTCATTCGTTGTCCATCAAGGGTTTTGTCACTCTCCCCCTGGGCATTGGTGTCGACACAAATCGCCGATCGACAGCTGTTGCTCCAAGGATCTGATTTGACAACCGACGTTCAACGCGTACCTTGAGAGAAACCGGTCGGCAATTGAATCGGGGGTCTCGTCGTGCTTGTGTCACATTCTGCTGGTTCCAGCGTTCTGCAATTCATTCGCCCGGCGGCTGCGCTCGTGGTGCTGTTCGGTGTTCTGACAGGAGCCGCTGCGGGGCAAGGCATCGCGACGATCCAGAACATTTCCAGCACGCCGTTTGTCACCGGGATCACGCCCATTATCGGATCTCGCGGTGCTGTCGGAGGTGTCGTCGTCGACGCCGATGGCGTGGTCGGTCGCGTCGAGCAGGACGAACTTGATCAGCTTCGCGATCGCTGGATTCAGTTATCCGATTCCATCGAGGGGGCGACCAACGTCGAGACGGGGTTTCGCGTCATTTCGCTGGCCGGACTGGATCGAGCACTTTCGGAATGTTTGGACCGGGACCAACCGATCTCGCCCTCGATGGCCTTTTTGGCGGGGCTGCGCCGCATCGAGTACGTCTTTGCCGTCCCGCCAAGCGATGGAATGCAACACGGCGATGTGTTCCTTGCCGGTCCGGGAGGGCCGTGGAAGGCGAACGAAGCCGGCGAAGTCGTCGGTGTGGCCGACGGACGCGCCGTGCTCCGGCTCGATGACTTGATGGACGCACTGCGTCGAGGCGCACTGCGAAAAGGCGTCGATATCAACGATCGCCAGATCAGTTGCTCCATCGAACCGACCGCCGCGGGGCTCCGTCAATTCGCTCGTGTGCAAGCCCGATTGCGCAACTTCAACCGCCAGGCCGTCATCGCGATGGAATCCGCGATCGGGCCGCAGCAAGTGCTGATCCGCGGGATCGACGCCGACAGCCATTTCGCCCAAGTCCTGCTCTCGGCCGACTACGCGATGAAGCGTCTTGCGATGGGCTTCGAAGCGGCACCGATTGATTCCCTGCCCAGCTACATGCAGTTGCTGCAACAGCACAACGACCGAAACCAACTTTCGTCGCCGCGGTGGTGGATGGCGTCCGACTACGAACCGCTGCGTTGCACCACCGATCGACTCGGATGGCAAATTCGCGGACGACGAATTCGGACGCTGACCCAAGACAGTTTGTTGACCGTCGAGGGGACGCGTAAAACCTTGGACCAGGAAAATCAGTTGGCACAACAGTGGGCCGACGCGATGACCAAACGCTTCGACGACCTCTCCATCGCACTGCCGATCTTCGCAGAGTTGAGCAACTGCTTCGACCTCGCTGTCTTCGGGGCGTTGATGGCCCGCGAAGGGTTGGCCGTCCGTGCCGATTGCCGGTTCAACGTGCTCGGCGACGCCAGCCGGTTGCAGGGGCCGCGCTATCGAGTGCCAACATCGATCCCGTCGGTGGCGTCGAAGATCCGGGGCCGAAAAGGCTGGATCGTCAGCGTTTCGGGTGGTGTTAAGATCGACGCCTGGACGGTCGCCGGTCAGACGGAAACCGACGACGGGATCGCAGCGGTCCGCACTCAAGCGGTCCGCACTCAAGCGGTCCGCACTCAAGCGGTCCAGGGGGCGGGGCAGCGCTGGTGGTGGTAGCGGGCGCGACGGCTCTGTGTCTACAGTTCTTTCACTTTGATGTTTTTGAACTGAATCTTCATCTGGTGACCGCCGTGCAATTGCAAGCCGATCGGACCTTCGTCATTGATCGCGATGCCGGTGTAATCGACGCACGGCTCGCCGTTGTGGAAGGTTTGGATGCGTTTGCCGGTCAAGATCACTCGCAAGTGATTCCACTCACCGAGTTTTAAGGTCTCCGTCCCCTTTTCCGAGACCCCGGGATAGCTGCCCCGCTTGTCTTTCGGTGCGTAGACGCAGGCTGACATGTCTTTTTTTAAGCTGCCCGAGATGCCGAGTTGGACTTGGTGTCCGTCACCCCGCAGCATTACTCCCGTGTCGTAATACTCCGACGACGTTTGGTAATCGAGTTCGATCTCGTAGTCTTTGTAGTCTTTGGTCGTCCACAAGACGGAACCCTTCTTGTTGACGTTTTCACAGACGATGTTTCCGTCTTGAACCGACCAATGCGCTTCGGTGTCTTTTTCAGGCCGGACTTCCCAGCCGTCGAGCGACTTTCCGTCGAAGATCTCGTGCATGCCGTCATGGGCAGCTGCGAGTGGTCCCATGCAAACGGAGACGGCGAAGAGCAAAGCGGCAAGGCGACTGAACGATCGGTGTGGCATCGAAAGTGGACTCATCGGTTGGAGGAAAATCGTGGATGGAAAGCAAGCCGGACGTCAGCACGTGGCGCCAGACAGTGGGTCATGATGATAGACGATCTTGCAACGCGCCGCTCGCTGACGCGTCCCGCTGAAATACACCTCCCAGCACGTGGCGTCAGCCAGTGGCGCGTGATCGCAATCGGGCGCCCGACGCGCCGCTCGCTGACGCGTCCCGCTGAAATACACCTCCCAGCACGTGGCGTCAGCCAGTGGCACGTGATCGCAATCGGGCGCCCGACGCGCCGCTCGCTGACGCGTCCGCTGAAATA
>NZ_NTFY01000025.1 GCF_002289565.1 Rhodopirellula sp. SM50 | reverse complement strand
AAGACGATGAGGGCAAGACGATGAGGGCAAGACGATGAGGGCAAGACGATGAGGGCAAGACGATGAGGGCAAGACGATGAGGGCGGCAGGTGGTGCCGTCCTGGGTGGCTTGACATTGTTTTGCCTACATCGTTTTGCCACCTCCCGCACGGTTCCACTCGCGTCCCACGCGACTCGCCCACGCCTTCACTTGACCTCACGAAACTCCCCGTTGCTCGGTTCGCTCAGGTTTCTCAGGAACGTCGCCATCAACGGTTCCACGGCGATCGCGATCGTATTGATCGTCACGTTGTGGACTTCATTGCGACGCAGGATGTCCAACAGGATTGCCGAGGGATTCACGATTTTTCCGTACGTCGGTTCGCCGTCGGTCAGCAGGAAGACGGCTTCGAGTTGCGGGTCAAAGCTGAGCGATCGACGCAGCGCGGCATAGGTGTTGGTGCTCCGTCCGGCGGATAAGTATTCGACAAATCGGATCGCATTGCGTTTATTCGTCTCGTCAGCTGCGACCAATTCTTCGCGCCAGGCACGGACGTCGTTGTCGAACACCAGGATGCCGAACTGGCATTGTTCGTCCAGGCCATTGATCGCGGTGATCAATTCCATTTTGGCGCGCTGGATCCTGGCATTGCCGCCCACCACCGTCCTCATGCTGCCGCTGCGATCGATCACGAACAGCAATCGCTTGGCAAAAATGTTGATTCCATAATAGTGCGACGGCTTCAATCGTTTTTCCCGCGCGTAGGAGGCGGCAGATTTGGCCGGTTGCAATCCCATCTGCTGCGGGATCGACAGCTCCGGTTGGCCTTCTTGGCGGAGAATCTCGGACGCCTTGGCCAAGGCGCCCCCTTGGGAAGACTCCGGTTCGGGGGTTAATCCGACCAGCCCGCGCCAGGCCTGGTAGCGTTCCTCGTCGCCACCAAAATCTTCGTTCGTGACGTGTTGAAACTCTTGGTCCAGCCGATGCGCCAATTGTCCATCGACACGTTCGAAGAGTTTGGCCAGGCCCTCCCACGCGTCGGGATGTTTCATCTGCTTCAGTCCGCGTGCGAGTGTGAACCGGAATCCGTAGCTGGCATCAAAGGCCTCTGAACCGATCAGGCCGATGACGTCATCGATGGCGGCGTGGTGTTGGTTCTTGCAGAGGGTTTGGATCGATGCCATCGCCCAGGTCAGACGACTGCAATCGAGCAGGTCGACGAGCGCTTCGGTCGCCTCGGGCCGATCGACCGTTCCGATGAAGTCGATCATCAATCGCACGCCTCCGGGCAGTTCCGGCTGGCCCTGTTTGACCGCCCGATCGAAACGGGCGTCTTCGCAAAGTATTTCTAAGGCGTCGACGATGATCGGTAGCGCGTACAGGCGGCTTTGAAAGTCGCTCGGGACCGACCGCAGCGCCGCGACACGCGCTTCGTCATGACGACCGGTCAGCAGTCGACGAAAGCGGGCCTCGTTGCGATCGGCCGCGGCGGATGGCTGCGGAAACGACGCAAACATCGCCGTCAGCAAAACGATGACCGCCAGTGGCCAGAGGCCGGCCCGACACACACTGCGACACACGGTGGGGCGAATCGACGTCGCTGGACCGGGTGGCATGGCAAGGTTCTCCGTTGAAAAGGATTACCAAAAGCAAACAAAGGACGCGCTGCGAACGTGTCCATCCTAACGCCCCGGTCACCCCGCGGCAAAGCGGTTGGGCTGGTCCAATACCGCTAAGTTAAGCTCGACGGGGAGGCCCGGACGCTGGCGCGAACCGGCTGATATCAATCGTTTATCAGCCGTTTGGCGCGAGCCTACGGGCCCCGACCTGAGGAAACCACGCTTAACTTAGCTTTATTGGGCTAAAGCCTGCACACCAACCCGTATGCCTGTGCCATTCCTAGTTGACGAAGCCCTAGGGATCGATGGATTCGATCTCCAGCGTTACCGCGCCGTCGAGCACGGTGGTAGGGCATTTACCCGCGGTCAAGGTGATGGCCAGTTGGTTGGAGGGCCGCAGCGCTGCGGTCATGTCCAAGCGAATCGGCTTGGTCCGGTCGGATTGGTAGATCAGGGTGTCATTGATCCGGACTTCCACCGAATCCGCCGCGTATTGCGGAATCGAGAGCCAGACCACATCGGTCGGCGTCAGCCCGGTCGGGCGGTTGAAGACGCGTCGATAGGTCACCCGGCCGCCGCCGGTCACCACCAGTGGTGCGGTGTCGGGGACATCCACCTTGTCAGGCGGAGATTGCGGGTCGGCCGATCGCAACCAGGGTCGGCGGAGACGAATGGTGTGCACGGTGGAGAGGTGACCGAAAAATCGGGGGCGGAAACATAGAATCGCCAGAGCGAGATGAAAGCATAAAAAAACCGCTGGTGATTTGTCACCAGCGGTTTCATGTTTCGAGGGGGGTGGGCAACGCTGGGAAGCACTTTTCCCATGTGTTTCTTGAGGTTTTAGCGGCAGGGCGCGAGCCCTCCGGCTCTTTATCTCTGCCAAAACACCGGAGGGCTCGCGCCCTACCGCTAAAACATGCTTCACAGCGTTGGGAGTGGAGGCGTCGGGTCAGAAGCCCGCCGCCATCGCTCGGTCGATCGCATTGCGATAATCTTCGAATTCCTCTTGGACCACTTCTTCGCTGGTCTCGACGAAGTCAAAGTCGTTCACCGTGCCGAAGAATCGCACGCCGCGTCCGTCGCTGGTGACGACGAATTGGTCCAGGGTCAACCGCGCGGATTTCACTTTACCGTCGACGGAGTCGATGATCGTCAGCAGGGCTGCGTCACGGGCTTCGTTGAGGACGAGTTCGGCGAATTCGGGATCGAAGCCTTCACCGGCGACCAACATCTGCATGCTGCCATCGGCGTTGAGCTGGACCGAGCCGCCGGCCAAGCCTTGGGTCAAGTTGCTGGTGTCGATGATGCCGGCATCGATGTAGCTCTTGGCCAGCAAGTCCAGACGTTGTTGAACACCGATCAAGCCGGTCGCGTTGAGTGCGGGGCCGGACGCGGTTTCGCCGCCGGCTTCGCTGATCACGACCTGGCCACGGGTACTACCGCTGAAGTGGACCGAGTCCGGGATGTCATATTCGACGAAGTAGGTTCCCGGCAGCACGCCGGTGAACGAGTACGCGCCCTGCATGTCGGTCAGTACCGTCGCGATTTGCGTTTCGCCCGACGAGGTGACTTCGATCAGTCGAATGGTCACGCCGGCGAGGGCTTTTTCGCCGGCGTCTCGGACCCCGTTGTAAATCGGCGCGGCACCGCCACGGACGGCTTCGCGGTTTTCGAGATGGTCGATGAACAGCTGGCCGGAGATCGACGATGGCACAAGCGTCTGGCCGATGATTGTCACCGTCGCAACGCGGGGAGCCGAGTTGCCGTTGTCATCGCTGACGCGGTAATCGAGGATGATGACTTCGGTCTGGCCGTCTTCCAGATCGGCATAAGCAGACGGATCGATCAGCAGTCGACTGGTCGCGACATCAACCGTCACACCTCTCGAATCACCGCTGCGGAAATTGGCATCGATGATGAACAGCGGGTCATTGTTGGGATCGGTCGATCCTTCGAGCAGGTTGACGGATTGGCCGGGAGCGTTTTCGTCCAGCGTGATGCTGATGTCCGGACCGGGGATCGGCGTGTCGGCACCGCCGGTGATGGTGATGGTCGCCGTTTGGTTGACGCTGGCGATCCCGTCGGTGACCTCATAGGTGAACAGGATTTGCACCGATTCGCCTTCTTCCAGACTGTCGTAGGCGGCGGTGTTGATGCTCAGGTCGGCACCGGTTCGCGTGATGCCGCTGTCGTCACCGGTCACCGTGACGTTGTCAACCGAAAGGACGTCGTTGGTGTCGGGGTCACTGGCACCGAGCAGCAGCGAGAGCGATTGGGTGCCGGCATCTTCGGAGAACGTCTCGTCGATTGCCGCGGAGACGACCGGTGCATCGTTGACGCCCGTGACCGTGACCGTGACGGTTTGGGCGGCGGTGCCACCGTTGCCATCGGCGACGTCGTAGTTGACGACGACCTCTGCGTCTTCGGTCGCACCGAGTCCGTTGAAGAAGTTAGGGTCAAACGTCAGTGTGTTGTCGTTGACCAGGGTGAACGCGGACGCATCCCTGCTGAAGACCAGGCTTTGGGCGATCAGCGTGTCGGTGGTGTCGGGGTCGGTCGCACCGCTGAGCAGATCGATGGATTGGGCCGCATCGTCTTCGGTGACAGTCAAGTCGAGCGGATCGCCCACCGACGGTGCGTCGTTGACACCGGTGATGGTGATCGTCGCCGATTGGGCGGTCGTGCCACCATTGCCGTCGGTCAGGTTGTAGTCGTAGATGATGACTTCCGATTCACCCGCCGCCAGGCTGTTGTAAGCCGAGGGATCGATGGTCAATCCGCTGGTGCCATTGGCCGAGATGCCGCTGTCGTCACCCGAGCGGAGAACCAACGAGCTGTCTTCGACCGAGACGGTGTCGCCGTTGTCGGGATCGGAAGCCCCGTCGAGCAGGTCGACATTGGTGCTGGCGTCGTCTTCGCTGACCGTCGTGCTGACCGCGGCGGTGACCACCGGAGCATCATTGGCTCCGCCGATCGTGATGGTCGCCGAGTGGGCGGCCCGACCGCCTTCACCATCGATGACGTCGTAGCTGTAGGTCACCACTTCGGTGTCCGTGGCGGCTAGCGAGTTGTACGCGTTGGGCGTGATGTTCAGGAAGTTTCCGTTGAGCGTGATTCCCGAGGTGTCGCCGGTCGTGACGATCGTCGCGGCGTCGACCGACAGCGTGTCTTCGGGGTCCTCGTCGGTGACGTTGGTTCGCAGGTCGATCGAGGTATCGGCGTCGTCTTCGGAAACCGTCAGGGCCACCGGGTCACCGGCGACCGGGGCGCGGTTGGGGGTGTCCCCGTTGATGGTGACCGAAACGGTCGCCGTATCCGTCCCGCCGTTTCCGTCGGAGACTTCGAACTGGTACGTCACGGTGACGCTTTCGCCTTGCTCCAGTGAAGCGTAGGCTGCCGGGTTGACGGTGATCTGGTTGTTGGCCTGATCGGGGGTGACGCCGGAGGTGTCATCGCTGCCGATCTGGGTGATGCTGGAAATGCTGAGCGTGTCGCCGTCGGGGTCGGAGGCGTTTTGCAGCAGATCGATGTTGAATTGGGGATCAAACTCATCGTTGGTTGTTGCGATGTTAGCGCCGGCGTCGGGTGCGTCGTTGACGCCGTTGATCGTCAAGGACAACGTTTGGCTGGCGCTTCCGCCCCGGCCGTCGATGATGCTGTAGGTCGCGGTGATCACTTCCGACTCATTGACTTTCAAACTGTTGTAAGTCGCTGGCGTGATCGTGATGGTGTTTCCATTGAGTGAGACTCCCGATTGATCTCCACCGGTGAAGTTGAAGGCACTGACCGACAGCGTGTCGCCATCGACATCGCTGGCACCGGTCAACAGGCTCGGCGACGTGGTGGCGTCGTCTTCGAACAGCGTGATTTCAAGCGGAACCGGTGAAACGGTGGGCGGGTTGTTGACCGCGACCGCACCGGTGCTGATCGTCACGCGAGCGTCGTCGTCGATGGTGATCAAGTCTTCGGTGACGATGTCGTTGCTGCCGTACAGCGTCAACGGATCGGTGCCTTCACCAGGATTGACATCGATGATCAACGGATTGGCATCGGACAGTTCCGTGTTCAGAAAGACCTCGATGCGGAACGCATCGAATGGTTCAACGAGTTCCCCGTTATTATCGACGTCTCGAACGCCTCGGGGGAAGGCGCCGCCGACTCCGCCGATGTCGGTGAATCCGGTGGCGAGATCAAAGGAGCCCCGATTGAGCAGGTTGTAGAATTCCTGGTTGTTGTTGAGCGTGCGACTCCGTGTGTCCAAGTTAAATCGCACCGCGGCCGAGTTCGGGGTGGTGCCATCGGCCTCAAACGGTGCGAACTCGCGGAAGTCGAACGGGACGTTGTTGTCAAAGTTGGGCGTGAACGTCAGGTCGGCAATGTCAACGTTGCCGAAGGCGTCGGCTTTGTAGAAAATTTCGAAGCCCAGATCCTGGCCGTTTTCGCCCTTGAGCGCGGTCGGCTCGTTGATTTCAAAATCGCCCGCCGTCATCCCGAAGGTATTGATCAACGCGTTGGACAGTGCCGTGGAAAAGCCACCTTGGATCTGGCTGATCGTGATGTCAACGGTCGCGGCAGAGCCTTCACGGCCGACGGTCACAAAGCCGGATGATGTCGAACGAATCTCTTCGCCGATGATGATCTGTTGCGTCTCTCGCAGCACCGGTTGCAGGATGCCGCCTTGGGTGACGCCGAGATCAGGGAAGATCGAGAAAGCCCCCAGGTCATCACCAAAGGTTCGCAGGTCCTCGTAGGCGACTTCTAAGTAGAACGAATTATCGATCCCGACGCCGGGCGCTTGAACAACGCCGTTGGTGCTGACCGGCAGCACACTGTCGGCCTCGTCACGGGCGGATAGATAGAACTTGACCAACTCACCCAACTGTTCGCCGCGTGCCAACGCGTTGATCACGCTCAAGGCGTCGCTGGGGGTCACATTGCCGTCGGCGTTCACGTCGACTTTACGGCCGGCAAATTCGTCGACCGTGCCGCCGGCCACCTGCTCGCCGTTGGCGTGCGTGGTCGCCAGGTAGTTGATCACGCTCAAGGCGTCGCTGGGCGAGATCTGGAGGTCCTGGTTGACGTCGTAGCTGTTCCAATAGTTGTGGGCGACCTGCAAATCACCGGCGAGCAACTGACGCTGTTCCAGTGTTTGAGTGCTCAGCCGTCGTTTCATTTCGCCGCCGTGTTGATGCTTGGTGGCTCGACGCTTCTGGGGGCGTTCGGCACCGAAGGTGTGCAAACGGCGGCGGAGCAACTGACGCAGGCTTTTCATCTGGGATTCCGGAAAGATGAAGTAGAACGTGGTTTGCCGGTGACTGTGGGGTCGGTCAAGTGGCGAATCGGAGGAGTTGGGTTCTGCGGGCGCAGAGCCCAAATATTGGAAGCCTAGAGGGGTTAAAAACTCGCCAGGCTGAATATTGGCCCTATCTTATCTCCCCTTCCCGCTTTATCAACGTTCTGATTGAATGGGAATTGGGCCAATCCGCTCGGCGGTTTAGATCGCGGTCGCGCCGCAAAGTTCCAGTAAATCCGATCAAAACAATTGTTCCGGTGAAGGATGTACCGCGAAACCGCTCTCAATCTCGCCGCCTTGAAGCAAAAAACCCAACAAAGGACGCTCAAAACCCGTGTTTGCCCCGGTTTTCTCGGACCACTGAACATCCGCCCCGGTGGGTCTATCGGATGGCAGGTTGCTGAGACTTTGGTCGGAAGTCCGTTGGCCCGCACAGTTCAACATTTCCGGATCTTCACGATTTAGAGTGTTGTCCTGGTGGGAAGCAAGTTGCGGATTCTCGGGGCTGAAAACCAGGTCGACGGCGACCGTTGAGAGCGGTTGGACCGGCTGAGCCGATGGGGTTGTGTCGGCGGTTTGGTTTGCAGCGGAAATCGGGGGTGTCGTTGCCGAGATTTCAGAAAAAGATTCACCCTCACCGGCAATGCCCTGTTCGATCAAGTTAATCACCCGCAACGCATCAATCGCTGAGACGCGTCCGTCGTTGTTGACGTCGATGTGAAAGCCGGACGTCTCCTCGGCCATCAGGACGCGATTGCCCAGCCGTGCCAGGTCGTTGATGACCGCCAGTGCGTCGCGGGCGGTGATTGCTTGATCTCCATTGACGTCGCCCGGCAGCGAGCGGTTGTAGCGTGGGCTGTCGACCTGCTGGGCCGCGATCGCCAGCGGCGCGATCGTTCCGCCGGAGATTTGAACGACAACCGGTTCAGACGGGAACTGATAAATCAAGTTCGGCGTGATGATCTCGACGGAGTAGTCGCCGTCGGGTAGCCCGTCGACCGAGAAGGCCCCGTTGTCATCGTCCGAAACCAGCGCGGCCTGTCCGACCTGGATGCCGGAAATCAAGATTTCGGTTTCCGCGTGTCCGGACACGACGACACGCGAGATTCGACCCAGGGAGTCTTCGACGACCAGAGTGTCGCCGCTGCCGGCGGGCACCAGGGGACTGGTGACCCGATCGATGCGATTGCCTTGTGAGTCATAAGCCTCGACACGCGCGTAGCTGCCGCTTTCGAGTCCATAGCTGCCGGTGTCCAGTGCGGTGAAATCGATTTCAACCCGCCCGGTCGACCCGGCGAATGCGACTTGTAGTCGACTGGCCGTGTTCCAGGTGTCGGTCCATTGATCGGCCTGGGTGTCGTAGTAGTGCAGGACACGGCCGGCTTGACCATCGCTGCTGGATTCCAAGGTTGCCACACGACCGTCAACGTCAGCGCCCAGGCTGGTCAGCGTCAATCCGCTGACGGGGGTGACGACTCCGTCGGGCGAATCGGCCGCCTGGAACGAGCGGTTGAACAGCGCGGTCCCATCGTCACGACGCACCGTGAACTGGGTGCCGTCGATCAGGGGCTCGTCGAAGTCGCGTTGTCCGTTTTGGTTTTGGTCGACATAGGCGAAACCGCCGCCGATCCCGGACCAGACCGGCGTCAGCATGTCACCCTCAAGCACTTCGCTGGTGATTCCGGTGTGAATATCGATGGCCCGCCAGAAGATCTGGTTGAAGGGGCTGGAGACCTCGATTTCCAGATCGAATTCGACGTGTGTCGCGTCGGGCGCGATGGCGGTCTGCCAGGGGCCGTCATCGAGCCGGAATTGCAATTCGCTGATACGGGCGAGCGTGATATCGCTCTGTGGGCCTTCGGAATTCTGGTTGGCCAGGGTGTCGACGGTCGCCGATCCACGGATCGAATAGACATCCGAGTGGACATCGAACGAACCGATCGCGTCCAGGTTCAGTGGCACGTCGGCGAGATCAAAAATGCCGTCCCCGTCGCTGTCGCGCCAGCCGATCATGGCCAGCGTGGATTCCGGCGAAACCAGGTTGTCGTACGCTCGCGTGGTGACCACGCCACCGCGCATGATGCTGTCTTGTTGGACAAATCCCGGCGTCGGATTGTCCGATGCGTTCAAGTTTTGTGCGTTGTAATAGCCCCGCTGGTCGGTCCAGCTGCCGGCCCCCGGGTATTCGTCGCGGGCCCAGAAAATGTGTCCCATTTCGTGGGTGAACGTGGAAACCGGACGCCCCGAGGGGACCACCATGAACAGACCGCCGGGATAGGCAAACGCGCCGATGAATCCGCCGTTTTCGAAAAACCCGTTTTCGTCGTCCGAGGAATCGACGACGAACATGGTGAAGGCCCAATCGGTTTGATGGGTTTGCCGCTGGGAGTCGTTGAACAAGGACACCGCTCGTTCAATCGAGGGGGCATCGCCGTAGCCCAGATCGGTCAGCCAGCCGCCGACGTAGCGTTTGAAAACGCTGCTTTCGTTGTCGATCGGTTCGTAACCGGTTTCGACGGGATCGCGGGCGTAGCGGTCGTCGATGATGAAATCCAGCGAGTGAACCGACGTCTGCGTCGCCAGCAAGTCGCTCCACCAGTCCACGCTGTCGCGAATCTTGGCCAGCGTGTCTTCGATTTCCGTTTCGGACCAGTTTTGGGTTTCTGGATCGATTGACCCATCACTTTCAAAGAAAACGGGCGTCACGGTGACGGTACCGAGCAGGAATTCACCGTTGTCGATCGGAGTGGCACCGAAGGGCACGTCGCCGGCCAGCAACCGACGGTCTTCCACTTTTTGGAAACCGAGGCGCCGTCGGCGGGGTCGTCTCGTCGTTGCTCGGTTCATCGGCAATTGAAAACTCGCTCCGGGAGCGACAGGCTCCGGAGTCTTGGTTTGATGGTGGGGGGCGTCTCCCCGCGTTGGTGCGTCGGATTGCGAAGACCCTGTCGAGGATAGGGGACGCAACCAAAAAACGAACCGCTGCGGAATTCGAACCCATCCTAGTTGGTGGCCCCGAGTCGTGCGGGGACGCTCTCCATCATCGGATGACTTGCCCGCGGATCCAATCGCAGGCTGACCGTTGTATCGGCTGGACGGGCTGCAACGCGCCCGTGAAAGTTCGGGATTCGGCGACGCCAGCGGCGCCGTTGGCATCCCAAATTCTCCCTTTCACCGACCGTTGGACGCGGCCGGCGGGCGAAAAGTTCAACTCATTCACAGCGAAGCGAAGAAAAGGTCCAAACCGTTTTCGTCTCCCGAGGTTTCGTCACCGGTTTGAATCCGATCGGCAACCAGATCATCGACGATCGAATCGAGTTCGATTGACGCCGGTGAGTCGAAGACACTGGTCTTGCTGGGCTGCTGAGCGACGTGGGCCGGCTCGGCGGGGCTGGATTCGGCGTCGGAAGCCTCGGTCGTCGTGGGCTGCACGGTGTCGGTGACGCTTTGCTGAATCAGCAGATCCCCCAGAGCGGTCGGTCCGCTGGCCAGCACACCGGGTGCGGCGGCCACATAGCTCATCGTCGTCGCTTCGCCTTCGCCGCTGGCTCCGGAAACGAGCCGGCCGAGTTCGGTGATGACGTCATTGGCGTCCCTCGGGGACAGCAGGCCGTCGCCGTTGACATCGGGGAACTGGGGATTCGTCACCGGGGTGGTTTGCAGATCCACAAAGCCGGTGTTGGCGGCCAGGCGGGCGATCGCATTGATGACGTTCAGGGCATCCAGCGGAGTGACGGCGCCGCTGTTGTTGACGTCATAGCGTCCGACCGGGTTTTGGTACGGATTGTTGGTCACGAAGATGGCGTAATCTTCGACTTCACCGCTGGTCGCATTTCCGGTCGGTCCGGTCGTCGGCGACTCGCTGATTCGGAATCGGACGTACGTTTGCCCGATCGCCGCGTCGGCGGGGACATCGATCGTGACCGTGGTCAAGACGTTGTTGAAGACCGGGGTGAGGTTCGTTCCCGGCGTTCCGAATCGACGTCGCTCTTGGACTTCGAATTGGCCGTCTTGGTCCCAGTCGAACCAGGCGTCCACGTAGACCGGTTTGTCGCTCAACAGTCCCGCGTCGGTGTTGCGGACGAAAATGCTGATGTTGCTTTCGAAACCGGATTGGAAAGCCGACGGCAGCGTCACCCCATCGTCACCGGCATCGGCGTTCGGCAATTCGGCGTCCGAATCGGCGGTGTTGATCTGTCCCAGGCTGAGTGTGGGATCGACACGGTGGCGGGGACCGCCATCGGCCATCGTGCTGATGTAGGGCGCCGGCGCGTCACCGTAATCGAATCCGGTTCCGATAAAGATGGTCAATTCCGTCCGTCCGTCGGCCTGGTTGCTTTGCAGCAGGTTACCGACCTGGTCCTGGACCACGACGACGTCGACGGCGCCGAAACCGGACACGCCACCGGTGCCTTCAAGGAACACGCGGACGTCGACCAGCGAGGTGCTGATCCCGGGCAGGTTCTGGGCGTCGATCGTGGCTTGGATGATTTTGACGATCTCTTCGGCCGGCTGATCGATCGGGATGTTGATCGGGACCGTCGGAGCTTCACCGGGCAAGCCGATTTGCGTGGCGTTGGAGTTCGTCAAGTCGATCGAGTAGTTGCTGTCACCGCCCAGGAAGATCCGTCCGAACCCGGCGTTGGTCGGTGCCAGTCCCAGCCCCGATCCGCCGATCGCGATCACCAATGCGTTGATGACCTGATCCAGCGAGGCGTTGTTGGCCAAGGGCACCGCCGTGGCGGTGGGGTCGTTGAGCAATCCGTTGTTGTCGAATTCAAAGACGACTTGGTTGACCGCACCGAGACGAACGGTGACCGATTGTCCGTCGACGACGTCGGCGACGTTGCTGTTGTTGATCGGCGGGAGTTGGAACCCGAAGCCTGTCGCGGTGCCGATGCGGCCTGCGATTTGTACGAAGCCGCTGGTGCTGGTCGCGGTCGACAACGGGGTGCCGCCGACCAATTGGACGGTTTCGCCGGAGGCTCGTGCGGTGAAGCTGAGCACCGGATCCGCGTTGATCGCTGCGGCCAGGGCGGTGGCGAAGTCGGCGGTGACGCCGGCGGCCGGGATCGTCACGCCGGTCGAAATCGGGCTCACCGCACCGTTGACGTCCAGCTCGAAGGAACGTGTGACCGACCCGTCGTAAACGAACACCGTCAAGCCGTCGGCGGCGGTCGGCGTTAACCCGGGCAGCAGGTCGATGATGATGCCGGAGTCGTATTCGAACACCGTGCGTTGATTGAGTTCGTCGATGACCGAAACGGTTTCGCCGTCGGGGTAAACGACGCCATCGGCGGCGCGGATGATCGCATCGCTGCTGTCGATCATTCGAATCACGTAGGTCGAATCGTCTTCCCAAACACCGGCGATCGGCGTCAGCCGAATGATGTTGGTGCTGGGGTTGTAGGCGAATCGATAGTGGGTGCCTTCGACCAATGCCACACCGTCTTTGAGCAGCACCAGTGAACTGGTGGAGATCGAACGATCGTCGATCCCGGTGCCGGGAACAATGTCCGCCGGCGCGATGCCATCGATCAGCTGGATTTCGAACGCTTGCGGGGCGGCGCCGAGCACGGTCGCGCGTCCGGCGTCGAGTCCGATTCCGGGGGCCAGCGGCGACACCAGCGTCACGCGGGGGCCTTCCAAGTCGCCGCGGTCGAATCCGCCGCGATCCTTGAACACGTTTTCGCCCAGTCCGCTCGGGGGCTCCACATTCGGATCGTCCACACGGAACTGACCGTTGACGTCCAGTCGCGGCGCGAGCACCGGCGAAGGATCGATGCCGACGGCGTTGCGGACCGTCGTCAAACTGAATCGATCGGGCAGCGAATCGATCGAGCTGTCGATGATGCGAGCGCCCGAAGCCGGTGAGAACGCAAAGTTGCCCGGATCGACGAAGACCGATTCGCTGTCGGTCAAAACCTGGGCCAGGGTTCCCAGCGTGACGTTCGCTCCGGTGTTGTTGGTGTTTCGATAGTACGAGTTACCACCGGACACGAAGCCGTCATTGCCTCCGGTCAATTCGATGCCGGTCTCCGTATTGGAGATCACATTGTTGAGCACCGTCGGCGAGGAGCCGCCGACGATGTTGATCCCGATCCCGCCTTGGGTGAAGGAGTCGACCGGAACCGAGCTGATCGCACCGACCGCATCGATGTCCGCTCCCAACGAGCTGCCGGTCGCGTTGCCTTGACGCAGGTCGGTCAGGCGGACGAAGGCGAAGCGGTCATTGGGGCCGAACCCGTAGCGGTCGATGTCCAGTTGGTTGGTCAAGCCACCGACGATCCCGACGTTGACAAAGTCGATTCCATCGCGGCTGATCTCGACCAGGACCGATTCGATCTCGCCGGTTTCAAAGACGACCAAGTCGTTGGTCGCATCGCCGCTGCCGGTCAGGAAGTTGTCGACGAACTGCAGTGTCAGTGTGCCACCGAGTCCGAGCGAAACGGCGAACTGGCCGTCGATCGGCTCGAGTCCACGGCCGCTGCCGTCCGGGGCGCCCAACGCGGTGTTCGGCGTCTGGTGGGTCAGCGTCGGGGCACCGTTGCCCGCATCGGGTGAATAATTGACCACGGCGTCGGCAAAGGAAATCTGGCCTTGTTCGAACAGAATCCCCGCGAAGGTTTCCGAAGGGGCGCTGACGCCGGGCGTGATCGTTCCGCCGATGATCGTGTTGTTGACAATTCGCTCAATCGCGACCGGATCCAACGAGGTCTCGTCCAGGGCGTTGTCGATGCCTTGCAGATTGATCCCGCCGACGGTGTTGAAGGCGATGATGTTACTCTGCACGACGACACCGGGGACCAATTGCTCGGAGTTCAGCTCGATCAGGTTTCTCGGGTAGCGGACGATCGAATCGGTGTCGTTTCCTGCGACCGTTGCCGAGATGTCATGCTGGATGTTGATGCCGTATTCCTCGTTGAACAAGAAACGGCTGTTCTCGATCATGATCACGCCTTGAGCATCGCGATCACGGTTGCTGTCGCCACGGTATTCGGAGCGATCGACCGCGGCGAGGGCACGCGTCGGGTCCGCAACAACGACGTTACCGACCAGGTTGATCCGCGGATCGATTCGAGAGATTTGTTTGATGCCCGGCTGGGCGACCACTTCACGTTCAAATCCGCTGCTGGGCACCGCTTGCACGTCCAACACGCTGCGGACATCCGAGCGGTTGATCGCCGCGATGATCGACTTGGCCACTTCGGTCGCCGTTTGCGGACGGTCCAGCCCGGTGTCTTCATCGGGCACCGTCATCGAGAACGGAACTCGCACCCGGCCCGGTGTGACCGAGTTGTCCGAATCGAACTCGAACTCGACGACGGCGCGGCCGTCGGTGATCGAGAACATTTGCCCGTCCACGAGATTGGCCGCACTCTTTGCGGTGATCGAGATCGCCGAACCCAAGCGGTCGTTGCTGTTGAACGTGCGGAACTGGGTCGATGTCTCCGATTCGATGTACTCGCTGGCGTCACGGATTTCGACCTGATACGAGCCGGTGTCCAGGCTGCTGCGCGGGTCATCGGGTTCGGGGAATGCGAAACGCGTGTCGGTGACAAACGCGGTATCCAAGGGGGCATTGACGCCGCGTGGATCGCTGACCTGTTCACCGCGTTCGGCCAAACCGATGACGAAGTCGTCCAGGTAGACGCCTTCGAAATCGTTGTTCCGCGAGCCGTCGACCGGCGATCCGCCGTATTGGTCGGCGTATCGTTGCGCCGTGTTGGCAAACGGCCCGGCATCGGACACGCTGAATCCGGGCAGGGTGATGATCGCGTTGGACGTCGGAATGTAGTTGGGGCCGGTCGCGTTGGGCACGAAACGTTCCAGGATCGCGGATTGAACCGCCACCGCAACTTCGCCGGCCGACATCGCCGCGCGGACATCAATCAAGTTTGCCCCGCTGGCCGAGGTGTTTCGGATCGTGAACAAACTCGAGCTGGAGATCAAATCGACCGCTTCACCGAACTCGACCGAGTTGCTGTCGACGACGAAGTCGTACAGATTGAAGGTCGCCGGCGGCATCGCCGTGACGGCCACTTCGATCAACGCTCCGATTTGCGACGGCGTCAAATCGGCAACGGTTGCCGTCCCCGTCAGTCCGGCGGTCAGATCGATCGAGATTTCATTGGGCGCCGAATTGGGATCGTTGGGATCCGACGGCGATGTGTCGACGGTGCGGGTGCCGTCGTTGAGCACGTAGGTTTGTCCATCGAGCACAAACGTCGCGCGGGTATTCGGATCGGCCGCGTAGGCGTTGGCAACCTGTGACCCCGCCGGCGCGATCAGCGTCGGTGGGAAATTGATGGTGAACGTTTCACCGCTGACACGAATCGTTTGGCCTTCGACCAGATCCGAGGCGTCGACGGTACGAATCGATGTCGATCCGGTATCCAATCGACCGGCGGTCGCAAATTCGATCCGCAGACTCAGACCCGACTGTCCGGCGAATTCTGCCAGCGGCACGCGTGCCTGACGCCACGTCGGCGTGTTGTCAAAGAGTTGTTGCTTGTCAACGTCGATCACGTCGTTGTAGGGGGCGACGGGATCGGGGTCGTCGAATTCATCGTTCGCACCCGGGGCCGCGTTGCGGGCCGTGGTGTTGAGCGCGACGGCGTGTTCGGTCCCGTCGGGTTGGACGACGTAGACCCGCAACGCGTCGGTGCTGCCGCCGCCGTCGGCTTCGATCAAGTAGTTGAAGTACAGGACCGGGACATCGCTCGGTGAGTAGTTCTCCAACGAGAACGGCTTGCTTTGAACCTGTCCCTTGGCACCGCCGGGGAAGTTGTAGGTGTTGTTGACACCTTGACCGTCAATCCGCGCGGTGTTGGTCGGGTATTCCGCCTGACTGGCGTAGTTGTTCTGGAACGAGGTTTCGTAGGTGAACGCCAGCGAGGTGCCGCCACCGTGTCCGGCATCACCGCCGCGTGCGCCGGTGTAGTGCCAGAGGTTGTAATCCAGGGTGCTGAAATCGAGTCCTTCGGCGTTGGCGATACCGGTCGAGATACTCGAACGCCCGCCGGCGAAGTAGGGCAGGAACTCGCCGGCCGTGTTGAACGCGTAGATGTCACCGTTGGGCGTAATCCCGAACAGGACATCGGCGAAGATGCCTCCATCAACACTGTTGGGACCGGCGCGAAGGCCGGTGAAGCCGCCGGGGACACGCAGCAGGTCGGTCGCGGTTTCGACGTAGGTTCCGATTTGACGGTTGCCGTTGAGGAACTGGTTGCCGCCGCCGGTCAGTTCCGCGTCGGTGACTCGGAACAGTCCGCCGGCATCGGTGACGGCGTACATGTCGTTGCCGACGATTTCGACGCCGGTGATTGTTCCGCCTTGCGGCACGCCGCCGGCCACCAGATTTCCACTGGCCCCGCCGATGAATCCACCGCTGATGGTGACGCTACGGTTTTGCGCGATCGCACTGGCGTTGCCGCCGAGATTGTTGATCGCATCGGCGACCTTCTGAGCGACGTCGGCGGCGGAATCGGACAGTTCCAGTTGGATCGGCGTGCGTCCGACTTGCACGCCGGGGCTGCCGCCGCTGACGAGTGCCTGCGAATTCACACTGATCGAGGTCGCGCCGGGGACGGAGAACGATTGGCCGACGACGGTGTGGGCGATGCCATTGGCGGTCAACGTGTCCACGATGGCATTGAGCACCTCGGTCGCACCGAAGGACTCGTCCACCGGGATCGCGATGTTGCCGGCCGCCACGCCGTTGGCGCCGACGATCGACATGCCGGCCCCGTCGAAGGTGAACGTCGCGTTGTCGAGTGCCAGGTCCGTGTTCAACACGGTGGTCGTCACGCCGGTCAGGTTGCCCTGGATCGCGAGCGCCAAGTCATTGTTGATCTGACCGGACGTGCGGGCTTGCCCACTGGCCAGACGGATGGTGATCGGGATGTTACCCGGCGACGGCGTGTCTCCTTGATTGATGAACTCAAAGGTCGCACTGACGTTGCTGGAATCGGTCACCGTAAACGTTTGTCCGACATCCAGTCCGCCGTTGGCCGAGACGCCCGCCAGACGCAGACGCGGGCCCGTGTCAAATTCAAAGATGTTCGATCCGATCGTCATCGTGTCGCCGTCCAGGGCCGGCGATCCGGTCACGGCCACATTGCCGGCGATGTTGATTTCGAAGGACGTCGTCGTGGTGCCGCTGATCAGCGTGAACGTATCGCCGTCAAAGAGCTGTTGTTGCAGCAAACCGCTGCCGACCACTTCGACCACGTCGGGAACACCCAGCTGAGTCGAAAACGCCGTCGCGGGGGCGGTCGTGTCGATCTGGCCGATTTCACGCGGGATCGTTCCGGCACCGGAGTTGAACAGGAAACGGTTGAACGAGGGGCCGACCGCCAGACCCGTTTGCGGGCTGAATTCCCACAACACGTTGTCGCGATACTCCAATCCCGACGCACCGTTGAACGTCGGACGGCTGCCGACGAACAAGCCGCGTTCGACGTTTTTGTACTCGCGGATCGAGATGGCTTCGACAAAGATCCCTTCGTCGGAAACACCGTCCAAGATCTGTTGCGAATTGACTTCGAACAGAATGTCGCCGTAGGTCGTGATGCCGGCTCCGGCGCTGAGTTGATTCAGTGCCGCGGTGCCCGTATCAATTTGAACGTAGAACCAGGTGCTGTCGCTGCGGACCCGGTTGCCGAATCCGGTGTACGCGAACAGTTCGCCGTTGCTGCGGAACGCCACGTCGTAGATGTCTTCATTGCCGAAGTTGCCGACTTGTCCGTAGTTTTGCCCGGTGAAGGGGTTAACGACGTGCAGTCCGGAATTCGTGTTGACGTACAGGACGACGTCGTCGAGCGAATACGGGACGATCGAGGTTTCGTCGAACAGCACGCGGTCGTTCATGTCGTCTTGGGCAATCCGATCGATCGCATCAATCGGAGCCAAGCGGACCAGCGGGTTGTTGCTGGCCGGGTTGAAGAACTGATCCATCGCAATCGGGACTTGCGTCTGATTGGCGATCGCGACGTAGTAGGTGCCTTCGAGCAGTTCGACGCTGCCCAAGAACGGATCCTGGACGCCGGCGCCGCCACGACTGAGATCATCGCTGCTGTTGTTGGAACTGGACGCCGGCAGGTCGTTGGCGATGTTGCTGTCGGTGGCGGTGTAGATCAAATCGCCTTGCGCGTTGAACACGTACAACGCCATGTCGCTGCGGGCGAAGTTGGACGCGTAGTCCAAGTCGATCACCGTGGATAGATACAGCGGATCACCATCGCGCGTCAGGTTTTCGTATTGAATGTCGAACGAATACCAATCCACGTCGGTGGCCGAGTCGATGACGCCGGCAAAGGACTTGGCCAGTCGATCGCTCTGCAGCGGGCCGGCTTCGATTCCCGCATCGGCCGTGGTGCCGTAGTAGCCCAGTCGCTGAGCTTCGGAGGCCGTTTCATTGCTGGCCGTCGTCTCCGCTTCTTCGCCGGTCAACGGTGAGTGCAACGGTTGGCCGATGATTTGGACCCCGTTGGTCGCGTAGCGGACGTCGGTCAATCGAATCTGTGTGCCGGGACTTTCGTCGGTCTCACCCAGACGGATTTGCATCGAGTAGCGGCCTTGGGTCAGCCCGCCGAGAACGTTTCCGTTGACCAGGGTGTCCAGGTCGCTGCCGTCACGCGTGTTGCTGCTGCGCACCCGCACGTGATACTGGTTCAGCGTGCCGGATTCGCCCGGAAGACGAATTCGCATCCCGGCGTCTTTGGCGTTGTAGGAATACGTGTCTTGCAGCACCGAATCCAAGATGTCGGTTTCAAAGCCGAGACTTCCGATCGCCGGGAAAATCGGGTTGGCCGTTCCAATGATTTCGGGGACTTCCAGGGCCGTGAAGAAGGCGGCGTCGAAGCGGACTTCGATCACGAAGTCACCCGTTGCGCTTCGCGAGAGCAACTGCGTGGTGACGAAACCGACTTCGCTTTGGAAGGCGCCGTTGAGCGCCGCTGCGATCGAACCGGCGGGATTGGCGTTGAAGTCCGCCGCGTCGACATTGACCGTCGTTCCCGGGGCACTTGCCAGTCCAAAGGTCAGGTTCCCGCTGGTGGCGTTGACGATGTCGTAATCGACCGTGATCCGTTGGACGGGGATCCGCTCTTCGTTGACCGTCAGCGGTTGGGCCGCATCGCTGTCTAAACGCGGCGAAACGTAGATGCCGGTCGCGACGTCCCGTTCGGCCAACAGCGAGTCGTTCGACGCGGCCAGAATGTCGCCGTTGAAATCGATCAGTTCGATCACCGTATCGAGTCCGCTGCTGGTGCGGTCGATGTCCAACCAGACTTCCGTGTTGCTTTCGGCGATGAAGGTATAAACGTCGACATCGTTACGCGTGGTGATCGCACCGTCGACGATGAATCCGAGTCGTCGGTTCTCGTCGCCGGACTGTTCATCGGGGGCAAGTTCACCGAGGAACTGGGCTTGTCCGGGGAAGGAATTGGTGTCGAACACGGTCGTTCGCACCGGTTCTTGTTCGGCCACGGCGGCGACGTTGCGGTCGTTGGCTGCTTCGCGGATCGTGACGCCGTTCCACTGGCCGGCTTGGACCAGGTTGGGGGATTGAGCGACGGTCGGGTCCGAAGCCAGCAGTTCCAAGAAACTGGTCACGCGGGCGCTTGACGCGTTGGAATCGAGGACCCAGGAGTGGGCCGTGGTGATGTCGCCGGGGCCGAAGGTCGTTCCGAAGATCGGGTCGTTGCCTTGGGGCAAGTCATTCAAGTCGATCACGCCGGGGATCGAATAGGTTTGTGTTCCGGCCGTGATTTGGGTTCGAAGATCGGCGAACCGGTCGGCCGCCCAACCTTCATAGGTCGCACCGAGTTGATTGACGCCGTCGTTGGTGTAGAAGCCACCATGGGAGAATCCGATCCGTAGCGGACCGTCGACGGTGTAGGCGCGGAAATCGGCTTGCCCGGGCGTTCCCACGGTGTACAGCACGTCGTCCGAAATCCCTTGAACGTCCTCGTCCAAGTAACTGACCACTCGAATGTCACCCAGCGGTGAGCCGGATTGCAGGTCCAGCGTGGAGAACAACGTCGGCAATCCGTTGATGAAAAAGCTGGTCGCGACCCAGTTGACGTCTCCGTTGGGGCCGGTGTAGGTGCCGCGGCTTTCCACGCGGTCGTTCGCGATCAGGGTCGCGGGTTGCGTGATCGTGGTCGCCGCCAACGCGGTGGTGTTGCCGCCGCTGGTCAGGTAGGTGCTGTACTGGAAGACAAAGTCTTGGTTGAGCAGTTGTTGGCCGGTGGGCGTTTCGACCGTGGTGGCGCTGGTCAGCACTTCGTTGGCGTCTCCGATCGTTGCGGTGAACGACCCGGTGATGGTCGCCGCGACGTCGTTGTCGATCGTCGTGCCCAAGTTGACTTCGGGGCCGGTCGGAAGCGTTCCGACCAGTGCGCCGCCGGTTCCCGTGCCGGTGTCATCATCGTCACCGGTGATGACGCCGCTGATCACGCCGTCGTTGTCGGTGTCGACTTGTGCGAAGCCGTCGATGGTGAATCCGGCGCCCGAGAAGTCATCGGACAAGGCGGTCATGATGACGGGGAAATCGGGGTGGCCGATCAATTGCAACGATCCGCCGATGCGATCGGCGATGTCACGGAATTCATCCGCGGCGGTCAGCAACGATCCGCCGACGACGATCCCGGCCGGGTTGGTTTGCTCTTCACCGGCCTGGGTCTGCAGTTTGACGACCAGCGATCCGCGGGCATCACTGATCAGCCGCAAACCGCCGTAAATGTGTTTGTTGGGGATTTCGATGGTGTCGGTGACGACGTGCACGATGTCGACATCGTCCCACACGCCTTCGGTGACCAGTTGGCCGCCTCGAACGGCCAGGCCGTTGATCGCGTTACGCGTGATGGAGTTGTCCTCGATCAGCGGTCCGCTGTTGCCGATGATGTCAAACTTGTCGATCGAGCCGGTCGATCGCCCGCTGTCAAAGACCTCCAACGCGTTGAGCGAGTTGATGTCGATCGAGATCGCCGCGGCTTCGTTATCGATGAAGTCGTTGTCGACGATGATCGGGGTTGCCGCACGAACGAACACGGCTCCCGATGCGTTGTCGCTGCGTCCCACGCGGGTGCCGTTGAGCGAGCCGCGTCCGTCGGCGCTCTGCTCGATCCGGCTGTTGGTCAGACGCAGTTCGCCTTGATGGACTTCGATCGCGTTGAACGACGCAAAGCCACCTTCGATGCGGGTCGTTCCGCCGCCGCCGGCGATCACGGCATTGTCGATGCTGGCCGAGGAACCATGGCCGATGTACAGTCCGCCCCAATCGCCGGGTGCGATTTCAGCGGCGTTGCCGCGGTCATTGGTGTCAAAGGTCCCGCCGCCGCCGTAGCGTTGGTCTTCCAAGCTGGTGATCACGACCGGGTTGCCGGAGGTGCCTTCGGCAATCAGGTTGGCGCCAAAGCGGGCCTCGATCCGCGCCGAGTCGACTTTCACGACGGTCGACGGATCGATCACCAGACTGGCGTCCAGACGGCTGCGGAGCGGGCTGGACGTGACCTGCATTTCCGCGCCACCGTTGGCCAAACGATCGGTGAACGACGTGCTGCTGGCGTTGAGCTGGGCGACCAGTTCGAACGGGCCGGGGACGCCGCCGACGACGGTCGCACGGTACAGTCGCCGCGCCACGGTCGCGCTGCCGGGTTCGACCGTCGGCAGTTGTTGCAAACGGATTCCGCCGGTGCTGGTCGTCGTGATCGAAACCGTCGCCTCGCTGGCGGCCGACTCCAAATTGGCGTCGGTCACGTTGGTCAATCGGTAAACGTAGGTGCCCGCCGGGACGGCACCGTCGGTCGGCCGGGCCGACAATCGGATCAGGAACGACGAGGGGGCGCCGGACTGCAGGATCGGACCGCCCGGGGTGCCGGCGATGACCAGGTTTTCGGTCAGCACGTGCGTGATGTCGCTGTCGTCAAAACGCGTGCTGGTGGTGACCGATTCGAGTGTCGATCCGCTCCGCGTCCGCAGGCGAACGAACAAACCGTTGATGCTGTTGTCGATCACGGTGTTGCCGTGGATCTCCGGTCCGACACGGGTGTAATCGGGCGTGAACGGTCCGGATTGTTGGTACTTGGGATCGGTGAATCGATCTTCGCGGAACGTGTCCGGGGTCGCGGCGATCGCAGCGTCGGCGCTGTTGCTGATCGTCGAGTTGATGATCGTCGGACGCGTGATCGCCATGTCGATCGGCGAGACGACGACGCTGCGGCCGCCGATCGGCACGGCGCTACCGCCGTAGCGAATGTCCGCGTATTGAATATGGTTGTTGAAGATCCCTTGGTCTTCGGGATTGATCCGCAGTTCGTCGGCCGTGTCGAGATCCCCACGGAAATCGATGCCGCCCCAATCGCCCGGTTGCGCCGCCGGCAGGACGCCGATCTGGTTCCCGGTGCCGATCGAATCGTCATTGATGCTGGTGAAAAAGACGCTGCCCGGGACGATCCCGCCGGACTCATCGCGGGCCGGCAAGCCCGTGCTGGTAACCAGCGTCGGCGTTCCGAGCACTTGCAGGTTCGCACCGCTCAAGTCGATCGTCGGCGCGACGCTGCCGACGCCCAACCGGGTGTTGCTGAACTTCAGGATCGCGCCGGCGTCGACCATCATCTGGATGCCCGCAGGCAGATTCAAACTGGTGCCGTCCTCCAGTGCCAATCCGCTGTCATTGACGCCGATGTTGTAGCTGAAGTTGTCGCCCGCGGTGTGCACCAATCCGTCACGACCACCGTTGCCGAGCACGCGGATGGTCAGGTCCAACTCGGACAGGTAGCGGGTGATCGAGTCGGCACGCTGGATGTCGTTCAGATTGCCCGACAGACGTAACTGGTTCAGTTCGGTCAGGGTGCCGTTGAAGGCCTTTTGTTTCAGGATCGACATGCGGCTGGCGTCGGCAACAGCCAGATCGATTTCATCGTAAGCGTTGTTGACATAGCCGATCGTCCGCGTCTGGAAGGCTTCGATGAAGGCCAGGTCACCCAGGCTCGACGGCAGGAACCCGCTGGCCTGACGCAGCGTCACGTTACCCTTGTCGACGTAGAGGGTTTCGGAGGGATCGGACGGTTTGAACCAGTAGTTGAACGTTCCGCCCGGTGTGCCGTCGGCGTCACCGTCGAGCGGGATGCCGGTGTTGTCGACCATCGTGCTGACGGCCGAGGGTGTGAAATCCACACGCAGCTCGTAGCTGCCTTGGCTGGTGCCGCCGAAGCCGGTGCCCGGAATCACGGGATCGTAGGTGTCGTTGCCCTTGGCACTGACACCGATCATGTAGTTGCCGGGATTGACGTTGTCGATTCGGATCAACGAATCGTTGCTAAAGTAGTCGTCGTTCTGAGCGATCTCGACGAACTGTCCGTTGGCGTCTTCGACGTACAGTCGAAGCTGGGTGTCCAACAGGCTGGGGGTGCCCAGGCGCTCGGCGATGGTTTCGATCGCGATCGATCCGGTCTGGTCGACCTGGAAGCGATACATGTCGATGTCGGTGCTGTCCGGGCGATACAGATACTGGCCGTGGACGATGTCCGCGTAACTGGGGAATGCCGGCTCGTTGTCCGTCCCCGGCTGGAAAATAAAGTCGGTGCTTTGGGTGACCGGTTGCGGCAGGTCATCGGCATAGCCGTAGCCGAGCAGCTGGCCGACGCCGAACATTGCCCCGCGGAAGAACTCGCCGCCGAATTGATCATCGATCGACTCGTCAAAGTCTTGGAAGTCCATCACGACCAGGTCATCGACACCGTCATTGTCGCGATCGCGGGTGACCACGGCCAGGCCGCCCTGGGCGCTGGCTTCGCGTTCATCACCACCGTACAAGTCACCGACGACGATCGAAAAACCACCGATGTCGGCGGGGTCGCGATCAGAAACTTCGACAAAAGCGACACCCAGGTACTCGCTGTAAAGCGACATCACCTCGCGGACGCGTTGTTTTTGTTCTTCGCTGATGATGTTGAAATAATTGGTGTCCGCGGTGATCCCCGGACGGTTGGGGTCATCGCCCAACCAACTGGCGACGAAGTCGTATTCGATCGTCGTGATCCCATCGACCGTGTCGGCGAACTGGCGGACATAATCCAACGGCACCACGCGATCGAGTCGCGAGGGATCTTCGGGACGAATGACCCGCGTGCCCGGGACGTCGGGACCGGGGAGGTCCAATTCGAACGGTGTCTCGTTGCGGATCTCGCTGACCAGCGTCGCCGAACGCGTCGTCGTCGCGCCGCTTAGACTCCACGTCGTGTTCAAGTCGTACGCGGTCAGGAAGCTGTCGCCGGCGCCGTCGGGGGCACCCGGGGTGCCGATCGGCAGCGTGATCTCTTGGGGCGCCATCGGCAAATTCTCTGCCGTTCCGACCCGCAGCCGCGCGTTTCCGGTCAGCAGTTGCCCGGGGGTTTCCGGATCCGGAATTCGAGAGAGTGCCCGCTTGTAGTCCAGCGTGGCGATGTTCGTGATGTTGCTGTACCTGACGGTGCCGGGCAACGTGACCGTCCAGACATCTCCCACCTTGGTGTTGGTGATCGCACTGGCGGTGGGGCTGATCCGAACGATCACGTCGTCGGTGTTGTCGACCGTGTCGCGGGTGAAGATCAGCTGATAAAAGTTGGGGTTCACGGCCGCCGACTGCAGCAGATCGTCGTCGTTGAAGTGAACTTCGATCTTGCCGGATTCGGTTCCGAGGGTCCCGTTGGGTTGGCGACGGACCGGTTCGGGAACGACCGCGACCACCTGTGGTCCCAAGTTGATGTTGAACACCCGTGTCAAATCGGTGCCGTCCTGGAACGCTTCACCGTCTTCGCCACGCAGCGCGAAATTCCCGGTGCCCAGCACGTCGATCTGGTAGATGTCATCGGGCAGCGGTTCGGCAAATCGAAAAATCACTTCGCGTGAAGAATCACCCAACCCGACATACCCGGGTTCGACCACGACGTCACTGACACCACTGAGATTGATCGGTGAATAGTTGACCGTTCGCTGGCCGATCGACGTCGACCCGTTGCCTTCCTGAATGGTCGCCTGGATCAGCGCGGAGGCTTGCGGGTTGGAGTTGATCGCGTTGACAAACTCGTCGGCCGTCGTCGGATCGGCGGAGAAACTGTTCAGTTGGACGCGAATCGTTTGGTCGCTGACGACGACGACCGGATTGGCCGGCCCGCCGAAATTGCGCTGTTCGACCACCAGGTTGGTGCCGCGGCCGTCCAGACCGGGAAGCTGTGAAATCAATCGCACTCGGACCGCGCCGTTGGTCCCAAAGTCGGTCACCGCTTGCGCGGCGTTGGCCCCGTCGAGCACCAACGTTTTGTCTTGCACGCTGGCCGAGGAAGCGATGCGTTGTCCCGATGCCCCGCTGATCTGAATCGCTTCGATCAGATCACCCGAACGCAACGGATCACTGCTATTGATTCTCAGATCGCGATTGATCGCCGAAACCAAGTCCCGAGCCAGCGTCCGCTGCAACGGATTGGTGTTGATGTCGATCGTGATCGTGCGTCCGTCGGTCGTGATGATCGGTGCCGACGTGCCGACGCGATTGGTCTCGGTGAACTCCAGCGTGATCCCGTTGCCCAAGCTGCCCGATTGACGGGCGCGGAATTCAAACAACGCCGTGCCGCCGGTTCCCATGTCACTTGTGACCGACGCCGATTCAAACGTTCGGTCCTCGCCCGCACGCGTGATGCGAATCGCATCCAAAGTGCTCTCGTCGATCCGCGTGTTGTCGTCGAATCGGAAGACCAACTCCTTGGGCGAAAAGTTCAACGTGTCGCCGTTGAACAACAGATCGCCCTCGTTGGGCTGAATTCCGATCAGCTCGGGACCGGCCAGCAATTGGCGCGTCTCCAAACTCTCCATGAGCGACCGGCGTTTCTCGTCGCGGCGCTTCTCGCTGCGGCGGTGACGGCCTGCACGAGGTGCAGCGGCCGGTGGCGTCGTACCATCGGAGTGCAACCCGGAGTTGCGGCTGAGATGGGTGCGAAGGGAATGCGATGGTTTGCGGAAGGTCATCCAGAGGCCTCGTCATTATGCCCGGGTTGCGGGCAGTCAGTCTGTTGGGGCAGCACTTGTGGGGTTGAGTCCGGCAACAACACGTCGGTTGTCGGAGTTGACCCGTCTTAGGTCAAAAGTTGCAAAATCGATAAGCTAGGGGATCTGCGCTGTTGCGCGGCGGTACCTGGCACGAAGTGTAATTAGGTCGTGTGGAACCGCAATGAAAAAGGCGTTTTTCACGGGGTTTGGGCTGTCTACCACGATTGTTACGACCGTCTTAATCCGTGCAGATTGGCATTGCGAGCGAACACGTGCCCCGTTCGACGTGGTTTGCGGCACGAAAGTTCCTCTCTTGCGTGGTTTCGGCGCGTGTTGATAGGGTTTGCCTGCACAATGCGACGCTCTTTGGACCGCGACGCCTCCGACGGGTCTCAGTTGATCCCCCCTGTAGGTGCGGTCGTAACATGTCAGGATGGCAGTTAAATGACTCTTCTATCTGAACAGAAAGCCAGCGATCAAGGCGGTGGTTCCTGCTGCGGATGTCGATTTTTCACCCGCTGGCGCGCTGTGATTTCCTTGCTGGCGCTATTGCCAGTCCTTACATCGGTCGGTTGCAGCTGGACCGCGAGCGGAAAAAACGTCTTGGGCGCCCAGCTTCATCAACAGGGGCAGTACACCGCGGCGCTGCAGCAATTTCAGCAAGTGGTGGCGGAGGATCCGACCAATCCTGACGGTTATTACAACCTGGCCGCCACGACGCATCGCTTGGCCAGCCAGCGGAATGACGAAACGCTGTTTCGCAATGCCGAAGCGCTGTACAACCAGTGCCTCGACCATGATCCCAACCATATCGAGTGCCATCGCGGGTTGGCCGTGTTGCTGATGGACACCGGCCGTCCCGACCGCGCGTTCGCTTTGGTCAAAAACTGGGCGTCCGCAAATCCGATGGCATCGGAACCGCGGGTGGAATTGGCGCGGTTGTACGAGGAGGCCGGCGAGTCCCAGACGGCACTGAAGTATCTCGAAGATGCGGTCCAGTTGGATGCCAATAACTCCAGAGCCTGGTTGGCGCTGGCGCGGTTGCGGGAAACCGATGGCGATCTGCCCCAAGCCCTGCAGAATTACCAGCGGGCCCTGGCGCTCAACAACACGCAACCGATGATCGCCGAACGCGTCGCGGCGCTCAGTCGCCAAATCAATTCTAATTTGGACGCCGCCCGCACCAACGCGAACAGCCAGATCGCCACCCCGCTGCCCTATCCGACCACCTCCCGGTACTAGGCTCTGTCCCTAAAGTCCTGCGAGCGAAAAGGCGATTCCTCTCGCGGCGGAGCAGCGACACCGGGCGGCTAAGGCCCAATACCGCTAAGTTAACATGATTGAGGGGGCCCGGACGCTGGCGCGAACCGGCTGATATCAAACGAATATCAGCCGGTTCGCGCCAGCCTACGGGCCCTCATCTGAAGAAACGACGCGTAACTTAGCGGCATTGGGCTAAAGCCTGCACACCAACACGTGTGCCCGTGCCATTGGTACTTGCCCCGTTTTCCGTCGGCGAAGCCGGCGATCGTCTTGGGGACTTCCGTTTTGACCTAGCGGGTTCTTAGCGGCACATTCGGAACCCTCGCGCCGCCCAATTGGATTGAAACCCGCTGGCGGCCGATCGATGGATTTTCCGTGGCCTAGCTTTTTAAGCACCGTGAGCGCCGCGTGATGAGGACGGCGAGGGTGATTTGTTGGGCTAGATCGAAGGCATCCCTGGAATCCGTTCGAGTCAGCCGATTTCCGACACCATGTTGCGATGGGGGCTATTTCAGTGGACTACGAAGGATTTCCCGTCTTGGACGCTGACGAGGTGGCCAGTCTGATCCCCGACGGGGCGATGGTGGCATTCAGTGGATTCACCCCGGCGGGGGCGGCCAAAGCGGTGCCTCAGGCGCTGGCCCGTCGCGCACGGCAGGACCACGCCGCCGGGCTTCCTTACGCGCTGCGAGTGCTGACGGGGGCTTCCACCGGCCGCAGTCTGGACGAAGCACTCGCCCAGGCCGAGGCGATCCGCTGGCGCGCGCCCTATCAATCGTCGCGCACGCTACGCGATCAAATCAATCGAGGCGACGTGGACTTCGTGGACATGCACCTGTCCGACGTTCCCCAGTTCACCCTGTTCGGTTTTTTCGGAAAGATCGATTTCGCGGTGATCGAAGCGTCCGAGATCACTGCCGACGGACGCGTCTATCTGACCAATTCCATCGGTGCCTCCCCCGCGTTCTTGCATTCGGCAGAACACGTCATCATCGAATTGAATCGCGGGCAATCGCGTCGCATCGCCGAGATGTCCGATATCGTGATCCCCAAGACTCCGCCGTATCGACCCGCCATCGATCTGGATCATCCCTTGCAGCGGATCGGCAAACCCTACGCACGCGTCGATCCGGACAAAGTGATCGGGATCGTCGAAACGAATGAGCCGGACGAAGCGACGGACTTTGCCCAAGCCAATGACGTCAACAAGGCCATCGCCCGTCACGTCGCCGAATTTTTTGCCGCTGAAATCGCCGGCGGCCGGATCCCCCGCGAGTTCCTGCCGATTCAAAGCGGGGTGGGGAATGTCGCCAACGCGGTGTTGGAAGCCATCGGCGAGCATCCGGATTTGCCCGACTTCACCATGTACACCGAAGTCTTGCAGTCCTCGGCATTCGAATTGATGTTGCAAGGTCGCTTGAAAGGGGCCAGTACCTGTGCGCTGGTGCTCTCGCCCCAACAAATGCAACAGCTTGACGAGCAGCATGACTTTTTCTCCTCGCGGCTGGTGCTCCGTCCACAAGACATTTCCAACAATCCTGCCGCGGTGCGACAACTCGGGATCATTTCGATGAACACCGCGTTGGAAGTCGATATCTTTGCGCACGTCAATTCAACCCATGTCTGCGGCAAACGGATCATGAATGGAATCGGCGGCAGCGGCGATTTCACACGCAATGCCTACACGTCCATCTTCATGTGTCCGTCGGTCGCCAAAGGCGGAAGCATTTCGGCGATCGTCCCGATGTGCACCCACATCGACCACAGCGAACACTCCGTTCAAGTGATTGTCACCGAGCAAGGGTTGGCCGACCTGCGTGGGCTGGCGCCGAAACAACGCGCCCTGAAAATCATCGAACACTGTGCTCATCCCGACTATCGCGACTATTTGCATCGCTATCTGTGCGATTCAGGGGCCAGCCATATCCAGCACGATCTGACGCGCTGTTTCAAGCTGCACCAGAACTTCTTGCAATACGGTTCGATGCTTCACGAAGACGTGCCGGCCTCGGAAATCGACAGGATCTTTTCGGCCTCATTCTGAAGGTTGCGCCGCCGGTGGCATTGGAAAGGGCAAGGGGGTGCCGACGCTTCCCACCGGGATTCATGCACGCTCAAGCGGGTCGGTGCAGGTGCTGGTCAAAAGATGGGTTGGTCAAAAGATGGGCGACAGCGGCCACGGCCTGAGTGTGGACCAAGCGAATCTGCGGCGCCGCGGCAGACGATTCGCTGACTGACCTTTCTCTCCTTTTTTGACCCCCTCCATTTTTTGACCTTTTTTGCGACAGACCGTTCAAATCCGCTCGGCCGGGGCGAAGCTGACCTCCCGTAACTCGCACATTGCACGTACATTCTCCCAATTCGAGTCCTTTCCCCCCCCTTCCACCAACGTTTCGATCCTTCCGACCATGAAATCGATGGACAAAATCGTGTCGCTGTGCAAGCGACGTGGCTTCCTCTTCCAATCCAGCGAAATTTATGGCGGCGTCCAGGGGTTTTGGGACTACGGTCCGCTGGGGGTGGAACTGAAACGCAATTTGAAAGAAGCGTGGTGGCAGGACATGATCCGCGGCCACAACGATCTGGTGACGCCGCCGGGCGCCCCGACTTCGTTTGAGATGGTCGGCTTGGATTGCACGATCATCATGCACCCCCAGGTTTGGAAGTGCAGCGGCCACTACGATCTGTTCCACGATCACATGGTCGATTGTCGGGAATCGAAAAAGCGATACCGATTCGACCAGGTGCGGGGACGCTGGTGCGAGCGGGGCGACAAAAAGATTTTCGTGTCCACGTTGGCCGAAGTCGAACAGGAGCTTGATGAGGTCCGTCGCCGCGCGATGAAGTTTTTCAAGCTGCGTGCGAAGAACGCGGACGAATTGACGATTTCCGAAGAGTCGTTGACGTTGGACAAACTCGACGACACCGATTCGGTGCTGGCCCCCGATGCGAAAACCCTCGGCACGCTGACCGAGCCGCGCGAGTTCAACTTGATGTTCAAAACGACCCTGGGCGCGCTCGGCGGCGAGGACGACACGACGTTCCTGCGGCCGGAGACCGCTCAAGGTATTTTCGTCAATTTCAAGAACGTGCTGGATTCCTCACGCGTCAAAGTGCCGTTCGGCATCGGCCAGATCGGAAAGAGTTTCCGCAACGAAATCACGCCGCGGAATTTCACGTTCCGATCGCGCGAGTTTGAACAGATGGAGATCGAGTTTTTCTGTCCGCCGGATCAGTCGCAAGCCTGGTACCGTTATTGGCGCGACCGCCGGATGGCCTGGTACACCGAGTTGGGGCTGTCGAGCGATTCGTTGATCATGCGCGAGCACGAACCGGCGGAACTGGCGCATTACAGCGTCGGCACGGCCGATATCGAATACGCGTTTCCATTTTTGCCGCCGGGTGAATACGGCGAACTGGAAGGCATCGCGCACCGTGGCGATTTCGACTTGCGAAGTCACATGGAAGGCAAGCTGAATCCCAATTCACCCGAAGGTGAGCCGATGCAGGTTGAATTGAACGAACACGGCAAGCCCAAGTATCGCGGCAGTGGCAAAGACCTGTCGTATCGCGATGAAGCGACCAACGAAAAATTCATTCCGCACGTGGTCGAACCGTCCGCCGGCGCCGACCGCGGCGTGTTGGCGTTTCTCTGTGAAGCCTACACCGAAGATGAAGCGCCCGATGACAAGGGGCAGATGCAGACCCGCACGGTGATGAAACTGCACCCCCGACTGGCCCCCATCAAGGCGGCGATTTTCCCGCTGGTCAAGAAAGATGGCATGCCCGAAGTCGCTCAGGAGATCTACGGCGAACTCAAGCAGCACATGAACGTGTTCTACGACGACAAAGGCGCCGTCGGCAGACGTTACCGACGACAAGATGAAGCGGGGACCCCGTTCTGCATCACCGTCGATGGCGAATCGTTGAGTGACAAAACCGTCACCATCCGCGACCGAGATTCGCTCGAGCAGACGCGGGTCAAGATCGATGAGTTGAGATCCGCTTTGATCGAGCGATTGGGCTGAACCGGATCGCGACGGTGTGGATGCCCCGTGATTGAGGACATGTTCGCGGAGCGGGCCGGTCGGTCGATTTTGTGAGCCGTGACGCGTAAGCGGCCGGGCACTGCGACGGTGCCCGAGGCCTTACGGCCGGCGGCTCACCATCAACTCAGCAGAACCCGACTAAAACGACAGCCCGCGAGCCGACCGGTCGCGCTTCAACAACACCGTGAAAGACCGGAGGGCTCGCGCCCTGCCGCTAACAAAATGCTTCTCAGCGTTGCCCGTCCTTCCGGTCGTGATGATTCTTCCGGCTCCCGTCGGAGCCTCTTGAGCCGTCCGCCGCAGGGTCGGGGATGACGTCCGTCCCGACCTGCGATTGCTGAGCTACGGTTTTCGACCTTCCGTGGAAAACCGTCCGTGTTCACTCGTCAGCAATCGCAACAATGGAAACCATCAGTCCGGAACAATTCTTGACGCTCGGAGCAATCACCCTCGCGATAATTGGGGGGATCTTGCTGATCGTGTTTGTGCTGGCGGCCGGCTCTTTGAAACTTTCCATTCACTGGTTTGGCAACGCGTCGCCGGGGTTCTTGGCTTGCTTCGGGTGGTTGGTGGCGATGTATTTCGTCAATGGCTTCATCGCTGTGGCGGCACAGGACCTGCTCGGGCAGATCGGCGTCCTGCTCGCGCTCCCACTGACTTGGTATGTGACCCTTTCCATGATCGCGCATGCCGCAAACTGTGGGCTGCTTCGCGCCTTCTGGATCTCGACCGTCAATGCGTTGCTGAATTTCTTCGGATTGGTCGCCGTCTTCTTCCTCGTGCTCGTTCCGTTAGCGGCGATGGTGCCGGACCCCGACAAGGGCTCTCAAGCCGAAATTCACGACGTCGATGAGATGCTGGCGGAGATGGAACAACAGATGCAAGAACTCGATTCGCAGATTGAAACGTTGGATCAGATGGAGATCCCTGAAATCAAACAAGTCCACTTTGAACCGGAGCAGGCGGCGACCGAAACGCGGGATTTGGAATCCTCGGAGGCGCCGAAGTCTGTTACCAAGCCGAAAAAGCTCGCTCCGGTTGCACCGTCACATGATCAAACCAAAACGCCTCGTCGTGCCGCCGATGGCAGCATGGTGAACCCGTTTTTCCAAGACTGATCGCCGCCGCGGTGGCGCACGATCGTTCCGGAACCCGGAGAGCTGATGTCCAACGTCGTCTTGCGCACGAGTGACTCCGAAGTGTGTCGCATCCGCTGCGGACCGCCCCTGCAGGCGTTCGCGATGCGTTGGAACTATGTCGTTCGCCAGCGGCATCGTTGGGCCGACGATCCGGCGGCCCGTCAGCGACAGACGCTTCGATTGCAGCGTGAGCTTCGCGGTCTGGGGGTGACCGCCAAACATCTGCGGCGATTGAAAGGCATCGTGGAGGTTTCCGTTCCCGATTCCCGCTTGGATGAATTCTGGGAAGCCAGGATTTTGCCTTGGGAGTACGTGTTGGCTGCGGCCACCAAACCGCATCGCATCGATGAAGACCTCTTGGTCGTGCGGCATCTGAAAACGGGGCGTCGCAAACGCAAGCGGACCCCCAAGCGTCTGGTCGTGATCGAAACGGCGCCGGGGGAGCTCGCGCGGCACTTCAATTTTTCGGCCCAGCGTCAATTGGTCACCGGCGGGTTGCGGGCATTGAGTGCCGAGACGACCGGGGTGCTGGAAAACCCGACCGAGAGACAACTCGGTGAAGAAATCGAAGCCGTGTCGCCGGACATCGTGCACGTGACCGGTTTTGACAATCGGAGCGGCCGGGAACGACTCGGCGGCACCCTGTCGGGGCTCCGCGATGGGCTCTATTTGGCGGATCCATCCGCGGAGGCGAAAGAATATCGCGCCGAAGTCATCGCGCGGTTGATCAACCGGGGTTCACCCAATCCGTTGTTGGTCGGTTTTCATTGCTGGGACTCGGCGGCGCGATTGGCCCCGATGACGATTCACGCCGGCGCCCGGTCCGCGATCGGGTTTCAACACACGTTTGATGAAGCCGTTGCGGAGATCTTCTTTCTGCATTTCTATCGTGCTTACGCCGATTCCCAGTGGAATCTGCTGGCAGCGTTTTGCAGCGGATGGGAATCGATCGCCGCCTATCGGCCACGGATTCGTGGCAGCAGCATCGTGTTGTGGTCGGCCGATTCGCTCGTTTCCAATGCCGCCGGCGAAATCGGACAACACTGTTTGGGCACCGGCGCGACCACCACACGACCGTCGACCCGGCGGCCCGCTGCGTCACGTTCGGCGGATCCGCAGCGGGTTCACATTCGCGACTTGGTCCAGGTTTCGGTCCGGCCGAAGAATCAGATCAACTATTCCTCGCTTCACAACGGCCAAAGCGTCTTTGGCCAGCTGACGCTGCGGCTGCATCCGGACCATTGCGAGCCGGAAGCGATCACGCAGATCGATGATCTGGAATTGGAAGTCCAATTGCATGTCGGCGTCGACTCGTATCCGTTCCGGTCTCGGTTGAATTTGGACATGGAAGCCTATCGCTATGACTTGGCAGACCGCGTGACGTTGCCGTTGACGGGGGAACTGTTTCGCGCGATCAACGAACGGATTCAGACCAGTTTGTTTGTCGATCTCCGCTGGCACGATCAAGTGCTCTATCGCCATACGCATTCGGTTTGGTTGGCGCCGATCGATCAATGGACCTTGGACGATTCTCAACTCGGTTGGCTGCCTTCATTCGTACAGCCGCGAGATCCGGCGGTCGCGCGAACGATCGACGTGGCCCAGGGGTATTTGCAATGTTTGAAGGACCAGGTCGGCGCAGGCTTTGACGGCTATCAAAGCTACGACGGGTTCGCATCCGGGCTGGCCTGCTGGGATGGTGTGGACCGACAGGTGCGATCCATCTGGGCGGCGTTGTTGCTGGGCAACAAGCTGCGTTACATCAATCCGCCGCCTTCGTATGCCGAATTCACTCAGCGGCTGCGGACGCCCGGCGAAACCATCGGCGGCGGGTTCGGGACCTGTGTCGACTTGGCGATTGTGATGGCGTCGTGTTTGGAGTGGATCGAAGTTCATCCCGTTTTGTTTTTGCTGCACGGGCATGTGTTCGTCGGCTATTGGAAGGACTTTCATGCACATCAACGATTTTTGGATGTTGCGACCGAAGACTTGCCGGCGCGGACGCCAGACGGCGAGATGCCGCGTGACGATGCGTTGCAGCGATGGGTGTCTGGGCCGAAGACCTATGCCGAGATCAAAGGGTTTGTCGATCGGGGAGAATTGGTGCCGATCGAGACGGTGGCGTTGACGCACGGAAAAGGCTTTGCAGCTGCGATTGACGAGGGCCGCGAGCACTTCTACAAAAAACGCAGTCGTGCCTTTCGGGCCATGATCGATTTGGTCAGCGCCCGCGCCGAAGACGGCGTGACACCACTGCCCCTTCGCTTTTCCGAGTCTCACATCGGCTGACAGGTCAATACATGGACGGCAAGTTTCTGGAAATCGCGCGTTCGGCCACCACCGGCAGCAGCCATGTTCGGCCGATGGTCCAGCGACCCGATCGGACTCGGATTCGGACCCATGCGGCCGCGCCCTCCGGCCCGCTACCGCCTCTGGTTCGACTGCAATTGGTCGACGACGATGGCATCATGGACTGGGAAGACGTGACTGCGCTGCCGCCCGATCTGGGTCGGTTTCGCGGCGCGCCGTCGATCAAGACCGGCGAAGGGTTTGAAACGTTGGAATTGGAGTTTGAGCGTTTGCCGCCGTCCAAGATCACGCAATTTCTCAGTCGCCGCGACGATAAATTGACGCCGCACCGAGGTCTGCGGCGTTTGGACTCTGAAACCAAGACGTTGCAGCCGGCGAGTTTTCCGCCCTCGGGAGACGTGTTGATCTTCGTCCACGGGACGTTCAGCAACAGTGACAACATGATTGCCGGGCTACTTGATGAAGAGAACGAACGAGGCCGCGAGTTTCTCGAACAAGCTTTTCGCCGTTACCGCGGCAATGTCTTCACCTTCGACCACCCGACACTCTCGGTGGGGCCGATCCTGAACGCGTTTGATTTACAGCGTGCGATCGGCGAGAGTGACGCGAAGATTCATTTGGTCAGTCACAGCCGCGGGGGTCTGGTTTCGCGGTGGTGGTGTGAAACCTTTGATCCGACGGGCCGGCGCTGCGACAAGTCGATTTTTGTCGGGTCGCCGTTGGCCGGAACGGGGCTGGCCGCACCACCGAACATTCGCGAGACGATTCACTTGTTGACTCAGTTTTCCAGGGCGTTGCAAGTCACGTCCGGGTTGACCGCACTGGCCGTGCCCGTCTTTTCAGTCGTCGAAGCGCTGTTGCGCGTGGTCACGTCGATCACCAGTCTGGCCGCACGAACGCCGGTGGCCGATGCGGCGATGGCGATGGTCCCCGGTTTGTTCGGCATGTCACGGGTCGGCAACAATCCTGAACTGCGCCGCTTGTTGGAAACCCCGACGACACAAACCGAGCGCTACTACGCGGTTGGATCGGATTTTCAGCCCCGCGATCCGGCTTGGAAATTCTGGCGGATGTTTCGCAAAGAACGACTGGTAGACGCTGCCGCGGATGTGTTGTTTGACGGTGCCAATGATCTGGTCGTCGATACACCCTCGATGATCGATTTGGCCGCGGATGTGAAGATTCCCGACTCGCGGCTGATGGATTTCGGCCAGTCGCAAACCGTGCACCATCTGAACTATTTCTACCAGAGCCAAACGGCCGGGTTCTTGGGCGACACGTTGTTGTAGGGGGCTAATGGGCGGGGCAATTCTTTGTTCGTCGCGATGCGATGGGCAAGAAGATTGGTCAAAAAATGGGTCGGTCAAAAAATAAGATACGAGACACCGCACACGAGTAAGAGTGAATCAATGAGATTCAACCACAAAGGCCGTGCTGAACCGTAATTGTCGATTCACTGTCTCGTTGGGGTTCCCGGCGAATAAAATCTGCCTCGCCCTAACGTGACTCTTCATTTTTTGACCACCAAATTTTTTGATCCATCCCCCGTCGTCCAACGGGCGTCTTGAATTAAATGTGGTGGCGTTCAGCGAAAAGTGTCAAAAATCGGAATTAATTAGACAAATCCGCCGCCGAAGCGCATCATGGGCAGTGTCATGCCGAACGATGCCCCTTTTAACGCCAGGATTCGCCAAGCGGCCCGCGAGATCGCGGTCGGGCGAGACTCGTCCGCCCAGACGCTCGCGATGGCCCAGTTGTATGACCTGACGGCGGATCGACTGGTCCGGTTTGCCGCGTCGATCACGCGGCGTCAGCATGACGCCGAAGACGCGGTCAGCACGACGATGGTGAAGGTCGCGACGCGTCCCAAGCTACTCGTCGGCGCCGATCAACCCTGGCACTACCTGCTCCGCATGGTCCGCAACGAGTCGCTGGTGATTCTGCGTTCGCGGAGCCGGTGGTCGGCGATCGGTTCGATCGCGGAGCGTTTGATCGGTCGAACGTCGGACGTTGTCGAACGCGATGACGAAAATCGAGTGGTTTGGGAGGCGATGGAAAGTCTGCCCGCGACGCAGAGCGAAGTCGTGGTGTTGAAAATCTGGGAACAGCTGACGTTCGCCGAGATCGCGGAAGTTTTGCAGATCACGCCTTCGACGGCCGCCAGCCGTTATCGCTACGCGCTCGAAAAACTGGCCGGAAAACTCTCACGCGTGTCGCATTCCCAACCCGCTGATGCGGCCGTCTCGTCACGCTCGGTCGTGGAGCTAGGCCAATGACGATGCATCACGATGGCAAACGAGGGCGTTCACTCCGCGACGACCATACGGCGATCGAACGTCAGATCGCCGCGCTGGGCGGAGCGATCTTGCCCGGACCACGACATCGGGATCAACTGCTTGAAGACACCTCGGATTCGGCCGGACGAGCACGCAACCAGCTGCGAACGGCACGCGTCACGATCGCGTTGTCGTTGCTGTTGGTCGTCGTCTCGCCGCTGATCAGCGCCCTGACTCGCGTCGAAGTACCGTCGCCGCAGACGGCTGACCAAACCAACGCCGCAGCCCTTCGCCACGCCGAAGCCAATCAGATGAGTTTTGACTGGGCGCTGGTCGATTTGTTTCGCCAATTCCGCGAAAGCAAACGGCCGGCACGTTAACGGATTTCGAACGGAATGCTCGATTGGCCGTATTTCTTTCCGACGATGTCTTCGATCGTCAGTTGCAATCGATAGGTTCCCGGCGGCAACCCTTTGGGCAGGTTCATTTGATAGGCGACGAAATAGTCACGCAGGCGATTGCGTGACTGTTGTTGGTCGACCGGTAACAGTTGGCTGATGACCTTGGTCCCATTGCCGCTGTAAATGTCATAGCTTCCCTGCAACTGCGTCTGGAAGTAGCCGTTGAGATCTTCGGCGGCAAAGTTTTCGATCTCGCAGTACAGAATCACTTGCTGGCCGGCGACGAATCGATTGCCTTCGAACGGTTTGATCTGGCCGTAGGATTCAATCTCGGTGCAAAACTCCAAACTATTCAACGTCAACGAATCCGTGGCGGTTGCCATCAGACGCGTCGCTTCGCGGAATTTCGGTAACGCTTCGGTGATCCGTCGACCGGAGGACGGATGGCCTTCGGGGTCAATCATCGTCCATAACCCCATCAACTGATTCTCCAAATACAGTTGCTCGTTCGGGTTCAATCCTTGCATGGACTCCAACGCGGCATCGGGGTCACCGGCGAGCACCATCAGGTGACGCTTGACGAATTCGCGTCGCTCGCGTTGTGTCGGGCTTTCACCGTTTGGTGGCTGAGACAATCGGTCAAGCAGTGCGCGATAAAGTTCCGCTTCGCTCAGCTGTTGCATCGCAACGGCCGTCGGAATCGATTCAATCTTCGACGTCTGCCGGTGGCCGGCGAAGTCCAGGTTGTCGTTGCCTTCGTCACTAGCGTGTGACGCCGGCAGCACCTGGTTCGCATTCATGACCACGCTGGGGTCTTCGTCGGCGGCGAGCATCGGCTCGGTGGGCGGCATCGTTTCGGATGGCTGTGTTTCGGCAACCGTCTGTGTCGTCTCGGTCGACCGAGGTGTTTCCGGTAGCGGTTCGGTGGCTGCCGGTTTGGCCGCTTCGGCAACGAGGTCGCCGACGTGGGGGGCAGCTGCTGGTTCGGCGACTGGGGGTTTTTCCGGATCGTCTTGCTGGGCGAGTTGGACCATGCCGGTGCCGAGTCGCACGGGGGCTAGGCCGTCGGCCACGACCCGCGAATCGGGCAAGGCGGGAAGTCGGGCGAGCGAATGCTGGATCGCTGCGGTCACGTCGTTAGGCAGCTCGGTTTGATTGAAGGCCTGTCGTCGCGTGCGGGGCGGTTGGGTCGCAGAAGCATTTACCAATGTTTCAGCCGGGGTGGTCGGCTCGGCGGTGGCAGCCGGTGGCGCGGCCTTGGCGACCGGTTCGTCCGTGCTGGGCTTGTTGGCTTTTTGGGTCGCGCTCAGATCGGTCAGGGAAGCCGAGACGAGTCCGGCCGGTGAGACGTCGACGTTGGTCGCGCTAGCGTTTTCGTTCTGTTTAGACGGAGCCTGGGCCGCCGTCGGCTTGGGTTTGGTGTTCGCCGCGGCGATCGATCGCTTGGGCGGCTCGCCAGGTGATCCAGCAGGCGCGCGGTCGGTTCGGGATGCATCCGACAGGCTCATTCGGGTCGTCGCACCGGCCGCTGCCGTGTTGGGGGACGGCTTTGGCGTCGTTGGGCTTGGTTTTTCCGTTACGCCGCTGGTCGTCGCACTGGCGAGTTCTGTTTTTGTCGTCGTTCCCCGATCCACCTTGACCAGTCCCCGTTCTTTGCCGGTCGTCGACGTGGCCAATCGCTGTTCCGGTGGCGGAAGTTTGGCCACGACCGCCGTCGGATCCTCGGTCACCTGGACCATGGAACCGGTGGGGCGTCCGCTTCGGCAACCCAGCATGGACAAACCGATCGCTGCGATCACGAAAACGCGGGCGACAGCGACCACTGACGCAGGAACGGAGGTAAGGTGGGGATCGTTTAAGTGTCTCGCCGAGTGCATCCGTGCCTCGCAGGTCCAATTCGTTAGGTGTTGCCGCCTTCGGTGACGTCCGATCGACGTCTCACGCTGCGGCTTTAGCGCAATTCAGAACTTCCAATACAAAACATTGCCACCGACCGGCAATGTCAAACCAAGGGCCATGAATCTTTGCTAGCAACAGGTGACGGCAGGAGTCACCGCGCGATGCAAGGTGTCGTGTTTGACGCGGTGGTGGGGTTGGCGGTTGTGGCGCTGTTCTATTGGCGTCAGAGGTTGAGCCGTCCTTCGTCATCGGCACGTGGTGGTCCGTCTAGCGATTCGTGTGGTGCAGAGCACATGTGAGTATCCCGAAAGGGACGTCAATTGTATAAGTGACGGATTACATCGTAGCGCAGCGTCGATCAGTAGATGTCATGCGTGGGGCATGCGCCGTCTGCAAACGACTTCCCTCGATCGGTCTGATCGAACATACGATCTTCGGTATCACCGCAACGGAGAACACCCACGGATGGCAAGGCGTACCCACGGATCCCTGGCTGCTTTTCATCCGTGGGTACGCTCTGCCATCCGTGGGTTCATTTAAATGGGGCACTGGGGGGCCTCGGGCTGGCGCTTCCAGCGTCGCACCGCAACCCACCGGCTTGAGTCCGCGATCCAATCAGACGGATCAGCGGCCCATGACATGGATCGCTCGACGGACCGCTAGCCCAAGACGCCAAGACTTTTGTAGCGCCGGCCCTCTCTGGCGTTTGCTTGCTGCGCAAACGCCGTCTCTCCCAGAGGGAGAGAATCTAATTGGTTGCCAAATCCCGCGGTAAAAGAATCGACGTCCCAAAGGGATAGCCGCAAGCTGGAAGCTTACGCCACGTTAGGCGATGATTTCGCGTTTGTTTTGGACGTAGTCCCAGAGCACGAAGCGATCCAGGTTGTTGCCGCTGGTGAAGAACACGCGACCCGAAGTGGACTGCGCCATTCGGTTGGCGAACCGGATGTCTTCTTCGGATTGCGACCAACTGGGTACCAGAAAGATATTGATCGTGATTCCTTCCTTGGCGCACAAGGCGGCCTCACGCATCGTGGCCTGCTCGGTCCGCGGGTCTGGCGGGTACAGCATGTACAGCCATTCGTCTTCGCAGTGCGCCGTCGGCAACCCATCGGTGATCAACACGATCTGGCGGTTCGGCGTATCGCAATGGACCAGATTTTGACGCGCCAGTTGCAACGAGCGTTGGATGTTGGTGAAGTGCGGATGAATTTGTGCTTCGCTGACGTTTTGATCACTGAGGTCCGCTTTGAGCCGCACCCAAGGATCGTGAATGGTGACCGGTTTGGGCATCAGGTTGATGATTTCGCCGGGGGCGCGGAGTTTGGCGAACGTGTACATCTCGATGAACCGCAAGAAATCACCGGGGTACTCCGATTGGATCAACCCTTGCAGCGCGAGCGCCATGCGTTTGACGTTCATGTATTGGCCGTCGTAACGCATCGAACCGCTCATGTCCATGATCACGCACGTGGCACACTTGGGGTGATTGCGTGTTTTGTGGATTTCGATGTCATCGCCACGCAGCCGCAACGGCCGCTCGTCGCCTTGGCGAAGCAACGCGTTGATGACCGTTTGCGGGATGTCCATGTTGGCGACCGAATCGCCGAACTCGTAGGGTTTGGTTTGCTGCAATTCCACCGCGCCTTCACCGACGACGTTTCCTTGATGGCGTCCGGACCGCGACGGGGCCAACTCGCTGAAGATCCGTTCTAGCAGCCGGCCTTGAAAGATCTTGTAGGCGTGGGGCGTCAGACGAAACTGTCCGGACGAATCACGCTGTAGCCCCTGACGCTCTGCCTCTTCGCGGATCAAGTTCTCGACCTGACGCCGCATCTCTTCGAGCTGTTCCATGTCGCCCGGTTGTGCGAACTCGCTGAGCATGTCCATGTCGATCAGCCCGATCTGGGCCGACTCGGCTGCCTCTTCGAGTTGCTTGAGCAGCTCGTCGATTTTTTCGAGTTCCTCTTTGATCTCCAAGGCTTTGGGAACCGACATCGACTCGTTGCCGGTGAACTCATACTTGCTGGCGAGTTCTTCGATGTTGTGTTTGTCGCCCATCCGCGCGGCGACCTTCAACAAATCGGTCGACAGTGATCCGCCCTGATCTTCGGCGCGATACCAGAGCGATTCGAGCAGGTAGGGTTGTTCACGGTTGATCGCTTGTCGGTAGGTTTCGGCCAACTTTTTGGGAATCCGCACGTCCTTGGCCGCGGAGTGAAAGGCTTTGCGAGCTTTCTTTTGGACCGATCGCGCTTCGTAGGTTTCGAGAATCTTTCGTTTGCGTTCTTCGAGCATCGCTTTGAGAAAGTCAATGCTCGGGCCGAGACCTTGGATTTGGCTGGGATCCAGACGCACCGCACGGGCGAGTTCTTCTTCGCTTAATTCACGAAACTCGCCATACATCAGCGCTTGTTCAAAGGCCGGCGTGACGAGGTCCGGCGGCGGCTCGCTCGGTGGCGGAAACGAAGCCGGATCGTACTTTTGGTACGCGTGGATGATGCCGCCGAGTCGTTTGTTCATGCGATTAAACTTCGTATTCGATTTTGCCGTGACGTTGAGCTCGGCTGATACGGTCCATGCTATACAAGCCCGCCAACACAAACTCCACGCAACTGGCCCGAACCGCCTCGTTTTCGCTGGCGTTGACCTCGAACGCCAGGTCCCAGGCCGGCGGGACACTCTGCAACCGTTCGGCGTAATCGCTGCTCGGTAACAAGTCTCCCACTTCGACGCGGACGCCGCTGCGGAAGATTTCGGCGATCTCGCCCAGCCCGTGTTTTTCCACGTATTCGCCAAAGATGACTTGGACGGCTTTGGCGACGACCGCATCGAGAACCTGTTTTTCACTCATCTGGTGGGTGCCCATCAGATCCAGTTCCAGCTTGCCGAGCGAGCTGGAGTACAGGTGTCCCAAGTCGCTGATGCGTGGAACGGCCGGTTTCTCGTTGTGCAGAATGCCACGCTGGCGTGCCGAGGCGACCATCGTTCGGAAATTGGCCAGTGAAAAGCGTGCCGACACACCCGACGCTTGGTCGATGAACTTGCTCCGTCGCGCCTGCTCGGTGATCTCTTCGACCAATTGGAACATGAAGTACGGCACTTGGACCGGATACTCGCCCTCCAGGTCCTCACCAATTTCTTGCCGCAGGATGTCGATTCCCTGATCACGTTCGGTCGGGTAGTGCGTTTGCACGATCGTCCCGATGCGGTCTTTGAGTTGGGGAATCACCTTGCCGCTGCGGTTGTACGTCGACGGGTTGGCGGAGAACAGAATCATGATGTCCAAATCAAATCGGATCGGAAAGCCGCGGATTTGCACGTCTCGTTCTTCGAGGATGTTGAACAAGCCGACTTGAACCAGGTCGTCCAGTTCGGGCAATTCATTCATGGCAAAGATGCCGCGATGCATTCGGGGGATCAGTCCGAATGACAATGCTTCTTCGGCGCTCATGCTGACGCCGCCGGTCAGTTTTGCCGGATCGATTTCGCCGATGATGTCTGCGAACTTGGTGCCCGGCGACAATCGTTCCGAATACCGGTGGTCGCGATGCCACCACGCGATCTTGATGTCTTCTGGATCAAGCGTTTCGACCAGTTTTCGACCGAGGGACGTGACCGGGTGGGTCGGGTCTTCGTGAACGGGCAACTCGGGATGGTCGATGAAGGGAACCCATTCGTCCAAAAACCGGGTCAGCATCCGCATGATGCGGCTTTTGGCCTGTCCTTTTTCGCCCAGGAACAGCATGTCATGACCGGCCAACAGGGCCAGATTGATTTCCGGGATCACGGTGTCGTCATAGCCGACGATTCCGGGAAACAGTTCCACGCCGCTGGCCAGCATCCGCGTGAAGTTATCGCGGATCTCACGCTTGACCGATTTCGATTCCCATCCGCTGTCGATCAACTCTTTCAAAGTCGTTGCGGTGGGTGCTGCCGTCGCGACGTTCATTCACAATCATCCGTAGTAGTTAAGAAACGAGCCTCACTCGTGTCTGATTGTAGACTCCTGCAAAGCGAGGGAAGCAATCCGGGCGTGGATCCGCTCAGCGACTGTTCACCGGATTGTTCGCCGCTGGCAGCGATCGCTCTGGCCCGGCGTTTCGATTGTGTCCCCAGTTCCACACCGCCCCGGCCGTCAACAGCAGGGTGACGATCATCGTCAGGATCAGGCTGGGACGAGTGGCAAGACGTCGCAGCGTCATTGCTGGCTTTGCCGCCGTCGGCCGGACATCTTGGAACGTCGTCACGTCGGTTGCGAACGCTCGCCCCTGGCAAACTTCGTCGACGTGATGGGTCGCGGTCGACGACTCAGACGCTTCGCAGGATTGGATCAGAATCTGACCATCAGCGAATTCCGCTCGCCCGGCCCGATACAGGGCGGCCGGACGGATGCGGCCCACATGGGCGCGGGAGTGACGATCCATTCGCTGCCGCGGATCCAACAGCCGATACGTCGAAACGGCGATTCGCGAGAGTTGTTGTTCGGTCATCGGGTTCGGGGTGCTCAGCTGTCGCCTGGCCAACGATTTGGCGGCGCGACTGGCCGCGTGACGGATCACTGCGAGTCGAGTTTCGGACGGCTGGATACCGATCCGCTGAAAATCGGCCGGTCCCAGAGTCACAACATCATCCACCACGTCCGCGTCGCCGACGGGTGGGGGAAGAAATTCGAATTCAGCCGGTTTGGACAAAATGCAAATCACAGGATGGGGAAATCAGTTCGCCGCACAGGCCGCTGGGTGGGCCGATCAAAGGGACAGACTGAAGGGATGGTGGGAATGTGGCGTCGGCAAGCGTTTTGATTAAAGCTGGGGATTTCAACGCCCAACTAATGGGAGCCCAACAACCCAGTAACGGTTCGCTGCCAAACTTGGACCTTTTTTCTCAGACGCCATTCGACAGATTTAGTGCCATATTGTCGGTGGCGGGAATAGGATCGTCCAGTTTTTTTAGCTCCGCGTGACCCGACTCGCCGTCAGGACACTGGCAGGGTGCAAATCGGGACCCTAGGTCAGTCATTCATGGGCACTCGTATCCTGGCCCAAAAGGGGCGTTTGCGGTCGGCTCGCCGCCGCGTGTCTTCCAGCAGGGGTTCCAGTTCACCACCAAATCGGTAGTAGTCCGGCACCCGATCTCGCGCTCGCCGAATCACGATTTGCTCGTTCAGGTCGACCCCCATATCGGGGCGAAGACACAGCATGTAAGTGTCGGAGGGGCCGTCGACGCGGATTTGGTTTCCGCCGCCCACCGACGCGTCGATTTTTCCCGATCGTTTGCGTTCGGCCTGCTCCCACAGCACCGGATTGATTTCCACGAGCGGTTTCAATGGCCCCAATTCCAACCACCAAAAGTACTGGTCGCCCTTGCGCATCGTGACGGTATTGATTTTCTCCGGCATGGGCTTCCGCACGTGGGTGGAGACGTTTAGCCATTCAAACAGCTTGGGGATTTCTTCGTAAAAATCCTCGCGTCCTCGACCCCGATACATCACGACGGTCGCGTCATTCCGCACGTTCATGTAGTCATCCAGCACCGCACCCATACGGATCAGCGGCGGCTTGGGGCCGGAGGCTTCACCCATCACAAAGTACAGCGGGATGTATTCCGCGTTGGGAAAGTAGTGCTGAATCGTCTTGTCGGGTTCTCCGTTGATGCTGATCATGCCCGCCCAATGGTCGGGATGAGCAAGTGCGATGTCCCAAGCGGCTGTCGCGCCGTCGCCGTGTCCGGCCAGGAAGACGCGGTCGGCATCGATCGACGCGCGACGCATCGCGTGCCGAAGCGACGACAGCACGGCGTGGTGCTCGCGCGGCGTGTACTCGTAGCTTCGCTGCGTCGCCCGTCCCCATTGGGGGGCGACGACGATGTAACCGTTGCGGGTTGCGTGTCCGATCCGCGTGCCTTGGGAGGGATCGAAATCACCCGCCCACCAAGCCAGCTCCGATTCCGGTGGCGCTCCCGGAGGAGCCAGCACGACCAGGCACGGGTACTCGCGATGCGGATCGTACTCCGGCGGAAGTTGAACCAAGTAAGCGGGTTCGTCGATCAGCGAATCCTGCTGTTGCTCCGCACCGGCAACGTTTCCGACACGAAACATCCCGGGGATCGTCGGATCCTCTGACCCGTCCGGCCATTCCTTGACCGGCAGCAGTTGCGGCAGCAATCGCGCGACATACTCGATCTGGGAACCTTCGATGCCCCGCAGTTCCTCGAGAATCTGTGGCCGCCGCGCCAGATCCGCCGGCCCCAGGTACTCGGCGACCAGGTCACGGACTTGGACCAAGGACGATGCGACGACCAGGTTCTGTTCACCCGAGCCCGGGCCCATCAACCAACCGGCTACCGCCAGGGCGACGCGCTCTTCCAGCGTCACGGTTTCGGAGTCTCGCAATCGCGAGTAGTCGTTTAAGCGGGGTAGGGTTGCCGAGCTAAGACCGTTTTCAATCTCGCCGAACACTTTTTGCAAGGAATCCCGTTGGCCTTCGGGAAGTTTGGCCAGATCGGCACGCAACGCTTCGACCAAGTCTTTGACTTGTTGATCGGTTTCGGCCAGTTTCTCCGACGCGATCTTGACTTTCTCGCGCGTGATCCGACCGACGGCGTTCATCGGAAATCGTTGATAGACCGTGCGGGCATAGTTTTCTTGCCCCACGCTTGCCCGCAGCGCGGCCTCGTCGATCAATTGATTGGCTTGTCGATTGACGATGCCGATCAACTGCGTTTTCATGTCCTTCAGTTCGGGAAAGGCACGAATCGTCCGCGTTAATTCTTCTTCGGCGGCGCGAAATCGTTCGGCTTCGATGAAGAAGCGGACCACGGTCAGGCGTTCGTTGACGTCGGTTTGGTCGATCCGTTGGCGAAAGATCCGTTGCAGGGTGTCGGACATGATCGAACTGGTCGCGACACGCATGTCCCATTCGTACGCAGGTCTCGAGGTGAGCGCTTCGACCTTTGCGTAGCGTGAGTTCAATTCGGTGATCCCTTGGACGATGTCGATCGCCGCGCCTGTCGGTCCCCGGATCGTGATGGTCCGTCGTCCATACTCGTTGAAATCCGAAACGCCCAGGATGTCGCCGATGCCCTGGATCGCGCTGCCGGCAAGCGGAACGGATTGTTTGAATTCAATGGTTCGCTCAATGCCCCGGACATCTTGCGGTGGTCCGGCGACCATTCCGCGCTCGTGGATGTAGACGCGGCGCAGGCCGTCATCGACCAGAAGAATGGGCCGTGATTTGGGTTGCCCCCGTCCGCCGGCTTGAAACGGATCTTGGTTCAGCGACGCAATTTCGGCGAACAGGCCTTCCAGCGCGATTCCACTTTTGAGCACGATCCGTTGGTCGGCGCTTGCAATCGGGCCCAGCACCATGATCGCAATCACGGCGCCGGCGAGCGATGAGAGTCGGGATCGTCGCAGTCGCATGATCATTCGATTGCCCTGTTCTTCTACGTTGGAGTCGTAGGTGACGCTGTGCGTCACATCATGGTGGTGACGCACAGCGTCACCTACCCCCGGCTACCTAACGCTGTGAAGCATTTTTCCTAGGTGTTTCTTGAGGTTTTAGCGGCAGGGCGCGAGCCCTCCGGTTCTTCATCTCTGCCAAAACACCGGAGGGCTCGCGCCCTGCCGCTAAAAAATGCTTCACAGCGTTGCCTTCCACCGTGAGCTTCAGGATGACGCATCGGCAGACCAACACTCGGAAACAAACACGCCACCGAACCGGCAAGGCGCGGGCGGTGTCGCCAAGCGTGCACCCGGCGGGGCCGTCGCCGCGAGATCCCGAGGTCTTGGGGCGACTGGCTGGTGAAGTTGCGATTCGAACGTTTCCCGCGTCGCAGCGTGATCAATGGCGACGACAGATCTATGAGCAGATGCTGTTGACCAGTCGCTGCATCGACGGGCCGAATTTCCAAAAGGTCTCGCCGGAAGACGTCTCCAGGATGATCCGGCTGTACGACGATCGCTTCTTCGACGGCCGAATCCTCAACGCCGCGTCGGCCGAAGGGATCTCCTTTCAATTGTCATCCCGAATGACCAGCGTCGGCGGCAAATTGGTCACCCAATATCCCGAAGGCAACTATGACGGGCGGCGACAATTTGAACTCGTCCTTTCCAGCACGCTGCTATTTCAAACGTTTGAAGACGTTTCACGGCCGATCGAGGTCGCCGGGTGCCTTTGCCGTGACCGTTTGGAGGCGATGCAACGGATCGCCGAACACGAATTCGTGCATCTGATCGAGATGCTGATTTGGAATGACGGCAATTGCAGTGAAGCCCGCTATCAGTCGATCGCCCATCGGTACTTCGGCCACACCGACTATCAACACAACTTGATCACCCAGCGCGAACGTGCCGCGGTCCGCTTCAACATCCGCGTCGGCGACGACGTGGTGTTCCATCACGAAGGGCACCGCATGCAAGGCCGCGTCAACCGCATCACCCGCCGCGCGACCGTGCTGGTCCCCAACCCCGCCGGGCAAAAGTTCAGCGACGGAAAACGTTACTCACGCTACTACGTCCCGCTGGAACGGCTGCGCCGGGTTAAATAGGTTACAAGTTTCAAGTTTCAAGTTCCAAGTTCCAAGTCACTTCAGCAGATTTGGCGATCGACCATGTAGGGATCGCGAAGTTCTCGGATGTACTTTGGACCGCGAAAATCAGATTTGTTCAGGTAGTTGATGAATCCGTTGATCAGTCGGCTGATTTCACGACATTTGTTCTGTAGGTCCTCAAACTCGTGCTCGTCGAGGTAGCGTTCATCGTAAGCAACGTAGAGCTGGGATCGAACCTCGCCGCACGAGGCCTTGGCATGCGAAAGGAATTGGACAAATTCCTTGTTGCCATCCCGTTCAAATCCCTCTGCGATGTTGGATGTGATCGAAATCGATGCCCTTCGTATCTGATCTTTCAGCGCGAAGTCTCGCGCAAAATCGTCCTGACGTGAGCATCGATAGATCAGCTGGGTCACTCACGGCCCTTTTGCCAAGCCAAAATGTCCTCAAACCTCGTAATCGCGGCCATCTCAACCTCCCGTTTGAACCTGAAACCTGAAACCTGAAACCTGAAACCTGAAACCTGAAACCTGAAACCTGAAACTTGAAACCTAAATCTGCCCCCCCGGCGTAAAGTCATCGTCGGCCGTGAGCGCCGCAGCGAAGTGGGCGAGAAGTTGCGCGACGTGATCGATGTCCTCTAACGAAATCGCTTCGACGGCGGAGTGCATGTAGCGATTGGGGATCGCCACCAGCCCGGTGGCGACTCCGGCGCCGTGGAGTTGCAAGACGTTGGCATCGTTGGGGGTCGCGCGACCGATCGCGGCCAGTTGGTAGGGGATATTGTTGGCTTCGGCCAGTTCGATCAACCGTGTGGCGACTTTGGGGTTGATGTTCGGTCCGCGAAAGATCACCGGTCCGCCGCCGAGGCGCAGGTCGCCTTGCTTGTTCTTGTCGATGGTGGGGCAGTCCGAGGCGTGGGTCACATCGACGGCGATGGCGACGTCGGGATGGATTCCACCGGCGGCGGTTTTGGCGCCACGCAGTCCGATTTCTTCTTGTACGGTGGAGACGCTGTGCAGGTGGCAGCCGATCCCACCGGCGCCGGCCAGTTCTTTCGCGCGTCGCAATGCTTCGATCACCGTCCACATCCCGGTCTTGTTATCCATCCCGGGACCGCTGACGAGTGAGTTCATCAGCGGGCGCAGCTGCAGGTCCAACGTGATCGGGTCGCCGATGCGTATCTTCTCGCGCGCCTGTTTGTCGTTATTGGCTCCGACGTCCAACCACATTTCGTCCAGTCCGACCACCTTCTTGCGTTCGTCGTTGTTGAGCAAGTGAATGGGCTTGCGGCTGATGACCGCGGGGACTTCTCCGGAGTCGGTCCAGATCGACATGGCTTGCCCGATCAATTGTTGGGGATCCCAACCGCCGATGGTTTGCGCGTACACAAACCCGTTTTCATCGATGTGAGAAACCAACATCCCGATTTGATCGCAGTGCCCGGCCAACATCAAACGCGGTCCGTCACCGTTGCCGACTTCGGCGATCAAGTTACCGTGCACATCGATGCGCACGCGGTCGGCATGGGGCGTGATGTAATCGCGAATCAGTTTTTGGATCCGCTCTTCGTATCCCGAGGGACTGGGCGTGGCGATGGCTTGTTCAAAGAAGGCGCGAGCGTTGTCTTGCATGGTGAGGGTTGCGGTGGTGGCGGAGAGGCGTGAAGGTGCGACTGATTTTGCGGCCAGATGACTCGTCGATTGGCATGCTGTCTAGACCGATTGGAGACGAAAATGAACTTTATAAAAAGTTTTTTTTCTTCGCAAATCGTCCGTTTCGGTGCAACAGAATCCGTGCCTTTGGTGTCTAAAGTCCCGGAAACACGGGTGTTTTGCATCACCGGCATCAATCCGGCCGTCCCGATTGATCCGGTCAAGGACCGTCACAGGGGCCATGACGCTTGTTCCCTTCCAAACGCCCTAAAGAATTGGGGCGGTTTTGCTCGACACTAAGTCTCGGATCGACAGTTTTCGACTGGGTTCTCTCGCGGAGAACGGTTTTCACCGTCTCGACGCAGGAGGGCTGGTGGCAGCCGAGTTGTGGATCCGCCCAGGGGGGGATTCTGGGAAAGCAATCGAGTCGAGGGCGTCGCGTTCGTGACACCTCTTCTTCTCGAAGGCAGATGGCGACCATAGCCGAACGTTCCTGTAAACATCGACATGATGACAACACCCATCATCCTGTCAGCCGTGTTTCGCGATTGGAACGTTGGGCGTTGGTCGCCGGACGTCACAGCATCTACCCCGACCAAAGCGGAGTGATCCGTTTGTAAACGTTTGAAACCTAGCAAGTGATCCCGTTCGGTAAGCGTCACAGGATGTGAGCCGGGTGGCCTGACCCAGCGTTCGGTTTGCAGCACACGACAGCATTCAGGTTCGTAAGACTTTGTCTCAGCGATCAGGACCGGTGAGACAGATGAAACGAACGAGAAGGCGTGCGGCACAACTGATCGACCAAGGCCATGAGAACATTGGGTACCGACGCACCATTGTTCGAGGGAATAATCAACGAGGCGTTATGGAGAGCCTGATATGAAGGTCTTTACGACTGGACAGGTCGCCAAGATTTGCAAAGTCGCACCCCGAACTGTTTCAAAATGGTTCGATTCGGGGCGTTTGAAAGGCTACCGAATCCCAGGATCACAAGATCGTCGTATTCCACGTGAATACCTGATCAAGTTCCTGAAGGAGCACGGCATGCCGTTGGGTGACTTGGAGGACGAAGCGATGGCCAAGTGCCTGATCGTCGCCCAAGATCAAGTTTTGATCGAGAACTTGAAGCGAGAATTACCGCCGGAAAAATCGTTCAAGGTCGCTGTTGCGGCGAGCGGTTTCGAAGCCGGAATTCAAGCCGAAAGCTTCACGCCAGACTGCATCATCGTGGACTTTTCGATCGGCAAGATCGAAGCCGTACAGATTTGCCAGAACCTGCGCAAAAATGCGGATTTCACCGATGTCATTCTGATCGCGCTGCTGCCCGATGACGGCCAGCCGATGAGTTTTGATCGAAGCAGCATCAACGAGACGTTCAAAAAACCGTTCGACGCCCATCTGTTGGCTGAACGACTGAGAACACTCGTCGGAGCAAAGAAAGAACTGGTGTGAACGGTTCCTGCTCCGGCTCAGGCCGCCGCAGGATTCACGCTTCACCACCGACCACAACGAGAACGCCACACATTTCCCGCAAATGTGTGGCGTTTTTTTTTTCAAGTTTCAAGTTTCAAGTTTCAAGTTTCAAGTTTCAAGTTTCAAGTTTCAAGTTTCAAGTTTCAAGTTTCAAGTTTCAAGTTGGCGGCAGCGGGTTGCGGAGTGGAGAGATTTCGTTACAGAATCGCAGCGACGGCCATCGGCAGCAAACCTTTGGAACTTAAAACTTGAAACTTAAAAAAACATGCCTTCCAACCACTTCGACGCCGATGGCAACGTCCACATGGTCGACGTCTCCGACAAATCGGTCACCAAACGCATCGCCACCGCCTCGTCGCGGATCTCCATGAACGCCCAAGCGGCCGAACTGGTGCGGCGAGGGACCAGCCGTAAAGGCGATGTGCTGGCGGTCGCCCGGCTGGCCGCCATCGCAGCGGCCAAGTGGACGCCCCATCTGATCCCCCTCTGTCACGCGATCCCGATCGAGTCCGCTGAAGTCGACTTTCAGTGGGCGGAGGAAACCGAATCGCCGCAGCCCACGTCGACCCCGCAGCTGATCTGTCGCGTCACCTGCGCCACGTCGGGAAAGACCGGAATCGAAATGGAAGCCCTCACCGCCGCCAGTGTCGCCGCGCTGACGGTTTACGACATGCTCAAATCCGTCGATCGGGCGATGCAGATCGGACCGACGCAAGTGGAAGGGAAAGAAGGTGGCCAGTCGGGGACGTTCGTGCGAAATCCCGGCACGCATTCCTGATGCGACCAATCGGCCCCCTTTGATTTCGTTATCCCTGGTTTCTAATTGCGGTTTCGTTTCTATTGCAATCGATCGCCCCGTTCCCCCTTCCTGCAGACACGCGTAAGAAAATGGACGCTTCTGAGACGTTTCGAGATCGCTCCGACACGGTACAGGTCGACACCGACAGCCGAGTCAGCGGCACGCGCAACGGTGTCGCGCAGAGCGAATCCCGCCGATCCCCCCCGACGGGCGACCACACGGCCCGCATGTCCAAGAACAGTGCCGCCCCCTCGGCCAATCCGCTGTTGCAGCGACTTTATGGTCCCATCGCCAAGCCGTTGGCGGACGTCGAAGCCACCCTGCGTTTACAATTGCAAAGTCCCTTCGAAGGCGTTTCGGCGTTGCTGCGCCACGGGGTTTCGCTGGGGGGCAAGCGTCTGCGGCCGGCCGTGCACTTGCTGATGGCCGAAGCCCTCGGGGGCGTGAAGCCGAGCAACATCACCATCGGAGCGGTTCTGGAGATGGTCCATACGGCGACGCTGGTCCACGACGACGTGTTGGACGAAGCCGCGACGCGCCGGCATGTCCCCACCATCAACGCCCAATGGAACAATCACACCAGTATTCTGCTGGGCGATTATTTGTTCGCCCAAAGTTTCCAATTGGCTGCGACACTCGACAACACCCGCACCTGCCAGTGGGTCGGCCAAGCCGCACGCCTGGTTTGTGAAGGCGAGTTGCGTCAGGTGCTCGGTCGCGATGATCTCGAAATCGATCGCGACACCTATTTCGAAATCATCCAAGGAAAAACCGCCGAGCTGTGCCGCGTCGCCTGTTCGCTCGCCGCCGCGGAAGCCGGTTGCGATGCGGAAACGATCGATCGACTCGCCGAATACGGCAACAGTCTCGGAATCGCGTTCCAGATCGCCGACGATTCCCTGGACCTTTGGGGCGACGATGAAGCGGTCGGCAAAACGCTGGGAACGGATCTGGAACAGGGAAAAATCACGCTCCCGATCATCCGTCTGCTGGAAACCGCAAACCCCGAGCGACGAAACGCCATTTTGACGGTCCTCAACGGCCCCACCGCCAATCGGATCTCACAGATTCGCAGCTGGCTCGATCAATCCGACGCGCGGGAATTCACCGTCGCAACCGCTGCCGAATTCAAGCGACGCGGCCTCGACGCGATCGCCGATCTGCCCACCGGCCCGGCTAAAAACTGCCTCATCGAAATCGCCGAGTTCTCGATCCAACGCTCGTTCTGACCCTTCGGTCGAATCGTCGCGTTTTAGCACGCACGGAAAAGAAGTGGGATAGGCTTCCAGCCTGTCAACACCAGGTGGGATAGGCTTCCAGCCTGTCGATGCTGAAATGACAGCCTGGAAGCCTATCCCACTTCAAGAGATCCGACACTTTTATTCCGCTCGTTGCTCAGCGGAGCTGTGCCCCGACTTTCGTCCGTTCGATCGTCTTGATGCGATCGGTCTGACCTTCCAGCCAGTAGCGTTTGCCTTTGGGGGCCGAGAGACGCTGCAGATGGGGCCGGCGGATCATTTGGACCGAGCAGGGCGCGCTGGCGTCGGACCGGATTTCGACCGAGGTGTGCTTGTCGGTGCCCCATTGTCGCAACCGTCTCAACAGCGGCGGGGCGAGGGGCTCCTGGCGGCTCTCGGCCCGTGCCGCGACGACCGACTCGTCTTCGCTCATCACCAGCAGCCGACGGAGATCTTCCATCCGCATCTCGGCGTTCGATTCCTGGATGAACACCAGTTCTCCGGTTGCCCGTTCCAATCCGGTTTGCCCGGCCGCCTCCATCCCGCGCGGCCGATCGTGTCGAGCGATGCGAACCTGGGGGTACTTGGCATGCAGCTCGTCCAAGATGTCCCGCGTTTCATCGCGGCTGCCGTCGTCGACGACAATGATTTCGGCGACCTCGTCGGTCAGATCGATCAGGCCTTCCAGCACGTGCTCGACCCGCTGAACGATCTCATGTTGCCGATCGCGAACCGGCAGAACGATCGATAGTTTTGTCGGTGACATGGCGGAAAACCCCGAATCAGCAACCATTGGACAAGAAAGTGTAGGTTGCTTATCGTCCGCGCCGCGGCGGTGCCTTCAACGGCTGGGCCCGCCGAAACGATTCGGCCGGGGCGGCGTACCAGTCGTTCCGTTTACTACGAATCTGCCTATAATCACCACTGCAGACCTTCCCCCCATTCCCCCCGGACAACTTGCCGTGATCGACGTCTCCGCCGCAGTGGACTTTTCTCGGGGCGCCGACGGTTTATTGCCGGCGATCGCGCAAGATGCCGACAGTGACCGCGTCCTGATGATGGCCTGGATGAACGAAGACGCGTTTCGCGAGACGCTGGCGACCGGTCAAGCCGTCTATTACAGCCGCAGCCGCAAATCATTGTGGCGGAAGGGTGAAACCAGCGGGCATCGCCAGGTCGTCAAAGAGATCCGCGTGGATTGCGATCGCGACACGATTCTGTTGCGAGTCGAGCAGGTCGGGGCGGCCTGTCACGAAGGATTCCAGAGCTGTTTCTTTCGAGCGGTCGACCCCCACGACGCCTCGCTGACCACCGTCGACCCGCGATTGGTCGACCCGAAGCAGGTCTATGGAACATAAAGTAGTGCAGCGTCTATCGGTAGATGTCATGCGGGGGAGCCATGGACCGTCTGGCAATCCGCTTCCCTCGATCGATCTGATCGAACAGACGATCTCCGGTACCACAGCAATGGATCACACCCACGGATGGCAGCGCGTACCCACGGATCCCAGGCTGCTTTCTATCCGTGGGTTCGCTCTGCCATCCGTGGGTTCATTTAAATCGGGCACTCGGGGCTGTCCTCAGGCTGGCGTTTCCAGCGTCGCACTGCAACCCGCCGGTTTGACTCCGCGATCCAATCAGACGGATGACCGGCTCATGACGTTTACCGCTAGACGGTCCAGCCATCCGTCACGCACAGCGTGACCTACTCCTTACCGCGGAAGCAACGCACCACACCATCATCATCGGCGACGAACAGCTCGGTGTCGGTGACGGCGACCCCGGCGACGAAGCTGCCGCGAATCTCGTAGCTCCACTTCAACGTCCCGTCGGCCAGGGAGAGTCGCAGCAACCGTCCGTCGGTGGCCGGAATCCACACGTCGGCACCGGCGATCACCGGGGACGCATCGGCGAACCGCCGCAAGGTGTGTCGCCAGATTCGCTTGCCCGTCTTCAGGTCGATCGCATCGACCTGTTTCCGCTGGCTGCTGACGACGGCGATTTCCCCGGAGATCGCGGCACTGTTGCGATACTCTTGGGCTTGCAACGGGTCTTCGTACCGCCACAGCTGTTTCTTGTTCTTCCAATCAAAGGCGAACACCGAGCCATCGTGGGTCGGCAGGATGGCGAGCTCACCGCGGACGGCAGGCGTGCTTCCGGTCGGACCTTCCAGCGGCATCCCCTCCCCATCGGCCTTGCCCGTTCTTAAATCGACCACGTGCAGTTTGGCATCGCAACCGCCGAGAAAGGTACGATCGCCCGCGATCGTGGGGGAACATTGGATTTGGTCTTCCGCGGCATAGGTCCACACCGGTTCTCCGGTCGCCAGCTCGAAACAGTACAGCTTGCCGTCCTGGCAGGCGACCAGCACCTTGTCCTCGTAGATCGCCGCCGAGCCGCTGATCTCGCCGTCGGTCGTTTGGGTCCACAGCTCACTACCGTCCTTGACTGACAGGGCGTACACGTTGCCGTCGTAGTCGCCGATGACCAGGCGGTCTCCCGCGATCACGGGCGAGGCCAGGAATCCGGTCTGGTAATCTTTCCGCCAGCGCTCCTGTCCGTCGCGACGAGCCAGACAGTAGATTTTCCCCATCACATCGGCGACGAACACCTGGTCGCCGATCACGATCGGAGTCGACTCAATCGCCTCATCGGCTTTGAATTCCCACGCCACCTGCAGCTCGTCGGGCAGCTGTGCCGTGGTCGCACCCGACCCGGCGGCGTCGCCACGGGGGAAGGCCCAGTCCGAACCGTGTGCAGCCCCCCGGCTCGCGGTCAGCCCGATCACGACGAAAATCAGCCCGATCACGGGGATTCGGATCGAAGAGGGCAAAGCGAACATCCATCGCGTTTTTAAACTCATCATTTATGACCTGCTAGTGCTTTGTCCGTGCCGTATTTGTGGCAGAAGCGTTGGATCGACCCGACCGGCCGTTCCTCAGGGGAATTAGACTACACCCCTGCTCGTTGCATTCGGTGCGATCTATTATACGCGGGCGGCACTCCGGGCAGTAAACTCGTCATGGAGCCCACCTCCCGTTGCCGAGGCCGCCTCCAACAATCCATCACCACTTTCCTCGTACTTCAATACCCTATGATTTGTGTCAGTCTCGGTCGCAGTCGCCACACTCGGATGATTGGCGAACACAAGCATTTGGTCGAACAAGGCGCCGAACTTGTGGAATTGCGGCTGGACTATGTCGGTCGAGCCGTCAATCTGAAACGCCTGATGGATAATCGCCCCGGCCCGGTCGTGATGACCGTTCGACGCCGTCAAGACGGGGGGCGTTGGACCAAGAGCGAACAAGACCGACTGATGCTGCTGCGATCAGCGATCGTCGCGGGTGCCGAATACGTCGACATCGAAGCCGACGTGGCATCCCAGATTCCGCGGTACGGCAACACCAAACGAATCATCAGCTACCACGATTTCTCCGGCACCCCGGACAATCTGGAAGACCTGCATGCGGCGATGGCCGAAGAAGACGCCGACATCGTCAAAATCGCAACCATGGCGAACTCGTTTGCCGACAACGTGCGGATGTTCGACCTGATTCGCAATGCAAAACTCCCCACGATCGGGATTTGCATGGGCGAGATCGGCACCATCACGCGAATTCTGGCCAACCGTTTCGGCGCCCCCTTCACCTATGCGACCTACAGCACGGACAAGAAGATGGCGCCCGGCCAGCTGAATTGGAAAGAAATGTCCAATTTGTATGACGTCAAAAACATCAACGCCGAGACCGAGTTGTTCGGCGTGATTGCCGATCCGGTCGCCCACAGCTACAGCCCCTTGGTGCACAACACGGCGTTCCAGGCCGAAAAGATGAACGCGCGGTACCTGCCGCTGCGTGTCCCGCAAGACGATCTGCATCACTTCATGGACAGCGTCGACAAGATCGGACTCCGTGGTATCAGCATCACCATTCCCCACAAAGAGCGGGCGTTGGACTACTGCACCCAAGCCGAATCGAGCGCCAACGGAATCGGCGCGATCAATACCATGGTGTTTCATGAAGGCGATCGCTTGGGCTACAACACCGACTATCGCGCCGCGATGGATTGCATCGTCGAAGTCATGGAAAAGAAAGACGTGCCCCGCGAGAACGCGCTTCAGGGTGTCACCGCGATGGTGCTGGGCGCCGGCGGAGTCTCCCGCGCGATCGCCTGGGGGCTGCGGCAACGCCAGGCGGACGTCGTCATCACCTCGCGCACCGAAGAACGGGCGCGACTGCTGGCCACCGAGATCGGTTGTCGCGTGGTGCCGTGGGAAGATCGACACAACCAAAAGGTCCAATTGCTGATCAACGGAACACCCGTCGGCATGCACCCCGACGTCGACAAGTCCCCCTTCAAGGCATCGGCGTTGAACCAATTCATGGTGGTCTTCGATACCGTTTACAACCCCGAAAACACCCTGCTGGTTAAATACGCCAAACGGGCGCAGTGTCGGATCATCACCGGGATCGATATGTTTGTCCGCCAGGCGGCCTATCAATTTAAATTGTTCACCGGGAAAGACGCTCCGGCGATGTTACTGCGAAAAACCATCAAGCAAGCGACCAATCCGGTCCAGCTTCACTGACTAGGGTTGGGCCACTGCATTGAACGATCTTCCGCCACCCGATCCCACACCGCTGGTTCTACCGCAACTCCGACAGGCACTGCCCAGCGATGCTGCGGCAATCCATGCCTTGCTGCGTCCCTTTGTGATGCAACGGCTGCTGCTCTCGCGAACCCATGCCGAACTGATCGAACTCACCCGGCACGGTTTCGTCGCAATGGTCGACGAAGTGTCCGACGCCCCGGCGCCCGACATTCCATCACCGAGTGACCCGACGCCAAGCGATGAAGTCACGCCCGAGGAACCGATCCAGCGGTGCGTCGGGTTTTCCGCGGTCGAGGTCTACAGTCCCAAGCTCGCCGAACTGCAATGCCTCGCCGTGCATCCCGACTACCAGCGGTTCGGCGTCGGAAAACGCTTGGTCCAGATGTGTGTCGACCGGGCCAGAGACCTAGGCATCATGGAAATCATGGCCATCAGCTCGTCGGACCGCTTTCTGGAAAACTGTGGTTTCCACTACTCGCTTCCCGACCAGAAGCGAGCTCTGTTCCAACAGCTCCGGCCGCGACCGTACGAGGATCGGAGCTGAAGTTTCAAGTTTCAAGTTTCAAGTTTCAAGTTTCAAGTTTCAAGTTTCAAGTTTCAAGTTTCAAGTTTCAAGTTTCAAGTTTCAAGTTTCAAGTTTCAAGTTTCAAGTTTCAAGTTTCAACCAACTTGGAACCTGGAACCTGGATCCTGGAACCCGGAACCCGGAACCCGGAACCCGGAACCCGGAACCCGGAACCCGGAACCCGGAACCCGGAACCTGGAACCTGGAACCTGAAACCCGAAACCCGAAACCCAAAAAACTTTATTTCACCATCTCTTCGATCACGCCATCCAGTTCGGCGGCGCGAACGTTGTGTCGCACGACGGTGCCGTCTTTGTCGACCAGCATCATCGTCGGCAGCGTTTGCACGCCGAAGGCTTTGGAGAGCCGACTCGATTCCAGACCGCCCTCTTCGAACAACTGAATCCACGGCAAGCGATTCTCGCGGAGGAATGCTTCGGCATCGCCACGCCGCGCGTCGACGTTGATGCCGACCAGCGTCAACCCTTCTCGCTTGTAGCGGCCCTGCAGGCGGCTGAGCAGCTTCATGTCTTGCTTGCAGGGTTCACACCAGGTTGCCCAGTAGTGGACGACCACCGGTCGACCGCGAAGTTGCGAAAGCTTGAAGGACTTGCCGTCGATGGTCGTGCCGTCGAGTTCGATTTTGCGCCCCACCGACTCCAGCCGCCGAACGGCGCCGGCGGCTTTCTCGCCGGCCTCGCTGCCTTTGTATCCGTCACGTACTTTTCGGTAGTACGCCAACGCCTCTTTCTCGTTGTCTTCGAACTCTTTGGCCAGCGCCAATTGAAGCATCGCTTGTGCGGATTCGATCGTCTGGGGGTGGGCATCGACGAATGCGGCGAGCGTTTCCAGGTACCACATTTGGACCTTCTCAAAATCCGCATCCGGCGTTTGCTTGAGCACGTATTCGGCTTGAACGGCCTGGTAATCGGCATAGGCCGCCAGCGCGTCATTGGCTCGGGCAAATTTGCCGGCCACTCGCTTCAGCCGGTCCAGCCCATCGGGGTATTGTCCGCTCTGCACCGCAACACTGACGGTGTCGACCAACTGACGGGTCCAGGTGGCCCGGTCCTCGTCGTTGCCTGAGCCCGCGATCAGTTTTTCGACCAGATCGGCGCGGGCGGCGTGCAGCGCCGGTAGCCCCGCTTCGGGGGCGGACGCCAGTTTTTTGTCGAGCGACTCGAGTTGCGTGACCAGGGCTTGGAGCCCGGAATCGGACGTCGGTGTCACAGCGGTTGCCGCACCACCGGGGGTAAAGAACAGGCCGCTGGACTGGGTCAACGCACCGTCGTCGCCGACGTTCGGCAACGAGACCATCCGCCAACGATCACCGACCTGGACCAGCGTACCGACCATCAATTGTCCGCTTTGCCCACCATTGTCGTACATCGCAACGACATTTTCGTAGACCACCAGATCCTTCGTGCTGCCGTTGGTGCCTTCGGGAACCAGCCCGGGAGCCGGGGCCGCGAACTGAAGCCACTCCGTTTCAGGACCGATGGCGGTTTGTGATTTTGCCAGATCGGCGAAGTTGCGCGCCGCCAGCTTGGCTTTCATTTCGAGTTCCGCCAGCTTGGCTTCCCCGAGCCCGAGGGACTTCAGTTCCGTGGGGGTCGCCAACAAACGGGCGAATCGACGCGGGTCCTTGTCGCGAAGTGCGGCGACGACCTCGGCGGAAACCTCTTCGGCGGAGATCCGACGCCAGGCATCGATACGGCCATCCTCGTCCTGATCCACCCCCCAGCGGGTGCCAGTGTTTCCCAACCACCGATACTGGTCGGCTTTGCCGTTGAAATCCGCATCGATGTCGCGGTACGCCTCCACGCCGTAGTTGTAATACGACCAGAGATCGATCTTTTTGTCGCCGTTGGTGTCGACGAAGCGGCGCAGCAGGTGGCCGTCGGGTCCGGTCACTTCCCAGCCGTTTTGGCCGTCTTCGGTGATATCGCTGACCGTGCATTTGGCCACTTGCTCGGCGGGAACGAGCTCATAGTTGGCATCTTGCTGCAGCGGTTTGAGAGAAAGTGCCTGGGCGGCGGTGGGGCTTTGCGCGACAGCCGGCGGGGCCAGACCGGCCTGAATCGCCGTGGCAGCGGCAAAAACTCCCGCCCCAAGCCACTTGGAAAGCCGCGTGTTGCGTAACGTGGGCGTCACAAAACACGCATCCCAAGGCCGCCATTGGCGTCGAGCGTTGACGTTAACCAGGGCAGGTCGCCGAGTGGAACGATCCATCATCTTCACAGGTGTCCATAGAGTGGGAGAGTTGATACGCCGACTATTTTGACCGAACCCGGGGCTTTGTTGGAATGTCGATTTAAGTGAAATGGACGTTGTGCCGAATAAAACTGGTCCACCGGCAAACAAATCGCGTCCGAGGATTGCTTTGGCGACGGTCATTCCGGCGGTTGGTGAGGAATCGGAGAAGCTTTTTTCGCTTAGAATGCCAACTTGGCTTTGACAGCCATTTTGGTTTGCGTAAACTTCTCGCTCGCCCGGCGGGACTTGCCGTGTGGGACAGCTCTGGCTGGACACTGGTTTGGAAGCGTTGCTTTCATTGCAGATTGTGTTGCCGGGCAAACAAGGGCGTGTAGCTCAGTTGGTTAGAGCGCGTCGCTGATAACGACGAGGTCCCAGATTCGAGTTCTGGCACGCCCACTCGGTTGCTTTGCAACCAAAATCGAAGTGAATTGAAGTCTCAAGCCTGAGACTTCAGATCTGAGATGCACCCACCAGGGTGCCCTCGGGGGTATAGCTCAGTTGGGAGAGCGCCTGCTTTGCACGCAGGAGGTCGTCGGTTCAAGTCCGTCTACCTCCACTTCGGTTCAACGGGAATGAAGGCCGGCCGGCTTGACGAACACGTCAAGCCGGATCGACCAGGGAAAACGCTCGCCCAGCGCGAGCAAATGTCATGCCGGCATAGCCTGCGTGTGACCCGCAAGGCGGCTACGGGCCGCGATTGACGGCGGGTCCAGACGCAGCACGTGTCGCTTGGCAACCCAACCTTTCCACTCCTGCACGAGGAAAACCTCATTGCGGGACCGCGGTAGGCCGCGGCGGAAAGCTGAGAAAAAGTTTTCTTGGTTTTCCGATGAAGAACGGTTGACGGCCACGGCTGTCGGCTCTATCTTCCCGCCTCGCTCGTGAGTGACCGCTCGCCGCAGAGTTCTGCGGCGGGCGGCTGCTAACGCAGCGTCCTTCGATTG
>NZ_NTFY01000024.1 GCF_002289565.1 Rhodopirellula sp. SM50 | reverse complement strand
GTGGTCAAAGTCACAGCGGCCGTAAATCGCTCCTCACGAACAACCACAGTCCATTCTAATGGAACTGTATTTTCGTTATACGAGCGGCCGGGCATCCATGCGCCCGCCCGAGGCCTTGCGGCCGGCGGCTCACCATTGCCTCGACAAATCCCATTAAATCGACGGCCCGCGAGTCCTCCGGTTCTTCCTCTCGATCAAAACATCTGTTGGCCGCGTCACGCTCCACTGCCTCCTCTTGACCAGGGCGGCTGCTCTGAGACGATGGGCGTTTGTGACGATGGGCGTTTGTCAGTCGTCTTTCCGTTTTCGCCCCTTCCCTGAATTAAGAATCAACCATGCGTCGCGCAAAAATCACCGTCATCGGAGCTGGTAACGTCGGAGCAACCTGTGCACATTGGTGTGCTGCTGCGGAGCTCGGTGACATTGTCCTGTTGGACATCCCCCAAACCGAAGACATGCCGGCCGGGAAAGCACTCGACCTGATGCAGTCGTCGCCGATCATGGGCTTTGATTCCAAGATTGTTGGAACGACCAGTTACGATGACGCGGCAGACAGCGATGTGATCGTCGTCACCGCTGGAATTCCGCGAAAACCGGGCATGAGCCGCGATGACTTGCTGAGCACCAACGCACGGATCATCACCAGCGTCGGCGAAGAGATCAAAAAATCCAGTCCCAATGCCGTGGTGATCGTCGTCAGCAACCCGCTGGACGCGATGGTCCAACAAATGTGGAAGGTCACCGGTTTCGATCGCGCCAAGGTGTGCGGCCAAGCCGGCGTGCTGGACACCGCGCGATACCGCACATTCTTGGCGATGGAACTGGGCGTCAGCGTCGAAGACATCAGCGCGTTGCTGATGGGCGGACACGGCGACACGATGGTCCCGATCCCCAGTTGCACCAGCGTTGGCGGGATCCCGGTGACCCAGCTGATCGATCCGGCACGATTGGAGGAAATCGTCGAGCGGACCCGCAAGGGCGGTGCGGAAATCGTCTCGCTACTCAAGACCGGCAGTGCCTACTATGCCCCCGCGGCGGCCTGTGCCCAGATGGTCGAAGCGGTTGTCAAAGACAAGAAACGCTGCATCCCCGTCGCCGCACTGTGCGAAAGCGAATACGGCGTCGGCGGCTACTACGTCGGCGTGCCCGTGATCATGGGCAGCGCGGGTGTGGAAAAGGTCATCGAACTGAACCTGACCGAATCCGAAACGGCCGATTTCCAAAAGAGCGTCGACGCGGTCAAGGGCTTGGTCGCATCGATGGACGCGTTACTCGCCGGTTAGCATTGCGCCGGCAAACGCGTGCGTTGGATGTGATCCTCGTGACCCTCGTTCCAAGGCTCTGCCTTGGAACGCAATGCCCGTGTGGCTCCGCCACGCGTTGCGGACGAACCGGAGGCGGAGCCTCCAAATCAGTGTGTTCCCAGGCAGAACCCTACGCCGTGAACGATTTATTTCCTGTGTTTGACGAGGTTTTAGCGGCAGGGCGCAAGCCCTCCGGTTCCGCTTCTTTGCCAACACACCGGAGGGCTCGCGCCCTACCGCTAAAAAGTCGTTCACGGCGTAGGGCAGAGCCTGGGACCAAGTACACCGGCGATCATCCGAAACGCTGCGGGTGTGGAGGGTTCGTCAGACTGGCAAACGGGTGCGTTGGATGCGATGGTTGTTGCTGTCCAGCACGTGCATCCTGTTGCTTGAATCGACGACCAGTCCCCAGGGCTGGTAGAGCTGACCGACTTCGAATCCCGGCGCGCCCCAGATCGCCTGTGGCGTGCCGTCGGCGGCCAGACGTTGAATCCGCTGGTTGCCATATTCGCACACCAGCACGCCTCCATCAGCCAACAGCGCCAAGTCATAGGGATAATGAAACTGGCCCGGCTGTTGGCCTTGCTGTCCCCAGGCGTCGATCCAGCGCGGTTTCGGGCCGCTGATGTCGTAGCGTTGAATCCGATGGTTACACGCATCGGCGATCCACAACACGTCGCCGGCAATCACTAGGCTTTGGGGACGGACGAATTTTTGCTTCTCGCGCCCCGTCCCGCCCCACTGGGTCATGAAGTTGCCATCGGGATCGAACTTCTGGATGCGGTCGGAATCGCCATATTCGCCGATATAAAAACAACCGTCGTCGTCTGAGACCGCATCGGTGACGAAGGCGAATTGACCGGGGTCGTGCCCGGGCTGGCCGCCGATCTCCTTGGACTCGATCCGCCGGCCGTCAAGGTGATAGACCAACATGCGGTAATAGTGGGTATCGGCGACCAGCAACAAATCGTCTTCGGGGCGTCGCCCGTGCTGGATCGCCAGCCCCGTCGGTCGGCCGTTTTTCGTCTCCGGCGTTTTCCATTGACGCAACCAATTCCCGTCGCGATCGAAGACTTGGATGCGACCGGTCGTATCGACGATGTAAAGCTGATCGTTGCGATCGATGGTGATGGCGCGCGGCTTGAGGAAACGGCCCGAGCTCTGCCCCCTGCGGCCCCAGACCAATTCGGTCTGGCCGTGCCCGCTGGCCGGCACACATCCCGCCGCGGCGGCGGTCAGCAAGGCTGCAGCGCCAAGCCCGGCCCGTTTCAGCATCGCGCGGCGCGCTCGTGGGTTTGATGATTGCATGACCGGTTGTCGCAGGTGTCTCATCGGATCGGATTGACGCGTCGTCGTTTTTTGCAGGGGACGTTCTCATTCTACAGGGCTTTTCCGGTTCGTCCGGTTGTGGACTTAATTTTGCCGCTCTTACAATGGCGGCACTCGATCTGGGGCGCGGGCCCTGCTCGTCTTTGACAGACTCATTCGTCGGCATTCATGACCAAAGTCCTTGATCTTCGCGAAACCGACGACCCCAGCGACATCATCCACCGCACCGTCCAAGCGTTGACCGAAGGCCAGGTGGTGGCGTTTCCGACCGACACGGTGTACGGGCTGGCCGCACACGCGTTGGATGCCCAGGCGGTCGAGAAATTGATCGAGATCAAGGGGCGGGGCGAGACACCGATGGCGATTTCGGTGCGGAGTCGTCAGGCGGCCGAAGATTTTTTCTGCGAAGCGTCTCCGGTCGCACGTCGGCTGAGCCACCGCTGTTGGCCGGGGCCGTTGACCTTGGTCACCCCCTGTGAAAACGACCACTCCGCGGTGCACCAATTGCCACCATCGGTCCGCCAGCGGATCACCGGACCGAGTGGGGGGGTCGGATTCCGCGTCGTCGACCACCGAATTCTGCAATCGATTCACCGATTTATGGCCGCCCCGCTGGTGCTGACCAGTGCCAATTTAACCGGAAAACCGACGCAAACCACCGCCGCAGGTGTGCTTGAGCAACTCTCCGAGACCCTACCACTGCTGCTCGACGACGGCCCGACTCGTTATGGTGGGGCATCGACGGTGGTCCGGGTGATCGGAAAACGTTGGGAACTGTTGCGAGAAGGAGTGATTGAACGAGCCGCCATGAATCAATTCGTCAAACCCGTTATTGTAATGGTATGCACCGGCAACACCTGTCGCAGCCCGATGGCGGAAACCCTGATGCGTGAACTCCTGCGAAAGAAGATGGGCCGAGAAGACGCCGTTCGGGTGCTTTCGGCCGGTGTGGCCGCCTCGGCCGGCGGGAGCGCCAGCCCACAATCGATCGAAGTGATGGGAGAGCGTAAACTGGACTTAACCGGACACGCCAGCCAACCGCTTGGTGATGACATCATGAACGTCGCCGATCTCGTCTTGACCATGACCCGTTCGCACCGAGCGGCGATCTTGGCCGCCTGGCCCGAGATGCACGATCGGGTGTTCACCTTGCGTCACGACGGCGGCGACATTTCCGATCCGATCGGAATGCCGGTCGATGCGTACCGACAGTGTGCCGACCAGATGGAAGGCGAGCTGGAAAAATGGTTCGAACGGCTGGACGACGACTTTTTTCCCGAGGTCTCCGACGGAGATCAGGAGTCTGCGTAATGCGAATTTCACTCGGTAGCGATCATCGCGGCGTGCAGATCAAAGCGCGTCTGATCCAATCCCTGACCGCCAACTCGTACGAGATCCTCGACGAAGGCACCTTCAACGACTCCTCGGTCGACTACCCCGACTTTGCCGAAGTGGTCGCCAAACGTGTCAGCGACGGTCAGGCCGATCGCGGCATCCTGATCTGCGGCACCGGCATCGGGATGGCCATCACCGCCAACAAGTTTGCCGGCGTCCGCGCCGCCCCGTGTTACGACGAAGTCATGGTCGAAATGAGCCGTCGACACAATGACGTCAATGTGCTGTGCCTGCCCGGCGATCTGATCGGCGAACGTTCCATCGATGACCTCGTCCTCCGCTGGCTGCAAACCGAATTCGACGGCGGCCGTCACGCCGAACGGATCGCCAAGATCGAAAAGATCGAAAAGGAAAACGTGCAAGGGCCCAATTGCCATAGCGACAACCGCGTGACCGGCCACACGGCCGCAGCGGATTCCCAGGCCTCATGATCGCCAACTGGAACGATTTGATCGGAAACCGCCACCTGGAACAGTGGTTCGGCAACTCGATCCGACAACAACGATTCGGCGGCAGCTTCTTGCTGGTCGGCCCGCCCGGTGTCGGCAAACGCAGCGTCGCGACGCTGCTGGCCCGGACCATGCTGTGCAACCGCAATCCGCCCGAGTCGATGCAACCCTGCGGAACCTGTGAAGCGTGCGTCCAAGTCGACGCCGAAACCCACCCCGATCTGATTCGCATTCGTAAACCGAAAGACAAAACGGTGATCCCCGTCGACCTGCTGATCGGTCGCCCGGAAGTGCGGATGCAGGAGGGGTTCTGTCGCGACGTCCGGCTGAGCCCGTACTGTGGGCGCCGCAAGGTCGCGATCCTGGAAGACGCCGATTTCCTGAACGAAGAAGGGGCCAACTGCCTGCTCAAGACGCTCGAAGAACCGCCCTCGGATGCCGTGATCATGCTGGTCGGCACCAGCGAACAAAAACAATTGCCCACCATCCGTTCCCGCTGCCAGGTGATTCGCTTTGCGCCCTTGAACGCCGACGAAGCGACACGGCTGATCCGCGACGTCCACCAGATCCCAGCCGAACCGGCCGAAATCTCTCAGGCGGTCGAGATCGCCGGCGGAGACGTTCCGGCTGCACTGCGTCTGCTCAGTGACGAATCGAGACGCTTTCGCGATGCGTTGATCGGCGCCCTGGCCAGCCCGTTCCCTGATCCGATCGCGATCCGACGGATCGTCACGACGCGAGTGGATGAAGCCGGCAAAGAAGCTCCCAAAAAACGCGCCGTGCTGCGCGACGTTTTTTCCATGGCCATCGGACACTACCGCAAAACGATGCGCGAAGAAGCCTTCGCCGCAGCCCCTCGACCGATCACGCTGGCGCGGCTCGATCGCAGCGTTCGCGCGCTCCGAGAACTCGAACGGATGGCCAACGTGTCTACCCTGATCGATTGCTATGCCGCCGACATCGCCGCCGGGCAAACGGGTGACCGGGGTGAAATCGGCTCCTAAAGTAGAACCGCAGTCCGTCGCCGTGGAACTCTGGGCGGCCCGTCTGCCGGGCCCCTTCCGATTTGCCGAGCATTGCTGGCTGCTGATCCGTCGCGGCGACCAATGCGACCGCTGGGAGGTCTGGCAAGCCGCCGACGTCGGAGGAGAGAGCTGGGGGCACGTGCATCGAAATCTGATGGCACCGACCGCCGGCATTCGCAACCACCCCGCGTATTTTCTGCATCGGTGGTGCGAGCACGAAGCTGCTCGGATTGCGCATCGAACCGAAGCGGCACCCGATTCCTATCCGTGGTGCGGGACCTACCGCTACGTCCCCGGCCCCAACAGCAACACCTTCGTCCAGTGGTGCCTGGAAGACCGCTATCGACTTTCCTGGCGAAGCGTCGGAGCGGGGTACGCGCGACGGATGCGGAAAGGTGGGTCAAAAAATGGGTTGGTCAAAAAATGAGGAGACCCCGGAACCAGTGTCCCCTAGCCGGCCCCAATCTTCTGACCAATCAATCTTCTGACCAATCAATCTTCTGACCAATCAATCTTCTGACCAATCAATCTTCTGACCAATCAATCTTCTGACCAATCAATCTTCTGACCAATCAATCTTCTGACCAATCAATCTTCTGACCAATCAATCTTCTGACCAATCAATTTTCTGACCAATCAATCTTTTGACCAACCAATCTTTTGACCAACCAATCTTTTGACCAACCAATCTTTTGACCAATCAATCTTTTGACCAATCAATCTTTTGACCAATCAATCTTTTGACCAATCAATCTTTTGACCAACCAATCTTTTGACCAACCAATCTTTTGACCAACCAATCTCCCATATTTTCCTACCTGCATTCCCCGCCGACACCCAATCGTTGAATCGTCCGCGCCGTGCCGAAAACCTCTTTTCGTCTCCCGAGACCGCATAGCGACCCTCAGCGATCGGACAGGGGGCGAACGACAGTTCCCTGCTTTCTGTTTTGGGCCAGCAACAGGGAGCCCGACGTTCAGAGCACTGGCGTGACCCTGTCGGCTGTTAAGCGACCAGAGTGGTTGCTGCGCATGCAAACTGGCGATGGCTTCCACCTTTCTGCCACATGCAATCCTTCTCGACGCATTTAAAGTCGACGGCAATCGGCTCCCGCGATGCGACGATCAATGAAACTGGCATATGAGTTGCTTCGGTAGGTCGAACGGTCCTGACACTTCGTCTCTGAGCATTCGCGACGAGAATTCGAAGTCTTGGTGCATCGTTCCTTTTGATAGGTGACTCATTATCTTTTTTCTCTCATCACCGGCGATGTCGCTCAGCCACGCATGCCCATCAGCGTTTCGCAAGTCGCGTTGGCTGTTGTCGTCTGTTGCGTTTCTAAGCTTGCTAATAGCAACTGTGTTTCCAAGCTCGGCGACAGCACAACAGACGAATTCGGACGTCGTGGCGGAGGATGTTTCGGAGGAGGAGAGAAAGATTGAAGCGCCGGACAGGGTGGAGGTGGACCCGCTTGCCGAAGACGAAGACATTTCCGATCGGCTTGAGCGGATCTTCTTGGCCACCGGCTGGTTCGAATCAATGGAAGTCGTCACCGATGAGGGTGTCGTCTTTATGGAAGGAGTGGCCGACAGCGAAAAGCAGCGAGAATGGGCCGAACGGGTCGCGCAGCGGACGTCGGACGTTGTGGCCGTCGTCAATCGAATCGAAGTGCGGAGCCGACCTATCTGGGATGTCAGTCCAGCAGTCGCTCAACTACAGCAATTGGGGCGTGACTTCATTCAGTTATTGCCACTCCTGATGGTCGGCGCCTTCGTCTCGCTCTTAGCTTACGCGCTGGCACGAGCCTCCGCGTCGACGGCGCGACGGGTTGCCGGAAAGCGAATCGATAGCCAGCTTCTCCAACAAGTCATCTCAAGTGTGGTCGCGGTCTTGGTCATGTTGATCGGCCTGTACATCGCGTTGAAAGTTTCTGGCCTCAGCCGGTTGGCGGTCACCGTTCTCGGCGGCACAGGCTTGATCGGCATCGCGCTCGGGTTTGCCTTTCGAGACATTGCTGAGAACTACCTCGCCAGCGTTCTGATCAGTTTGAATCGCCCCTTCAATGTGGGAGACCTGATCGAACTGGATCGTTACAAAGGTTTTGTTCGCCGGGTGACAACTCGTGGCACGCTCTTACTGACTCCCGAAGGCAACCACATTCAGATTCCCAATAGCACGATTTACAAGTCGGTCGTCACAAACTATTCCTCTTCGCCGAGGATCCGGAAAGATTTTGTTGTCGGTATCGGATTCGAAGATTCAGTGAGCGCGGCGCAGGAGATCATTCACAAGACTCTCGTGAGTCATCCTTCGGTTCTCGATGACCCCGAGCCGCTGGTTCTCGTGGACTCATTGGGTTCGGCGACGGTGAATTTGAAGGCCTATTTCTGGCTCGACGCCGAGCGTTTTAGTGCCGGTGCGGTGAGCAGTGCCTTGATGCGACAAGCCAAAGCAGCGTTGACCGATGCGCAAATCAGCATGCCAGACGAAGCTCGCGAGGTGGTTTTTCCAAATGGTGTCCCCGTCGCCATGATCAATCGGCAGCCAGGGAGTACTGCCGATCACGAAAGCACGTCGGAGCACCCGGGCGAAAAACCGGTGCCAGCCAAAAACGTGGCGCGTGATTTAGAAAGTGTCAGCAAAGGGGAAGGTAATTTGAAAAACTCAGATGACAAAATTCAACTGCACGCGAAAGAGGACATTTTCGATGACTCGGAAAACCTCATCGGCTGAACCGTTTGACTACCAGACTTCAACAACGAAACATGCCATGTCCATCACACAGGTGAAACCACCGCAACCTTTGCCCAATCCGCGACCGAGCCCGACCCCCAAGCCTGGTCCTCCACCCGCTCCAGTACCGCCCCGTCCATTACCATCCCCGCCAGTGCCGCCCGGTCCCCAAAGGCACGCGTTTTAGGCGGCGTGACCGGCGTCACTGGGATTCGTTTCTTCGCGGCTTACTGCAGAGAGGCCATTTCAATTTTTTGACAGGAGTCCTCCAACATGTTTGCATTCTTTTCAAGCCGACTCGGTTGCCTCGGTTCGATCGTCGTGTCACTGATCGGGACTGCGCTCTTGGCGTTTGTATTCCGTTAAATTCCAACGCGCCCCAAGCAGGCCAAGTTGCCGTCACGGACCATGCGAGTCACTGCCAGGCAATCAAGTGAGTGACACACGCTCAAAGCCAACCCCATGCCGCAAACCATCGCCCAGCATTGCATCCACACGCCCGCACGGGACGCGACGTCGAGTAAATCGATCTGTCGTAGGTAATCGATAGTTTCAATCCACGCCCCTGCATGGGGCGCGACCTTCCAAACACTTCTCGCAAAAGAATCTGTCGATGCGTTTCAATCCACGCGCCCGCATGGGGCGCGACCCAAAAGCTCTAAGACAATGTCGTCGTTGAATGAGTTTCAATCCACGCGCCCGCATGGGGCGCGACACGCATTTAGACATCCAAGCGAGGTTTCGCTTTGGTGTTTCAATCCACGCGCCCGCATGGGGCGCGACGCCGGCAGAGCCACGCCACGGCAATTCAAGGAGTTGTTTCAATCCACGCGCCCGCATGGGGCGCGACCAATGAGTATTAACCCCGACTTTCGAACCGTTGACGTTTCAATCCACGCGCCCGCATGGGGCGCGACAACCGGTACGTGTAGCTGACTCCGTTGTCTCCCGCGTTTCAATCCACGCGCCCGCATGGGGCGCGACTGTCGCTCACCTGTCACTCCGTAAGTCGTTCACATGTTTCAATCCACGCGCCCGCATGGGGCGCGACGGTATCTACGAAGCATCGTTGTCTGCTTGTCTTGTTTCAATCCACGCGCCCGCATGGGGCGCAACCGTCATGCGCTCACCGTGATTGCTGTCGGGTTCGTGTTTCAATCCACGCGCCCGCATGGGGCGCGACAACCAAACGGGCTTTTGCGGATCGATTCGAAAATGTTTCAATCCACGCGCCCGCATGGGGCGCGACATACGATTTCAATTGATAACAGTTTCACGATTTCGTTTCAATCCACGCGCCCGCATGGGGCGCGACGCGGCGTTCACGGCCAACTACCGCATCGCCCAAGACGTTTCAATCCACGCGCCCGCATGGGGCGCGACGTCCCAGGCGATCGATGATCCGGCGACGGCTCAGTTTCAATCCACGCGCCCGCATGGGGCGCGACGCAACTTAACGGAGCCGGCATCAGCGTCTGCGGTTTCAATCCACGCGCCCGCGTGGGGCGCGACTCACATCTTGCGGGTGTCGCCGTTCGAGATCAACGTTTCAATCCACGCGCCCGCATGGGGCGCGACGGTGTGGCTGTCCCTATGAGCTCCCCGTTCACGTAGTTTCAATCCACGCGCCCGCATGGGGCGCGACCCGACAATCACGGGCATCGAAACTGGCGCGTCGAGTTTCAATCCACGCGCCCGCATGGGGCGCGACATGCCGGCGGCTGTAAATCGCTCCCCAGGCTTACGCTGTTTCAATCCACGCGCCCGCATGGGGCGCGACATCGAGCTAGATTCGTCGGTGCAGCACCCTAATGTTTCAATCCACGCGCCCGCATGGGGCGCGACTCTTGGTTTCGTCGCTGGATAAGGCCATCGATGACGTTTCAATCCACGCGCCCGCATGGGGCGCGACAGTCGGAGCAACCGGCCACGTTCCAAACGCGAATCGCCGTTTCAATCCACGCGCCCGCATGGGGCGCGACTGGGAGAAGCAGTGGGGCAAGGCCTATGAGCAGCTGTTTCAATCCACGCGCCCGCATGGGGCGCGACGGGCACAGACATGGACCGCATCATCGAAGCGGCGTTTCAATCCACGCGCCCGCATGGGGCGCGACTCCGACGGGTGCGAAAGTGTCGTTTTGCATCGATGTTTCAATCCACGCGCCCGCATGGGGCGCGACTTCGTGTTGTACGTCGCGGCGTCCGACAAAAAAGCGTTTCAATCCACGCGCCCGCATGGGGCGCGACCTTCCGTACCGATCAACGCGTCGTATTGCGCCTGTAGTTTCAATCCACGCGCCCGCATGGGGCGCGACGCGGCGATTTCGGCCGCGGCGACGGTCGCCAGTGTGTTTCAATCCACGCGCCCGCATGGGGCGCGACTCCGACGATCGCGGCGACGACCAGGCCGACCGGTGTTTCAATCCACGCGCCCGCATGGGGCGCGACGGGATCGTCAACGCGGTCGACAACGCGGTTTCTATGTGTTTCAATCCACGCGCCCGCATGGGGCGCGACCAAGACCATTTCGGCGATTGGGACTACCGGACCATGTTTCAATCCACGCGCCCGCATGGGGCGCGACACAACGAGCTGATGCAAAAGCAACTCGAAGCCAACGTTTCAATCCACGCGCCCGCATGGGGCGCGACAACACGGCAACGTTGATCAAAAAGTACGGCAAAGTGTTTCAATCCACGCGCCCGCATGGGGCGCGACCATCCATCCTGGCTCCCAATCAGACTCGACCTGTAGTTTCAATCCACGCGCCCGCATGGGGCGCGACACGTGCATGAGATCCTTGGGGCCGGATTACGGCAGTTTCAATCCACGCGCCCGCATGGGGCGCGACTCAAGCTGAGGCCCGTTGCCGGGAGGAGTAAGCTGTTTCAATCCACGCGCCCGCATGGGGCGCGACGATCTGTGCAATTTTGCGTTCAACGTCAAAGGCGTTTCAATCCACGCGCCCGCATGGGGCGCGACCTTAAGCACACGTTCGTCAATTCGATCGTGCATGTGTTTCAATCCACGCGCCCGCATGGGGCGCGACGCCGGTTGGTGGCTGGGGTGGGCTGGATCTGAACGGTTTCAATCCACGCGCCCGCATGGGGCGCGACAATCACCCGACTGTGACGGTGGCGGGATGGGCAGACGTTTCAATCCACGCGCCCGCATGGGGCGCGACGCAAAATCGGGCATGCGTATCGAGCACGAGGCGAGTTTCAATCCACGCGCCCGCATGGGGCGCGACTTGGCTTGATCAGCACAAGCATCACGCTATAAAGTTTCAATCCACGCGCCCGCATGGGGCGCGACGCCCGATCATCCCGTGCCACTCGTCCACCTTAGTGTTTCAATCCACGCGCCCGCATGGGGCGCGACCTGCACGATCGGTTCGCCGCACTGGCAGATTTTGATGTTTCAATCCACGCGCCCGCATGGGTCGCGACCCTCAAAAGCATGGCAGAGAGGGCGGCGTACTGGCGTTTCAATCCACGCGCCCGCATGGGGCGCGACCTGGCGACTCGGCGATCATCGGTTCGCACCACATGATGTTTCAATCCACGCGCCCGCATGGGGCGCGACCAAGGCTTGCCGACACAACTGAGTTTTTCACCAAGTTTCAATCCACGCGCCCGCATGGGGCGCGACTCTGTCATCGCGAGCCATGACCGATTGACGATGTTTCAATCCACGCGCCCGCATGGGGCGCGACTGTCACCGAACGAGGCACGGGAACGCCTGCGGATGTTTCAATCCACGCGCCCGCATGGGGCGCGACGCAGGTCTATTGTGCGGCCACGAAAGAGGATCAGGCGTTTCAATCCACGCGCCCGCATGGGGCGCGACGATGACCCGTTTGATGAGATCAACTGGCCCAAGGCGTTTCAATCCACGCGCCCGCATGGGGCGCGACTCGGTGTAGATCACTATGTTGTTAATGCGAAAACGTGTTTCAATCCACGCGCCCGCATGGGGCGCGACTCGGGGCTGATGATGCGTGTGTCACCACCACCTGTTTCAATCCACGCGCCCGCATGGGGCGCGACAAAAGGGTTGGCCGATGGTCCCGGTAGAGCAGCAAGTTTCAATCCACGCGCCCGCATGGGGCGCGACTGCGGCCGGCCGCGCGAGTGGTGCAAAAGCGAGTGTTTCAATCCACGCGCCCGCATGGGGCGCGACCGTCGACGCGATCGGAGAGTTGGAGATCACAACGGAGTTTCAATCCACGCGCCCGCATGGGGCGCGACGCGACGGAACGTTTGTCTGCTCGGCGATGGGGCTGTTTCAATCCACGCGCCCGCATGGGGCGCGACCCGCGTTTCGCGCGTGCCGGCGACTTTGGGGACGTTTCAATCCACGCGCCCGCATGGGGCGCGACGGCACCGGGGAGATTCCAGAAGACGACCCGTTCGATGTTTCAATCCACGCGCCCGCATGGGGCGCGACAGACCATTTCGGCGATTGGGACTACCGCACCATGTTTCAATCCACGCGCCCGCATGGGGCGCGACACCGGCTTTACCGACTCGCCGCGGATCTTGCCCGCGTTTCAATCCACGCGCCCGCATGGGGCGCGACTGCGTGCCAGCTGCTTCGCCGTCGTGTCGCCGAGTTTCAATCCACGCGCCCGCATGGGGCGCGACTGACCGGCCAGCGACCACCCACCAATAAAAAAAGCGTTTCAATCCACGCGCCCGCATGGGGCGCGACAGGGAAGCCGCGGCATCGGATGCACTCATCGAGAAGTTTCAATCCACGCGCCCGCATGGGGCGCGACGTGCAGGTGATGCCCGACAAGGGATCAAGCCCCGAGTTTCAATCCACGCGCCCGCATGGGGCGCGACGGTTGCACGCTCATCCCCGAGCAGCACCCGAGAAAGTTTCAATCCACGCGCCCGCATGGGGCGCGACGAAACGGGGCTTTACGAGACGGACCCCAAGACGGGCGTTTCAATCCACGCGCCCGCATGGGGCGCGACATGACGATTCCGTGTCCTACAACTCGATCGAGCAGTTTCAATCCACGCGCCCGCATGGGGCGCGACCGCCCGCGTTGATACGCTTTCGCGGCACTGATAACGTTTCAATCCACGCGCCCGCATGGGGCGCGACTTGGCCGCGATGTGGACCATTCGCAGTGCTGGTGTTTCAATCCACGCGCCCGCATGGGGCGCGACCCTGGCGGTTGGTGTCAGTTTCTTTGTCGAGCGAGTTTCAATCCACGCGCCCGCATGGGGCGCGACGCCCCCCGCCCGTGCATCAGCGCACAAAAAAACGAGTTTCAATCCACGCGCCCGCATGGGGCGCGACGACGGGTTGCAATATTGCAACCACAAAAACGGCGAAGTTTCAATCCACGCGCCCGCATGGGGCGCGACCGCCGCAAGTCATCGACCGTCGGCAAACCTTGCCGTTTCAATCCACGCGCCCGCATGGGGCGCGACTTGCGATTGTCAATCATTCGCGCAAGGGTTGTGCGTTTCAATCCACGCGCCCGCATGGGGCGCGACGGATCGTGATGCAATTGCCCGGTGTTGTCGGCAAAGTTTCAATCCACGCGCCCGCATGGGGCGCGACCAGTGACACCGCTCTCGCATGACATCACGATCACGTTTCAATCCACGCGCCCGCATGGGGCGCGACAATCTGATGTCGCTCCCGTCGATGATCTCGTGACCGTTTCAATCCACGCGCCCGCATGGGGCGCGACTTTGTTGACGCCGATCGGTCCCTCGAGGCGCACTTGTTTCAATCCACGCGCCCGCATGGGGCGCGACACGCGAAACTCGGCGCGAATGATGCTGTCGATGTCGTTTCAATCCACGCGCCCGCATGGGGCGCGACACGCCATCAATGATCCCGTTGGCAGTCGGCAGATGGTTTCAATCCACGCGCCCGCATGGGGCGCGACCCAGAACAGGGCGCACCGTTCACGCTCAATGATGTTTCAATCCACGCGCCCGCATGGGGCGCGACAGGGCGGATTCAGGACAGCGCATGGCCGATCCAGTGTTTCAATCCACGCGCCCGCATGGGGCGCGACTCACTGTTGCAACCATCTACGGCAGCGCTTGGGAGTTTCAATCCACGCGCCCGCATGGGGCGCGACTCGACGCCGGCGTTGCCGAACTTCCCGTCGGCGCGGTTTCAATCCACGCGCCCGCATGGGGCGCGACTCCCTCGGGCGCGGACCAGTTTTTCGTCCCCGTTGGTTTCAATCCACGCGCCCGCATGGGGCGCGACACGCGGAGATCAGTTGGTCGAGGATGTCCCAAACGGTTTCAATCCACGCGCCCGCATGGGGCGCGACCCGGCTGCCTGCTCATCCCTGAGAAGCACCCGAGAAAGTTTCAATCCACGCGCCCGCATGGGGCGCGACCTGATCCTGGCTCCTGACTGTCTCACACCCATTCCAGTTTCAATCCACGCGCCCGCATGGGGCGCGACAGGTTTGGCGCGTGTCGTCGGGTTTGGTTTGCGATGTTTCAATCCACGCGCCCGCATGGGGCGCGACCTTGGTTCTTGGCCTTCGACTTCTTCACGGAGTGTTTCAATCCACGCGCCCGCATGGGGCGCGACGGGACAACGAAAATGCAAAGCTGGATGAATGCTTGTTTCAATCCACGCGCCCGCATGGGGCGCGACGCCATGATGTCGATCGAGTCACCTGCCGCCATCGTGTTTCAATCCACGCGCCCGCATGGGGCGCGACACCTGCGTTGAGTGGCATGTCCATAGACGTAGTAGTTTCAATCCACGCGCCCGCATGGGGCGCGACACCGTCTGCGCGTCGCCAGCCAAAAAGATTCCAGTTTCAATCCACGCGCCCGCATGGGGCGCGACTTCGTTTGCCCGCTACTGATACATCCTGGCACGGTTTCAATCCACGCGCCCGCATGGGGCGCGACCATCCGGAAGCCGAAGAATCCGTTTTTGCGGGGTCGTTTCAATCCACGCGCCCGCATGGGGCGCGACAGCGTGTGCGGCATGATCGCCCACGGCTGGCCATAGTTTCAATCCACGCGCCCGCATGGGGCGCGACGATAAAACCGGCGGCGGAGGAGGAGACGTATCGGTGTTTCAATCCACGCGCCCGCATGGGGCGCGACTCTCAGTTGCGGCCCCGCCTCGCCGCTGGCTTCGTTGTTTCAATCCACGCGCCCGCATGGGGCGCGACCGGCGTTTCGATCGGCCACTCCGGCACCGCGAATGAGTTTCAATCCACGCGCCCGCATGGGGCGCGACCCCAAGACGCCGCCAAGAGTGATCCCGATTTTGTGTTTCAATCCACGCGCCCGCATGGGGCGCGACGTCCCACGGGGTGTATTCGTAGGCGAGTGTTTTGTTTCAATCCACGCGCCCGCATGGGGCGCGACCTCCACCAGCGCCAGCCCGATCAACGCGCCGACGTTTCAATCCACGCGCCCGCATGGGGCGCGACATGATCGCGGGTGCTCGCTCGATCAGCCCGTCAATGTTTCAATCCACGCGCCCGCATGGGGCGCGACGGCGACGCACCACGCCGCCGCTTCGTTGTCGGGTTTCAATCCACGCGCCCGCATGGGGCGCGACTGGAACTTCCTTTGCGCTCGCCGTGAAGTCTTGGTGTTTCAATCCACGCGCCCGCATGGGGCGCGACGTTTTTCGTCGTCATAAGAAGTTACCTATCGTTAGTTTCAATCCACGCGCCCGCATGGGGCGCGACCGAAAGTCGCGTCTGAAGATTTGATGGACACGATGTTTCAATCCACGCGCCCGCATGGGGCGCGACTCCGGGAGTATAAACGATTGCGGAGGCGGGGTTTAGGTTCAATGTTCCGCGAACCGGGACGGCTTGTCGCGTATTTCCCTCTGCGTTTAGCTTGACGCGCAATCTGCCCCCGCATTTAGCCGGCCGAAACGCATTCGCGAACCGCCCCGGAATCGCGTCACCACTTGGGGTTCGCGGATGATGACCGGCAGCGTTCAAATGATCAGTGGACCTTCGGTGTCCAACGATGGCTTGGCACCGACGTGCTCCACCTTTGCGCCGTAGTCATTTCCCAACTGATAGAACCGCAAACTGTCTTCCAACGGTTCACAGGCCTCGATCAATCGCTTGCGGCATTCCGCCCATTGCGCCGGATTGACATGCAGCTCAAACACCGAATTCTGCACCCGCTGACCGAAATCCAGACATATCTTTGCCACTCGACGCAATCGACGCTTGCCCGCCGAATTCACCGTCGCAACGTCATAAGTCACCAACACATGCATGACACACTACTTCCATATGAACGGGGGATACTGATCCAAATCGCCACGCAAATGCCGGGCCAGCAACCGAGCCTGCAAGTGAACCAACATGCCGATCGAAACCTTTTCGCCCAAGAACGGATGCTCGATTTCATCCTGCTTACGAGTTTGGTACGCCGTCAGCACCGTCTTGCGCGTTTGATCGTCCATTCGTACCGCACCCGATTCGGTCGTTTCGAAGCCGCGTCCGTTGACCTGCTTGCGATTGACCAGCGAAAGTGCCAGACGATCCGCCAAGAACGGACGAAACTCCTCCATCAAATCTAACGCCAAACCGGGACGCCCCGGCCGATCGCGATGCAAAAATCCGACCGCAGCGTCCAACCCCGTCGCCTCGCACGCACTCCGCGCATCATGCATCAACAACGCGTAAATAAAACTCATCAAGGCATTCATCGCATCCAACGGTGGCCGGCGCGAACGCTTGGTGAACGCAAATTCCGGCACCGAGACCAACTCGCTGAACGCCGAAAAATATCGCGATGCCGATTCGCCTTCATAGCCTCGAACGGTGTCCACATCGTCCGACTGGCGGATCAAATTTAACGTCCCGGCCATCCCCTTTGCCACGGCTCTCAAACGTTCGGCCGCCTCCGCGGACTTTTGGTCTCGGGCACCGCGCAACAACACACTTCTGGCATTGGCGATCTTTCCCAACACAACGTTCTTAGCGATCTCTGCGGTTGCCGCCGCCTCGTCGGCGGCACGGTACTGCTGCCGACGCAGCAAGACGTTCCCGGGTGAATACCCGACGACCGAGGCAAGAAACTTTCCGTTGGGCGTGAGCAACGACAAGGTGACGCCTGAATCGGCACAGGCACCGGCGAGCGCCGAGCTGAATCCGACGCGTCCGAAGCAGACGATGCCGTCGAGGTTGTGCAGCGGAATCCGCAGCCTCGTTTCGTTCTCGATTCGGACCGCGACCGCCTGACCGTCTTTGGCCAGGTAGCTCCCTTCGGTGGTCACAAACAGCGTATTGAGATGGCGTTTCATCGGCGAAACTCAATCCGAAAGGGGTTCGGTGGCGCGGAGGTGGGCTTCCAGTTGGCGGCTGACAAAGCGGCTGACGTCACGCTGGCCGGACGTTGCCGTTGGCAGGCAGAGTTCGATCAGCGAACATTTTTTGCAAGCTTTGGTGAAGACGGCCGCCGGCGTCTCGTGCTCGCGAATCATGGTGCGCAACCGATCAATCGTCGTCATCGTCGTGTCCCGCAACTCTGTATCGATCCGGACGTTCTGACGCCGTCGTTTGGTCCCGTAAAAGAGCGCACCTTCGGTAACCTCGGTGCCACGCATTTCCTCCAAACAGAGGGCTTGGGCACAAAGCTGGACGCGATCGGAGTCGTCTTTCTTCGGTCGTCCCCGCTTGTATTCGACGGGCACGATCCGCTGAATTTGTCTGGCGTCATCGAGATGGAACTCAACGACGTCGGCTTGGCCGATCAGCCCCAGCTCGAGCGATCGGATCGGCAAGGCCCGCTCGATCCGAACGGAGCCTGCGCCGGTGTTGTCGAGCGCGTGCTGCGGCGTATCGGCCTTTTCATGCAGGTGCGATCCTTCGACCGTCAACTGGTTTTCGGCCCACAATCGTTCGACATGAATCAGCGCGCATTGGCGTGGGCAGAACAGCAGGTGCTGGAGAGCCGAGATCGGCAACAAGTCGTCTTCGTGGTAGCTCACATGCGTCGCGCCTCCGCGGGGTCAGGTGTTGTTCCGGAAACGGATATTTCCGGGATTGACGTCGGCGATATAGATCCCGAAGGACTCAAATTCGGCCAAGATCTCTTGGACAACCGGCCAGTCTTCTTCAAAGTCCTCGCTCTTCTGTTCCCGCCAATCCCGCCAGACTTCGGGGGTATAATCCGGCGGCCGGTCCAAGTACGCCCCGCCAAAGTCCAAACAAAATGGAGGGCTGACGATGGTCATCTCGATGGCGAGTAAATCGTCGTCGAAATGAACGAGAATAGGAATACGGAGGCCCTGTACATGGGTGATTTCTAGATCTGACAATCGCAGATAGACATCGCGTTCACGAAAATAGGCATTCGAGCGTTCGTGAAATTTTACAGCGACGTGTTGCTGGGATAGATTAGAGCAGACGACTACGCTACCCTGCGTGCCCTGGCCAAGGCCGGACACCACGACCGATTTTCGAAGTTCCGTGTACGTCTTCAAACGCGATTCGATTGACTCAGGAAGATCCATGATCTCGATGCCTAAGACTTTTTCGGCTGACGTCGAGCTGTACCTGAAGATGAATGGAATCCGGTATGAATTGGGACATTTGGGACCTGGATTTGCGTTACTTGCCGAGCAACAATCGGTAGGCGAAGGGACCGGCGAAATTGAAATGTTCATCGATGGAAAGGCAACTCGACTTGAGATTCGGGTCACAGCCCCGCCGTCCGCGGAAAGCCGGCGATTTGAATTCGAATCGGCATCGTCTGAGTAATCTACTGGGGATTCTTAGAATCTATCCAGGAGATCCAAGTCTGAATTTTCTCCAGTAGCTGGTCCACCTGAACTTGTGATTGCAATTCGTCGGGTGTCACATCGAGCAAGGTGAATTTGGTAAGGCTGACAGGATACGTATCCCCTGTTTCCGCAACCAAGTCACGAAATTCCTTGCCACCTAGACCGCGTGTCAATCGCTTCAACTTCCAGCGCCAATTCTTGTGATAGCGAACGTCGTCCAGCAGTCCTGTGTACTCTATCAGCAGGCGGAAACCGAATCGTTCGATGGTGAAATCTGGCTCGACTTGTTTTTTTTCACCATTGGGATCGGACAGTTTTATTGGGACATTCAACGGTTCTTCGTAGCAATATTTGACACCGTTTTGGAAAAGTAGATCAGCAATCGTCCGTTCGCCCAGGCTCTTCACGATTGTTCCATCGCTGCTCTTGTAGCGCCCGTTTTTGTAACGACCGACAACCACGCCGCACTGGTGAAAATATCCAAGCTGGAACTCAGCCTTCCCCTTCAATGTCAGCACTGACGGCAAGCGATCAATCTGTCCGTACGTGCGAATCAATGCAGCACGCAAATCATATCGATGCTTACGAACGGGCAAACGCCTCAAACGCTTCATCGCAATGTCACAAACAGTCGGGAGCACCCGAGCGGGACAATCCGTAGCGGCTGAAAAATAACGTGATGAAAACGTCGAATTCAAATCTGGTGAATCCAGATCTTGGATCTGTTGAAAAAGAGCCATCAGCCTTCCAGCGTGATAGGCCGAGGAACTATGAAATTCATTCAGTCCGACATGCTTGGTGTTCATACCCACTCCTCCACGTTGACGCCAGACGGCAAATCGATGTCATCGACGACAATTTGATAGTCACTTGCGTTTCGAGGCGGTCGACTGCCTTCGATTGACTCTGCCCAACCTCCGATTGGTTGAATCCCTTCGCCGACTGAAACTTCGACTCGTCGAAACAACTCGTCGGCGCGGGCCGAACCTAGCTTTGAATCATGTCTGAACGCGATACACCGAACCGGACGCATGTTTGCACGTGCTGCGCTACGGTCGATCTCAAACATTTGTGAAAGCGATTGCTTCAGCAGTTCCAAATCCTCCTCGCTGAATCCGGTTCTGTCTGCGAGATGCGGACTGACATACATGTGCACACGATACAACCCGTAGGGGACTGTAAATTTCCGGCCCATCGTGCGGTTTCCGCCCTTTTGCTTTTCAGCTTCTTTTTCAGTGGTCACCGCACATCGCGTCACTGCAAATTCCTGGGGAACCACCGGATGAATACTACGGGCAATCCCCAGTTGAACTGGCCCACGGACTTGGCCGCAATTGATGTCCGTGGTCATCACGGCTCCGAAAGTGCGAATGTCGAAAAAATTGTGGCACATCCACTCTGTCAATTCTTGTTGCTTTTCCTTGGCAGACGACAACCGGTTCCGGTCTTTCTTCGCGACCTTCGGCGCAACGGCCTCCCACGCAAGTGCATGTTGATTGTTCAGAACAGCACGTTCCTTCACGTAGATTTCATAGGGCGGCTGGCACTCCTTCAGCAGTCCAACAAAGTTGCGGATCTTGCGTTTTAGACATACATCCGTAACCAGCCCCTGCCCTGTCTCCGGATCAACACGCGGCATGTTTCCCGCGTCGGGGTCTCCGTTGGGATTCCCATCCGTAATGTCAAAGAAGAAAACAATGTCGTAGCGATTGGTGATCGGTGTGGATGGTTTGTTCATAGCCTGTTCTCCAATGGGATTGTATAGGGGGGAAGATTGTCTATTGATTTCATCAAGCTGAACCGGCCTCAGGATCCGGTTCTTGCAAACGAAAAAAGTGCTGACGTTGTTGGTAGAAACCGAGCAGAGCGAGTGCTTGCTCGCGATCGGACAAATTCGAAGGAAATCTTTGAATTTGCAAAAAGATGTCCGCTACGATTCGCTCGAAAGTCCGCCGCGTACGTACTTTTCGTTGTCGCGCCTCGGCTGGGTCCTCCGGTAAATTCGTCTTATGCAACTGGTAAAGTTTCACCAGACGCGGAATGACTGATGCAGGAGTCGCGACAGCTACGGATAACATTCGTGCCGCAGCAGACTCCTTGATGCGATTGTCTGTTGATGCAAGATGCACGAGATCCAACGCCCCCAACAGTCGTCCAATCTGATAGGCATTCGACGGCATTTCTTGATTGAGCGAGTAATCAACGAACGGCTGACCTGCCCTCGCTACACCAATCTCAGATGTGTCCCTCGATTGTTCAGGTTGTCGCAGGCGAACGCTTCGATTGAGACACGCCTTCAGTATTGCTGCACGAATGGGTGTAACGTTTCGATCGACGCGGCAGCGGCGGACGACACTCCGCCACAATTCATCAGGATACTTCGTACCATGCAGAATCGATCGTGTGATCGCGCCGGCAAGTTCCGGGGGCGTCTCTTTTGGATCTCGTACGGTTTGTGAAGCCAGCGAGCGAACGACGGGAAATCTGTTGTCAGATAATCCAGCAATCCTGAGATCGTCCACGTGAATGGCTAGCCGATTGGCCCAGACCTCAACAGAATCGTTCCACCAAAATCTCACGCTCAGGCGACTCTTGTTCGGTGAAAGCCCGAGGACATAAAAGCCCGCATTGGCATCGCTGATCTGATCAGCCAACGTCCCATCACGGGCCGCTTGAAGAAAGTGTTTGATCCGGTCGATCAAAACAAGATCATCTGATGTTGGTTCTTTCGGTGTCGGAGATTCTGCAAATAGCTCGAATGCTAAATCTTCTGCTTCGGTGCTCGGAGAGTCACTCCAAAACAACATGGTTGCATCGCCAACCTGCACACGACGTGAGGAGTCTGCCAGCAGATAGTTCAGCGCGGTCGTGTATTGGAACGCTTCCGTTTCACTCAGCGGTGAGTTGAAACTCTGCTTCTTTCCGTAGCTCTCGAAAGACACCTGGTTGAAGCTCACAATCGCTGCACCGGTTGTCCCGGCGCCAGCAACGCCCTTGATCGGCGGATGGAGTCTCGCGATTGGCTTGACTCGTCCGTCGACCAGAGAAGGCGCCGTGACTGAATGCTCACTCGTATCCTGTGACCGTTGACTCCAATACTCAATCAGTATTGGAGATTGATGGACATATGCAGTTTCGCCTTCGATTTGAAAGACAAGGTTTTTCCCAACGATCGAGTCCCAGTTTTCGATTTTAACCGCGGCTTCGGGTTGCCAGCAGTCCAAGAAGCGAACGACCGCTGCCAAGCCTTCGTCATCGGTAGTTTCAGCAACTTCGCGATGGAAAGCCTTGAACGCATCAAACAACATGCCAGCACGCTTGGCCTTCCCCTTGTCATCAGCTCCTAGAACGTAACCGGTGTTGTCCCACAAGAAATTGGGTTGTATCGCGGTTCCACTGCGGCCACCCGAGTCGAAGAGCAGCATTTGCCTGGGAACGAGCTTGCCTCGCGCGTTTTGCTGTTGTACCGACCGAAAAGCCGAAAGTGATCCATCGCGTCGAAGAACGATCGCGAAATGAATCTTCTGACTAGCAAATCCGGGACGTGCAATTGAATGATTATCATCTTCTGCCAATCGCTGATACAGTCCTATCAGCGAAGGAACAATCCCATGTCGCGGCGGCAGGGGGGCATTAGCCATGCTCATTTCAGGCCCCCGTGTGATTCGATTTTTGCTGGCGAATCGGTGAAAACTCCGGCACTTCGATGATTCCATGCCGCATCACGGCGTGGAAAAAATGAGGTGTCATCGAGTTTTCATAGTCGATGTCATGCAACATCATCCCAAAGTCATGCTCAGGAATCGTCGCATAAGCACCTTCAGGGATTTCATCGACCCATTGAAGGTCAGCTTCGCATTCTCGAGTTCCAAGATAGTACCGGTGAAAGCATTGCCCCTTCTTCAGGCGTCGCTCAAACATTGCGGCGTGCTTACCGGGACCGTCGGATCCACCGATCACCTCAAATTCAGCCTCGATACCGTAGCAGACGTCACGCAAATACAACGCTGCTCGTTGCTGTCGGTCCGATTCGATGAACGTTGCAAGCGGACCGCCGTTAACTCTCGCGGAGTTGGCTGTTCGCTCCGCAATCTTGGAAGACAGTTCGTTTCGACGAAGACTTAACCGTCGAATCGGGTTGAGTACATGGATACGCCGAATCTTCCATCGAATTTCTGGCTTCCAGTAGCACCCCTCGCAGAGTGCACGCGCGGCAGACGGAGTGATGCAATCGTAGCTGTCACGCTCGACACGGGTCTCTGGTCGGCTGAAGAGTGCCAGCGGACCTTTGGCCAGAATCTTAAATCCGAACACAGAATCACCTCATTGGGGTTCGAAGAAACATGACACGCGGGCGACATGCCGGCCGCGCTGGGGAAGTTTTCAATTCGAATCCACTTCGAACCGTTTGAGGGATCGAAGACATCACGAAACAGCTTTTGTATTTGATAGGCGTACCGTTCAAACGCCACGTACAAACCCAAAGCTGCAATAGCCAGTAGTGCCCTACGTTGGCTGTTGACGCGATTTTTTTCGGTGCGATAATAAGCGTGCCCAGAACGGGATTCGAACCCGTAAGTCCGTGCGAAACGGTAGTTTTGGAAACCACTGCGTTTGCCAATTTCGCCACCTGGGCCGAGTGCCAATCAGCTACCACTGTTGGCACTCTTATTTTTTACCGTTACGGAAATTCTTGGTCAATATACTTTTGAAAACGTTTTTAATTTTATTCGATTAGCCGGAACCCGTATAGGCAATTGGGCTGGCTATTCTAATCCGCTTGGCTGACACTCACCCACAATGTCGCGGACTTCGCGTTCGCGTGGATTGAAACCGGCTGATCGAATAAACATTCGATTTGGTGCCTCGGGGCGGCGGCTTGTCCGTCGCCCTGAGCTTTTCTGATCGCGGTAAGACTCATGGAATCAACAACTCAGGGGACATACCGATTGCATCCCGACGCAACCCGAGCGTGAGGTCGTAGGCACGTGGGTTACAAAGCACCCATCGCCCGTGGCATTCCATCACGGTCGTGTTGTCGAGGAGTTTGCGATGGTCGAATTCGTAAATGCCCACGCTAAACCGTTGCGATTTTCGATCCCAGTCGCGGATCCAACTCGCACTCAGCTTCTCTGGCGGCATCCTCAAAAGCGATTTGATTAATTTCTCGCCCCGTTCAAAGGGAACGACGATTGGCGTTTGGGTGGATTGAATAAGGCGGTACCGCTGTGCCGCTGTAGCAAATTGGAAGGCGAGTTGGCGCCTTCGGTCATCGCCGTCCAAACATTCCATCACCGACATCCCGCCGAGACCGTGGTCCCATCCTTTTCCGTCTTCGCCTCCACGGTCCCAGAACAGCAAGCGAAAGTAGTGGTCGATCGCTTGCGGTGAAAGCAAGTCCTCCTGATAGCGATCGGCAATTTGACGAAACATGGCGATACCGTCACTTACCATGTCGATTGCTCGATAAGTATTGCGATCGTACTCAAACACCCATACATCACCGCTGGAACGCTTCCCCTCTCGATTGCAACGGCCAGCTGCCTGGGCGATCGAGTCGAGGCCGGCTTCGGCCCGGTACACCACGGGAAAGTCGACATCCACTCCTGCTTCCATCACCGTCGTGCTAACCACGCGACATTGTTCTCCCTGACTCAGGCGTCGACGTATCTCGGCCACGATCTGTTCACGATGGGCAGCGCAGAGATTTGCTGAAAGATGAATCGTTTGGGGGAGATCGGCTGCTAAGTCAGCCGCATGTCGTCGCGTGTTAACGATGCACAAGACTTGATGATGCGACGCAAGCCGCTGGACCAGTTCCTCATTTTCCAAGCGTCCCGCCATCCTCACACGATTGCGTTTTAGTTGCTGATGCAACGTTGCAGGGTCACTGATAATGGGACGAACTGCCTTTAGTCCGATCGGAAAGCTTTCACGGAATTGAATCGCTGGCTGCGTCGCACTACACAGGACGATGGAGCAGCCATAGTTTTGAACCAGTTCGGTCAATACGGCTAATGTCGGATGAAGTAACCCCACCGGCAACATCTGCACTTCATCGAAAACAATCACCGACCCGGCAAGGTGATGCAGCTTTCGACAACGCGATGGCCTCGCAGCGAATAGTGATTCGAGTAATTGAACGTTCGTGGTCACAATCAGCGGTGCTGAATAATTTTCCGACGCCAACCGCTGGGCCGGAGTCGATTTCAATTGGTCTTCAGGATCAATTGCACTGTGATGTTCCAGAACTTCTGAATTGCCAAATATCTTCCGAAATTCGTTTGATGTCTGTTCAATGATTGTTGTCAATGGAATCGCGTAGACAACGCGACGTAAGCCATGTACCGCTGCATGACGAAGAGCAAACGCCATCGATGCTAACGTCTTTCCACCACCAGTCGGAACATGAAGGCTGAAAAATCCTTTTCGGTCTTCTGCGGCGTTTCTGCAGGCCTTCAACACTTCTCGGCGAATGGAATTCACTGCGCCATCTGTTCGTAACTGCCGCAAGTGCTTGTCTAACTTATCAGTAAACGCAGCTGGATCGAACTGCTTCGAAATGCGACCACCAGCCCCATCCGAGTAAAAACGCTCGGTCCACAGATAATCCGCATCCACTAGGGAGGAAAAAACCATTCGTGAGAGCATCGATGCCGAAAAGGCTCCACTCCCGTCGCTGGGTTTGATTCTCGGTGACCGTAGGCGCCCGAACTGAGTGACGCATGCCAAAACTCTTGCATCGGTTGGGTCGATATATTTTTCTGTTAATCGATGCCGAAGATTTCCGCGTCCCTTCGTCGTCCAATCTGGTAATCCTGCATGGTGCCCCGCGATCGCGTAGGAAAGCAAACGCCCCAAACCGCCCATCGAATCCGCAACCCTGGCTCCTGCCGTCGAATGATCGACAGTTTGCCCACCTGCGTTGTCATCGGGAAACTGTTCCGCTAGTGCACTATCGACGGGTTCCGCTTTGGTACGTTTGATGTGGTCCTGAAAAGCAGTAGACGCTTTACCGAGGTCATGCAACCAACCTGCCATTTCGCCCATCTCTCGTGCGGAAAAGTAAGACGCGTTGTCACCTGCTCCCGGCGTGACCTCATCGCCGATAGCTACATTCTGCATGTGCTGCTCTAGCGTCTCCCACTCTTCTGGTGGGCGGCCCGGGAGGCTGTGGGCGTAGAAAATTCTTGGCGGATCAGGGGAGGATCCAGCGGCGGGGTCCGGCGTAGTCATCCCGAAAAGAATAACAACCTTCGTGACACGTTTGGTCACGGCGCACCACTTTTTTTGAAATCGGTCGCCGCGCAGTCGTGGATCTACCGTGCCCTCGGTTTATTAGGCGCCAACACTGCCATCGGTCGTGCGATCGCACGCGATGTCGATGTGCTCGTCAATGGGCGGAACGTTTGGCGCTCGAGGATCGGCGCGGGAGAGACAAGCGGGCGCCGGACGGCTCGCAGTGCTCCGATTACTCCGTTCAAGCCAACCGAGATGGCTCTGGGCCGAGGACGCTGCAACGCGCTGCGACCCCGTCCGGGGTCGAGGAGAGGATTTGGGGCGTCGCCCGGAGGTGACGCTGCGCTGACCTCCGGCTAATCGCTGGGATCCCTTGTGACGTCGATTGTATTTCTGACGCACTTCTCGTTCTACCGCGGCCGTGGTTTCACGCCAGCGGCGTGCCACATCAAAGCTTGGGGTCGCGATAGCGCACCCCAAGTTCCGGCCTCCATTCGGCCGCCAACCCCAGCGGGGTTGAACAATACGTCTTGCCGGGTTCGCGCAGTTTGCCCCTCGGATCGCAACGCGTCGTTTGTTGAACCCCGCTGGGGTTCCAGTTTCGATTTCGACACAACCCGGGGTGCGCTCCGCGACCCCGGGCTGTGTTGTGGCACCGCTCTGCGGTGTGGCGTTTCGCTAGAAACGCAAACGCTCAGTAAATCAATTGAGGTCCCTCGGGATCTCGGTTGTAGAAGTGACGGAGTTAATCGTAGCGGAACGCGCCACGACTTTTGCAACGCCGGCCCTCTCTGCCGCTTGCTTGCTGCGCAAACGCCGTCTCTCCCGGAGGGAGAGAAACGATTGGGTTGCCAAATTCTGCAGTCATGGATTCAACGTTCCCTAGGGATCCACGACGAATTGCCCGAGGTGCTAGTCGCCGATGCCGATGTCCAATCCGTGGGCCTCGTAAACCAGATCGGCCTCTCTGGCTTGGTGGTGCTTGAGGGAGGTGAGCAGCCAGGTGACGCGCTGGCGGATGTCGGCGTAGTCGATCGACTCGCCTTCGCCCTGCGAACGCAGATGCTCGATCGTGGCATCGCATCGTCGAACCATTTCGTCAAACTCCTGTTGCAGTCGGTCGACGCGGTGATAGTACTTTCCGCCCGCGGTTTTCAGTTCCGCGATCAAGCCGCCGGCGGATTCTCCCCGCTGGCTCGCTTCGCCGAGCGATGCACGCAACAAGCTGAGGGCCTGTTGAACCGCGTCCTTCCAAACGTGCTCGCGCCCCGGCGCCGGGGCGGTCAGACACGCCTCGGCCCGATGGCTGGCCATCAAAATGCGGACGCGTTCGCTGCGTCCTTCCTCCAGCGACGCTTCCTGCAACTCCGGCAGACGATGACGGATCGGTCGTTGGGTCCCATTTGACTTGGACATGGAACTGTTCAGTTTGGCGGGTGACGAAGTGACTGTCAGGACAAGTGGGCGAAGCGTCCACTTGATTTCGGCGATTTTGTCGAGCAATTCCTGTGCCGAATGCCGATTCGCGTCCGGCTCCGAGGTTGTCCGACAGACGCCAGCAAATCACGCCAAGTTGGCTTCATCTGCAACCGCCGACATGACAAAATGTCCGGCGAACTTGAGACCGCGCGACCACGTATTACGGCTCACCGGACAGCGTCTGTGACCTACCCGAAGCCCCAGCCCAACATGACCGAACAACCAGCCTGGAAAATCCTGATTGTCGATGACGACGCGGACAGCCGCGCGTCGACGGCGCAGTGGCTCCAACGGCGCGGCTACAACCCGGTGACGGTCGCCGACGGCGAGTCGGCGATCGAAATGATCGAAGAGGGTGTGGCAGTGATCGTCACCGATCTGAAAATGCCCAAGACCGACGGACTGGCACTGTTGGACGTCGCCAAGAAAAAAGCCCCCCACGCGATTGTGATCGTCGTCTCCCGGGTCGAAAGCGTCGACGCGGCCGTCGCGGCACTCAAAGCGGGCGCCGACGACTTCCTGCCCAAACCCGTGAACCTGAATGAATTGACCGAGCGGATCGAATCGTCGCTGCGGCGCCGCGCGATGGCCGAACAGATCGCGGAACTCCAGTCCCAGCTGACCCGGCAACGTGGCCTGGACAACATGATCGGCACGAGCGCCTCGATCCGCGCCCTGTTCGAGAAAATCCGACTCGTCGCGGACACCAAAAGCACGGTGTTGATCACGGGAGAAAGCGGCACCGGCAAGGAACTGGTCGCCCGCTCGATCCACCGACTCAGCCGCCGCGCCGCCAAACCACTGATCGCCGTCAACTGTGCCGCGCTCCCCGAATCGCTCGTCGAGAGCGAACTGTTCGGTCACAAGAAGGGGGCGTTCACCGGCGCCACCGCCGATCGCAAGGGCCTGTTCGAAACGGCCGACGGCGGGACGCTTTTCGTGGACGAGATCGGTGAACTCGACCTGTCGCTGCAAGCGAAATTATTGCGGGCGCTGGAGAACCGGACGGTCATGCCGATCGGCGGATCCAAAGAGATCGACGTCGATGTCCGCCTGGTCGCCGCGACCAATCGCGAATTGCTGCAGCAGGTCCAGAACAAGGAATTCCGCGAGGACCTCTACTTCCGGCTCAAAGTCGTCGAACTGGCGCTACCGCCGCTGCGGGAACGCAAAGATGACATCCCGCTGCTGATCCGCCATTTCATCGACCAAATCTCCACCGAGAACGAGCGACCGGTCAAAGACATTTCCAGCGCGGCGTTGGAGGCGATGAAGGCTTACAAATGGCCCGGGAATGTCCGCGAACTGAGAAACACACTCGAAGGCATCATTGTGTTGACGCTGGACGAAATCATCGATGAACAACATCTTCCGCCGCACATCACCGGCGCCGAATCTGCCCAAGCGATCATCCAACCCGGAATGACGCTCGCCGAGATCGAACGCGAAGCGATCCGCCGGACGCTCCAGCACACCGGCGGCCACCGGACAAGAGCTGCAGAACTGTTGGGCATTAGCGTCCGCACGCTGCAACGCAAATTGAAGGAATTCGACTTGGAGCGTTAATGCTTCTGAAAGAACGCCATGTAGGTCACCAGAGCGACCAGACCAAGCGAAGCGAACGCGCCGGCGGACAGCAGCGCCAAGGAAAGAAGATTCTCAGGCATTTCAGGCATGGGAAAGCTCCATAGGGTGTTCCGACTCGCGGCGCAACGCGTCACCCCAGGCAAACGCATCGGCGCCGAATTTTTGAAACAAAGCTTCGATCGCCGCGTCTCGCCGCGACGTATCGCTAAACACAATCTGTCGTCCGATCATGGATCCACCGAGCTGAGCCACACAGCGGGCCACGTCCAATTCGTCATAACGCGACGGATCGATGCCCACCAATTCCAAGATTCCAGGCAAACCATTCACGATTGATTCTCCTCCAACTGACAAAATGCGGATGGGTGAGAGTCGAATGACAGCGGTGGTGTCGAACGTGCAATAGGCGTGCCATCGACGTCGGGACACATGCAGTTGGCGGACCGGAGGGAGCGGGCTGTCGATTTGATCAGCCGTTTGGCGCGAGCCTACGGGCACCGCTGTGGTTTCGTGGCGGCCAGGCCCGGGCGCTGGCGCGAACCGGCTGATGTCAAACGATCATCAGCCGTTTGGCGCGAGCCTACGGGCGCTCGTGCGTTTTCTTCAAGCGACAGGCCCGTACGCTCGCGCGAAACGGCTGATCCCACGTGCGACCGGATTTACTCAACAGCCCGCACACGGGAAGGTGACTTTCGAAAACGGAAGGGGTCAGGGAGTAACGAAACGCTTGCGTGTCCCGCGACGGCGATTGGATTCGATTGGGCTCCACCGGCACGTCAAGTTGTCCTGGACCACGACAGTTTGTCATCCACCGGCGCGACGCTCCGCTGCGGTCGAACGTCGATTTCACGGGCGTTGTCCGAATTGCACGATTGGCACGCGGGTTGCCATGCGATCCACACCGCATGACTCCTCCTCACCGCCACCATCGCAACAAGGAAACGACTTTATGGCCCAAGCCCCGACTGACACCGAGTGGATGATCCAAGCCGACGGTTTGTGCAAATACTATGGCGACTTTGCCGCGGCCGAAGCGATCTCGTTGAACGTACCGCTCGGACAAGTGTGTGCCTTTCTGGGACCCAATGGGGCTGGAAAATCGACCACGATGAAAATGCTGACGGGCTATCTGTCGCCCAACGCCGGCACCGCCAAGATCGCCGGACACGATGTGCACCGTGATCGGATCAACGCGGCCCAGCGGCTGGGATACCTTCCCGAAAATGGCCCGCTCTATTCCGAAATGACACCCCACGCGTTCCTGAACTACGTCGGCCAAGCCCGCATGCTGTCCGGGGACCGACTGCAGGCACGACTGGAGTGGGTCCGCGAGCAATGTTCGCTCGGCGATGTCTGGGGCAAAGCGATCGGAAAACTCTCTCGCGGGTATCGCCAACGGGTCGGCATGGCTCAAGCATTGCTGCACGACCCCGACGTGCTGATTCTGGATGAACCGACCAGCGGACTGGATCCCAACCAGGTGCATGGCGTCCGTGAGTTGATCACCACGTTGGGTGAAACCAAAACCGTGTTGCTGTCCACGCACATCTTGCAAGAAGTCCACGCGGTGTGCAGTCGCGTCGTGATGATCAACGAGGGGCGGTTGGTGTTCGATGGACCGACCGACGAACTCGGCCAGCAGAGTGATGCGATGGAACAGAAATTCCGAGAACTCACCGTCGCCGCGTAGCAAGTCGTCGCTTCCAGCAGTGACGAACCAACACCCATCCAATTTTGACATTTAGAGACCCCACCATGCAAATCCGTCCACAAGTGATCCGGGCCGTCTTTCAACGCAATTTTGCGAGCTACTTTTCGGGCGTACTGGGATACCTGTTCATCGTGGTGTTTGTGGTGCTCGGCGGCGCCCTGGCGTTCAACGCGCGGTTCTTCACCGGCAACGAACCCAACCTCGACCAACTGACCGCGTGGTACCCGTTGTTGCTGCTGTTCTTTGTGCCGGCGGTCACGATGAGCGTCTGGGCGGATGAACGCAAATCCGGGACGGACGAGCTATTGTTCACGCTGCCGGCGACCGAAATCGAAATCCTGCTCGGCAAATACCTTTCGGTCGTCGCGGTCTACAGCGTCGCACTCGTGTTCTCGATGGCGCATGTTTTCGTTTTGACGTTTCTGGGCAATCCCGACTGGGGTCTGCTCGCGACCACCTACTTCGGCTATTGGTTGGCCGGTGCGGCGATGCTGAGTGCGGGCATGTTGGCGTCGATGTTGACGGCGAACATGACCGTCGCCTTCGTGTTGGGAATCGTCATCTGTGCGATCCCGGTGTTCGTCGGACAGATCGGCGGGATGCTGGGAATGGGTGATTGGCTGGAACGATTCAGCTTGCAAGAACAGTTCCGCGATTTCGGCATGGGTGTGATCCCACTGACGGCATTACTCTACTTTGGCGTTTTCACCGTGGTGATGCTGTACCTGAATCACACCCTGATGACACGACGTCACTGGCAGACACGTCGCGAACCGGCGATCGGTTTTCAATATACGGTGCGGGCGATCAGTGTCGCCGTCGTTTTGTCCTGCGTGACGACTTGGGCGGGATACAGCGTGTTACGTGTGGACGCCACCGGCGAACGCCTCTTCAGCCTTTCCGACGCAACGCGCGACCTCCTCGACCAACTCGATTCGGAACGACCGATCGAAATCCAAGCCTTCCTTAGCCCTGACGTGCCGCGGGAATACGTCGAAACGCGAAAACGATTGATCGGATTGCTTCGTCAGTTCGATGAACTCGGCGGAAAAAGTTTGGAAGTCCGCTATGTCGATGTCCAACCGTTTAGCCAACAGGCCGACGAAGCCGAACATTTTGGGATCGAGCCGGTCCAGGTGATGACCGAAGTCGACGGTCGACGCAGCGAGGCCGACGTGTACCTGGGTGCGGTCGTGATCAGCAGCTTTGACAAAGTCGTCGTGCCGTTTTTCGGCAAAGGCCTGCCGATCGAATACGAGCTGACTCGATCGATCCAGACCGTCGCCAACGAGAACCGCCACACCGTCGGCGTTCTGCGGACCGACGCCAGACTGATGGAAGGCACGCGCGACTGGCAAATCGTGCGTGAACTGAAAAAGCAATACAACGTCCAGTCGGTGTCTCCATCCACCGAAATTGATGCCGAAGCCTTCGATGTGCTGTTGGCCGTCATGCCGTCATCACTGACCGGCGAAGAAATGGATCATCTGGTGACCTACGCCAAAACCGGTCATCCGCTGCTGGTGTTCGACGATCCCTTCCCGCTGTCCTTAGGCAGCAACGGGTTTGGCGTGACCGGTGCCCCGCGTCAACCCAAACGCTCCGGCCATTCGGGATTCATGGGGCAAGGGAATCCACCGCCAGAACAAAAGGCCGATGGCGGCCGGGCAACGCGATTGCTACAAGCCTTGGGGATCGATTGGCAGTACGACGCCTGTGTGTTTGATTTCAACAATCCGCACCCCGAGTTCGCGATGCTTCCCCCCGAATACGTCTTCGTGACCAACAGCGGGAACGACGTCGAGTCGTTCAATTTGAAGGATGAGACCACCAAGGGGCTGCAAGAACTGATTGCGTTGTATCCCGGCGAAGTGGAAAAACGCGGCGGTGAGTTTGACTTCCGACCGCTGCTCACCAGCAGTCGGCAATCGGGTGTCCTCGAGTGGGAAGAATTTGTCGATGAAGGGGGGTTCAACTTCTTTTCGATGCAGGGAACGGCCAATCCGCGACGTAATCCGTTCCGCGTGATCGACAGTGCCGCCCATACACTGGCCGCTCGCGTGACCGGCGAGTCAGACGATCACAAGGTCAACGCCATCTTTGTCGCCGACGTCGACATGATCTCCGATTTCTTTTTCGAGGAGCGCAACCTTGGAAATCTGAGCACCAGCTTTGACAACGTCACCTTTGTGCTCAACGCCGTTGATTCGCTGGTCGGCGACGACTCCTTCATCGAACTCCGCAGCCGACGCCCCGCCCATCGAACGCTGGTTCGCGTCGAGCAACAGAAACGCCACTTCCTTGAAGCGGCAAACCAAGCCGAACGGGAAGCGGATCAGCAGGCCGATGAGGAATTGAAGCAACGCCGCGAGCAACTCGGCAAACGCGTCCAGGAAATCCAACAGAATAGTGATCTGGACCCGATCGCCAAAGCGCAAATGCTCAAGCAAGCTCAAGAGGCTGAACAAAAACGGTTGTCGCTGACCGAAGCTCAAATCGAACAGAAGAAGAACGACGAAATCCGCAAGATTCGCGCCACCACCAATCGTCAGATCAAATCACTGGAATCGAAAATCCGATTCTGGTCCGTTTGCCTGCCCGCGATCCCGGCGTTTGCCCTCGGCGCGTTCGTCTTTGCACAACGAGTCCGCGATGAAAAGTCGACGGTCATCGACTCACGCCGTCGCAAACCCGTGGCGTAAGCAACGCACGGAAAATAAGTGGGATAGGCTTCCAGCCTGTCGACGCTGGAATGACAGGCTGGAAGCCTACCCCACGCGCAGGATCCGACACTTATTTTCCGTTCGATCCAAAGCTTCCAGCTTGGGTTCTCCCCACCGACACCCCATCCACCTCAACCACCGGAAAACAGCACCGACGAATTCCCATGTCCACAGTTACCCAAGACCAGACGCAACCCAACGCCGACAGTCGGCCCGCCGGTCAAACCAAGGAAACCATCGAAGCCACCACCGCGGCCGTCAAAAATCGCTGGCTCGGGTTGGCTGAAGAGACTCGTCGGACGGTTCTCTACGCCGCCGCCGCGATCCTCTGTCTGCTGATCACCGGCGTGATCGAATTGGCGACTCGGCCGGCGGTGATCGCCGAATATGGCAAGGTCGGCAAAGAGTTCTTTCCCGAATTCCGTGACCCCACCCTGGCCTCGGCGCTGAACGTGGCGGTCATCGATCCCGACCAAGTCGAAGCCAAACAAATCAGTGTGCAGCGAACCGCAGACGGTCAGTGGGTGATCCCATCGCACCACAATTATCCCGCGGATGCGGAAGACCAATTGGCGCGAACCGCCAGCAGCGTGATCGGGATCAAGCGAGGGGCGATGGTGACCCGATGGCAAGCCGACCACGCCCGCTATGGAGTCGTCGATCCAAAGACGGACACCTTGGAGGTCGCCCAAGTTGAAGGAGTCGGAAAACGGCTCACTCTGCGCGGCGAAGACGATTCGGTGCTGGCCGACTACATCATCGGCAAACAGGTCGAAGATGAATTCGACCAGTACTACGTCCGGCACCCCGACGAAGACGAAGTGTACGTGGCGACACTCAGCATTGACCTGTCGACTCGATTCAGCGATTGGATCAACACCGATCTGTTTGACATCAACCAAACCGATGTCGTCAACGTTTCACTGAACGATTATCAATTTGATGAGCTAAAAGGAACCGTGACGCAACGTGAAGTCACGACGCTTCATCGGGAGACGTCACTCGACGACTGGAAGATGGACGGCATTGACGATGCAACCGAGCAGGTCAAAAAGGATGCAATTGGAGACACCGTCAACGCCATCGCCAATCTTGACATCGTCGGTGTCCGGCCCAAGCAAACCGGTTTGACGCCCGATCTGCAACTCGACCGCGACGCCCTCGGTTCTCAACGTGATGTCGACCGCTTGCAATCTGATCTGCTCTCGCGAGGCTTCTTGCTGCAACCGGCTCAAGACAATCCTGACACGCTGAAGCTGATTTCGCGCGAAGGAGAACTGGCGACGGCGACCAACGATGGGCTGGTGTACAATCTGTACTTTGGCCGCGTGTTCACCGGCAGCCAGGAAGAACTCGAATTGGGATTCGCAAACAATCCCGACCAAGCATCAGAGGGTGCGGGTGATTCAGATTCAGCCGATGATGAAAACGAAAGCAGTGATGAAAACGAATCCGGCAACTCTGCAAAACCCGGCCGATATGTGTTCGTCACGGTCAACTTCGACCAGCAATTCCTCGGTGAAGCCCCCGAGAAACCGACCAAGCCGAAAATGCCGGAGGAGCTGAGCGCGGTCGACGCGGAAACCGGTGAAGCCACATCGAGCGAGTCCGAATCGCCTAAGGACAGCGAAGCATCCAACGAAAACGAAGCATCCGACGAACAAGCCGAAGCCGACCGCCTGAAGGAACTGCGTGAGTCGTACGATGCAGAGCTGGAAGCCTACAACGCCGATTTGGAAACATGGCAGTCGTATCAAGACAAGATCGAGCAGGGCAAGGAGAAAGCCGAGTCGTTGAACCGGCGTTTTGCACAGTGGTACTATGTCATCGCGGGCGAGGACTACGACAAACTTGCGCTCTCTCGAAGCGACCTGGTCGAAGCCAAAGCGGAAGTAAAAGAACCCGAGCCGGGCGCAACGTCGGATTCCGAGCCCGAGGCGGAGTCTGAACCGCAATCGTCGACCGAGGAAACGGCGGCATCCAATCAAGCCGCCGCGGATGAATTCCTCGCAGAGAATCAATCCAAGGACGGCGTCATCACCACCGATAGCGGATTGCAATACGAAGTGTTGACTGAGGGCGAAGGCGAGTCGCCGGGTGAAGAAAGTCGGGTCAAGGTTCGCTACAAGGGCACGTTGATCGACGGCACCGTGTTTGACCAATCCGGTGACGCCGCGGTGGAGTTCGGTGTCAATCAGGTGATTCCGGGTTGGACCGAAGCGCTCCAGCAAATGAAAACGGGAGCGAAATGGAAATTGTACATTCCACCGAAACTGGCCTATGGCGAGCGTGGCTCGGGCGACAAGATCGGCCCCAACACGTTGTTGATTTTTGAAGTGGAATTGGTTTCGATTGAACCCGATCTTGCAACGCGGTGAAGCATTTTCCCCACGTGATTCTTGAGGTTTTAGCGGCAGGGCGCGAGCCCTCCGGTTCTTCATCTCTGCCACAACACCGGAGGGCTCGCGCCCTGCCGCTAAAAAATGCTTCACAGCGACTCCGATCTTGGTTGACGGCAGCGCGGATGGCCCGCGTTGTCATTTTCCCTCGAAGGCCGCGGTTAACGCCGCGGCCTGCTTTTTTTAGCACGGCGGCTGATTTTGATCCCCGATTCGGTCGATCCCGAACCGATCGAAGCCAATTATGAAAACGGCGTGTTGCACCTGCTGCTGAAAAAACGCCCGGAAGTCATGCCCAAGAAGATCACGATCAACGCGAAGTAGTTCGCGACCTCTGTCGCAGCAGATCCGCAGCACGCCACGGTGTGTGCTGCGGATTTTTTTGACTAGCAGGAGCCAGGGACGGTCTGGCTATCGGCTGCGCCCGATCGATCTAATCGAACAAACGATCTCCGGTATCACAGCAACGGAGACCACCCACGGATGGCAGCGCGTACCCACGGATCCCCGGCAGCTTTTCATCCGTGGGTACGCGCTGCCATCCGTGGGTTGATTCCAATCGGGCACGGGGCACAGCACAGTGTTAGCGGAACGGCGCGATCCTTAAAGTGAAAGACCGGAGGGCTCGCGCCCTACCGCCAAACAAAACAGTGAAGAACCGGAGGGCTCGCGCCCTACCGCTAAACAAAACAGCCTGAGCCCCGCGTGAAGGCGTTGCGGAGCGTCTCAAGACTGGACGCCAGCGTCAGCCGGTTCGAGCCAGCGTCCGGGCGTGCTGCTGCAAGGCATGTGTCACTTCGGCAATCTGCTTGTGTAGCTTGTCGTTCAAGCGTGCGATGCTCGATGCGTCTTGTTGTCTCGCGGCGATCTCCAACTGCGTCGCCGCCTCGCTGGCCTCGTCGGCGCCGAACACCACCAGCGATCCTTTCAGCGAGTGTGCGGCGCGTTCCAACGACTTGTAATCCATCGCGGCGACCGCGGCTTGGATTTCATTCATCATCCGCGGCGTCTCTTCCTCCATCGCCGTGATCAATTCGCTCAACAGCTGTTCGTCACCTCCGGCATTTTCCATCGCCGTCTCGAAATCGAAGGGCCGGCTGTGTGGCGGCGGGCCATCGCTCACGGCGGCAGAATCGGTGGGTCTAGATCCCTCACGTGGTCGTTCGGATTGGCCCTCGGCGTCGCGATCCTGATGCCGCAGAGAGAAGATCGCTTCGATGCTTGCCAACAATTCGGAACTCTTGCTTGTCTTGCGGACACAGGTGTTCGCTCCCGCGGCGCGGCCGCGTTGGGCGAATTCGGCGGTATCGTTGCCCGAATACAGAATGATGGGCGTGGTGGCAAACTGCTTGGACTGACGCAGTTCGTGACAAACCTGATACCCATCGCGCGCGGGCATGTTGACGTCTAGCACGATCAAATCCGGCGTGGTCGCTCGCGCCATCGCCAACGCGTCGTCACCGTTGGCCGCTTGGATAACATCATGCCCGGCCGCGGCGAGCTTGCGTGTGAACAGCAGCCTGAGCGCCCGATGGTCATCGGCCAGCAGAATCGTCTTGCCCGATGGCGGTTTGTTGAATGAGTCGCCGGCCTGGCTGGTGCGAGTGACCAAGATCACGGTGTCGCCTTGATGGACCGCGGTCTGGGGTGGCGGCGTGGGGTCAAAGGTTCCATCACAGCGTTGGATGCCCGCGACCCCGACGGCCGTCGATTCGTTGAGAACCTCGTCAACCGTCGTGACCTGGTCGGCATCGTGACGATGGGGTTTCAAAGACACGCCCAACACGCTGGAGTGGTCGGAGACGCCCGTCACGACGGATGAACTATCAGCTTGTTGCTTGATTAGCTCGGCGATTTGGCGACCGCCGAGTTTCATCGGAGAGACGACGATGTCCGCCCCGGCCCTCAGAATCCGGTCCTCCACGCCCGAGTCTTCGCCCCGCGCGATGATGAAGATCTTGGGGTTCAATTCCCGCGCCGCTAATGAAATGAACAGGTTGTTCGAGTCGTCGGTCAGCACCGCGATCACCCCCTGAGCCCGCTCGATCGCCGCTTCCTTCAACGTCGTATCCGCGGTCGGGTTGCCGCGGACCAACGCAAACCCTTCACGTTCCACGGCCGCGATCGAGGCTTCGTCGTCGGTGATCACGACGAACGGCAACTGGTGGTCCTTCAGCTCCTTGCAAATCGCCCCCCCGATCTTTCCGTAGCCGCACACGATGTAATGTTCTCTCATTCGACTGATCCTTCTGCGCATCTGTTTCCGCGTAATGACCCCGACCCCTTCCAATTCGCTTTGAATCACCCAGCGAGCGAACTGTGTGGCGAAGGCGACGACAGCGCCGAATCCGCAAAACACCAGGACGACCGTGAAGTACCGTCCGGGAACCGACAACTCATGGATCTCATCAAATTGGGTCGGCGTGATGGCCGTGACGGTCATGTAGAACGCATCGCCGACCGTGATCCCGTCTTCGATGATCAGATACCCGCCGGTCCCGATTGACAGGATCAACGCGACAAAAACCAGAATCTGCAGAATGTAGCGTGCCGACTCTTTCATGCGTTTACGTCGACCGACCGCCTCAAGGCATGCCCGATCACTGGCAGCCGTGGACACGTCCGGTCCAGGGGGATCACAACCGATCAAGGTGTTTGTGTGGACGGATTTACCGAAGCCCCATTGTATCCCATGCCACCGACGCATTGGCCGCTCAAGAGGGCCGCCGAAGTGAAAAGCGCTTTCCGAGTCAGCTTTCCGAATCGGTAAAACCGGGTGGCGGAACCACTTGCCCGTCCTGAACCAAGAACTCCAGTGCCGCCTGTGCGTATTGCTGAGTCTCTTGGCGCTCCGAATCCTCCTTGTCCAGCGTGACCATCCCGGATTGATTCATGTACCGATCAAAAGTGAACCGTTCCCCGGCTGAGTTTGACATCGACGTTGATCAACCGCCCGCTGCGTTTGTCTTTGACCAGCAATCGCACCCATCCAAAACGACTGGCGTAGCGCTGCAGTGCCGTGTCGATCCGCAGAGTCCGATGGGTTCCCATCCCAATCGGATGCTCATTGACGGCGAGAATCCGATCGCCCACTTCCAATCCCACCCTGGCCGCCGCCGTTGCCGGGTAGACTTGTGTCAGCAACAACCCGTTCGCACTGTAGCTGCCATAGACGCCTAAATACCACCCGCCGGAAACAGGATTCCCCGATCCCTGGCCGGGTTTCGGTTCGACAAACCCGCCGCCGTCCAGCGTGCCGAGCGTGGTTGCCGACCGATCCTCGGCCGTTTGCTCACCGTTTTCGGGGCCAATCACAACAACGTCGGCCGCCACCGCCACCGAAGACATGACGAGTAGGGAAAATCCGATCACACTCCACCGTAAAACGTTCATTTCGAATGTCCCACGACACGTGTGTGCCAGGAGAACTGCGAAGCGCAGCAGCCAAGTTGGCACCCGACCGGCCGCGGCGATAACGCGCTGCAATAATCGTACCGAGCGTGTTGAAGGGGCAAGCCCATTCAATCTCCGACAGAGGCCGAAAAATGCTGCCCGAGCGAGGCCCCGATGGGATACAATCGACCGCTGGAAGTGCGTTCATTCTTCAGTCCACTGTTTGACGTGGCACGCACCATGCTTGGAACCCACGAAGCGTTCACGCGCAACGCGTTTCGCTGCTGCATTTGCGGCACAGAAATCACTCGTCAGCAGGCCAGATCGTTTCAGACCTGCACGTCATGGAAGTGCCGCTGCGAATACCGTGGCCGATTGCGTGACCAAGCAAAGCAAGCCGAGGCGAGATACGAACAGGCGCTGACTCAATTTCGAAACGGACTTTGTTCGACACGCAACCAGCTGGCCGGTGCATGCGGAGTTGAACATCCGGAAAGGTTTTTGCCAGTTTGTGTCCCAAGCTACAACGCTGAATTGGTCCCCATGACGGCGGACCGGCGTGAAGCGCTCCGAGCGTTTCTGCTCGCCCTCCTCGAAGACTGCACTCGTGAAGCGGACGCCGCCCCGGATGCCCATTCGGAGACGCCGGATCAGGCTGGCGGAGTAGATTCCAGCGACCACGACGCCGCATCAGAAACGCTTGCCGAGTTCTTAACCGTCGCCTGTACCTGCTGCGGCGGCCATTGCTGCACCGACGGAGGCGACCACGCCTATTTCACCGTCGACACCATGCGTCAGTACATCGCCCGCCACCCGGACCGAAGTCCTGACGCGATTGTGGACGACTACCTGCAGCGGGTCCGCGAGGAGACCTACATCGCATCCTGCATCTATCACTCCGCCAACGGTTGCTCTCTGCCCCGCCCGATGCGAGCTGATCTCTGCAATTCCTTTGAATGCTATGGTTTGACACACCTACGCGATCAGGTTGCCGAAAATGCCGGTACAGGGCTGTTCATCGTCGCCACGAACCAAGGACAGGTCATGCACCATCGCTTCGTCGAACCACTGCATCAGCCCGACGCGCCACCGGGTGGAAGCTGAGTGTCGGATGCCAGGGAGTGGCGTAAGCTTCCAGCTTGCGTTTGACGAGTGAAACGAGACGGCAAGCTGGAAGCTTACCCCACTTTTACACCGAGGCGGCAACGACCTCCGCGTTACGCCAGCACGTCCTTGACCACGTGTCCGTGAACGTTGGTCAAACGCCTTTCCAGCCCGTTGTGGTAGAACGTCAATCGTTCGTGGTCGAGCCCCATCAGATGCAGCAGCGTTGCGTTGAAGTCGTAGACGGTGGTCGTGTTGGCGGCCGCCTTGAACCCGAACTCATCGCTTTCACCATAGCTGATCCCTTTCTTGACACCGGCACCGGCCAGGAAACAGGTGAACGCGTCGGGGTTGTGATCGCGGCCGGTTCCGTTGCCCTGCAAAAACGGCATCCGGCCGAACTCGGTCGCCCAAACGACCAGTGTGTTTTCCAACATCCCACGCTGCTTCAAATCCGCGAACAACGCCGCGGTCGGCTGATCCATGATCTCCGCCTGCATCGCGTGCGTTTCCAGGATATTGGCGTGCGAATCCCAGTTGGTGATGCCGTTTCCGCCGGCCGGGTCGCTGCCGTTGAACAATTGCACGACACGGACGCCCTTTTCGAGCAACCGTCGAGCGAGAATGCAGTTGCGTGCATACTGGCCACGCAACTCGCTGCCGCCTTCGACGCCGTACGCGTTCAAGGTCTCGGCGGTTTCGCCCGAGATGTCCATCACATCCGGGACGGTGGTCTGCATTTTCCCGGCCAGTTCATAGCTGGCGATCCGCCCGGCCAGATCGGCGTCGCCGGGGTATTGTTCCAAGTGTTTCGCGTTGAGCCGGGCCAACAGGTCGACGCTCAGACGATCTTCTTGAGCCGAAAGCACGTCGGGGCGGCGCAGATTGTTCGGCGGCGCCGCGGCGCTGAAATCGGTGCCTTGGAACGCGGCGGGCAAAAAGCCGTTGCCAAAGTTGTTCTTGCCACTTCGCGCCAACCCCCGTGGATCATTGATGGCGACGAAAGCCGGCAGCTCTTGATTCTCCGTCCCCAGTGCATAGGTGACCCAGGCACCGAACGACGGAAACCCTTCCATCGTGAAACCGGTGTTCATGAAGTTTTCGCCCTGAGGGTGCGCGCTCGTGTCGGTCGTCAGCGAGTGGATGAACGCGAAATCATCGACGTGCTGGGCGAGATGCGGCAGCAGATCGGAAACCATCTTGCCCGTTTCGCCGCGCGGTTTGAACTCCCAAAACGGCTTGGCGATGTTCCCGGTCGGGCCTTCAAAGGTCACTTCGGGGATCCCCGGTGGCTTCTGCCCGTGCAAGTCCCAGAGCGCCGGTTTGTAGTCAAACGTGTCGACATGGCTGACCGCGCCGGGGCAATAGATCACCAACACCTGTTTGGCAGGCATATCAAAGTGTCCCGGACGCGGGGCGTACGGCTGACTCGGATCGATGGCCGGCCGAATCGGCGTCTTTCCGCTGACCGTTTTGACATCGGCGGCCAATAATCCGTCGGCGTCGAGCAAACTGGCCAGCGCCAGAGCACTCGTCGACAGTCCGGCCGTATGCAAGAAACCTCGGCGATCGAGCAGACGCCGGCCCAAAGGGGAAAGCTTTTCAGGGTTCGTCATGGCAAAAACGCAAATTCGTTGGTGTTCAATAATGTTCGGCAGACGAGCGACAAACTCGTTCGCCGGGCAAGTTCCAAACAGGAATCCAGTTCGTCGGTCTCGGGCTGGCGCGACAATAACAATTCAAAGCAGCGGATGATCGCCGCTTTCAACTCCCCACCCGATTCTTGCTTCGCACGCTCAGCAATCAACTCGGATTGCTGGATCACAAAGTCGCTGTTCATCAAATTCAACGCTTGCAAGGGAGTCGTCGAGACGGGACGTTTGGCACGCACCTGACCGCAATCGGGAAAGTCAAATGCCGTGAACATCTGGTCGTCGACACGACGCATGCGTTCTTGGTACAGCATGCGGCGCCACGTTTCCGGACCGTAGTTTTTGACGACTTCCCACTGGGCGTAGGTTTTCTTTTCGTTGTGAATTCGGTAGCTGCGGCCGCCGACGGTTCGATCCAATGATCCCGACGCCTGCAGGATCGAATCGCGAATCACCTCCGCCTCCACGCGTTTGGGCGGAAACCGCCACAACAGCGCCGAACCGGCGTCCTTGGCGATGCCCTCTGGCCGCGGCGCACTCGATTGACGAAAGGCAGCCGACATCACCATTTGGCGGATCATCGATTTGACGGACCACGCTTCGTTGCCCGAGACCGTCGGCTGAACGAACTCCGCGGCCAACCAATCCAGCAGCTCCGGATGCGTCGGCGCGGCGCCCGCTTTTCCGAAATCGCTGGTCGTGGGAACAATGCCGCTGCCGAACACGTGGTGCCAGAGACGGTTGACCATCACCCGTGCGGTCAACGGGTTTTCTTCGCTGCTGATCCATTTGGCGAACTCGGCTCGGCGTTTGGGGCCGGGTGCTTGCTGTGTCAGCCCCAAGTCGCCATCAAAGATGGCCGGCCCCGCCGGGTCGACTTCGTCGCGCGGGTTCTCGGGGCTGCCACGAAGTAGCACGCGGGTCACGTCGGGGCGGACGAATCGGCCGACAAAGCTTGGACGCGGCCCCTCTTCGGCCAAGGTTTCGATTTGATTTTGGATCTCCCGCAGCGCCGCTTTGCGTTCGGGATGTTCCTTGTCCAATTGAGTGTTGACGAACCAGGTCCCAACCCAAGGCTGCCAAGTCCCGTCACTCTGGAGCACATCGACGTCGTATTCGTATCGCGGCAGGTACGGTTTCTTGTCCAGATAATCGGTGTCGTAGAAATACTCGCGATTGCTGCTCAGTCGAAGCCGACTGATTTTTTCGGGCTGTTCAAAATCGAATTGCACGTAGGGCTGCTCATTGGAATCCTTCTCCTTCTTTGCCCGCCAAGCCATCGTGCCGTATTCGCCGTCGTTGACGCGGCGAATCGGATTACGACCTTCGGTTCCGTCTTCGGGGAATCCGGAAACCTTGGTGCCGCGGCGTTTGTGGGCGAGGTTTTCGCCATAGTTGTCGGGGCCGAACACTTCCAATTCGTCCAAGCCGACGTTTCCCATCTTGAATCGGACACGGATTGCTTTGGTCGTGACGGGTTTGAAGTGCATTTCACGAAACGCCCCCCAATCCTCTTCCCAACCGCCGATCGGCCGCAACACCGCGCGTTGCTTGGCGATCTCTTTCCAGATCTCTTCGCCGCGTTTGCGGCGGGGGTGATCGGGGGCAAATTCGGGGTGACGACTGCCGAATTCGACGTCTTGAAACACACCCGTCATCGAGTAGTAATCTTTGATCGTGATCGGATCGAACTTGTGGTTGTGGCACCGCGCGCATCCGATCGTGACGCCCATCACCGAAGCACCGACGGTTTGCATGATTTCGTCCATCCGATCGGCGCGGGCTTGGCGAATCGCCGTCGGTTCGCGACCCACCGTCGCCGCGGGCACGTGCGGACCGGCGACCAGAAAACCGGTCGCCTCGCCGGCACCCATCGAATCGCCGGCGATTTGCTCCTGCACGAACACGTTGTAAGGCTTGTCTTCATTGAACGAACGGACCACGTAATCGCGATAGATCCATGCGTTCTTCCGATACAAATTGGCTTCGGATCCATTTGTTTCCGCCCATCGAATCACGTCCAACCAATGCTGGGCCCAACGCTCACCGAAATGCGGCGATTGCAGCAGCCGATCGACCAACGTTGAATACGCCCGCTCAGCATCGATTGCAGACGCTTCGATGAATTCGTTCGTCTGCTCCGGCGTCGGGGCGATCCCCGTCAACACGATCGAGACGCGTCGGATCAGCGAACGGGGATCGGCCGGTGGTGAATACGAAAGTCCCTGTTCGGCGAGTTGTTTCAGTAGGAAGGCGTCGATGGGCGTGGGCGGAGTCGCAAGCTGGCTGCCGCCACGTTGTGGCGGATTCGCAAGCTGGAAGCTTACGCCACGTTCTGGATTCGCAAGCTGGAAGCTTACGCCACTTTGGGGAATCTCGGGTCGGACGACGCGTTTGAATGCCCAGTGATCGATTTCTTCGTTGACCACATCATCCATTTGTCCCGGTACGACGGCGCCCGCTTTGATCCAACGGGTCAACAAATCAATCTCTTCATCGGGCAGCTTGTCATCGTCTGGCGGCATCGCCATGTCTTCATCGACATGATTGATGACTTCGATCAGGTAGCTCTTTTCGGGTTTGCCGGGCACGACAGCCGACAAGCCTGAATCGCCACCGCGAAGCATGCGGGCACGCAAATCCAGCCGCAGCCCCGATTCTTGCTCGTCTTCACCGTGGCAATACAAGCAACGTTCTTCGAGAATCGGCAGGATCTGTTCCTCGAAATCGATCTCTTCGGCAGGCAACGTTTGCGGTGCCAACAGGCAAAACAGGAGCAGAAAACATCGAATCATGATGGATGGCTTCCAATCTGATATTGGCATGGAGGGTTCCTGGATCATATCCAATCTTGGTCTGGGTCGCTCAACTACAGCGCGGCTTTCCAACCGGCGTCGAGTTGTTGGGTCAGTCTGGCGACGACGTTTGGGTTTTCGCTGGCAATATTCTTGGTTTCGCCGGGGTCGCTCTGGTGATCGAACAACTCGACGAAGACGGGATCGGCTTGGGGATTGCGATGATCGCGCCAAACGACCAACCGATAGCGGTCGGTCCGCATCGTGTACCCCATCAAATGTTGTTCGAACAGCTCGCGGTTCCACGTGTCACCCATCTGCTCGATGATCCGGCCTTCGACTTCTCGGATCAACGGCCCGAACCACGTCTCACGCATCCCTTGCGACAGCGGGTTGGCGGCCCACTCGCGGAGCGCCGGGTTGGGATACTGACTGAACGCAGCTATTTTCCAGGCCCGGTCGGGATCATCCAACAACGGGACAAAACTGTGGCCTTCGACATGATCGGGGATCGGCAACCCGGCCAATTCGCAAAGGGTCGGGTACATGTCAACTAACTCGACCAACGCATCGGTCGGTTTGCCTCGCGACTTCATGCCCGGCGTCCAAATCATCAACGGCACGCGGGTCGCAATTTCGTAGTTGGTCGCTTTGCCCCAGACGCCCATGTCGCCGAGATGCCAACCGTGGTCGCCCCACACGATGATGATGGTGTTGTCGCGAACCCCGGCATCTTCCAGGGCACGGACCATCAATCCGACTTGGGCGTCGACGTAACTGACGCATGCCAAATACGCGTGCTTGAGTGTTCGCGACAGCTCGGGACCCAATGGACCGATCTTGGGGATCCCCGCACGGGTTCGCAATTCGAATGACGCGTGAAGCCCCATCGCGGCACCGCCCTCGGGCGCATCACTGTGGGTTGCCATTGGGATTTTGTCGGGATCGTACAGGTCCCAGTATCGTTTGGGCGCGGTCCAGTTCAGGTGGGGTTTTTTGAACCCGAGCCCCAGGAAGAACGGCTTGTCCGCCTTGGCCATCTGCTTCATCGTCTCGATCGCCAGCCGGGTGTTGTACCCGTCACCGTAGGCGGTATCGGGGACGTCGGCGTTCTCGTACGCCGGTCCGCTGCCCAAACCACGGCGTGCGGCCTCGCCGTACTTGGCCAACATCTCCTTCATGTTGTCACTTTTGATCTTGATGTTTTCCGCCAACGCGTAGCCACCGACCGGCTTTTCGATCCCCTTGATCCATTTGACCGGACTTCGACTCCAAGAGTTTTCTTCGTCGGTATCGCCCTGATGAAAGATTTTTCCACAGTAGGCGGTTTCATAGCCGTGTGCGATGAAGTGCTGGGGCAACGTGACGATGTCGGGCTGCAGCTCACGCAACGAAACATAGTTGTGAAACAACCCGGTCGTCTCCGGTCGAGCACCGGTCATGAGGCTGGCCCGCGAAGGCCGACAGATCGCCTGTTGGCAATAGGCCCGATTGAACAGCAAACCGTCTTCGGCCAGCGCATCCAGATTCGGCGACACCGCGATCTCGGACCCGTAACATCCCAGTTCCGGTCGGAGATCATCGATGGCGATGAACAGGACGTTCGGTTTGTCCGCCGCGTGGCACGTGCAAGCCAGCCCCACAACGCAGGCCAGGGTAAGAAGTGGTTTGATCATTCGTTTCATTTCGTCTTCAGCGGTTGTCTTCATGCTAACTGGGATTCGACGTCGTCGATGCGGATGCGTGGTCAATCAAGCATCATTTCAGTTCAAAGGTGGCTTTGTAATTCGGCATTCCCGTTTCGTACCATTGCTGCTCCGCCTCCTCATCATCGAACCACCGAGGCGTGGTGTGGTCGCGACTCCAGCGTTCGGCTTCCTCCACCATCGCAGCAACCTTCTCGGGATAGGCGGCGCTCAGATCGTGCGTTTCTCCGAGATCTTCCTCCAAATTGAACAGTTTCCAGGGCGTTTGGGCCGTTCGACAAATCTTCCAGGCGTCGCGTCGGGCCCCCACGTCACTGTAACCGCTACGATGGCGGAGTGCGAAAATCATCTCACCTTGGCGTGCGCTACGACCGGCCAGCAAATCGTCCCAGATGTCTTTGCCGTTCAACGTCTTGGTCGCCGGGATCTCCGCCTTGGCCAAGCGTGCGAACGTCGGGTAGAAATCGAGTGCGGAAACGGGGTGGTGATAACGATCCCCGGCAGGGACTTTTCCGGGCCAATGGAAGAACATTGGAACGCGATAACCGCCCTCGTGCGTACTGCCCTTGCCTTCGCGAAGTGGTCCATTGTCAGCGCCCAGGCCGAGTTTTCCGCCGTTGTCGCTCAGGAAGACGATCAACGTGTCATCGAACTGACCGGAATCCTTGAGGGTTTGGACCAATTGACCGACACCGCGGTCGACGGCGTAAACCATCGCGGCGTAGGTTTGCCGCTTCTTGTCCTTGATGCCGGCGAAACGCGCTAAATCCTCGACCTTTGCTTCGAGTGGACTGTGCGGCGCGTTGTAGGCCAGGTACAGAAAAAACGGTTGGTCTTTGTCGCCCGCTGATTGGACAAAACGCACCGCCTCGCGCGACAGCCCATCGGTGATGTACTCCGTTTCATTGACCGTTTTTCCGTTGTGTTCCAGCGGGGCGATGTAGTCATTGATTGTCGTCTTGCCGGCCCGAATCTGACGCTCGTAAATCGGCCGATATCGATCCGGAAAGTACTGATGGCCGCCGCCGAGAAACCCGTAAAACTCATCGAACCCGCGTTGGTTGGGATGGAACGGGTGCTCGTAACCCATGTGCCATTTACCGATCGCGCCGGTGTGGTACCCCGCGTCCTGCAACACCGTGCTGATCAGCGTTTCATTGACATCGATCCCTTCGCGGTTGTAGGCCTGAATCCCCAGCCCGCTGTTGGGCAGGTTGTACGGCGCCCCGAACGAATGCGGATAGCGGCCGGACATCAACCCCATCCGACTGGGACCGCAGAAGGGGTGCGTGACATAAGCCGATGTAAAAATCGTACCGGCCGCGGCCAGCCGATCCAACTGGGGCGTCGTGATGTCTTTGGCGCCGTTGAAGCCCACGTCGGCGTAGCCCAGGTCGTCGCACAGGATCACAACGATGTTCGGACGGTCTTGTTCCCCGGCATGGCCCAGTGCCGTGAACGTGGCGAGCATCCCAACGGAAAACGCGATTCGATAAAAGGTGTGTTGCATCAATTCTGTTCGATCTGAAAACGATAGAAGTCGACTGTCGTGTTGAGACCGTCGTGTTGAGACCGACGGCGACTAATACCCGAGCGGTTTTCCTTGTTCGTACAGCGTCTGAATTTCTTCGCGGCTGAGTGCGGCGTTAAAGATCGCCAGTTCATCGATCGCACCATTCAAATTACGGACGGCGAACCAAGGTGAATTTCGCAGCGGCTGCCCCCAGTTTCCGATTTCGGCCGTCCCGATCCGAAGCGTCTTGACGTGGAACTGATCGGTGATCGGTTCACTGCTGATCGGTTCACCGTTGACGAATTGGTTGACTTGTCGAGCGACCGGGTCATAGACCGCGGCGAGGTGCAGCCACTTGCCGCTCTTGGACACATCCCAAATCGGCTCGGTGAAATAGATCCGGTGCAACCGGGAATCTTCCGCGGGGCCAAGTCCCGCTCCGGGCGTGTCGTCGACCATCACCGAAAACATCAGCCGACCGTCTTCGTGAAGTTGCCAATGCGGTTCGCCGTTCTCATAACCGTCGCCCATGAACAACGAATTGTAGCGATGCTCTAAACTGTCAATCCTGACCCAGCAGGCGAACGTAAACGCGTCGAATGCTCCATCGATCCGAGTCCGCACCCGCGATCCCGGTCGGTCAAATTCCAACGCGGTTGATGCGGCACCGAATCGACCGTCGGCTCGCGTCACGGGGCCGACCAAGATGCCGTCGAGTTCCGGTCCCGACGAAGCGCGGTTCGGAATGACGCGTTCGGCGTCCGATTCCGCGATCGGGTAATACGCGATCAATCGGTCGTCGGTCCTCAACTGCTGCGAGTACGTTTTCCACCCTTCGAACTGTTGTATTTGGGCGTCTTCACGTCGACGTTGCACATCGCTGAGCGTACTGAGTCCCTTGAAAGCGTCCGGGCGCGACTGCGAACCCTTCAACCATTCTCGCTCTCCGGTGACCAGATGATCGCCATCGTGCCGGCCACCGCGCAGTTTCACTTCGCCGTCGATCACCTCGACACGCGCTTCGTCATCGCCGACTTCCACCGCGAATTCGGTCCCCAAGTCGATGATCTCCGAGTCGGCCGCCTTGACGATAAAACCACGCGCCGCCGGTGGAACACTGGCCCGCAACCGCCCCTTGACCACCCGAACCGACCAATCCGATTCGACGTCGAGCGTCGCGGGTCCTTCCACGATCAACGTCGCACCGCAAAAGAAGTCAATTTCCGCGATGCCCTCGTCGAACTGCAAGACACCGTTGGGCAACACATCGCCTTCGCGGAACGCAAGCGAGTCGTTTGACCAGCGCAAATCCACGGCACTCCGCAACGTCGCATGCCCGGCAATCAACGCCTCCTCGGGTTCTTCCAACAGGTCTTGATTGACGTCGACCCATTGGGGAGCATCCGCATCGTTGCTTTGTCCGAACCAGTAGGCGACGCCGCCGACCAGTGCAAGAACGGCTGCCGCGATTGCCAACCGTTGCCACGTCCACTGCGTCGCGTCGTCGAGCACACTGGCGGGCGCGGCGTTTCGTTGGGGTGGTCCCCCGTGCAGGTCGCCGTGCAGGTCGCCGGCGGACTCGGTCGCGATTTCGCCGATTGATTCACACAGATTGATCGCCCGCAGATACTCCGCGCGAACGTCTTCACGCCGCTCGATCGCGTCCTGCAGCACTTCGAAATCGTCCGCCGAAATGGTTTGGTCGATGGCTTGGAAAATCAGGTTTCGAATCGTGTCGTCCATCTTAGAGCTCCTCCACGAGTCGGCCCTGAACACAGTCCAAAAGCCGTTTGCGAAGCGCGTTGACTTTGCTGTACAGCCGACGCGTTTTGACGCCGGTCTCTTCTGCGATTTTGGCAATCGACTCGCCCGGCGAGTGAACGCTCAACACCAGCCGGCGTTGGTCGGCGTCCAATTGTCCCAGACACGTCTCGATCGCTTTACGCTCCCGCTCGCGCTGTTCTAAATTCTGCATCGCGTCCTGCGCCAATCGCTCAATCACACTCTCGCGAAACACCAGGCGGTCCCGGGAACTGTCTCGCTGCCAGCTGAGCACTTTGTAGCGGGCGATCACGCAGGCCCAGCGAATGAATTCGTCGACCGCGTCCTCGGCGTTGTCGGGCGTGAAGGATTCGTATTTCTTCCAACACTCCAGCGCCGTCTCCTGCATCACGTCGTCAACGCCTTGGTTGGACGGCAACAACGAACGCACAAATCGACGAATCGACTGGTCATGCCGAGCCAGCAGACTGACGAACTCGCCGTAACGAGCTTCGCGGCCTGCGGGGGTCTCAAAATCAGGTTTCGCGTGGGGATCCATGGAGCGTTTGTTTCACGGAAGGTGGTTCAACGTTGATATTCCATCATCCCCAATAATTACCGTGCGACCTGTGCCGATTTGTCAAAAAAACGCGTTTGGCAACGCTGGCAATCATGTTTTAGCGGCAGGCCGCGAGCAATGAACTCCCACCGTGTTAGCGGAACGGCGCGAGCCGTCCGGTCCCGCTTCCGAAACACCGTGAGAGACCGGAGGGCTCGCGCCCCACCGCTAACAATGGTCCGCCATCCTTTTAGCGGAACGGCGCGAGCCGTCCGGTCGCGATTCAAAAACACCGTGAAAGACAGGAGGGCTCGCGCCCGACCGCGAACAATGGCCCGCCACACTTTTAGCGGAACGGCGCGAGCCGTCCGGTCCCGCTTCCGAAACACCGTGAAAGACCGGAGGGCTCGCGCCCGACCGCTAACAATCGCCCGCCACCCTTTTAGCGGAACGGCGCGAGCCGTCCGGTTGCGGTGAGATGGGCCGCGGAAAAGGCGTCAACCGTCTCAAGGGATTCTGGGGACACGACCCTACCCTGGATCAGAACGGGACCATGCCGTGCGAATTCGCACTCGTGTTGGAAGGGACCGATGCGCGTTCCCCACGCCGCGCTCCGCGACAGCGCAGCGGAAGTCGCAGCTGGCCTTTTCTGCCGTCTTTTCTGGACTTCTGAACTGTTGCGTGGACCGGCGACGACGACGATGCGACTCAAGACGCCGCCGTTAAGCACGCTTTAGTGGAGCGTTAGTCCTCGGTGGCGAACCATGTGCCTCGGCGGCGCGCCATGTGCCGACCGGAAACCCTTGGCCGGTGGAAATCGGCACGACGCAGCTGACATCACTCGATGTCCGCCGCTGCGTCGTCGCTGTGATGGGCGGATCCAGCGTTCTTGAATTGACAGTCGGTGTGTTTCAATCACTTCAGAGAACGGGCGATGCTGCTATTACCCTATGAGATGGACGGTGGATTCGATGAGATGTTCGCTCCCGACGGCAGGCCCAGGGCCAGCGGCGAACGTTTCGTCCGGCGACTCGAAGCGCTGGCCGATGGCAACCTGCGAGAGCGACAGAAATCGGCGGAATTAAACCTGCAAAACATGGGCATCACGTTCAACGTGTATAGCCATCAAGCCGGCACCGAAAAGATCTGGCCGTTTGACCTGTTGCCGCGAATCATCGACGCCGAAGAATGGTCGATGATCGCGAAGGGGCTTGAACAACGGATTCGGGCGCTCAATCTGTTTGTCGACGACGTCTACAACGATCGCAAGATCATCAAGGACAAAGCGGTCCCGGAATCATTGATCGCATCCTCCAAGACACTTCGAAAGCAGTGCGTCGGTCTTCGGCCGGCACAACGCGTGTGGTGTCACATCACCGGGGTGGATTTGATTCGTGACGCCGACGGTCAACTGTACGTGTTGGAAGACAACATGCGTTGTCCTTCGGGCGTTTCCTACGTGCTCGAAAATCGTGAACTCATGAAGCGAACCTTCGCCCACGTCTTCGAGGGGATGTCGGTTGAACCGATCGAGGAGTATCCGGAGCAATTGCTGAAAACGCTGCTGGATTGTGCCCCCGCGGGCGTGTCGGATCCAGTCGCGGTTTTGCTGACACCGGGTGTCCATAATTCGGCCTACTTCGAACATTCGTTTCTGGCCCAGCAAATGGGCATCGAACTCGTCCACGGTTCTGATTTGATTGTCAAAGACGGCTTCGTGCACATGATCACGACGCGCGGGCTGCAGCGAGTCGATGTGATCTACCGCCGCATCGACGATGACTTCTTGGACCCCGCGCATTTCCGCGCCGATTCGTGCCTGGGGGTCAAAAACCTGATGGACGTTTATCGCGCCGGACGGGTGTCCTTGGCCAATGCGCCGGGCACCGGGGTTGCCGACGACAAAGCGGTGTATGCCTATGTGCCGGACATCATCCGGTATTACTTTGACCAGGACCCGATCTTGCCGAACGTGCCGACGTTCCTGTGCGACGATGCCAAACAACGCCAACACGTTCTATCCCATCTGGATCAGTTGGTCGTCAAACCGACAAACGAATCGGGCGGCTACGGCATCTTGATGGGACCACACGCCTCCGCCAACGAACGGGCAGAGTGTGCCGAAGCGATCCAGAAAAACCCGCGTGACTGGATCGCACAACCGATGTTGAATCTGTCGACCGTCCCCACACTGGTCGGCGACGAACTGAAACCCCGTCATGTCGACCTTCGACCGTTCGTGTTGTGCGGCAAAGACGTCTACGTGATGCCCGGGGGGCTGACGCGTGTCGCATTGAAGAAAGGTTCGATGATCGTCAATTCGTCCCAGGGTGGCGGTAGCAAAGACACCTGGGTGTTGCGCAACGGCACGACGGCGAACTCAAACTCCGTCGTCACGACGCTGGAGTCGTCATCATGTTAAGTCGCGTCGCCGAAACCGTTTATTGGCTCAGCCGGTACGTCGAGCGGGCCGAAAATATCGCGCGATTCATCGACGTCAATTACAACCTGACGCTCGGCGAAACCGAATCGCTGAGCAAACAGTGGACGCCGCTTCTGGAAACCACCGCAGACCAAGACGAATTCGTCAAACGGTATGACAGCCCGACTCGTGAAAACGTGTTGCAGTTTCTGTCCTTTGACGAAAAAAACGGCAATTCGATGACCAGTTGCGTTGCCAGGGCGCGCGAAAACGCACGGACGATTCGCGAAGTGATTTCCAGTGTGGTTTGGGAGCAACTCAACACGTTTCACCACTTGGTCCAAGCCGCCGGGCATTCGCCCAAAACGCTGGAGCAACCGCAAGCGTTCTGTGAACAGGTTCGGTTGACCAGTCACCTGTTGGTCGGTGCGATGGACGCCACGATGTCTCATGACGAGGCCTGGCACTTTTCACGCTTGGGCAGAATGATCGAACGCGGTGACAAGACCTCGCGTTTGCTGGATGTCCAGTATTACAACCTGTTGCCCGATGGCGGCAGCGTCGGATCCTCGCTGGACGTCGTCCGCTGGTCGGCACTGCTGCGTTCGGCCAGTGCCCTGGAATCGTATCGCCGACTGCGCGGAAAGATCGTCCCGATACGCGTCGCCGAATTCTTGATGCTGGATCGCAAATTCCCCAGGGCCATGCATTTCGCGGCCATGCGGGCACGCGACTCGATGCGGATGATCAGCGGCAGCGAGTTGAACTCGTACTGCTATCACTCCGAACAACTGCTCGGACGCCTCTGTTCGAGTCTCGATTACGCCGTCATCGATGACATCCTGCAGGACGGGCTGCACGAATACATCGACCAGTTCCAACGTCAGCTCAATACGATCGGCCAGGAAATCCACGAAGACTTTTTCTCCGTGGATCGATTGAACGCACCGCCACAGGATTCGGTGGTCTCGTAAATCCCGCCAACTCACGCAAGCTGGAAGCTTACGCCACGCGCGTTACAGACGGGCGAGTCGTTTGTCGGCGTCGCCGAAACGGTCCAGCTGAACGCCCATCCGATCCATGATCGACAAGTACATGCTACAAAGCTTTCGATCTTGATCGTCCTGGCCGACGTAGTCGAGCACGCGTCCCGTTTGAAGGGTGCCGCCCAAGCCGCCGGTCAACAGCACCGGGACCTTGCTGGAATCGTGGGCATTGCCCGACCACATGCTGGAAATGAACAACAGACACGAATGGTCCAGCACCGTGCCGTCGGCTTCGGGCATCGCGTTCAACCGTTCTGCCAAGTATGCGTATTGGCTACAGTAGTACCGTGAAATTCGTTCGTACTCGTCGGACAGATCGTTGTGCGAGGCCGAGTGGTGGGTGCTCTCGACATTCAGGAAGGGGTAAAACAGTCCCGACAAATCTCGATTGAGCAGCAACGACGCGACACGTGATTTGTCACTCTGGAACCCGATCGCGACGATGTCGCACATCAACCGCATGTGCTCGCGAATGTCCTCGGGCAAGCCGTCGTCGGGCCGCTGCATCGTGGCCAGTGGTTTGCCGTGATCGTTGGCCCGCTGCCGTGCTTTCTCGCGAGCCGCTCTCATCGATGCGGCTCGTTTTTCCACCTCTCGAACGCTGCTCAAGTATTCATCCAGCTTGACCTGATCACTCTTGCTGACCCGCCGGCTCAACGACGCCGCCTCTTCACCGACGCGGTCCAAAATGCTTTCGTCGCGACGGCTGCCCCGGTTGTCGAACAAACTGTCAAAGGCCAACGATGGGTAAACCTCCATCGGAACCGGCGACGTCTTGTTCTGCCACGAGATGTGCGAACTGTAGGCCATCGAAAAATTGGTTTCGTGATACCCCGTCACAGGCTGCTCGCAACCGAGCACCAGACTGGGGACGACCGTTTCCTCTTGGAAATGATTGGCCAGCACTTGGTCCATGCTGATGTCGCCACGAAGCTCTGATCCTTTCTGCAGCGACGCCCCGGATAGAATGTTGCCGGTCTGGCCGGGGTGAATGCCGACCGAGGTCGCATTCTCGTTGAACAGCCCGGTGATGAAGTTCATCTTCTCCTTCAGCGGTTCCATCGGCGCCAGACTCTTGCCCAACTCCATCTCCTTGCCACCGCCCTTGGCCCACCAATGCTTGCGATTGATCCCGCATCCCATGAACAACGCGGCAAATCGTTTCGGCGGTGCAACCGGATCCTCGCCGACGACAGTCTCGGCGCCCCAGACGGGAATCGATTCCATCCACGGAAGTGCCATCGAAACGCCGACGCCGCGCAAGACCGTGCGGCGCGACACGGCGTTTGAGGATGCGGAACGGCCAGCAGAACGAGCGGTGGAGGTGATGGGTGTTTTCATCGAAGTGACGGTGGTTGTCGAAGAAGCTGTCGGATCATAACCGTGGGAAAAGGGTTCCGGGCTCGTCACTGCTGAGAGGACGAGCCGGGAAGCCGATCCCTCGTTCGCAATGACAGGCTGGAAGCCTATCCCACATGCGCAATGACGGGCTGGAAGCCTATCCCACGTTCGGAATGACAGGCTGGAAGCCTATCCCACATTCGCAATGACGGGCTGGAAGCCTATCTCACTTAATTCAATTTTGCTTTCACACGTTTGTTCAGGAACGCCGGGCTGGTGACGATCATCTCAATCGCATGTTGCAATCGATACCTGTCGGACGCAAGCGAGGCGGTCATCTGATCGATCGCCGTCTCATCAGACAACTCTAACGATCGCCCGAGTGCAAAGGCGAGAAGTTTGCGGCAAAAATTCTCGACAAAATCGGATTGCCGGGAACGTCGAATGTAATCCCGCAGCCCTTCGATCCCAGTCCCCTCACTCTCGTCGGGGAACCGAACATGACTATCCACCTCACGACCGCCGAAATCGGTTTCACGCCGCTCGCCGATCGGCCCGTATTGTTCAAACACCAGGCCGAACGAATCAATTTTGTCGTGGCAGGCCGCGCAGCTCGGATCGGCCCGGTGCCGCTGTAGGGCCTCCCGCAACGTTAACTCGCCCAACTGCGACTCGTCACTTGGCAACTCGGGCACCGCAGCGGGCGGGGCCGGGATGTGTTCGCCCAGCACGTACTTGACCAACCAATTGCCACGCTGCACCGGACTGGTTCGCAATCCGGGTGAATTCTTGGTCAAGAAGACAGCCATCGGCATCAACCCGCCACGGCCATACCGATCGACGCCGTCAACCTTGGCCCAGCCGTCGTGTTGTTCGTCCAGCTGATCGGCGGGAATCTGGTAGTGCTCGGCGAGTGCGCGATCGACGAAAGTGTAATCGGCGTACAACAGATCCAGGATCGAGCCGTCCGTGCGCACAATCTCATTGAATAAACGAATCGGTTCTTCGTACATCGATTGACGCAGCTCGTCGGTGAATTGCGGGAAACGATTGCGATCGACGCCGTTGTGTTGCTGGAATTGACGAAAGCCCAGCCAGCTGCCCACAAACTCGTTGACAAAGCCTTGGGCCCGCTCGTCGCCAAGCATACGAACCACTTGCGACCTCAGCACATCGCGTTGATGCAACTGGCCCGATGCTGCCAAGTCACGAAGCTGTTGGTCGGGCATACTTGCCCACAGAAAGTAGCTCAACCGACTGGCCAACGCAAAATCATCCAACGGCTCGACGTCTTGATCCGCCGCATCGGCGACACGCTGCTGCGGCAGATCCAAGCGATAACAAAAGTTGGGCGACATCAGGACCGCCACAACGCTGTCCCGAATCGCGTCCTCGTGCTCCAACCCGTCCGACTCGCGCAGATGCCGATAGAACGATCGGATGCTCTGCCGCTGTGTATCGGTCAGCGGACGACGATACGCCCGCTCGGCGAACCGGACGACGGCATCCACCTGAACCGATTCCGATTCGCGCTTCAGACGTTCCAAACGACGGAACGTTTGCGACATGTCCTCAAAGTAGAACGCGATCGCTTCGAGTGCTTTGGGATTGCCGCCGACACGTTCCGCTTTGGCTAAATAGGCTTCCGCCAGCGCCCGGACCTTGGCCTCCGACGTGCAATCTTTGTCTTCGGCGCGGAATCGGTCGAATTGCGAATCACGCATGAAACGAGAATCGGTGCGATCGAACCAGATGAACCCGGCGTACTGACGCATCGGAGCCGACGTCACGAAATCGAGTTCTAACCACAACCGATCCAGCTCGTTCCGCTCTTCATCGCTCAAAATGAGCTCGTACAACGGGCCGTCGTCACGGAAGTATCCCATCTGGCTGTGAAATCCGGCGCTCAAGAACCGTCCCGTACGCCCCTTCTCTTCCTTGGGGTCCAAGTAAACACGCGCCCGCTCGGAAACGAGGAAGGTATCGGGAAAGACCGAGCAGAACGTTTCCAGTGTCCGCTCGAACACTTGCAATCGGTTCTCGTCGTCCGGCACGTCCACCGCACTTGCCTCGGCCGAACCCGGCTTCAACTCCAACAACGACACCAGATCGCCGATGTCTGAGATCCCGCCGGCGTAGCGGCGGCGGTTGGTGACGAATTGGCGATTCTTCCACAGCACCAACGGCTGCGAACCCTTGTGGACCTCGGGCGTCGTCAGGTTTTCGACCTCGGGAACCAATCGCTCGCGTAGCGTCGTGACGAAGTCCTCCATGCGCTGGCATTGACGCTTGGCTTGAGCGGCATCGTCCGGCGTGTTGCCGCTGGGCAACCGTTGCCACATGATCCGCAGTGCCGCCAAGGGACCAACGTCCGCGGCTTGATCGGGCGCTGCGTCGACGTTCAAGATCTCCCAAAGTGTTTCCAGGTACCGAGGACTCAGCCCCTGGCCCGATGCAAATTCGCGCAGCGACTGGGGTTCCGGATTATCCGCTGTGTGATGCCGCTGGTATTGCCAGAGGGCGAAGAAGAAATCGACGTACTGCAAACGTTGTCGCCGATAGAAATCAATGATCCGGTTGACACAATACTTGTCGCGGTCCGTTTCGGTGATCACCGGGTGAGGTGCGAAATCGATGCCGGTCGGCGTCAGCACCAGATGCTCCGAAACGTGACGTGCCGCTTCGAGATACTTTTTCAGCAACGAAGGTGACATGGCGAGTGATTCGCCCGAGTTGTCGAACCCCTCCTGGTTGGCCGGATCGATCGGAAACGCCTTGGCCGGTTGCAAGTCAAATCCCGTCAGGTCTCGGATCGTGTAGTTGTATTCGGCATTGCTCAGTCGGCGAGCCAAGACAATCCCGGGATCGCCCGCCCGGCGTTTCGCCTCGTTTTGTCGCACCCCCGCGATCCACCCGATGACACGCTTGCGAGCCTCCGGTGTGGGATGCGCCTCGGCGTCTTCGGGCGGCATGTCGCCCGCCTGAAGACGATCCATCACGACCATCCACTTCCGGAAATGGGTCACGACCGACGTGAGGTCACGCTCCGACTCCAGGTCCAAATCCCCTTCGGCGTCGTCCGCGTTGTGACAGGACACACAATAGGTCTTCAGAAACGGTCGAACCGTATCGTCAAACGTTGCATCCAGATCGTCAGCACCTGGGACCAGGGAAACAGAACACACCAACAGTGCGGCAAAAAACAACAAACGCATCGACGGTCTGGGTAAATACAGGCGGGGGGCAAATCAGGCGGGGACAACACGGAAGCCCGACGTCGGTGTGGGCGACTGCGACCGATTTGCTGCATCATGCTTCGGGTTGGTGGCCACCCGGATCCGCGACAAACAGCCGATCACATCGAACTCGGGGCTTCCAGTCGTTGCGACTCCATTGTAACCCTCGCCTCTCGAATTCGGGATCCAAACGTGACGGCGAACGCCGAAGATTCCCAAAACAGGTAAAGACGAGGGCGATGCCCAAGGCTATGGATGGAAACGGCCGTTGGCCGAAGCCATTCACTCAGAACAGATCTGACATGCAAAAGATGTGTAGATACCCTCCCTGCCGGGGAGGGTTACGTACGCAGTATCGAGACCGAAGCACAAGTGCTCTGTCAACTTTTAGATTTAGGGTGCCGCGGAAAAGGGGGGGCGGGCTGTAACTTGCGGGGCGATGAAATGCCCACTGAGCCCACGGATAGCAGCGCAAACCCACGGATGATTACACCCTCTCATCCGTGGGTTCGCGCTGCTATCCGTGGGTATCATTCTCGATCGTTAGCCCGGTCAAAACCCCAACATTGACTGTGGCCAGAGCACTAGTGCTTCGTCAACTTTTAAACTTGGGGTGCCGCGGAAAAGGGGTCAGGTACCAAAAATGCGAAGCACCCTGCGGGCCATTTGGTTTTTGGTACCTGCCCCCTTTTCCGCTCGACAAACGCAACCCGAAAATTAAATCTGGACGAAGCACTAGCGGCCGGGTGGCACCCGCTGGGCGATCGGTTCGTTTTGGCCTTCGACCAGCAACAGGCGTTGGTCGACTCCGATGCCCTCGAACACTTGCCGCGCTCCACTCGGCCAGCTGACGATCACGCGTACGTCGTCGTCGGATTCTCCTAACCCGAATGACACGGTGGATTCGTTGTGACACAGGTATCCATCTCCGCCGACGATCCAATTGGTCAACGTCCGCTGCCCCTGATGCACTTCCACCTGCGCGCCGATGGCATCACGTTCCGACTCGGTACCCACCAGTTGGAATGTCAACCAATGGTTGGAGGTTTCGGTGCGATTGATCAAGAGGGCCGACGGCGATCCGATGTGCGAGATCACCATGTCCTGCCGACCATCGGCATTAAAATCCAAACGCGCCAGACCGCGGCCGAGGTATTTTCCAGTCCAGTAGTCCGAGGCATCGTCGACCGCTGAAAGGCGAAATTGGCGGCCGAGGTTGACGAAGAATTGCGGCGACTGCTCCAACGGTTCACCCGGAGCTTTTTCGATATTACCGTTGGTGACCGCCAAATCGGGACGCCCATCGAGGTCGTAGTCGAGTGCTTGGCACCCGAATCCGAGTACGTCGGAACTGTCGCGGTGCAGCCGATACTGCACGCATCGGTCTTCGAACACGCCGCCTTGGTTCATGAACAGACTGACCGGTTCCAGATAAAAGTTGGTGATGTGAATGTCGCGCATCCCGTTGCCATCGAAGTCGGCGACGGCGATTCCCATCGACGCGGTTTCGACTCCGCCGATGCCCAACGCGCAACCGCGGACCGCCGCGACATCGATCCATCGGTCCTCGTCGGACGACCGTGTCCACAATTGGTTGGCGCGAATATCGTTGCCGACAAAGATGTCGTTGCCCGGTCGGCCGTCCCAGTCAGCGATCACGACGCCCAGGCCCGTGCTGGCGTCGCCTTGGGAGTCGCTGACCCGTTGATGCAACATGCCGCCGCGGCCATCGTTGACCGCAATGGAATCGATCCCCGGTTGAAATGACGCCGGCGAGATGGTCAGGATCTCGCCCTTTTCATTCATCTCCGGACGGTTCACCATCGTCGGATCTTCGACATAGTGCAACGCATACAGATCCGGTAGCGCATCACCGGTGATGTCGCCCAACGCCACCGAACTGGTCAACACTTGATGCTCGGGGTCTTCGTCAAAGACCTGACGCCGGAACGTGCCGTCGCCATTATTGATCAGCAACACCTTGTTGCCGATGTTGGCGACGACCAGATCGGCGAACCCGTCCTGGTTCCAATCTCCGCTGCCCAGACCGACCGAATAGCGGGTGTCGGTCACCGCGGCCGGCTGCGTTTGGTCGACGAGTTTGCCGTCAACGCCGCGATACAACTGGTTTGATCGTTCACCGACCATCGTCGGCACGTCGGCGCCGCCTTGGGCCAGATAAAGATCGACGGCACCGTCCAGGTCGTAGTCCAGCACCGCGATGCCGCCACCGAGAGATTGGTAGAGCGCGAATCGAAACGGCTGTGGCTCACTGGCAACGAAGTACGTGTGGTTGAGCCCCACCGACCCGGCGATGTTTTCAAACGCGGGGACGGGAAAGTCATCGGTCGATGGAGTGGTCTGTGGGGGTGAAACATCGGTCGCGGCGGGGATCTCCAATTCCGGCAACGGGTACTCGGCCAGATCGAGCCCGCAGACGCGTTCTTGACGGCTTGCGAAGGCATCCGGCGAACGAAACAGTGCCGCGCGGCGCTCGTTCAGCGACTCGATCTCTTCACGAGACGCCTTGCGATGAAAGGCCCCAAAAATCCGCCACGTCATCGCTTCGAGCGGTCGCTGCAGCTGATCCAAACCGTCGGCGATGGTGGCGTAGCTGTCGATCGGCGCCGATTCGGGCGTCTGGGATTTTCCGATCGCGTTACTGGCCGAGACGACATCCCTGATGGTGTCGTATCGTTTCACCCATCGTTCGGCTTGCTCGGTCTGGCCGAGCGCCGTCAACGCCTGATTGATCCGGCGCATCGCACCGACATTGGTGGGATCGCGTGCCAGCGCTTCGCCGAGCGCCCGGACCGCTTCCTCAAATCGTCGTTCCGAAACCAGATAGGCTCCGATCGCGGCCCAGTACTCGGCGAACTCTTGAACCGGTTGGTCGGCTTGGGTCAGCCACCACTGAAAACGTTCGTTGTCCTGGGCTTCGATCGCAAGCAACCCGTAAAAGGCGACGATCGAAGGAACCGCTTTGCCCGCCCGCACCGTTTCATCAAGTGCCTCGACCGCTTCGACGTTTCGGCTGGCGGTGAACAGCATCCGCGCGGTGGCCGCCGGACCGATCGGGTAATTCGGTCGCGGCCGTGGTGGAGGCTTGTTGGGGTCGTCAAAGATCGCGTGGCCCAACACCATCAAGGCGTGCAATTCGTCTTCTTGAATATTGCCCAGGCGACAGAGCGCACGCAAATGATCCGCCGCTTCGTGTCGCCGCCCCTGGCGGTTGTACAGGTACGCGAGTTGACGATGGGCGACGGGGACATCACCGGCCAACTCGAGTACCTTCAGATACCTCGATTCGGCCTCGTCGTACCGTTCCAGCTGCATGTACCAATCGGCCGCCTGTCCCAGCGACGGCAACCCGGCTTCCGGATGAGTCACGGGGATCGAGTCCAGGTATTCGACTGCATCGGCAAGATTTCCGCGATCGGCGTGCAATCGAGCCAATCGGAACAAGACCTCCGCATCGTTGGGGTCGGTCATCAGCACCTTGCGATACTCCGCCGCAGCGGCCTCAGACTTGCCCGCCTGGATCAACGCCAAAGCGGCATCGATCGTTTGATCACGATCGAAAGGTTTTTCAACGGGCGGCGGCGGAACCTCGGCTGGCGTTTCGGTCTCGCGTTGGACGATCTGATCGCGTGGCGATTGATCGGTCGGTTCGACCGACGAGCGGTCGCACGCGGTGAACAAGAGCGTGGTTGCGACGAGCAGGAGGACGACGTGCCGAGGGTCAGTCATGGGCATCAGGGTGCCGCGGAAAAGCGGGCAGGAAAAAGTAAAATGAATTCAGCTACCGTTGGTGTATAGCCTTTAGGCGATTCCCGGTCGCAGCGACGCCGCGACAGCTGAGACTAGCGGAGGTGCCGCCCGGACGCTGGCGCGAACCGGCTGATATCAAACGAATATCAGCCGTTTGGCGCGAGCCTACGGGCCCCGACCTGAGGAAACCACGCTTC
>NZ_NTFY01000023.1 GCF_002289565.1 Rhodopirellula sp. SM50 | reverse complement strand
TGCCATCCGTGGGTTCATTTAAATCGGGTACTCGGGGCTGTCTTCAGGCTGGCGCTTCCAGCGTTGCACTGCAACCCGCCGGTTTGACTCCCCGATCCAATCAGACGGATGACCGCCGCATGACGTTAACCGCTAGACGGTCCACTACCCGAAAACCAAGGTGACACGGAATACTAGTGCCCAAAGAAACTCTCGTCGACCAGCGGCAGGTCTTCGAGGGACTCGAGCCCGAACAGGGTGAGGAAACGCTCGGTGGGGTAGTAGTGCGGGACTTTCCGTCCGCCCTCGGCAGGTGCTTGGCGTTTCATTTCCAGCAGTCGGCGGCGGACGAGTTGATTGAGCAGCGCGCCGCTGTCTTTTCCGCGTTGATCTTGGACGGTCTGGGCGGTCACCCCCGGCTGGTAGGCGACCAGCGACAACACTTCGACGGCGGCTTGGCTGAGACGAGCTTCGCGGACCTTACCGAGAAACGAATGGCGGACTTTTTCGACCGCGGGAGCAATCGTCATCCGGTAGCCACCGTCTTCCTCTTCGATGATGCGCAACGCTTGCTCGGCCGACTTGTACGACTGATTGAGCGTGTCGATCATCTCCATCACCTCCTCTTCGGTGACCCCGCGCATCAGCGACGCCAGCCGGGCGGGGGTGAAAGACTGATTGTCCGGATGCCCGACGAACAGGGCGGCTTCGATGATGCCTTCGGGATGGACGGTTTCGTCGTCATCGGCCGAGTTCTCCGTCGACGCATCTGGAGCCGGTTCGTCGTCACTCTCACTGCTCGGCGGAGCTTCCGGCACCGCAAACGTCTCCGGATCATGCGCCGCGGCGGCGCGTGCGTAGGCCGCTCCGATATCATCGAGCGAAATCTCGCCAAACTCAGAATCGTCTTCCAAGTGCGATTCGGCATTCGATTCGTCGGGGGAGTTTGATTCAGCCGAAGGGTGTTCGTCGTCGTTCATGGCGTGACACTCCTAATTGCGGTCTCGAACCCAGGCGACGAATCGACCGATTTGTTCGTGTGCGAGCAGAGATTCGACGGTGTTGTGATGGCGTCCAAGATCTTTTTCCCGTGGCACAAATCGATGAATCGAGCCGTGGCAATCGTGGCAAACGGAAATCGTTTCTTGCATTCGAGCCCTCGAGAACCGCTTTTTAAACCATTTGTTGTGATGGCAGCGACGGGGAATCAGGTGGTGCTCGGTCGTCCCACGCCGGGTGACGCGACCGCACAAGGCACAGGGTTTTGGAGTGGTGCGGGAGTTCGCCGCACCGGCATTTGACCGATTCATCTTCGCATCGCGATTGCGGTTTGTCATTTTTATCGACTTTCCCAAATCAACGCGACAGGTTAGCCCAGCCCATCAGCGAGGTCCGCGGCGCGGCCCCTTGCAGAGGCACGCGGCCCGCCGGCGACTTTACCGCGATACCTTCGTGACCGAGAGTCGCTATGATAGCGGGCGAGTTGATTTCTGATTCGCACTTTTTTCTAAGACGTCGCCGATGTCCAAAGCAGTTCGCCTTGATGTGATGATGTTTCTGCAATTTTTTGTCTGGGGAGCGTTCTTCGTCCCGATGACGAGTTACTTGCAGCAGATTTTTGCCGGTGAAGAGAATCTCAATACGATCATCGGTGACGTCTATTCGACTCAAACATGGGCGGCGATCTTTGCCCCGATCATCGTCGGGTTTGTCGCCGACCGGTTGTTCAACAAAGAGATCATCAACGGAGTGCTGCAGATTGCCGGCGCCGCGATGCTTTGGTGGTGCAGCACCATCGTCGACTCACCGACCCGATTTTACTGGGTCATGATGGCGTTTTTCTTGTGCTACATGCCGACCTTGGCGTTGGTCAATGCGATCACGTTCCAAAACGTGGATTCGATTGAAAATGATTTCCCCAAGATCAGGTTGTGGGGCACGATCGGCTGGATCGTGTCGGGGTTGGTGGTTTCACAATCCATGTTCGGGCTATTCCCGATCCCGGTGCTTCCCGGTGTGGAAGACGCCGGCAGCACGAATTTGCCGTTGCGGCTCTCGGCGGTCGTCGGCCTGATTTACGGGATCTATTGTTTCACCCTTCCCAAGTCACCGCCGCAGGGACGTGACAACCCGGTCAGCATCGGCAAAGTTTTGGGATTGGATGCGATTCGACTGTTCCGCAATCCCAGCTATCTGGTCTTTGCGGTCTGCTCGTTTCTGATTTGCATCCCGTTGGCGTTCTACTACGCCCGGACGTATGACTTTGTGGAAAAAATGGCGTTCGGCAGCGACAGTGCGGGGGTGATGGCGCTCGGTCAGGTGAGTGAAATCTTCTTCATGGCATTGGTCCCGTTTTTCCTAGCCCGCTTGGGCGTCAAGTGGATGTTGTTGGTGGGGATGTTGGCCTGGGCCTTGCGTTACGCACTGTTCGGATTGATGCCCAGCACCTCGGCGATGTTGGTCCTGGGAATCGTCTTGCACGGGATCTGCTACGACTTTTTCTTTGTGACCGGCCAGCTCTACACCGATCGCATCGCACCGAAGGAAATCCGGACCAGCGCGCAGGCGTTGCTGGGATTATTGACGTACGGGGCTGGGATGTTGGTCGGGAACCTGATTCACGGTCCCTGGGGCGATTACATCAACCTGGATCCGACCACCTCGGCAGGCTGGGCGGAGGGGGCCGCAGAGTTTTGGCTGATGCCGGCGGGCTTGGCGATCGGCGTTTCGGTGCTGTTTTTCGCCACGTTCTGGGACAAGTCCAGTGCGGCGAAGGGAAATAACGCGGTCGCGGCAGACAGTACGACGGCTTAGCGGACAAATCCCGGTTTTCTGGTGTTGCCTATCCTACGCAAGACGGTGGTTGATCTGATATCTTTCCCGAAATTTGGAAACGATCTCGCTCTCCACCGGAAAACGACGTGCCACGACGCGACGACATCAAAAAAATTCTGCTGATCGGCAGCGGGCCGATCATCATCGGCCAGGCCTGTGAATTCGACTATTCCGGCACCCAGGCGTGTAAAGCCCTCCGCGAAGAGGGATACGAAGTGGTGCTGGTCAACAGCAACCCGGCGACGATCATGACCGACCCGGCCACGGCGGATTCGACCTACATCGAACCGCTGACCTGGCAAATGGTCGAAAAAGTGATCGAAAAAGAACGCCCGGACGCCTTGCTGCCCACCCTGGGAGGTCAAACCGGCCTGAACGTTGCCATGGACCTGGACGCCAACGGCGTGCTGGAAAAATACGGCGTCGAAATGATCGCCGCCGACGCCAAGGTGATTGCCAAGGCCGAGGAACGCGACCAGTTCAAAGAGGCGATGGAAAAGATCGGCCTGGACGTCTGCCGCGGCCATGTGGTGCACAACATCGAAGAAGCCCGCGCGGCGATGGAAGACGTCGGCTTGCCGGCCGTCGTCCGCCCCAGTTTCACCATGGGCGGCAGCGGCAGCGCGATCGCCTACAACAAAGACGATTTCGATGCCCTGGTCAAAAGCGGCCTGGACCAATCGCCGGTCACGGAAGTCCTGATCGAAGAATCCATCATCGGCTGGAAAGAGTACGAGATGGAGGTGATGCGAGACAAAGACGACAACGTCGTGATCATCTGCAGCATCGAGAACTTTGACGCGATGGGCGTGCACACCGGCGACTCGATCACCGTCGCCCCGGCTCAAACACTCAGCGACAAAGAATACCAGCGGATGCGCGACGCCTCGTTGGCCGTGATCCGCGAAATCGGAGTCGAAACCGGCGGCAGCAACATTCAATTCGCGATCGAACCGTCGACCGGACGAATGATCGTGATCGAAATGAACCCGCGCGTCAGCCGCTCCAGTGCCTTGGCCAGTAAGGCTACCGGATTTCCGATCGCAAAGATCGCCGCCAAACTGGCCGTCGGATACCGACTCTGGGAATTGCCCAACGACATCACCAAGAAAACCAAGGCCTGCTTCGAACCGACGATCGATTATGTCGTCACCAAGATTCCGCGGTTCGCCTTCGAAAAATTCCCCGAAGCCGACGCGACGCTGATGACGCAAATGAAAAGCGTCGGCGAAACCATGGCGATCGGACGCACGTTCCGCGAATCGTTGCAGAAAGCGATGCGTGGATTGGAAGTCGGTGCCTTCGGCCTCGGGAGCGACAATCGCGATCTCTGGGGAACCGAAGACCAACCCGACCTGGACACCATCCGTGCCAAACTGGGCACTCCCAACGCCGATCGAATCTTCTACCTGCGCTACGCCATCAAGGCGGGTATCTCGATCGAGGAAGTGCATTCGCTGACGCACATCGATCCCTGGTTCCTGGATCACCTTTCGGAAATCATTGAACACGAAGAGCAGATTCGCAAACTCGGATCGCTCGATGCGATGGACCGAGAGCGGATGTGGAACGCCAAACGCGACGGTTTTTCGGACCGACAAATCGCCCACATGCTGTCCTCGACCGAATTGAAGGTCCGTCAACATCGTTTGGATTTGGGCATTCGCCCGGTCTTCAAAAGCGTCGATACCTGCGCCGCCGAATTCGAAGCGTACACGCCGTACTACTACAGCACCTACGAACTCGAAGACGAATTGCCGCCCAAGGCGGACCAGAAACGCGTCGTGATCTTGGGCGGCGGGCCAAACCGGATCGGGCAGGGCATCGAGTTTGACTATTGCTGCTGCCACGCCAGTTTCGCGCTGCGTGAGATCGGTTACGAATCGATCATGGTCAACAGCAATCCCGAGACGGTCAGTACGGACTATGACACGTCGGACATTCTGTTCTTTGAACCGCTGACGATCGAAGATGTATTGAACATCTGCGACGCGACTCAACCCGACGGTGTGATCGTTCAGTTCGGCGGGCAAACGCCACTGAATCTGGCCCGAGGACTGCAAGAGGCCGGCGTCCCGATCATCGGCACCAGCGTCGATACGATCGAAGCCGCTGAGGACCGCGAGCGTTTCCAACAGTTGATCAACGACTTGCAATTGCGGCAGCCTCCCAGCGGCATCGCCCGCAACATGGAAGAGGCCCGAAAGGAAGTCAAACGCATCGGCTACCCGGCATTGGTCCGTCCCAGTTTCGTGCTCGGCGGACGCGCGATGGAGATTTGCTACGACAAGGCACAATTCGAACGCTACGTCGCCGAAGCATTTATCGTCGCCGACGGACAACCGGTGCTGATCGACCGTTTCTTGGAAGACGCCACGGAAGTCGATGTCGACGCGATCTGCGACGGCGATGATGCGGTCATCATGGGAATCATGGAGCACATCGAAGAAGCCGGGGTGCACAGCGGTGACTCGGCCTGTGCCATCCCGCCGTTTTCGATTCCCCAAGAGGTGTTGGCCGAATTGCGCGAAGCGACGATCAAGTTGGCCAAATCACTGCATGTCGTCGGTCTGATGAACATTCAATTCGCCATCAAGAACGAAGAGGATGGCCCCAAGGTTTATATCTTGGAAGTCAATCCGCGGGCGAGTCGGACGGTTCCGTTTGTCGCCAAAGCCACCGGGGTCCCGGTCGCCAACTTGGCCACCAAGGTGATGACGGGAATGAAATTGGCCGAACTGGGGATCACCCAAGAGCCGATCCCCAAGCATGTTTCGATCAAAGAAAGCGTCTTCCCGTTCCGCAAATTTGCCGGCGTCGACATCGTATTGGGGCCGGAAATGCGGAGCACCGGCGAAGTGATGGGGATCAGTGAAAAGTTCCCGCTGGCGTTCGCCAAAAGCCAGCTCGCTGCCGGGGTCACCTTGCCCACCGAAGGCAAGATCTTTGTCAGTTTGAGTTCACGACACAAAGGTTCCGCGGTCAGCTTGGGCAAGGACTTGCGTGCCTTGGGATTTGAAATCCTGGCCACCAGTGGAACCGCGGCGCGTCTGGAAGCCGAAGGCGTCCCGGTGACGCGAATCAAAAAGCTGGCCGAGGGGCAACCGAACTTGATCGACTATCTGAAGAACGAAGATGTCGCGTTGATCATGAACACGCCCAACGGCAAAGGGGCGCGCACCGATGAAGGACGCATTCGCGCCGCGGCGGTGCAACAAGGAGTGCCCTGTATCACGACGATCGCTGCCGCCGAAGCGGCCGTGCGTGCGATGCAGGCCCTGGGAGAGGACGTGATGACCGTTCAGTCACTCCAAGAACGCTACGCGGAGTAATCGATCCCGATGTCTGATTCTCAATCGCTCAAGAAGTCGACCGGCAAACCGGAATACGACCCGTCGACGTTTCGTTTGCTGGTCGTTGATAACGAAGCGGCGCACGCGCGAGCGATGACAGAGAGTCTGGAAAAGGTCGGCTACAAATGCACGGTCGCCACCAGCGGTCCCGAAGCGGCTACGTTGATCGAGCGCGACACGTTTGACATCATCATCACCGATATGGTGATGAACGACGTCGACGGGATGAAACTGTTGAAACTGGCCGGCCAACGGTTACCCGACGCGGAAGTGGTGATGGTGACTGGCCACGCGACGGTCCCCATCGCCGTCGAAGCGATGCAGCAGGGCGCGTTCAATTTCCTCGAGAAACCGATCACGCCGAGCCGACTGCGTGCGATCGTGGAAAAAGCCGTCGGCGCGGTCAGCTTACGCCGCCAGAACACCGAACTGATGTCGCGATTGGACGAGCGATTCGGTTTCGAGGGCATCATCTACACCAGCAAGAAGATGCAGCAGGTGATCGATCGGCTGCGGCGAATCGCGGCGACCGACGCGACGGTTCTGATCACCGGCGAAAACGGTACCGGCAAAGAAATTGTCGCCCAGGCCGTTCATCAAAACAGCCCGCGGCGAAACAAGCCGATCGTGGCGATCAACACCGGCGCGATCGCCGAAAACCTGGTCGAGAGCGAATTGTTCGGACACGTCAAAGGCGCCTTCACCGGTGCCGATGCCGACCGCATCGGTGCGTTCGAATATGCCAACGGCGGCACGTTGTTCCTGGACGAAGTCGGCGACATGCCGATGAGCACGCAAATCAAATTGCTGCGAGTCTTGGAAGAAAGCAAAATCACTCGCGTCGGCGACAACAAAGCGATCAAGGTCAACGTCCGATTGATCTCGGCCACCAACCGCCCGTTGGAAGCGATGATCGATGCCGGCACCTTCCGAAGCGATCTTTACTTTCGTTTGAAAGTCGTCACCGTGGAATTGCCGGCGCTGCGGGAACGCCGCGAAGACGTGATCCCGTTGATGGATCATTTCCGCAAGATGTTCTTGCGCCGACACGACAAACCCGCGGCGCACTTTACACCCGCGGTCACCAAGCGTTTTTTCGCTTACGATTGGCCCGGCAACGTTCGTGAGCTGCGAAACTTTGTGGAAATGATGGTCGTGCTGGACACCGATGGCAAACTGGATGTCGAAGACCTGCCACCCGAATTGGTCGACGACGAAGCCGGTGAGCACACGGCGGAAGAAATCGCGCTGCCGACGATCAGCACCGACGCCGATTCGAATCTGATCGGGCAACCGCTCAGCGTGATCGAACGCTGGGCGATCGAAAGAACGCTTCAATTGACCAACGACAACCGCGAAGAGGCCGCCAAGATTCTCGGTATCGGCGCCCGAACGCTCTATCGTCGGTTGGACCAGTACAAAAAAGAAAGCGACGAAGAAGGCGTTGAGTCGGGCGACCACGCCACCGACGAAGACGCTTAAGGGGCCAACCGAAACTGAGTGTCGGATCTTACGAGTCGAATCGTCATTCCAGCTTCGACAGGCAGGAGGCCTATTCCCGCCTCTGGACCAATACCGCTAAGTTAAGCGTCGTTTCTTCAGATCAGGGCCCGTTGGCTCGCGCCAAACGGCTGATATTCGTTTGATATCAGCCGGTTCGCGCCAGCGTCCGGGCCCCCTCATTCATGTTAACTTAGCGGTATTGGCCTATCGACCGCTCGTTGCCATCTTCGATAACGCGTCTAGAAACGCCTGCTTGCTGGGGTGGCGATCGGCCAGGTCCCGCAGCTGCTTTCGTGTCAAGGTTTGGCGGCCCGGCAGACTGAATTCCGCGAATTCGTCCACCGCGATCACGTAGGTCACGTCGCCCAATCGTTCAGCCTGCACAAGCTGCCACGGCGACTGCGGATTCTCTCGCATTTGCGGCGGCCGCACATACTTGGCGTCTAGCTTGACCATCCGGACACCGAGGGTGGCCCACAAACGCGTGGTGTCGACGGCCGGGTCATACATGACCGGAACGGACACGCGGGTATCAACGGCAAGATCGCGATGGGCGAGATCGGCCAACCATGCTTCGCCGGCGCGGTAGGCAGCATCGACATCGACGGCTTCCTCGTCGTTCAGTTCGGGCGCCAACCCGATGTCTTCACAAGCCAACAGATAGAAACCGTAAAACAACTGCTTCATCGATCCAAGTTCGGTCTGCAGATCATTTTCCCGTTCGCCACCCTCACGCCAGCCGTGAAGCTGCCCCAAATCGGCTTCGCAGTGGGCGTGCAGGAAAGATTCAAGAAAGGCGTAACTGCGAGCGGTGCGCAGGTAAAACGTCGCGCAGGGTTCGACGCGCAACCGCGGCCGGATCTTGCGTGGCGGTATCGCCGCGGTAGCCTCAATGCGTCCAAGTTGTCTCGCGTGCGTTTCGCGTCGTTTGGTGATCATTGCCTGAAAGGCTTGAATCAATCGACGCTTGTACTTCGCCGTCAGCAGCAGCTTTTGGCTTTCCTTGCCACGCGTCGGTAACAGCAGCGTTTCCAACGCATGGATCTGGTGATCGTACCAACCGCTGTCTTGACGCGGTGTTAGATCGACGTCGCCCGACCGGATCTGCCGAATCAGTTCCACCATTAGATTCGTCTGCGCCGCCGTCCCGGTGGAAAAGAGCCGGTTGAACAACTCCGTTTCACGGCTGGTCGACGCCGGCAGCACGCTGACCACCGGAAGCTGCACGTGGTGCTGTCGCGCCAGCTCCGTCAACTCCGCATCGGATCCGATCAACTGGTTCAGGTTCAATCCATCTGCTGGGTTGGTCAACTTGGAATAAAAATCGATCAATTCCACGTAGTCACGACGCAGCGATTCATCGGACGCGAGAACATCGGCAATCTCCCGCGGTACTGCGACATTGGCTTGCTCAAAATCGTGTTGCAAGAAGCGAAAGAACTTCCAAACCCGTCGCAAGTCATCGTTCCAGGTGTAAAAGGAGATGGGCTTCGAACGCGACGGATCCGCTTGAAACTCTTCGAGCCAATTTTCCGCGGCGGCTTGCTGGTGCGATTCCAACTGGACCGGTCGGTCAGCCAGTTGCAACGCCGCGGCGAGAAATCCACGGGCGTGACTGTCCGGCGGCAGGGCAGAGAACAACGCTTCGACAAAGTCCACCGCCGCCGGAGAAAAGCCAGCATCACCGCGAAAGCAGGCCAGGTCCAATGCCGCGTACAGTCCGTCATCAAATTGTTTTGCGACTCCATCGAGCATGTTGGCACTCGGCAGCACCACAAGGCCGCTGCTTTCGGATTCCCGGATCGCATCCGCGTAGGTCGCGTAAAGCCGCAACATCGCGGTGTCTCGGTCCGGCCGGATGTCGGGACAGTCCAATTGAATGACGGCCGCGCTGTGGTTGATCTGCCAACCCTCGTAGTCTCGGCGATCGACCCGTTGCGGGTCAAAGTCGGGACGCACGTCCTCCAAACGGTCATCAACGAGCGTCAAATCGTCCAGCGGATCTGGGCTGGGGTGGACGTCCGTGTGCTCGATCGTGACATAGAATGCGTTTCGCCACGCCCCGTAGCCGAGGACTCCACCGACTGTGATCAACGCCAAAACGACCAGTGTCATGGATGGCTTGCTCATCGCTCTTCTCCCGGAATCGAAATCATTCAAAATGGATTGGTGTGGGCCGATTCATCGATATGACGAACGGCACACCCATGTGGATTTTGAAATCCGGGGACGTTTTTGCCAATTTCGAGAGTTGCGGTCTTTAATCGACCGCAATGTTAGCGGAACGGCGCAAGCCGTCCGGTGACGCGGCCGTACGGCCGGCGTGGGGAACCGGAGGGCTCGCGCCCTGCCGCTAACAATGGACGAAACCGAACGCAATGTTAGCGGAACGGCGCAAGCCGTCCGGTGACGCGGCCGAAGGGCCGGCGTGGGGAACCGGAGGGCTCGCGCCCTGCCGCTAACAAATAACGGAACTGCCGGAGGGCTCCCGGCTTCAAGCTCCCGGCATCAGCCGGCTGACGTCGACACCTTTCTTACGCAGTTGTTGTGCGATGTCCGCTGCCGCCGCCGTCGCGTCGGCCTTGATCGCGGGAATCGCTTGGGCAACGATGGCCAATTTCAGCCCCGCGACGCTGGGGTGCAATTTTAGAACCTCCAACACCAGCTTCTGCTCATCGGTCCGGCTCGCAACCTCCAACGCCTGTTTGCACATCTCGGCACGGTTGCGTTCCGGCATTGAAAATTTCCTTGCCAGTCCGATGTAGCCACGCAGCGCACGAACCTGATACTTCTCCGCCGGCGCGGTCGTGGACAAGTCCAACAAGACCGGTGCGGCGTCCAAGTTGTTCCACTTGCCCAACAGACGGCTGGCGGTGTCTTGCAGTTCTGGATCAGAACTCTTAGCCGACGTGGCGAGGGTCTGCAATGCGGTCGTGCCGCCGACATCGCTGAGGATTTCCAGCAAGACTGTTTTGGTGGTTGCCGGTGCGCGACCGATTGCCGAAGCGAGTTCCGCCGCACAGGCCTCACGATCGGGCATGCGGACGCTTGCCGATTTCAGAGCTTGGCGGGCAATCGCAGCATCTTCCGCACGTTTCGGAGCAACCACCTGCTCGATCAACAATGAAAGTTTCTCCAGGCTGACGGTTTCCCCGAGTGCGATCAGGGCCGCGCCGCGGACGGCCGGATCGGAATGATCGAGCGCGCGGACCAGATCAGGAACCGCATCGATGCGTCGGCTGCCGACCAGATCGATCAGCAGCGGATAGCTGTCGCCCCTTGCGTCGGGCAGCATTGCAACAATTTTCGCATCGACGCCCTCACCGGGTAATTCGGCCAGCGTGTCCTTGGCCGCTTGGGCAAGCTCTGCATCCTGGTCCAATGCAATCGTCAATAACGGCGAAAGAACAGAAATGTCCCCCACGCGTTTGAGCGCATCGATCGCCGACCCTCGGACTTGTTTGTCGCCAGTCTGTGCGGCCTGCAACACAGCATCCAGAACGACCGTATCGGTTCGATCTGCCATTGCCTGGACGATCAACGCGGCCCGCTGCGGTGTCGCTCGTGTCAACTCCTCCGCCAGGGCTTGGTCGACTTCGCCGCCGGGAAACTCCCGCGCCGTGCCCAGCGCGAGCTGAAATAGTTTTTTGTCATCGGATCGAAAGGTCTCCATCAACAACGCGATCCCGTCTTCATTGCGGGACAAGATGGCACCGCGGGTGGCTTCGACGATACGTTGCATCGGCAGTTCGGCCTCGCGGATCTCGTCATAGATCTCCGTCGCCGCCCCCGACTTGTCGTCACCGTGAAGTCGTTCGGCACACAGCAAGTAACCTTCGGCAACGGCGTTACGGACATCACCGGATGCGATCTGCAGGGCCTGTTGAAGCAATTGGGTGGCGGCATCATTGCCGATCCGCCCCAACGCAACGGCCGCGGCCGAAGCCACGTCGGGATCATTGTCCTGCAGACGTGCGGCCAAGATCTCGACCGCACCGGCGTCCTGACGGACTCCGATCGAATTGATCGTGCCGACAAGGAGTCTGCCGTCGAGCGTTTGAGTTGCCAATCGCAAGGCTTCGTCAGCATCATCGCCCGGGATCACCTCCAACGCGATACGGGCCCAGGAAGACAATTTTGGATCCGAGAGCAGCTTTGCCAATTCAGGAACCGCGGAATTTGATCCATGGATCGCCAGCTTCTTGCAGACGATCGCCTTTTCACCGCCCGGCGCATCGGAGCGCAGGACGGCGAGCAGTTCGGCTTCCGTTTCGGCCGCTGAGATCGGAACGGCCGCGACGGACAGGATGGCAAGCGTCGCGATGGACGCAATGAACAACGTAAAGGTGCGAAGGCAAGGTCGAGTCGTATGCATGGGAGGGTGCTTGGAGCGATGGGGACGAGTGTGAACAAAAGAATCACAGGCTGAGAGCCTGGTTCACCAGGGCATTACAGGCGCCACGGTTCGCGCAGCGCCTCGGAGCGCATTCGATTGGCTTGCTCGTCGTTGATGAATTCATGCGTGGAGTTGTCGTAGTTGACTTGGCGATCCAAATACAGCGCGATGTTTGCTGCGTGACACGCGATGTGCGCATTGCAGGCTGCATCGGCATTTCCCTTGGGTTGCCGCCGCGTCTTGACACAATCGAGGAAATCGCGGACGTGGAAAGTCGCCGGGTAGCCGCCGATTTCGGCAACCTCTCGACCGGCGAGCAACTCTGGAGAACTCAACACCATCTTTCCACTGTCACCGGCCTCGACCCAACCCGTTTCGCCTTCGAAGCGTACCGGGCAGGACCCCAGCGGGATCCAGCCTTTTTCGCGAAAGATCAACTCGGTGCCATTCTCGTAGCGGGCCACCAACTCGCCGTCTTTCGGCGGGTCGTATTGAACAGGCGGTGGGCAATCATCGACGGCCCACTGACAGAGGTCGACACAGTGTGAACCCCATTCCAACACGCCGCCGCCGGAGAAGGCGCCGACAAAGCCGCCGCCTTTTTCGAAATTAAAACCGTCCAACAACTTCTTATTAAAAGGACGCCAGGCGGCCGGCCCCAGGTACATGTCCCAGTCGACGACTTCCGGATCGGGTTCCGGCTCCGGTCCCAACCAGCCACTCATCAGAGCCTTCATGCCCATCGGGTGGGCGTAGACTTTGGTCAGTTTGCCGAGCTTTCCGGTACGCGCCAATTCACAGGCGAACGCGAAGTGCGGCAGATTGCGTCGTTGCGTTCCGGCTTGGAACACGCGTCCGGTGCGGCGCATCGTTTCGGCCAGGATCAAACTCTGTGCGATGTTCTTGGTCACGGGCTTTTCGCAATACATGTCCTTGCCCGCTTTGGCAGCCGTCATCGCCGCGGTCGAATGCCAGTTCGGTCCGGTGGCGATCAACACGGCATCGATGTCACTGCGGTCGAGCAGATCACGAAAGTCACGATAGGTCGCGCACTTCTGATTCCCGTAGTGGTCGTCGACGATCTTTTTGACCTCGCCACGACGCTTCTGTTTGACGTCACAGACCGCGACAAACTGCACGTCTTTCTGCGGCAGGAAACAGCTCAGATCGTAGCCTCCCCGACGGCCGATCCCGATTCCGCCCACAACCACTCGTTCACTCGGTGCGACCGCACCATCCAACCCCAGCGCCGAACTGGGGATGATGGTCGGTGCCGCGATTGCAGCACCGGCCGTCGCCGCGGCGGTCTTCAAAAAGCCTCGACGAGGCGTTTGGGTGGGAGACTTCACTTGCTCATTCGACATGACCTACCTTCCTGATCGTGTGGATCGTTGAACCGCCGGGACCGCTGATCGCTGGGAGATTGCATTTCCCATGCCGTCAGCATAGCCTTGTCGCGACGGCCATTCCACAGATGGACCGGAATTGTGGTGGCAAACGGTTCGCTTTGCCAAACCGATTTATCAGCAGTGCGAAAGACGCACGCATGGCGCGCCCTATCGCGCACGATGTCGAGTTTGCTGGGAGTGGGAGCGTTCGGTCCCCGCAAATGATGTCAGCCGGTGGCGCGTGAATCTCTCAATACCTGCAAGCGTTACTCGTTGCTTAGAACGGCAAGGTTGTCAGGAACCGTTGACCGAAACGGGCGTAGTCTTGTCCGTCGACATCTCCGTCGCCGTCGCTGTCCAGGGCAGGGTCGAATCCCGGCATCCCATGCGACTTCAAGAAACTCGCTCCGAATCGTCCGTAGTCCTGACCGTCGACATCTCGATCTCCGTCGGTGTCGCCGTAGAGAGAAAAGAACTGATCGGACATGGCCGTTCCGTATGCATAGCCGCCGCCTCGTCGTCCGTCATCGTCACCGTCGAGGGTGACAGACGTTCCCGCCCGCCGCACCTTGGTCGGATCGATGGCCAATTGGTAGTTCCCATCGACCAAGGCAGACGAATTACCGCGCGTCAACGGACCGCTGAAGGTCAGTGTCGCCACCGAGTTGCCTTGGGCGTCGCTGGCAAGCGTGAATGTTGTAGCGACCAACCCACCGTCTCCGTCGCGTCTTCGCAATTCAAAAGCGTCGGCATCGACGTCGACGGCACCCTCAAACGCGACATCGACCTGGCTAATTTGTGATCGCTGTGTTGCATTGCCGGGCTGGGCCAGCGACACGCCGCTGATCTGAGCCAGGTCCACCAACGTCAAGCGCACTTCCGTGGCACCGACCTTCAGATCCCAGTCGGTCCCCAATGCCGGTGTGGGCAGGTCCAGGTGATCGAAGGAACCGTTGAGGGCAGAGGCGGTCATCAACACGTAGGAGTCACCGGCGGAAGGTGTGACGCCCGCCGCAGGTTGAAATCTTAGCGTGCCCCCGATCGTGATCGGGCCGGAGGATTCAATGCGACCGCCGGCAAATGCGGTCACGGTTCCCAGCGTGATCGAATCGGTTGAATCCAGCGACAACGTTTGGTCACCGACGTTCAGTGGACCATCGATCTGAATGGATTGCATCGCCCGCAGACTGACCGGCCCGACACCAACCAGTTCGACCTGATTGACGGTTGACGCTTCCCGGGTCTGCACGATGGCACCCGCCAGCGTTCCGTCGGGCGATCGCAAGGATGCCGTGGAAGATCCCGTGCCCTGAACAAAGATGGAATCGGATCCGCCGGCGGAGCGAATGACGACACCGTCGGGAAATGCAAAGAAGCCGTTCGCCCCGTAGTCGACGATGATCGTGTCGTCGCCCGGGGTGCCATCGATTAGCAATGACTGCGTCGTGGCAACCGACTTGCTCAATAGCGTCTCGTTGGCGGTGTTGCTAAACAATTCGACATTTGATCCGGCAAGTCGGAGGGACAGATTGTCAGTTACCGGCGGGATGGCAAACGTGACGTCTTCGCGGATCGTGACCAAGTAATCTTCGACTTCGCCATCCTCCGCCCGGCCGGTCGGTTGAAGTCCGCCGAGGGAACTGGCACGGACACGGGCGTAGGTTTGGCCGAGCGTCATCGTCGCTGGAACAGCGTAGTTCAGGGTTTGCAGCCCCGGTAGCACGTTTGCGCCGTTGAGGATCTGTTCGCCGGCTTCCCAAATTCCGTCGGCATTGAAGTCGATCCAGGCGTCGATCTTGGCATCTCCGCCGCCATACAAGTCGATGTTCACGCCGGCGGCGGATTGTCCCAGCTTGAGTGTCCCAAACATCACACCGTCTTCATCGCTGACGTTGTGCTGGTCGTCTCCGCTGGCGGCGACCGAGGGCGTCGCATCGAGTTCGTCGTCTCGGTGGGGCCCTAATTGGGGGCCGACCGCGACATGGTACGCCCCGTCGTCGCGGATCAGGGACGGGTAGGGCGCGGGGGCATCGCCGAATTCGGCCCGATCGTCATCGGTGATTTCGACCGGCAACAAAACACTGCCGCGATAGGCACTGTCGGCGCTGAAGGAATCGTGTGAGATGCGGGAGCGATGGAGGCCTTCGACCGCTTCGTCATCGATTGCGATCACCCGAACCGCTTGCGGCGTGTTCCAGTTTTGATCATCAAAGGTCAAGAACGCGTTGGCAGGCTGAGCAGCATCGACGGCGGTGAGCTGGGCGTTGGCGTTGTTCAGGAAAACGGTGACATCAAATTGCGGTTGGCTGCTCAGGCTGACCCAGTACGTGGTTTCACCGCCGGCCTCGTTGACGTCGATCGATGTCGTGACGGGCGAACTTTGTGCGGGACTCGCCTCCGGGTCGGCAAGCGATTGTTCAGGCAGCAATGCTGGTGGTGGGGCCGACGGTGGGAGCGACGAAAAACTCAAGCCCGCCGATTCGTTGTCTAGAATTGTGGCCATGACGGCATCGATCGGCAAGTCGGCGGGGTAGCGAGAATCCTCCACCAGCCCGGTCACCGCGTGCGTGATCCGTCCGAAATGAGTGTCTTCGGCCACGGCATCGTCGATCGCACGAACCGTGATCGTTTGGGGGGCCGAGTCGGTGAACGTCAACACCCGCGTGGAGCCATAGGTCAGTCCGTTGTCGCTGCTGACTTGCGTCTGGCCGTCGGCTTGGACCGTCACCTCAACGCGATCACCATTACGGGGTGCCAGATTGAGCGTGATCTGGTAGGTGTCGGTCGTACCCGATTCGCTCAGGTTCGTGCCGTCGATCTGGGTGATGGACACCACACCTTGGTCATCATCGGTGATGTTGACGACCAGCGGCGTTGCTCCGACGGTGATCAGATCAAAAGGATCTCGTCCGTCGATCACGGTGTGCACCATCCTGGTCTCGTGGGGACCTTCTTTGATCGCGTCATTGACCGCGGAGAGCGCGATCTGTTGTGGTCGATCCCAGTTGCCGGTGTTGAACTCAAGAATCTGCCCAAAGAGGAGATCTCGATCCGGCAATCTGATCGCGGTGGACTGTTGGTTCCCATCGGCAAACGCCACATACGTCGCGCCCTCGGGCTGCTCGCTGAGCGCAACCCAGTAGAACACTTCGTCACCGTCTTCGACCGCGTCGATGGAAGTAATCGGGTTGGTGCCCGCCTGGTCACTGGTGATTTCCAGCAAGTTCAGATCGTCATCGATGATTCGAACGATCACGTCGGGCACCGCACGGTTGTGGTAGCCGGGATCGTCGCTGGTGACCGTGTGCGTGACCAGGGTGCTATCGTTGCCTTCGGCGGCCAGATCGTCGACGGCTTTGACGAGAACCGTTTGCACGCGGTCCCAGTTGTCGGGAGTGAAGACGAGCGTGTTGCTACCGTCAACCGCGTTTTCGGCCGTCACTTGACCGTCGGCGTTTTCCAACGTGACCACCACATCGGTCGTGGGCGCACCGCTCAACACGATGTTGTAAGAATCATTTTCACCGCCTTCTCCGACGTCCGTCGTGCTGAAGGATTGGCGGATGATGAAACCGGGGCCGGGCAGAATCAGCTGGTCGAAATCGGGGTTCAAATCAAAGTGAACGAGCCCCGTGCCGTCGTTTTCGATGGTCCGAAAGTCCATGTGGACCTGGTTGATGTAACCGTCGGGCTGACCGGGGCTGAAGAACGCGTGAAACCAGCCACTGGTCAGCAGGTCCGATCCGAACACGCCGTCCAAACTGGATGCCTGGCCGGGGATGTCGATGTCCAACACCAACCACTGCAAGTCGGTCCAGACCAGATCCACGCCCGATGCGGTCGGCAGATGAAACTCGTCGAATCCGAACACGGGCACACTGATCTGGCCACCGACCCCGCCGACGACCTGCTGGGTCACGAAATTCGAATCGTTCTGGTCCAGGAGACCGTCGCCGTTGCTGTCCAGACCGATGTCGATTGCCAAACGCTCGGACAGGAGGCTGATTTGAGCACCGGTGTCGAACAGAAAGTTGCCGGCCTGGGCGATGCCGTTGTGTTCCGGGATGCCTGTCATAAAGGGCACATCACCCCAGATCGGCGGCTCGCCAAACACCATCTGATCCAACGGATCGAACGACAACCGGTTGTCCAATTCGATCGTGTAGCGGTGACCGTTGCTGGCCGGAACGTCGGTGCGAAATTCCGTTTCCATGTAGATGCTATCCAGGTCCACCCCGCCGCCGGACCACCCCGTAAAATCCAGCGACGTCACGCGGCCTTCCATCGCCGGCATTCCCGCCAGACCCCACGGCCCCAGTTGGCTGAAGTCTTTCGTCGCGTCGGACATGACGCGGGTGTCGAGCAAGGTGTGTCGTTCACCGTTGCTGCCGGCAAAATCGAAGCGGTAGGGAACAGAGACGTCCAACAAGTGTTCGCCCGCCACGCCACCTTCGAGCAACTGTCCTTGGACGTCATAGCCGACCGGCGAGTCTTCCATGTCGGCGATGGCGGTGGCCATCGTCAGGATGCTGCTCGCTCCGGTGTCCAACAAAAACGTGTTGAACAGATCCGGTCCCAAGCTCTCCCACCTGACGCCCGGTCCGGGGTCGACATCGGCGGCAAACTCGACCGCTACCCTCGGTTGGTCCAGAGCGATATTGTCCGACGCACCTAGCTCGACAAATCCTGCGGCCAACAGATTTCGCCGTTCAAGCTGCTCGAACAAACGCCGCCGTCGGCAAGGGAGACGACGGGCGATACGATGGTGGGTGTGGGGGGGCAGTCGCATCAATTTGTGGGTTGCCTGGTAGATACTGGACAAGAGCAGTGAAAAGCTGGATGCGAGGCGTGCAAGTTACCAGTTGATGACATGGCGTCAATCAAAATGGCATCCGGGGGGCATCGACACGCGGGCCCTGAAACCTGTGCCTGTCGCGCGCTGTCCGGCCTGTCGATTTGATCGATGTTGCGAAATCAACCCGATGATGCCAGGTGCGACGCGTGTGCGAGGAAAGCTACGTGGCCCCTTGCTCACGCGCTTCGATCGACAGGCCGTGACGCGGCCCGCTGCGTTCGATTCCTTCGCGCAGACCACATCGTGCGCAGCAAACACACAAGCAAACGCGTGATCGCACACCCAAGCCCGCCACGACAAAACAAACCTCATCCTCCCTGGCGGTTCACGTGCCACCCGGCGACTTCTCGGCGCAGCGGCGCTGGAACGCCAGATCAGCCCGGATGGCGAAGACTTCAATGACGTGTCCGGTGTGCTTCCCCGGCACGGAGTTGGCAGTTCCGCGCGCTAAAAAAGGTGTCGATCGGCTGAGCCGTGTGGAATGGTCGATGGTATGTGATTTGCATTTTTGACTCACCGACGATCGGAGCGATTTGATGAGAGTTCCCAAAGCAAGCGCGTACGAAGATGCCGATTGATGTTCGGCAGCTTTGTGTGGCGATGCAGTTGCTAGGAGGCTAAGAAGACGATGGCACGCATCAGGGTTTGTTTTCCACACGCGGCGTTCTACTTCTACATTCGTGAAGGCAACAAGCTCCAAGAGTGCGACACGGACAAGGCTCGAAGTCTGCGTCCTTTCTTTCAACGCATGCCGTTCTCGCATCTCCGTCTGGTCTATCCGATTTTTGTCGTGCCTTACCTGCCCAGGCACGGAACGACCGGAGGATGCTATCGGCCGAACCGCGTTCGTCGCTGGCTTGGCCAGGAACATGAAACCGGAGTCAGTGACGCCGATCTGGAGCGGTTCGTCCTTGAACCGGGTTCAGGGATCATCGGCATTCCGAAGAGAAAGTGGGAGGCGACCGGATTCAAGTGGACGGTGCTTCACGAGGTCGCCCATAGCGTCGACTACGCGCGAAATTATCGACTGTATCCTGCTGGCACCCGTGCGGCAGACTTTGATGGCGTCACGGCGTTTCCCGAGGGCACCAACAATGTTTCCGAGCACGCCGTGGAGGTCTATGCACGAATCATCGGGCAGGCACCCAACATCTGCCGCGAGACAGCGGAGTTCCAACGTCGGGGCGAGAGCCAGGCTGCGGCGGATCAACGGGTCGTTGGGGTCCTGCGTCGGGGACCGGCATTTCGAAGTCTTCCGTCATCCTGGTGGACTGATGTGGGATGGCCTGCACGATGATGTCCGCCCCATGAGCCGATGGATCAATCATTCGGGTCGACCAAGTTCTTCCATTCGGGATAGATGGGGCGTGATTGGGTGTCTCGGCTGCCGCGGCCGGCCGGCGCCGGTGGACATTGCTCAATCACACCGAACAATTGTTGCCGCACTTGATCGATGCGTGGAGCCAAGTCGCTGTGACCAAGATCATTGGATTCTTTTAAATCGACCGGGACGTTGTAGAAACGCCCGTCACGGTACAGTTTGAAATCCTGGGTGCGAACGAACTGTCCCGGCGTTTTGTTCCAATACGGTTGGTAGTGACACAGCACCCACTGCCGCGGATTGCCTTTGTCGCCTTGAAGCTGCGGCAAGAAACTGCGTCCATCGATCGGATCTTCGCGGCCGAGGTCGATTTCGGCTGCGGCGGCCAGAGTCGGATAGAGATCGGTGAACTCAATCAGATCATCGAGCACCAACCCCGGCGGCGTCGTTCCCTGCCACGATGCGACCATCGGAACGTGGGTCCCCATGTCGGTCATCCCGCCCTTGCCACCCTTGATGATTTGACCGTTCCATCGTGAACTGATCGACGTGTTGGTTCCGTTGTCGGCGGTGAAGATGATGATCGTGTTTTCAAGCTGGTTGAGTGCACGCACCTGATCGACGATTCGACCGACAATCTTGTCCATGTATTGAACCATGGCGACAAAATTCTCCTTTCGTGCCGCTTTGTCTTTGGGCGGTTTGTTGGCCGCTTGGGTTCGCGGGTCATCGCCGATGGTATCGGGTGTTTTGACGAACGGATCATGCACCAACATCATCGGGTAGTAGACGAAAAATGGATCTCGCTGGTTCCTGCGCATGAAGTCGCAGATGAAATCACACAGCAGGTCCGGTCCATACTTTCCCAAATTCTCGTCAACGCTTTGCATCCGGCCGTTGCGTTCCAGCGGAGGACTCCAGAAGCGTTCGCCGCCGCCCTGATTGATTTGCTTTCCCGTTGTAACCTGCCACAGATACGACTCGTCAAAGCCCGCTTGTTGGGGCCGGGTCGGATCGTCATGGCCGGGAAGTTGGTTGTACAAACCGTTGAGTTGCCATTTCCCGGCGATCGCTGTCTTGTAGCCGGCGGACTTCATCAAGTGCCCCAACGTCTTTTCGTTCGGGTCCAGATAGCCGAAGTGGGTGTAGTTGCGAAAGTTGTACTTGCCCGTCATCAGCTTGACGCGACTGGGCGTACAAATCGGTGTGGAGTAACAATGAGTAAAACGGACTCCATCGGCGGCCAGGGCGTCGATGTGCGGTGTAGAATAGTCTTCGGCTCCGTAGCAGCTGAATGCTTCCCAACTGACGTCATCGGCCATGATCAAGATCACGTTCGGCTTTTCGCCGACTCGGCGGGCCGATGCTTCATCGGCCACACCGGCGTTGGAAAGGCCCATCAAGACCAGAATGCTCAGGGCGGAAACGATTGATTTCATGGCAGGTCTTTGATCGATTCAAGGATTCACGAGACGCAGACGGTACGCCTACCAACTTAACTGCCGAGGGGGTCCGAGTCACGTCAACGACGACGCAGACGGAGATCTTGACACAAACCGTGGAACGAACGCTGTGCCATCGGTTCACGGCAGCGTCGCTGCGGACGGGGCGCGCCCCGTATCTTGAGAGCCTTGATGCCTACAGAGTGTGCAGAGTGTTGACGTTGAAGGACGTGCCATGAAACCCATTCCAATCCCAAATGCCGGAACCGCGTCAAACCGAGACTGGATCGGCCCGCTGATCGAGGTGATCTGGCAGTCGGGCCGGGCGATCTTTGCAATCTCGCTGGGATGCGTCGTGGGTGTGATCGTGTTTTCGCAACTCGGCGTCGTCGCTTGGATGATCGGCTCCTTCACCTCCCTGCCGACCAAGCAAGTTGTGGACATCCTGCCCGCGACGGGTTGGTTCGTCGGATTCCTGGTCGGATTGTTTCAGAGCGTCTCGTCGTTGAAGAAGTCGATTCGGGCAGCGGACGACGAGGAGACTTCAGAACAGGATGACGATCGCGACGACGCGGACGAAACCGCCCCAGAATCGTCCCTCGGGTCCGCATCGCCGGCGGCACCCTCCGACCCGATCGGGTTCAAAGCGAAATCAATTCGAACGTTGCGTGCAGGCGGGATCGGGCTGCTGCTAGGGCTGATCCTGGGAGTGTTCTTGTCCCTGTATTTGATCATCGTCAGTACCGCGGGCATTTTGTCGCCGTTGGCCCCCGCAAGCTGGCGTGACGGTTTTCGCATGCAGCCGGCGGACCACCAACACGACGATTCGCGGTCCAGGCGACTGCGGCGGCCCGACCGCGACGACGGGGTCAGCTCGGGAGCCGAATTCTGGCATCCGGTTTACGGATCGATTCTGAAGTGGACGGTCCCCAGTTTCGCGATTGCGGGATGCGTGTTTTGCATCGTTGCGAAAGAGGAAAAGACCGAGTGAGGATTGCAAGTCCAGCCCACCCCGATCGCCGCTTTAGGATGGGGCGGCAATCACGTGGGACTGGACGACGGATCCTTGGCCGAGGTGTTCGTCAAAGATCCTGTCGATGATCTCCGGCGTGCAGTCACCGTACCAGATTCCATCGGGCAGCACGCCGACAATCGGACCGCCCTTGCAGACGCCGATGCAGCCCGCCTTGATCCGCAAGACGACCGAATGGCCGGCCTTGCGACGCAGCTTGCAGCAGTGCTTGATGTGCCGCCACGTTTCCTCCATCGCCTTGCCGCCGCAGCACTTGGCGGTCTTGCGATCCATGCAAACGACCAGCGTGTACTCGACCTGGTTCAGCCGAAGTTTCGTTGCTTTCTTACGGGCGGAGTTTAAATTCATTCGTCACGATTCACCACGGGATTGGAAACCCCCGGATCGTTGACTTCCGGTGAGGACACGGTCCCGGGGATCGGTTCTTCCTCGGATTTCATCTTCTGCTGAATCGATTCACCGATCAGATCCGTGATCTGTTGCTCATCGAGTTCCTCTTCTTCCATCAGGGCGCGGGTGATCTTTTCCAGATCTTCGCGGTGCTCACGCAGCAACTGCTCGGCGCGTTGGTCGGCTTCCATCAGGATCCGCGAGACTTCTTCGTCGATCAACTCTTGCGTGTGTTCGCTGAATTGTCGCGACTGATGCATTTCACGCCCCAAGAACGGATCTTCGTCGCTGGTCTTGTAGCAGACCGGACCGAGCTTCGGGCTCATTCCCCAATGCGTGACCATTCGGCGAGCGATGCTGGTGGCGCGTTCCAGGTCGTTTTCCGCCCCGACGGTCGGTTCGTCATAGACAATTTTTTCCGCCGCGCGGCCACCCAACAGAACGATCAGCTGGTGTTCCAGCTCTTTCTTGCTGACGTTCAAGCGATCTTCGTTGGGGACATACTGCGTCACGCCCAAGGCGCGGCCGCGTGGGACGATGGTGACCTTGTGCACGGTGTGTGCACCGTCCAGGTGCCAAGCGGTCAGCGTGTGTCCGGCTTCGTGATAAGCGGTTTTCTCTTTCTCGATCCCGCGGAGCACTTCTTCGCGTTTGGCCCCCATCAGGATCTTGTCGCGGGCGTAATCGAAATCGTTCATGTCGACTTCTTTCTTGTCATGGCGGGCGGCCCATAACGCCGCTTCATTGACCATGTTTTGAATATCAGCCCCCGTCAATCCGATGGTTCCCGCGGCCAAGCGATCCAGTTTGACATCATCGGCCAGCGGGACGTCGCGAACATGGACCTTAAAGATCTCTTCGCGGCCTTTCATGGTGGGCCGATTGACCGCGACGTGACGGTCGAAGCGACCGGGACGCAACAGTGCCGGGTCCAAGACATCGGGTCGGTTGGTGGCCGCCACGACGATCACGGCTTGGCTGGGCGTGAACCCGTCCATCTCACCGAGGATCTGGTTCAATGTCTGTTCGCGTTCATCGTGTCCCCCGCCCAAGCCGGCACCGCGCTGGCGTCCGACCGCATCGATTTCGTCGATGAAGATGATCGCGGGGCTGTTCTGTTTGGCGGTCTGGAACAAGTCGCGAACCCGACTGGCCCCGACGCCGACAAACATCTGGATGAATTCGCTGCCGTTGACGGAATAAAACGGCACCTCCGCTTCTCCGGCCACCGCGCGGGCCAGCAAGGTCTTTCCGGTTCCGGGCGGTCCGTTCAGCAAGACGCCTTTGGGAACCCGTCCCCCGAGCTTTTGAAACTTGTCGGGTGTTTTCAGATAATCGACGATCTCTTGCAGGTCCGCCTTGACACCCTGCAAGCCGGCGACGTCGTCAAACGTGACGGTTTTCTCGTTGGCTTCGAAACGTTTCGCCGGGCTCTTTCCAAACCCGGACAAAAATCCGCCGCCCATGATGTCGTTGCGCGTGCGACGAATCATCATGAAAACGAACAGGAACACCGCCAGCGGCAGCCCGATAAAGATCAGCAGATTGACCAGCTCACGCGTGTTGTCGGGTGGCTGGAAATCGTACGGAACATCCGCCTCGATCAGCGCACTTTCGATCCGAGACGACGATTGGGGGTCGAGCGAGATGTTGAAATAGAACTTTTTCTTCAGCTTGACCGGCTTTCCGTTCTCGTCCTTTTCAACCGTCTCAATGCCATCTTTGAGGACCGGAGGTGCCTCAGGCTCGTTTTTGAACGTCCCGACAACGGTCTGCTCGCCGATGCTGACCCGCTCAATGTTGTTCTTGCCCAACTGCTCATTGAAAAAGCTTTTGGTGATCTTGGATCCCGGGTCTTCGGTTCGCCAGAAAAGGATGGCGAATCCGATCGCCAGCACCACCGCGATCAGCAATCCGTTATTGCGACGCGGGGGAGGTGCGTTCACGTCTGTCTCTTCGCGACGATTTTCCATAGTGGTATTTCGATCGAAAGTTGCTCGCCTTGGCGAGGCGGTGATATTTGAGAGGAAGGGGCGATGGTGATTGTGATTGCCAAGTCCGATTGGCAAACGCCCCGTGACAGCTTGCCCGACAGCGGCAATGGTGAGCAAAACCGGTGCCACACGCCGAAACCGACACTGGAACTATGCGTCGGTATGATAAATCGGTGTCAAAGCATTCCCCAAAACTCGGCTCGGGGAGTCAACCCGGCGGGCTACAATCCGCAAGGGCCTAGCCGGATGGGGTCTGATTGTACCAATTTGCGCGAAAATGGAATGCGGGTGCTCAGGACTGCCAACTTGGCGATACGCTCCGGCCCCGCGCCGCGGCAGCTTGGAGATGACAGGCAATCTGGCGACGATTCATCTTACGAATCTGGCAAACCTCCTCCATCGTGAATCCGTCACTGAACAGACGCCAAGTCCAGTAGGCGTCGCGCTCACCGATCGACTCGTCCACGGCAGCCTGCCGATCAGGGGCAGAATCCTCCACACCAGACTCGCCTCCCCGCACCGGCGGCTCCTCCACAGGCTCCTCCACAGGCAGTTCGGCGAGGCCCGCTTCCGACGCCCCCCCCGGCGGTCCGGCAACGTCACTCCCCAGGGCAGCGGATTCCTGGTCGTCCGTCTCGGTCAGACAGCCGCGGATGATCTCCAGAATGTCGTAGCCGTGCTGCTCCATCGTTGCCGGCCCGATTCCCGAGACGACTTCCAGTTCGCTGCTGCTTTGCGGCCGAATCTCCGCCAACCGGTCGATCGTCGAATTCGTCAGGACCCGATAGGCGGGGATTCCCAGCGCCGCGGACGCCCGCCGTCGCCAGCGTTTGAGCGCCTCGCCGATCTCATCGGTCAGCTTCTTTTCGGGGCTGGTCAGGTCATCGAGGGTGATGTGGATGCCGGCCTGCGATTCAATTGGGGCTTCGTCCAGGGAGGGATCGTCCTGTGCAGAGGGCGATTGCGGATCCGATTTGGCGACGTCGGTTGATTCGATGTGCCGTGCCGCCGCGGCCAGCCCCCGGGCGAGCGCTTTGGACAATGTGAACGATGCCGGCAACGGCGTCTTCAGGTGCATCACCGACTTGCCGAAGTCGCTGATTTCGATCGTCGGGCGACGCTGATCGACTTCGCGTTGCTCGATCATCCCGTGCTCGATCATCGCATCAATGATCTTGCTCAATTGCGCCTGTTTCATCAACGACAACATCCCATAGGTGCTCAATCGTTGCAGCTTCCATTGGGTGATGCGTTTGTTTTGTGATCCGCACAGCATCTGAGCGACCAGGTTCTTTCCGAATCGACCGTGCATTCGGGTCACGCCGCTGAGGATGACGCGCAACCCACACAGCAACGCGTTGGCGTCGGATTCGGTCAGGCCGTCGGTGACCGAGCTGCTCGCATTGTTGCCATCGTCGATATCGCAACGATCACACTTTCCACAATTCTTGCTTTCCGGATCGCCGAAATAATCCAAGATCACGCGTTGGCGGCAGCCGCCGGTTCGGGCGAATCCGATGACGGCCTCTAGTTTTTCATATTCATTGGCTTTTCGCCGGGCGAGTTCTTCGAAATCGATCTCCAGGTTTTCGAAGGGGACGTCGCGCTGGACGAAATGGACGGCGCGTCCGCGGAACGGGGGACAGTAGTCAAACGCGTTCAATCGACTCAGCTCACGCAAAGTCCGCATCAATTGGTCGCGATCGACCTCAGCCAGTTCCATCAGTCGGCTGGGCCGCACGTAGACGTCATCGTTCCGGCGTCGACCGACCACTTTCTCGATCGCGGTCATCACGCGGCGACGCAGTTTTGCTTCTTTCGGCAGAAAATCCAGCAACGTCGGGGCATCGCTGTCGATGCGAACGAGCAACTGGTTTTGGCTGCTGTCGAGCCGCCGTAGCACGCCGGCTTTGGCGAGCAGTGTTTCGGCGGTCCCGATCGCTTCGGAACTGTCCCCGTCGATCGCATCACGGACTTGATCGAGAGTCAGCTCGATCGGATCCTCCGGCCGCGAGAGCAAGTACTGATAGACCTTGTTGACGATCGCTTTGGAGGGGTAACGATTCTCGATGAAAAACTCTTGGATGTAGCGATCATGATAGGAGAAAAACAGTCGGCATTCGCTCTCCAATCCGTCGCGTCCGGCGCGGCCGGCTTCCTGGTAATAGGCTTCCAACGTTCCCGGCATGTTGTAGTGGGCGACGAACCGGATGTCGGACTTGTCGATCCCCATGCCAAAGGCGTTGGTGGCAACGATGGCCGCCAACTCGCCGGACATAAACTTTTCCTGCACGATGCGGCGTTTCTCCGACTCCATGCCGCCGTGATAGATGCCGATCCGACGGCGTGTCTGTTCGGGCAACCATTCGCCGATCGCCTCGCACGATTTGCGCGTCGCCGCGTAGACGATTCCGGCGCCGTCTTGCCGTTTAACGAAATCGACCAGCTGGCTTTCTTTTTCCAAGTCCGTTTTGCTCTGAGACACCCCGAAATGGAGATTGGTTCTTGCAAACCCCGTCACAAAAACTTTGGGGGATTGCAGATCCAACAGGGAACAAACGTCGTCACGCACCATCGGTGTCGCGGTAGCGGTCAGCGCGATCGTTTGGAGACCACCCAGGTACTGCGAGCGGACCTTGCCCAATCGGGAGTAGTCGGGGCGGAAATCGTGCCCCCATTCGCTCACACAGTGGGCTTCATCGACGGCCAGCAAGGTGACTTGGCAGTGTTGCAAGGTTTCCAGAAATCGACCGTTGCGAAGCCGTTCTGGTGCGACATAAACCATGTCCAGTTCGCCGCGGGCCATCGACTCCATCACGTCCTCTTGTTCGCGGACACTGAGCGTGGAATTGATCAGCCGGGCGGCGATTCCCAGTTGCCGCAGCGTGTCGACCTGGTCCTTCATCAACGCGATCAACGGCGAAACGACGATCGTCGTGCCGGGGCGAGCCAGGCTGGGCAGCTGGTAGCAGAGGCTTTTCCCACCGCCGGTCGGCATCACACACATCACGTCTTCGCCGCTGGCGACGGCTTCGATCACCTCACGCTGACCGGGCCGGAATTCGCTCAGGCCGAACCGAGAGAGCAGCGAATCGTAATCGGTGGCAGTGGCATTCATGAATCAGTCCGTTTGAGAAGGCATGTGCGGTCAAAAGTATACGGATTTCCCATGCATTGGCGATCCGCGACCCGCCCATCACGCCCGGCCGGCCCTGACTGGTCACCCTGACTGGCAACGCTGTGAAGCATTTTTTAGCGGCAGGGCGCGAGCCCTCCGGTGTTTTGGCAGAGATGAAGAACCGGAGGGCTCGCGCCCTGCCGCTAAAACCTCAAGAAACACATAGGAAAAATGCTTCACAGCGTTGGGTGGAAGGGTTGCGAGCATTCTAGCCAATCAAGGCAGATGGGGAGTAGCTCAATCGAACCCCACACTCGTTCCCAGGCTCGGGATATCGATTGTGCAACGGCAGTTTTGGGCAACCAATCAGATTCTCTCCCTCTGGGAGAGACGGCGTTTGCGCAGCAAGCAAACGCCAGAGAGGGCTCACGCTGCAAAAGTCTTGGCGCCTTCCGCTACGATCAAATCCGTCACTGATACGATTGACGTCCCCCGCCTCCGAGTCGCGAGGCGGAGCCTCGTGAGAAGTGCGTTACGAGGCGGAGCCTCGTAACGAGATTCCGCTACCCGCCGCATCGAGATCACCCGGCAACTCGATGAACGGATCGGCATCGTGTTGACGTTGGACCGCCTCTGTCCAATCCACGTCGACATCCGCCAACGCATTGTCGACGGCCTGCGACGACAAGGATTCAGCGTTTGCGACTTGCTTGATTCCAGGCATTTCAACGGGCAAGGGTTCGACGTCTCCCTCCAATCGCCCCGCCGCCGCCACCGTTCCCGCTGGTCGCTGGGGCAAACGATCTGAGGGGACGGGAACACCGTCTCCCGACTTCGTCCGAACGTCGGTCGACGACGTGGCCGAGGTCGCGATCTGCGAACCGGTTATGCCTCCGGTCGAAGTCAGCCCCGCGGCGGCAAAGGCGACTGAATTCAACGTGCTGACCTTGCCGATCGAATCACTCGACGTGGCTTGTCCGACGGTTCCGCTGGAGAGCAATTCCCGCAATTGCGAAGACGTGAGCTGCGGGTTGGCCGACAGTGTGAGCGCTGCGACAGCGGCCACATGCGGACTGGCCATGCTGGTGCCGCTGAGAGAACGATAGCCGCCGCCGGCATAGGTGCTGTAAACACTCACGCCCGGGGCGTCGACTTGGACCGCGCCGCTGCCGCCGACGTTGTTGCTAAAGCCCGCGATGCGGCCCGACGAGTCGAAGGCGCCGACTGAAAGCACGCTGGTCGATTCGGCGCTGTGCCGCGCCGGATAGCTTGGGCTGGCCGCCGACTCGTTTCCTGCAGCAGCCACCACCAGCGCGCCCGAGGAGGTCGCGTAGTCAATGGCACTGGCGATCCGAGAACTGATCCCCCCACCGAGACTGAGGTTGATGATTTGCACGCCTAAATCGGCCGCGTAGCGGATGCCGGCGGCCACGCCAGCATCGGTTCCGCTGCCGGAATCGTCGAGCACTCGAACGGGCAGGATCTTGGCATCGGGAGCCACTCCGGTGACGCCGAAACCGTTGTCGCTTGCCGCGATTGTGCCGGCGACGTGGGTTCCGTGTCCGTTGCCGTCGTCCGCGATCGCGTCACCGGAGACGAAGTCGTAACCCGAAACGTCATCGACGAATCCGTTGCGATCATCGTCGATCCCGTTGCCAGCGATCTCGCCAGGATTGACGTACAAGGCGCCGGCCAAGTCGGGGTGATCCAGATCCACTCCGGTATCAATCACGGCAACCGTCACGCCTTGTCCACGGTAGCCCGCCGCCCACGCTTCCGGTGCCGCGACGGCATTCAGATTCCATTCCCGGCTGCCGCCGAAATAGGCCACTTCCGCCAGCGGCGTCACGGTGGTCGGCTCGGGCGGCGGTGGCTGCTCCGGTTCCGGTGTCGGTGCCGCCGGGGGATTCACCGTCGGTTGCGATCGCGCTGTCTGAACGTCCAAGGTCAGTCGATAGGAAATGCTTCGATAATCGACCGAGGAAATCGCGAGGTAGTACTCGCCGTCGGGCAGCGACCCCGAAAGCGATTCACTGCGATTGGACGAACGTGTCGAAGAACCGATCAGGTGACCGTTGCGATCGAGAACATAAAGATTCGCGTCGCGATTGAGTTGATCCAAAGTGATCCGCACCTTGGCATCGGCGGCGATTTCGAAACGAACCACATCGATCCGGTCGAACCAACTGAGCCGTCCGGAGCGTTGCAGTGTTCCATCGATCACGCCCAAGTCGGCCGCCGTCCGCATCGTGTCCCCGGCGGCGTCGGAGGCGCTGAAATTGACAGCAAGGTCTTGGATTTGTTGGGAGACGCTTTCGATCGCTGGGCTGTCGTCAATCGGATGCTGTGACAGAGACAGTGAATCGCCGGCAAGCAGTCGACGCGTTTCGAGGGATTCGACCCCGAGTCGTCGGCAACTGGCAAAATGAACACCACCACGAAATCCTTTTCGTCGACGCATCACAGACCCACCACACACTGGCAAGAATTAGAACGGGGAACCCAGCGAGTTCGAGCCGACCGTATCAAAACCGCTGAGCCGGGTCAGGTTCAATTTTGTCGTGTGGTTGAAGACGGCAACGTCGATTTTGGGGGCAGTAGAGGGGAGGAGAAATGGTCAAAATATTTGTTGGTCAAAAAATAAGGCACCGGACCCGGACCATCTTTCGACCAATCCATTTTTTGACCAATCCATTTTTTGACCAATCCATTTTTTGACCAATCAATCTTTTGATCGCTACCTCTGGATCGACACCGAGTAGCCGCCACGATTGTTACCCAGATCGCCGAGGTGATCGTTGATTCGAAACAGCAACCAACAGTGTTTGTCGATGACGAGTTCGGTGTCGGCTTCGACGCTGCGGATCCGCAGTGGTTCGAGCTGTCGTTGCTCGTCGGTTTTGTTGGGCAAGACACACACCAGCAGTTGCCCGAGCGGTCGATCGTTGGCGTAGTGAATCGTGACACCGGGAGGCTCGCTGATCCACGGTTTCGGATCGTCGTCGAGGCTGCATCGTCCGCGCGGAGAAAGTTTGACGCGCATGCCGGGGGCGAATCGAACGCCGACACTCTGCCAGCCACGGTCAGCCCGGATCGTCGTTTCGATCGGGTTGCCCCGCCAAAGTTTGTCGCGGATCGCCAAGTCGATTTGCTCGCGCGACCAATCAAATCCATAATCGATGGTATGGGTCAGCATCCGCCAGCGGGCTTGCACGATCGGCCACTGTTGACTCAATCGCCGTTTGAACGCAGTCGAAAATGCGACGGTTCGCAGGCTGCCATTTTGGGCTTCGGCCAAGACTGCCGGTCGATACTCGGGGTACTCGGTCAGCAGCATCGCCGCCACCCAGCTCCAACCGTACGATTCGACGTCGCTTTTCAGGTCGGGCGGGTACTGGAGCACGGCATCGAGCGTCGGAATCCGCTGCTCGTCGCGACGTTGCGAGAGAAGTTTGAAACGTCCCCAGTAGGGAACCACCTGCGTTGATTCCGGCACCACGTTGACTTCGACTTGACCGCCCGCGCCGCGGTGAACGCTCAGCATTTCCGCCAGCCCTTCGGCGAACCACGACGGCCCCGTGCCGCCGAAAAGTTCGATCGCCAATGCATGCACGCCCTCGTGCAACAACAAATGCCGTGTGTAGTATTCGCTTTTTTGGCGGATCACCCAGATGTTCGAATCGATGGCATAGCCGAACGGGAAACTTAAATCCGGCGGTAGGTCTCCGCTGTCACGAAACCGCTGGGGATCGGCCATCACAAACGCGTCGACCCGCCATCGATCCAGCGTCCCGGGCGGCAGTTGCCAAAACCGTTCCCACTGGGGCACTGCGGCGTCATAGGTTTCCACCAGTTCCACCAATGATTCCCGTGACCCCGAATCCGATTTCAGGACAATGTGCTTTCCCTCAACCACTTGCATTGGGGGCGGCGATTGCGCCGATGCGACCGGAGCACTCAGCGCCGCGATGCTGATCAGGGCGATCAGTGTTAGAATGCCGCTCCGGCAACGGGCACGCACTTGCATGGCAAGCCTGCGCCGCAACGCACCAACATGTGCCGGGTCGGGGTACCCTTCGACGTTGACCAAACGATCTTCAAAAAATGAAACCATTGCACCATTCTAACCTCCAGGTCACGAAACGACGATTCACCCTCGCTAAATCTCGGTTCACCCTGCCGATCTGGTCGCTGTTGTTCTGCACCGCGGCATGCGTTCCGAAGGCGGAGCGGGACGTGGTGGTGTACTCGGCGCTGGACGAGCAGTTCGCGACACCGATTTTTGCGGCGTATGAACGAAGTGTGGACCACGAGACCGGAATCGTCGGCAAATTTGATGTCGAATCGACGAAAACCGTCGGCTTGGTCAATCAGATTCTCGCCGAACAAAATGCGCCGGTTTGTGACGTGTTCTGGAACAACGAGATCATGCACACCGTTCGACTGCAAAAACTCGGTCTGTTGAAACCGCGGACGTGGGCCGTCGCCCCGGGCTGGCCGAGCGACATGATCGCCAGCGACGGTACGTGGTGCGGATTCGCCGCCCGGGCGCGCGTGTTGCTGATCAACACCGACATGATTCCTTCCAAAGACGACTACCCAACCAGTGTGGCCGATCTGATCGATCCGAAATGGAAACACAATTGCGCGATGGCTCGACCCTTGTTCGGCACCACGGCGACGCATTTTGCGGTGCTCCGTGTTCGCGACGGTCATGATGAAACGCTGGAGTTCTTGAAACAGATTCATGACAGCGCGGTGGTGTTGTCGGGCAACAAGCAAGTCGCCTTGGCGGTCTCGTCCGGCGAAGTCGCCTGGGGGCTGACCGACACCGACGACGCGATCATCGAAAAAGATCAATTGCGAAAGGTCGCGATCGTGTTCCCCGATCAGCAACCCGATCAACCGGGTACCCTGCGGATTCCCAACACACTGGCGATCTTGAAAGACGCTCCCCATCCCGTCGCCGCGGAATCGCTTGCCGACTACCTGGTTTCTGCGCAAACCGAAGACCGGTTGGCGATGGGGGACAGCAGCCAATTGCCGATCAGCCGCGACAGCGAGTACCGGCCGCGCGTGATGCCGAAAGAACCGGTGCGTTGGATGAAAGTCGATTTCGAAGCCGCCGCGGAAGGCTGGACCGAGTGGGCCGAAGAAGTGATGGCGGTGTTCCCGGATTGAGGAAACGTGTAGGTCACGCTGTGCGTGACGGATGGCATGCACAGCATGCCCTACGCGAAAATGGCATGCACAGCATGCCCTACGCGAAAATGGCATGCACAGCATGCCCTACAAATCCTACTGATTGAGCGCCATCTGGACGACGTTGGTGACGATCTTGGCGGCGTCTTCGGTTCCGTAACCGGGGCATTGGACGGAGTTTTGACTTTCGAGCGCACAGCTGATGTCCAACGGCGAAAACACCACCGCGACCACTTCATCGACTTCGGCGTATTCCAGGATGGGTGGTGAGGTTTGCCGGCGGATTTGTTGGCCGCCGGCTCCGCGACCGATCCGTCGGATGGTGACCGAGCGCAAATCGTAACCGAAGTACTGCGGGGTCAGCATGGGATGGTCCGAGGGCATCGATTGCAGCGAATTCTGGCCCAGCACCGCGGCCAACTCACGACGAAACGCTTGGGCGAACGCTTCGTCACCACAGATCGCGGTGCCCAAAATCACGCCGCCGTGCTCGATGAATTGGCGCAGCGCCTCACGCTGCTCGGCGGTCAGCACAAAGTCGCGTCGACCGTGGACCCACAGCACCGACACTTCGGCCAAGTCTTGCTCGTCAAACCGGACCGGGTCTTCGGGCACGCTGATCGCAACCTGCGTCTGATTGCGGATGATGGTCGAGGCGTTGGGCAGCGCACGCCGCGCGTCTTCGCCACCGGCGCCGACGTCCAGCCGAGCGATTCGCGTCGTCCCCCGCTCGGTCAATTCCATCGCGTCGGCTTGCAGCACGATCTGCGCGTCCAGCTTGTCTTTCAATTCACGCCCGGTCGCATACGCGATGATGTTTTGTCCGATGCGGATGGAGTGATCGATTTGGCGTCGAACCGGATCGTCGGTTTCACCACGTTGAAACAGTCGGTCGCCCAATTCCCAACGACAGGTCAGGCTTTGCGGAACATAAAAGACGGCGGTACGACAGCAGGCTTGGACGCCATAGACCCAAAACCCGTTGGGCATCGCGGTGATGTCCACATTGCGCTCGGCGTTCCACACCGGATGTGATGTCGGCAAGCGTTCCAGCGGGGCGTTGGGGTACCACTGGGCACAGAGGTTGGCGACGCTGTTCTGAAAATTCGCCGCGTTCCCACAGCCGCTGTCGCCGCTGGCGTCAAACACAATGGTGCCACCCTGGTCGACATAATCCTTCAGCAGTTCGCTGTTCTCCGCACTCAAGGCCAGCGTTTCTTTACCGCTGATGACCAACACCGGTGTTTGCAACAAATCGATCAAGCCGGCGTTTTCCAGCTGGACGGTTTGCCAAGTCAGGTCGCGTCCCCAAGCCCGTTCGACATGCCGCACCAGTTGCCGCAACGCGTCCGGGTGGGGTTGCCATTCCCGTTGGTCCGTCTTGTCGCGTTCCAGTTGCCCGACGACGACCTGGCGTTTGCCTTTGGACAAAAACAACAACGCGAACGACGTGGCGACGGTGGGGCGTTCCCATTGTCCGCCTTCCCAGAACCCTTGAAAACCATCCTGTTGGCGGATCAGTCGTTCGGCGCCTTCGCGATACCAATCGTGACCGCCAAAGAAGCGGCGTCCGGAAAGTCGCCCCGTCCGTTCGATGGCATACAGATAGTAGTAATAAGTGTCGGCGCTGCCGCCGGGATTGACATCGGCGCTGAAGCGTTTGCCCAGCCAATCGATGCCGCGGGCGATCGGATCTTGCTTCGTGGAATCACCTCCGCAACATTCGATTCTGCCGTCCTTGACCGATGAACTGGCGTTGCCCAAACGGCCGTTGGCGATGATCAGCGACGCGATCCCGGCGCAGGTCATGCTTCCCGTCGGTGCACCGCCGGAGTAGCTCCAACCGCCGTTAGGATTCTGCTGCAATTCCCAATAGTCGATCGCTTGTTCAAACACCTCCGGCTTGACCGTCACGCCACGGTCTTGGGCTGCCCCCAGGGCGAGCAGTGCGAACTGTGCGTTCGACGGGTCGCCGCCGAATTGTCGTTTGCCGCCGTAGCTCCACGCCCCCGTGGCGGTCTGAGCCTCGGTCAGCCAAGTCACATTGTTGCGAATGCGCGGTAGATCACTGGCCGATCCGTGCTGACAAAACACCAGCGTTTGCAGCGCGACCGAGTAGGTGCTCTCGGCAACCGTGGCCCGCAGATACGACATCGCGTTCTTGATCGCCGGATCATCGCGGGAGACGCCGGCATTGAGCAATGCCAGGGTGCACAGCGAAGAAAGGCCGCACGACTGGCCCTGAAACTCATCCCAGCCGCCACGATCGTTTTGAGCGCTGCGAAGATAGGTAACCCCGCGATCAATCGCGCGGTTCACCGCCGCAGCATCCACCTCGGCGTGGACTTTGGACGCAACGGCGCCCGATGCGACCACGAGCGACAAAAACAGTGTGATGCAGCGTAACAATTGGTGGTCCCCCCCCTTACCAGTAACCCAGGTCTGCATCTTACACTGATTGGTCCGTGCGAGCGATGGTCATGCCCGTACGCTGTCGCGGTCTGGCTGATATCATTTGGAACATCAGCGGTTTGCCGCGGGGCCACAACCGCAGCCGCAGCGCTCGTCCGTCATTTTGACGGACTTGGGCTTACGCCGCGGGACTGATATCGTTCGACTGATCCGGTAGAAACTGCCCTTCGTTGGCGCTTTTCAGCTTTCGGTCCGTGCCGAGACATTCTTCCAAATCACATTGCAAGGTAGCTGCCCTATCGTGAGCGCCCCGACTCCACCCCATCCGCCGGCCGGCAAACCTGGCGGCCAGCCCGGACGCAACCTCGGCGACGTCCTGCGTGAGTTTTCCGACCATCAAGCGACGATCCGCAGCGAACTCTCCAAGGTCATCGTCGGGCAATCCGAAACCATCGAGCAATTGTTGGCCGCGATCTACACCCGCGGTCACTGCTTGCTGGAGGGCGTGCCGGGATTGGCCAAGACCCTGATCGTCAGCACACTGGCCAGCATTCTGGATGTGTCCTTTAAACGGATTCAGTTCACGCCTGACCTGATGCCCTCGGACATCACCGGCACGCAAGTCCTGGAAGAGGACGAACACGGCAAACGCAGTTTCCGGTTTGTCGAAGGCCCGATCTTTGCCAACATCTTGCTGGCCGACGAGATCAACCGTACCCCGCCCAAGACCCAGGCCGCATTGCTCGAAGCGATGCAGGAACGCCAGGTCACCGTGGGACGCGAAACGTTTGCCCTGCCCAAACCGTTCTTCACCATCGCCACCCAAAACCCGATCGAGCAAGAGGGTACCTATCCGCTGCCCGAAGCCCAACTCGACCGGTTCATGTTCAACATCAAACTGGACTACCCCTCGGCGGCCGAAGAAGAACAAATCCTGACGACGACGACCCGCGGTGAAACCGCGACGGTCAACAAGGTCTTGTCCGCACGAGCGATCTTGAATGTCCAACAACTCGTCACCAGCGTGGCGGTCAACCCGTTCGTGATCAAGTATGTCGCCAGCATCGTCCGGGCCACCCGGCCGTCGGATGAAACGTCGCCGGAATACATTCGCGACTTGGTCGATTTCGGCGCGGGACCTCGAGCCGGCCAAAACCTGATCGCCGGTGCCAAGGCGATGGCGGCGATGGAAGGCCGATTCAGTGTCGACGTCAATGACGTCCGGCGGATTGCCCTGCCGGTGCTGCGGCATCGGATCGGGACCAATTTCCAAGCGACCGCCGAAGGCATGGACAGCGATTCGCTCGTGACGCGATTGCTCGATGACATCCAGCCGCCGCAACCCGAAAAGCTGGCCAAATGAGCTCCCTGCTCTCGCCCGAAGCGTTGCAGAGTATCAAACGGCTGGACTTGCGCGCCCGGATGGTCGTGCGGGGGTTTTTGCAAGGCTTGCACAGCAGCCCCTTTCACGGCTTCTCGGTCCAGTTCAGTGAGCACCGGCGCTACAACCGCGGCGACGATCCCAAGCTGATCGACTGGTTGGTCTACGCCAAGACCGACAAGTATTTTGTCAAGCGATTTGAATCGGAAACCAACCTGATCGGGTACCTGGTCATCGACCTGTCCAAGTCGATGGGGTTTACCGAAAACCAGTCGATGACGAAATTCGAGTACGTGACGTGTTTGGCCGCGGCGCTGACGTACTTGATGATCATGCAGCAAGACCCTGTCGGCCTGATCACCTTTGACGAGAAAGTCCACGCGTCACTGCCGGCACGTTCCCGCCGCGGACACATGGGCGACGTCATCGCCAGGCTCTCAAACCTCAAGCCCGCCGGTGCCACCGATGTCCCGGCATCGTTGACGCAAGTCGCCGCGATGCTGAAACAACACTCGCTGGTGATGCTGTTCAGTGATTTGTGGCCCAGTGACGACGACCAGAAAACCTGGCAAGAACAAATCGCCGAAGTCGTCTCGGCACTCGCGCGGCTGCGGCACGCCGGACACGACGTCATCGTCTTTCACGTCTTGGACGCAGCCGAAGTCGAGTTCCCTTATGATGGACCGGTGCAGTTCACCGATTCGGAATCCGGCCAATCGGTGTCCGTTGATGCGACGGGTTTCCGCGAAGACTACCTGGCGGCCTTGGCGGAATTCCGTGACGCCTACCGCGATGGCTGCAATCAACTGCAAATCGATTACGTCCCGCTGGATACCAGCATGCCGTTTGACACCGCGCTGACGGAGTATCTGACGCAGCGGCAGGGGCGGTTTTAGTTGATGGGGGCAAAACGATGGGGGCAAAACGATGAAGAGTTGGTTTGGCAGAATGATTCGAGACAAGGAGACACGGAGACACGGAGACACGGAGACACGGAGACACGGAGACACGGAGACACGGAGCGCTCGGGACATGACCTGCTGCCACCCTGTCGTTTCGTCTCCATTGTTTTGCCACCATTGTTTTGCCCCCCCACTATCCAGCCTCTCATTATTCTGCCCCGTATCATTCTGCCTTCTATCATGCCTACCGATGCCTTGATCGGCCGCGCTCTCCGCGCTGCATTTTTCGTTCTGTCGTTCGTTGGTCTTGCGACGCGATCCGGGGCCGCCGACCCGCCTAACGTTCTGTTCATCGCGGTCGATGACTTGGCGTCGACACTGGGGTGCTACGGCGATCCGCTGGCAAAGACGCCAAACATCGATCGGCTGGCCGCATCGGGCGTGTGCTTTTTGAACGCGTACAACCAGTTGCCGCTGTGCAATCCGACTCGGGCGTCGGTCATGACGGGGCGGCGACCCGACGAAATCGGCGTCTATGATTTGGACCGTCACTTCCGCGACCAGTTGCCCGACGTGGTGACCTTGCCCCAAGCCTTTCAACAACGGAACTACTTGGCCGCACGCGTCGGCAAGATTTATCACTACAACGTCCCCGCATCGATCGGCACCGACGGCTTCGATGATCCGCCGTCCTGGAACCTGACGGTCAATCCCAAAGGCCGCGACAAGACCGATGAAGCGTTGATCACCAATGCCGAACCGCATCGAAAGATCAGCGCGGCACTCTCATGGCTTGCCGCCGACGGTCGCGATGAAGAGCAAACCGACGGCATGATCGCCAGCGAAGCGATTCGGTTAATGGAGGCCAACCGTGACACGCCGTTCTTTCTGGGCGTCGGATTCTTTCGCCCCCACACGCCCTACGTCGCGCCGAAGAAATACTTCGACATGTATCCGCTCGACACAATGTCGCTGCCGTATGCACCTCCGGGCGATCGCGACGACATCCCGACAGCTGCCTTCGCACACAATTGCCCGGTCCCGAACTACAACCTTGATCCCTTGACGCTTCGCAAAGCCACCCAGGCGTATTATGCGTGCGTTTCGTTTATCGACGCGCAAGTGGGGCGGCTGCTCGATGCGGTCGAGCGATTGGGATTGGCCGAGAACACGATCGTGGTGTTTTGGAGCGACCACGGGTATCACCTCGGCGAGCACAACGGGATTTGGCAGAAGCGAACTTTGTTCGAACAGTCGGCCCGATCACCGTTGATCCTTCGCGTTCCCGGAGCTGCGGGCAACGGCCAACCGTGCCGACGCATCGTCGAGTTTGTGGACATTTACCCGACGGTTGTCGCCGCGGCGGGAATCGAGGCGCCGCCCAAACTGGCCGGTCGAGATCTGGCCACGTTGCTGGACGATCCGCTGGCGACATGGAACGGCCAAGCGATCACTCAAGTCTTGCGCCCTGCGGATGATCGGTTGGCAACACAAGTGATGGGGTGCAGCATTCGCACCAGCCGCTATCGCTACACCGAATGGGCTGAAGGTGCCGCCGGCGTCGAACTCTACGATCATCGCGCCGACCCGCTGGAGTTCGAGAACCTGGCCATCAAGCCCGATGCAAGGCACCGGGCGGTGATCGAGAGGTTGCGAGCGGAGCTGCGCAAGAAGGCCAGCGGCAAGATCCCCGGCGTCCCCGTCAATCCCGCCAGGCTCTAGGAAGTGGCGTAAGCTTCCAGCTTGCGATCCGGTGGAACAGGCTTTCAGCCTGTCGATCCCCGTGGCGTAAGCTTCCAGCTTGCGGTTGCGTGTGTGTTTCGCAGCAGGCGGGAAGCTGACGCTTCCCGTGAGGCAAGCTGGAAGCTTACCCCACATTGTGCCCGGTGGCGCAAGCTTCCAGCTTGCGATCCCACACGTCAGCGCGGCATCTGGGGATTGAAGACGTTCGTCGGCTTGGTTGCGATCGGGGCGACGGGGCCAACGCCGTTGCTGCGTGAGTCGAGCCGAAGTCCACCGGCGGGCTTGGCCGGCTTGCCCGCGGGGAAGACGACGTCATGAAGGCTGCCCAAGATCACGACGCGAGTCATCTCCGCGGTACTGCGCACATTCAGCTGGCGATACGCTTTTTGTCGCTCCCGCTCAATCGTCTTGACCGACACCTTCAGCTTCGTCGCGATCTGTTTGTTCGGAGCGCCTTCGACGACATAGTCGACGATTCGTCGCTGACGATCCGGCAATCCTTGATACAGCCGATGGCAGCGCAAGACGTCGAACTGATGCTCGACGAGCGTGCTGAGTCCGATCGCGTGCTGGATCGTTTCGATGATCTCGGGCAGTTCCATCGAGTTGATCGCAACGACGTGTGCGATCCGCGCGACGGCTTCTGACGCCGCCATGCCGCTCGATTCATCCAACACCAAGACGACCGGCGCGACCACGTTCTTTTCGAACAACAACTGCTCGATGCTGGTCCATTGTTGAATGCGCGGGTCGTAGTCCAAGAGCACGCAAGCGACGTCGCTATCGGCGGCGGCCTGATTGATCAGTGACGTGATCGAAGTGGAGGTTTGGAAACGACAGTTCTCTGCTTGAGCCGCCTGTCCGACCTTCGAAAGCCAGCCGGCGTCTTTGCTGGCCGCGTAGACGGCCGGGCGGGGAGCAGGGGGCAGGCCCATCGGGGTTTCGTGTTGGTTCATCATCAATTCGCCTTCGTGCGTTGGCGTCGGTGGTGGCGGCGGAAAACATTCACAACCGCGTAAGGAATTTGCTCATCACCTGTTGCATCGGCTTGTATGAGCGTTCGCCCTCACCCACCGCGAGGGCGTGTCATACGCCGGTGTTATTTGGCACACGCGCACATCACGCAGTGTCAAACACGCAGGCGTGATCCACGCATGCGGGTCGCCGCAAACGGCGCAAAATTCAACTGGCGACGCAGCGGTAGGTCTGAATTGCGAGTACTGAGTACTGAGTACTGAGTACTGAGTACCGCCCCCCCGTTTTTCTGCCTTCCCCTCACCTGGAACCGGCGCCGCAGGCGCGACACACTGTGTGACCTTGATTCATCTTCCAATGCATTGTGAGTGACCGATGGCTACGTTTCGAACGGTGGTGGTGGGGACCGGCTTCATCGGGCCGGTTCATGTGGAAGCGTTGCGGCGCGCCGGGGTGCAGGTTGCCGGCATCGTGGGGGCGACGCCGGAAAAATCGCGGGCGGCAGGCGAGCGTCTGGGGTTGCCGACGGGGTTGAACACCTTTGAAGAGGCGTTGGCGGATCCGTCGATCGATTGCATCCACCTCGCGACTCCCAACCGGTTGCACTTTGATCAAGCCAAAGCGGTGTTGCGGGCGGGCAAGCATGTCGTCTGTGAAAAGCCACTGGCGATGAACTCGACCGAGTCCGGCGAACTGGTGCGGCTCGCCAAAGAGAGCGGACGTGCCGCGGCGGTGGCGTACAACATCCGGTTCTATCCGCTGTGTCACGAAGCGGCCGCGCGGGTCCGCAAGGACATGCTGGGAAACCTGTTGCACGTCACCGGTTCCTACGTCCAGGACTGGCTGCTCAAGGAGACCGATTTCAACTGGCGCGTCCTGGCTGCCGACGGCGGGGAATTGAGAGCCGTCGCCGACATCGGCACGCACTGGCTGGACTTGATCCAGTTCATCACCGGCCGGCACATCACATCCGTCTGCGCCGATCTCCGAACGGTCCACCCGACGCGGCAGCGGCCGACCGGCTCGGTGGAAACCTATTCCGGTAACTCGAACAGCGACGAGGGGCAAATCGCGGCGGCAAGCGAACCGGTGAAGATCGCGACCGAAGATTGTGGCGCGATTCTGTTGCGGTTCGCCGGTGGGGCAAACGGGTGCCTGTGGGTCTCACAAACGACGGCCGGGAAAAAGAATTGTCTCCGCTACGAACTGGCCGGGGCCAAACAGTCCTTGGCCTGGAACAGCGAGTCGCCTAATCGGTTGGAGATCGGTAGCCGAGATCAGCCCAATGCCTGCCTGGTCCGTGACCCGGCACAGATGGAACCTTCGGCGGCGGCGATCTCAAGTTATCCCGGCGGTCACAACGAAGGATTTCCCGACACCTTCAAACAATTGTTTCGTTGCTTCTACGGTTCGATCGCCAACGGCGAGGTGTCCGGGCCGGCGCCGTACCCGACATTCATCGATGGGCACCGCGAAATCCTGCTCTGCGAAGCGATCCTGAAGAGCCATCGCGAGCAACGATGGGTCGAAGTCGCAGGCGATGATGGAGCAGAATAGGTGGACGTGGGATAGGTGATGAAGCCTATCGGCTTGGCATCGACAGGCTGGAAGCCTATCCCACTTGGTGTCGACAGGCTGGAAGCCTATCTCACTTGGTGTTGACAGGCTGGAAGCCTATCCCACTTGGTGTCGACAGGCTGGAAGCCTATCCCACTTGTGTTGACAGGCTGGAAGCCTATCCCACTTTGGTTACGCCGAGACGACGTTGATGCGACGGCCTTTCTGGTCGAATTCGACCTTTCCGTCGACCAGAGCGAACAGGGTGTAATCATTGCCCTGGCCGACTCCGCGACCGGCACGCCAGCGGGTGCCGCACTGACGGATCAGGATGTTGCCTGCGTTGACTGCTTCGCCGCCAAATTTTTTGACGCCACGACGTTGCGCGTTGGAATCACGGCCGTTGCGGCTGGATCCCTGACCTTTCTTATGTGCCATCTGATTGACCTGAATCGTTGAATTTTTTAGGGGTCCAGGAGAATATCGACAGTTCCCCGCGACTTCAACCCGTTTCCGGAGGCAGAATGGCGCAGATTTCGCCGAAGATGTCTCTCCGATGGCCCGTCGGGCGTGCCGTTCCCCCCAAGTCACCCTCCCTGGCAGGGAGGGTCGAGCGCAGCGAGGGGAGGGTCGAGCGGTCGTCGCTGAGCGATTCCAAGCCATGTAGACCCTCCCCGTTCCGAGCGTCAACTCCTCCGCGACCCTCCCAGGGGACGTCGATTGTATAAGTGTCCGTGTTGATCGTGGCAGAAGTCGCCAAGGCTTTGGCAGCGCCGGCCCTCTCTGGCGTTTGCTTGCTGCGCAAACGCCGTCTCTCCCAGAGGGAGAGAATCTTAATGGGTTACGAATCCTGCAGTAAGAGAATCGACGTCCAGAGGGAGGGTGGCTTCAAGTCTTGCGACTTGTGTAGACACCCATGCCCAGGGGGAGAGTGACGAAGCCGCTTGATTTTCAACGACTCAAACACTGCACGGCCTCTAAAGAGGGGGGCTTGCCTCACGTGCGGATCTGGCCATCGCCCTTGACGATGTACTTGTAGGTCGTCAACTCGCGCAATCCACAGGGGCCACGGGCGTGGAATTTGTCGGTAGAGATTCCGATCTCCGCACCCAATCCGAACACGCCGCCGTCGTTGAAACGCGTGCTCGCGTTGACCATCACGGCGGAGCTGTCCACGCCTGCGGTGAACGCCTCGGCCGCCGCCAGATCGCGGGTCACGATGGCGTCGGTGTGATGGGATCCGTACCGATTGATGTGCCCGATCGCCTGGTCGATGGATTTGACGACGGCAACACTGATGATCGGCCCCAGGTACTCCGTCCCCCAGTCGGCTTCGGTGGCGGGCACGCTGCCGGGGATCAACGCTGCGGCCGCCTGATCGGCGCGAATTTCCACCGATTCAGCTTGCAGACGCTTGGCAATGACCGGCAGCGCCGAGGCGGCAATCGACTCGTGGATCAACAGCGACTCACAGGCGTTGCAGACTCCCATCCGTTGGCATTTCGCGTTGTGGACGATGTTGCTGGCCATGTCGATGTCGGCCGACTGGTCGACGTAAACGTGGCAGTTTCCGTCGAAGTGCTTGATCACCGGCATCGTGGCTTCGGCGGTGACGCGGCGGATCAGCCCCTCGCCACCGCGTGGGATGGCCACATCGATCGAGTCATGAAGCGACAGGAATTCGCCGACCGCGGCCCGATCCGTCGTCGAAACCAATTGGACCGCCGCCGCGGGCAAGCCGCAGTTTTCTGCCGTGGCGGTCAGCAGGTCGACGATCGCGCGGCTGCTGTGGATCGCTTCCTTGCCGCCGCGCAGGATCACCGCGTTCCCGCTCTTGACGCAGATCGCCGCGGCGTCGGCGGTGACGTTGGGCCGGCTTTCATAGATAAAGAACACCACGCCCAGCGGAACGCGTCTTTTCAGAATCTGCAGCCCTCCGGGGCGGGTGAAGCCGTCTAAAACCTCGCCCACCGGATCGGCCAACATGCTGATTTCGCGGAGTGCCGTCGCGATCGCACCGATGCGGTCCGGATTCAGCCTCAATCGATCCACGGCCGCATCGGTCAATCCGTATCCCGGCGCGGCGGCCAGATCCAATTCGTTGGCGGCAATGATCTGGTCGGCCGAATCGACCAAGGCGTCGGCCGATTCGTTCAACCAGCGGTTCTTGATCTCCGCATCCAGCGTGGCCAGTTCCGCGGAGGCTTGTTTGGCGCGTTGCGCAGTGTCGCGGCAGTACGCGGCGAGGTCGAGAGTTGGCGCGGCCGTGTTCATGGATGTGAAAATGTGAGGAAAGAAAGGGATGGATCACGCAAGGGTGCTCGGAACACTATCACCATAGCCAAACTGTGCCGAGAAGGAACCTCCATTGGCCGGCACGTCGATTCGCCGCAGGCCGCCACCGCCGTCACTTGGAGTCTTGCTCGTTGACGACTGGCGGCGACACCGATACCGTTTGACCGTGCGGGAGGGGCGGCCCCCTGCCGTGCAATCGACGTCCGCATTTTTCCAACCCGCAGCGATTCGGCCGGTATGAAATTCCTATTCCTTGGAGACATCGTAGGAAAACCCGGCATGAATGCGGTGCTGCAAAACACCCAGCGGATCCGCGAAGAGTTGGACCTGGATTACGTGATCGCCAATGCCGAAAACGCTTCGGACGGCTCGGGATTGATGCCGAAACAATTTGAGCGGTTGATCGACAGCGGCATCGACGGGGTCACTCTGGGGGATCATATCTTCCGCCGCAAAGAGATCGTCACCACGCTGGAAAAAAGTGATCGCATCGTCAAGCCGGCCAATTACCCCGACGAAGCCTCCGGCCGCCGCTGGACACTGATCAAACGAAGCGGGCGCCGACCCTTGGCGATCGTCTCCATCATGGGACGCGTGTTTATGCGGCCGGTGGACTGTCCCTTCAGAGCACTCGACGAAGTGCTCGCCGAGATCGAACCGCATACCGATCAAATCTTGGTCGACGTGCACGCCGAAGCCACCAGCGACAAACAGTGCCTCGGCAGATACCTGGACGGTAAAGTCACCGCCGTGCTTGGCACGCACACCCACGTCCCCACCGCGGACACCTGCATCCTTCCCGGCCGAACCGCGTTTCAATGTGATGTCGGGATGTGCGGTCCCTATGAAAGTATCATCGGAAGAGACATTGAACGGGTCACCCACACGACTCGCACCGCAGAACCCTGTCACTTTCACGTCGCGACCGGTGATGTCCGCCTGTGTGGTGCGATCGTCGAATCCGACGCCGAAGGCCGCGCGGTGAAGATCGAACGATTCGAACAGCGCGTGATCGTCAATTAGAAGACTCGAAGGAGTCGGACAGAGCCTAGTTGTGAACGTCCACGTGGTTGACCACTTGCAATGACCCGGCAACGGGCAACACCGCCTCTTGAGCCAACTGCTTGTGATAGAAGCTGCGAACCTTGCCGCGAAGCCGCAGCTCATTGGAATCTTCATCCACGCGGAGTGAACGAAGTTCCTGAACCGAGCTCTTCGCGAGAAGCGCTGAAGCCGCTGTGACGATCTCTTGGGCTTGCATCGTTGTCATGAATGAATTCTGTCGGCAGTGGTGATTGGCTGAATAGTCAAATATCACACATTGCAAGGAAATTGCCTACAGGAATTTGTTGAAAATCGAGCATTCCATACACCATCCCGCAGGCCGGTTTGAGACGAATTGTTACATTCCAAACGCTTGCTCGAACGATCACGACAGGCTTGACGCGGGCAGACGATGCCGTCGGTGGCTGCTGACGGACAGTCTGCAAATTGCTAGCAAATACATTCAAGAAAACAATTTCTGATCCGCGCATGATCCGCCTTGACCGCTGCGAAGGGGCGCCCGTATCTTCCGCCCATCGCTGGGACACTTGGCCGTGAGCCAAGCCAAGCCCGGTGATCGAAGCGACTCGCTGGCGTGATCCTGCACTGGCGCCTTGGAATTCATTGATCGATTCTTCGGTAGCTGCGGACAAATCGTACGGCACGGATTCGACGGATCGAATCTTGTGTGGCGGTGAAGGCGGCGAGAAACTGGCAAGCGTTCGGCAGGTCCCGGCAAGGAAGCAAGGGACCGCGTCGAACCGAATCGAGTGGCGATCCACTCACCCGAAAAACCACCGGCTCCCGGTCCCATAGCGCGTTATCCTCCGCCCCCCTAGGATCTCGTACTGGACCGGGGGCTTTTTTTTGTGCGCCGGCCCTGCTCCATCGGCTTGTCGCAGGGGTCTGTCGGTCCGTGATGCCCAGTGGCGTAACGGCTTGTTGATTTCATCCGATCGCACGTGGGATGAGCCGTTTCGCGCGAGCGTACGGGCATTCCTCATTTAGATGACTCACCGGCGCCCGTAGGCTCGCGCCAAACGGCTGATTCAATCGACAGGCTGTGACGCTTGCAGTGAGGCAAGCTGGAAGCTTACCCCACGTGATGCCCCGCATCACCGACCGCGGTTACTCGTCTATCTCTTCTTCTTCTTCTTCTTCTTCGACTTGGTGTTCCTGCTTTTCACTCGCCGGCCCGAGGATGAATCGATACCCCGCGTCGCGGATCGTCAGCAGGTGCACCGGCTGGCTGCTATCGGGTTCGATGATCTTGCGTAGCTGCGCGACGGTTTGGTCGACCGCGCGGGTTTGCAGATTCCCGCTGATCTCCCAGACTTCGCTCAGCAGTTCGCTGCGGCTGATCACGCGGTCGGGGTTTTCCACGAAGTACCTCAGCAGCTTCAACTGTTTGGGCGTCATCGGCACCGACTTGCCCCCCACGGTGACTTCGTGATTGAGGAAGTGTGCCGAGACATCGCCGAACTCGATCTGTTCGATCGACTCGCGGACGCGACGCGGCGACGCGTTTGCCGATGATGGCTGGGAGTGTTGGAGCAGGTTCTTCACCCGGCTGAGTAATTCATCCAGCTCGAAAGGCTTGTTCATGTACTGATTGGCCCCCACGTCAAAACCCCGGGCGCGATCTTCGGCCAGCGTACGGGCCGACAGCATCAGGACCGGGGTGGTGACGCCGGCGTCTCGAATCGTCTCGCAAACCGTGTAGCCGCTCATCCCGGGCAGCATCAAATCCAACACGATCAGATGAATCGGTTCGTTGGATGCATCGATCAAGCGTAACGCCGTCGGCCCATCTTCGACCAGCGTGACACGATAGTTGTCGGCTTCAAGGTTGTACTTGATCCCGACCCCCAAGTGCTTTTCATCTTCGACGACAAGGATATGCGGACGCATGGCGGCAATGGCTAAGTGGAAACGTGAACGGGAAACGCGTCTGGTCGGGCGACCCTCCTGGTGCGGGTCAGTTCGTGCGGGTCATTCCGTCGGCACGTCCGAGACAGCTTGTTTCATTGTGACTTCAAAAACGGTTCCGGCGACCCCATCGATTTCACGCCGCCCGCGAATCCGCACGCTCGCCCCGACGGCTTTGCTGACCGTCCGCACCAGGTAGAGCCCCAGGCCGGTGCCGGGCGTGCTGCGTTCGAGTTCGTTGCCCAGTCGCACAAAACGCCCGAAGATCTTGCGGCGTTTGTCGTACGGAATCCCCGCGCCGTTGTCGGTGATCGAGACGACCACTTGGTCCTCTTTGCCTTCGACGGGGCGGATCGACACGAGGACTTCGGGAGGCGAACCGCCGTACTTGATGGCATTGTCGATCAAGTTTCGAAACAGGATTTCCAGTTGCACCGATTGGCTGCGGATCGTCACCGGCGGGCAATCGATTCGGACCGTTTCGGCCGGCAAGCGGTAGCGCATGCACGCCGCTTCGCCGCATTCGGCGAGCAACTGGTCAAGCCGGAACACTTCGTCGTCCTCCGGCTCGTTGCCGCGATCAATCCGCGCCGCATCGAGCAGATGGTTGATCAGGGCGTCGAGTCGCTCGACGTCATCGAGCATGATGCGATGGAAATCGCGTTGCTGCGACTCATCGACGCTGTGCCGGGACATGGTCTGCAGGTATAGCTTCAACGACGCGATCGGGCTTTTTAATTCATGGGTGACCGAGTCGATGAAATTGGATTGCCGTTGATTCAATCGGACGGCTTTGATAGTCAGCGTCAGGTAGACGATCACGCCGGCCAGGATGCTCAACAGCAACAGGCTGCCCAGAATAAACAGCGTCCAGAACAGCCCGCTGCGTTCGGATCCGATGAAGCTGGAGAGCGCCCAGATCGCGCCGAGGATCACGACCAGGACGATCAGGACGACGCCCAGTGTGACGGGCGCCCGCAGGGAACGACGTTCGAGCATGTCTAGTCGGAAAGGAGAGGCGGGGAAGAAACCGGAGTCGCGGGCCAGTTTAACGCCCGACGTTTTTGTGCTAACCGCACCCCCTTTCGGGGAGCCGCAAAATGTCTGTGCACGTGTTCATCCAGGGACGGTTTTGAACCGACAAAGACGACGAGGGTCCGCCAGTTTGACCGACGTCGAAGCGACCCATCTTAAAAAAACAAGATTCGGTCCGCTTTTTTGGTTTTCTGACCATGACGGAACTTAGGTTCCCGGCAATAATCGGATTAAGTGAATTTAGTTTCCACTAGGCGGGAAATGAAGAGAGGGATCTATGAATAGCCACGTCCAGGTCATCCGGTTTTCAGAAGCGACCATCCGCCAGGTCAGGCTCGATTGCAATCGTGCCATGATCCGTGCTCGCTTTTGCCCCCAACGCAGCGAGATCTTGCAGTTGCGTTGCATCGACAACCGCGCCGAGACGGAGACCGAATTCGGTAACCAGCTGTGGTACTTCGAGGGCGTCGGGGTCGACGAACTGGATCGCCGTCACCGCGTCTATGGAGTCGTGGAGTACTCGACTCAATTCGGCTTGAACGAGTTGGTCGAAGACGGGGTGTTCACGACCGAGAACCAGCGTGAGCGGTTTCGCAGCCTGTATGAGCGCGAAGTCCAGCGTCCCGACTGGCGTCACCCGGGGCACCGTTTGTTGGCTGCCGCCGTGATCGCCGTTTCAGTCGTTTGGCTGGGCTATCTGATGTTCGGCTCGGTTTCCGGCTAGGCTCTGTTCCTAAAGTCCTGCGAGCGAAAAGGGGGTCAGGAGTCAATCGTGCGAAGCACCCGTAGGGCCGTTCCGGCTATTGACTCCTGACCCCCGTTTTCGCGGTTTCAGGTCGTTGGCGAGGCACCCGGGGCGGATTTCGGGGCTCGGCGTTATACTGGTCGGCACGCCGCCACTCATTGAAGATCCGCCGTGCCAGACCCCATCGTTGATGTTCATCAGCTGCGAAAAACGTATCGCAGTCTGTCGCTGACCGGACGCCGCCGCATCGATGCCGTTCGCGGCGTTTCGCTGCAAGCTTTTCCGGGCGAGGTGTTCGGCTTGCTCGGCCCCAACGGCGCCGGCAAGACGACCCTGATCAAAATGCTGTTGGGCGTGGTCAAACCCTCCGGCGGCCATGCCAGGTTGCTCGGGCAACCGATCGGCAGCTCCGCCGCCCGCTCGCGCGTCGGTTATCTGCCGGAATCGCTGCGTGTCGATCGCCATCACACGGCGCGATCGGCGCTCCGCTACTACGGCCGGATGAGTGGCATGACCTCGGCCGAAATCCACTCGCGCAGCGACGAGTTGCTGAAACTGGTCGGGCTCGAAGGACGTGATCGCGAGTCGGTCCGTCGGTTCAGCAAGGGGATGTACCAGCGTCTCGGACTCGCCCAAGCGCTGCTGCACGACCCCGACCTGCTGGTCCTGGATGAACCGACCGACGGGCTTGATCCGGTCGGGCGGAATGAAGTCCGCAAGGTGATCGATCGGTTGCGTGAGGGCGGAAAGACGATTTTCCTCAACAGCCACATCCTGCAGGAAGTGGAAATGGTTTGCACGCGGGTGGCGATCCTGGCCAAGGGCGAAATCAAAGCGATCGGACCGATCGATGAACTGGCGCACCGCGACCAACAAAAGCTGATCGTCGAAGTGCTCGGCGACGCCGAACCGGATTGGCAAGCGATCTTCGGCGACTCCCTGACGGTCGACATCGAATCGACCCGAGTTCGCGACGCGTTCCGATTGTCGATTGCGGTCGTTGACCAGGATCAGATCAATGCGATCGTGGACCAACTGCGGCGATTCGATCAATCGATCGCTCGATTGGAAGTGCGTCGCGAGTCCTTGGAAGAAACGTTCATGCGTCTGGTCGGAACGGACTCAGTCGAGGAGGTCGCCGGGGAGGAGGTCGCCGGGGAGGAGGTGCTGTCATGATCAAACCTTATTTGGCAGTGATCGCGGACTCGTTTCATTCGGCACTTGCGTCGCGGATCCTTTGGATCGCGATGGTGGCGATTTGGATCTTCTTGGCCGCGCTGGCACCGATCGGATACCACGAGGATTACACGACGACGTTTCGTTGGTTCGACTTGGACAATGGGACGCAGATGAAGGCGATGCTCGCGCGGGGGCTGGTCGATCCCAAGGAATCGGAAACAGCCCTGGGGCGCCTTGCCCGCACCTTTCCCGAAGACATTCAACGCAAGCTTCGCCAGGTCGCCCGTGGCGAAGACGTTCGGATCGACAAGGGGGCGCTGGCCGATTCACTCAACGAGTCTCTGGACAACGAAGACTGGTACGATGCCGAAGCGTGGCGAACGACGGTCAGGCTGCGCGAGCTTCGCGAGTTGGACGAGATCCCGGACGATGAAATCAGTGAACCCGAACGTCGCCGACGGGCACGGTTGCGGATCGAAGCGGCGTTGCCGGGCGTCTTCACCGCGATGTCGGCGCGGTCCATCACCCTGTCTTACGCGGGCTTCGATTTTCCGGCCTTCTTTCTGATCGGTAAAGAACAATTCGTTTCGCTGATCAATCAGTTTGTCGTCCCGATCATGATGGATTGGTTGCTCGGTTTTGCGTTGATCTTTTTAGGCATCTTGGTCACCGCGTCGATCATTCCCGACATGCTGCAACCGGGATCGTTGCATCTGTTGTTGAGCAAGCCGATCTCGCGAACGATGTTGCTGTTGTCAAAGTTCATCGGCGGATGTGCGTTCGTCTTTCTCTGCGTCAGCCAATTGGTGATTGGCCTGTGGTTGATCTCCGGCTTTCGGCTGGACATTTGGAACGCGCGGGTGTTGTGGTGCATCCCGGTGGCGGTGTTTTTATTTGCGGTGTTCTTCAGTGTCTCCTTGCTCGCCGGGCTGCGCTGGCGTTCCCCGATTCTGTCGATCGGTGTGACCTGCATGTTCGGCGCCTTTGTGTTGGTGATCGGACTGATCGGCGGATACTTTGACGCACTCGTTCGCTCACCCGATCGGATCTCGCAGATGTCCTTTGATGGTCAAGACATCGTGATCGCGACGCGTGGCGGCGAACTGAAACGGTTCGACAACGATTCGAATCAATGGGCCGATGTGATCGAAGGCGATTTTCGACGCCGTGATTTGATCGTGCCTCCGGTTCGCATCGCCCCCGGAAAGATCGCGACGGCACGCATCCGGGGCGGGCGGTTCAATTTGTACGGCAGCGGATCGCTGGACTTGTTGGTGCTCGATCGGTCCAAGGACTGGAAGCCCAACCCGGGATTGCGACTGCCCAACGGCACGCGTCGATTGCTGGTTGTCGGCAACCGCATGATCGCATTCAACAACACCGGGCTGATGGCGACGACCATTGAGCAAGTGTTGGACGAATCGGGGATCGACGATGACGAACCGGACCAAACGTCCGATGATCGGACCACTGAATCGGGCAGTGAATCGGATAATCAACCCGAAGCTGAGGACGGATCGCCGAGCATCGAAGTTTCCAAGATCGGGGTGACGGCTTGGATCACCGACTTGATTCGCATGCAGGGCGGTGCGACCGAAGCCTTTCGCGTGATCTTGCCAAAGGGAGTCACGCTGACCGATCCGGTGCGGCTGGATGTGCTTCCCGATGGCCGGTCGCTGGTCGTTTACGCCCGCGGACGGTTGATGCGAATGGAGTTGCCCGGTGGCGGTGACGACGCGCAAAGGAAGACTGCGACGTTGGCCGCGGATCTCATGTTGGACGACAATGATGCGGCGCGGGCGACGATGGCTGCGGCCGGCCAGTCGGTGTTGCTTGCCCGTGCCGACGAGCCGGTCCGTTGGTACCAGGCCGACACGCTGGCGTTGTTGGCCGAATTCCCCGCGCCGAAAGATCGGACGGTCGTGGCCGCCGAGGGATTGGGGGCGACCGATCGATTCGCTTTGCTGACGACAGACGGCAGCGTCAGGATCGCGACTCGCAGCGGAGATCGGGTGGAGTGGGGGACCCTGCCTCAGAGCGAAGTGACGGCCATCAAGTACGACCAGCAATCCGGTCGGCTGGCGATCGCGCACCACATCGATTCGATCGACTTTGTCGCAATCGGCCCCGACGCCACAGCCTCCGCGACGATCCAGCGGGCCGTTCGCCCCTCCCTGACCAGCTGGCGGAGTGTTGATCGATACGTCATCACGCCGTTGCGAACGCTGACACCGCAGACGGGGGAATTGAGCCAGACGGTCGCGGCGTTGGTGAGCGGCAAGACGTCCTTCGCGATCGGCGATGTGGCCAACGAGGAGCAGGAAGTCGTGCAGCTGAAAATCGTTCGCCCGGTCGCCAGTTGCAGCCTGTTTTTGGCCGTTATGCTAACGCTTTCGTGCGTTTACTTCGCACGACGCGATTTTTAACGCCGTGTCGTTGAAGCTCAGACTGTTGACGTGAAGTTTGGTTATTATATCGACCTTCCAGTTCTCTACCCGCTAGACATCAATCCCACCATGAAACTCACCCGCCTGGTCTTTGCTGCCGCGATCGCAGCCTTCGTCACGATGCCTCCGGTCACGCAGGCCGAATCTCCCGATGCCTTCCAACCACTGTTCAACGGCGAGAACCTGGAGGGCTGGCACGGGCGTCCCCATTTCAGCCCGATCAAGTTGGCCGAAATGTCCGAGGAAGAACGCAACGCAAAGCTGGCCGAGTGGCAAGCTGATGCCGAAAAACACTGGCGCGTCGAAAACGGTGAACTGGTCAACGACGGACACGGCGCCTACCTGGTCACCAACCAAGATTACCGTGACTATGAATTGTATCTGGAGTACAAGACCGTCCCGCGGGCCGACAGCGGAATCTATCTCAAGGGAACCCCGCAAGTTCAAATCTGGGACTCGACCGAAACCGCCAAGTTCAAACTCGGTGCCGACAAGGGAAGCGGTGGTCTTTGGAACAACAGCGCAGGTGCCCCGGGCAAAGATCCGTTGGTTCATGCCGACAAACCGTTCGGCGAGTGGAATTCAGTTCGCGTCCTGCAGGTCGGTGCGCGGACCACGGTTTGGCTGAACGATCAGATGGTCGTCGACCATGCGATCATGGAGAATTTTTGGGACCGCGAATCGCCGCTGTTTGTCAGCGGTCCGATCGAATTGCAAACGCACGGCGGTGAGATTCGTTGGCGAAACCTGAAAATCAGAGAACTGAGCAACCAAGAAGCCAACAACACGCTTGCGGCAAAAAACGCCGATCAGTTCGAATCGATTTTCAACGGCAGCGATCTGACCGGCTGGGTCGGTGCGACGGACAACTATGAAGTCGTCGACGGGGCGATCGGTTGCAAGCAAGGCAAGGGCGGAAACTTGCTGACCGAAAAAGAGTACGCCAACTTCGTCGCACGGTTGGAGTTCCGATTGCCGCCCGGCGGCAACAATGGGCTGGCGATTCGCGCACCGATCCAAGGCAACCCGGCCTACCAGGCGATGTGTGAGTTGCAAGTGCTCGACAACACGCATCCCAAGTACGCCAAGTTGGACAAACGCCAATACCACGGTTCGGCCTACGGCATGGCGGCAGCGACACGAGGGTTCTTGCGTCCGGTCGGCGAGTGGAATTTTCAAGAGGTCACCGTCGATGGCAGTACCATCACGGTCGAACTCAATGGCACCGTGATCTTGAAAACGGACCTGTCGCAGATCACCGACTACATGGCCGACAGCGCCCATCCCGGAAAGGACCGCAAGAAGGGACACTTCGGATTCGCCGGTCACGGTGACGCGGTTCAGTTCCGCGGACTCTCGATCCGCGAGTTGTAAGGGCGATCGCCACGCCGGACGTCTTGTTCCCAGGCTCCGCCCGCCGTCTTGTTCCCGGGCTCCGCCTGGGAACACACTGTCTCGGAGGCTCCGCCTGGGCTGCGCAAAATCTCACTGTTGAAACGTCCATTCATTCGCGAAATTTTGGCGGTTTCCATTCCCTTGGGGCTTCTTGGGATCAGCCGTTTGGCGCCAGCCTACGGGCCCTCCGTTGCTGACGAGGCCCGAACGCTTGCGCGAATCGGCTGATGTCAATCGCGTTTTTGATGTCGTCTTGTTCCCGGGCTCCGCCTGGGAACACACTGTCTCGGAGGCTCCGCCTCGCGACCGCACACCGCGTGTGGCAGAGCCACACCGACCTCGCGTTCCCAGGCGGAGCCTGGGAACGAGTGCGCACTGCCTAATGCCCGCTGCCGACTCCCCGACCGGCCTTGCCACCGTTGTGAATCAGGCGTCCAGCTGGTAGACTCTCTGGCTTGCGCGAACCCGTGATTTACCGGGATTTCCGCGGTTTTCTACCTCTCCGCTAGGACACCACGTGGCAGACGAAAACGACGAAAACGGCCAAGACGAAGAGAACGGTTCGGGGGGGGCGACGGAGCCTCAGGGTGACGGCGAGAATGGCGGTCTCACCGGTGGTGATGTCGGGGGCGAAGGCGCCCTGCGGATGATCGATCTGCCGATCGAAGACGAATTGCGAGAGAGCTACCTGACGTACGCGATGAGCGTGATCGTCAGCCGAGCCCTGCCGGACGTCCGCGACGGGTTAAAGCCCAGCCAACGACGGATTCTGGTCGCCATGAACGACCTCAACCTCGGTCCGGGAAGCAAGCGGGTCAAATGCGCCAAGATCTCTGGCGACACGTCGGGTAACTATCACCCCCACGGTGAATCGGTGATCTACCCGACGCTCGTTCGTATGGCCCAAGAATGGAACATGCGTTCGTTGCTGATCGACAAACAGGGGAACTTCGGATCGATCGCCGGGCTGCCTCCGGCGGCGATGCGGTATACCGAAGCCCGCTTGTCGGCCGTCGCCGCGGCGATGTTGGATGACCTGAAACTGGACACGGTCGATTTCATCCCGACCTATGACGAGGCGCGGACCGAACCGACCGTCTTGCCCAGCAAGTATCCGAACCTGTTGATCAACGGGTCCGGCGGGATCGCGGTCGGGATGGCGACCAGCATTCCGCCACACAACCCGACCGAAATCTGCGACGCGGTCATCAAGCTGATCGACGAACCGGAAACCACGATCGACGAACTGTGCGAAATCGTTCCCGGCCCGGACTTCCCCACCGGCGGCATCATCTGCGGTCGCGCCGGGATCCGTCGCGGTTACAAGACCGGACGCAGCACGATCATCGTCCGCGCCAAATGTCGCATCGAGGAGATGAAGGGCAATCGGCATCGCATCATCGTGTCGGAGATCCCCTATCAACAGTACCGTGACCGGGTGGTCGAGCGGATCGCCGGATTGGTCAACAACGACCGCATCAAGGGCATCTCGGGAATCCGCGACGAATCGGACCTCAAGGAACCCGTGCGTTTGGTGATCGAACTCAAACGCAACGAAGATCCCGATGTCATTCTGAACCAGCTGTATCAATTCTCGCCGCTGCAAGACACGATCTCGATGATCTTCTTGGCGCTTGTCGACGGCAAGCCGCGCGAATTGACGCTCAAGGAGATGCTGCAGGAATTCATTCGCCACCGCATCACCGTGATTCGGCGACGCACCCAATTCCTGTTGGCCAAGGCGCGGCGACGAAAACACACCGTCGAGGGCCTGCTGTTGGCATTGGCCAATATCGACGAAATCATCCAAACGATCCGCACCAGCCGGACGCAACCGGAAGCCAAACAGCGTTTGATGGGCATCGAATGCCCTGCATCAATGATGCAACGGGCGCTCGGTGACGAAGGCTTTCGTCAATTCCAACTCGAACGCGGCGAGTCGGACACCTACACCCTGACCAGTGTCCAGACCGACGAAATCTTGAAGATGCGGTTGGGGCAATTGGTCAACTTGGAACAGGAAAAGTTGACCGACGAGCACAAGCAATTGCTCGAAGAGATCACCGACTACCTGGATATCCTGGGCAGCCAGGCGCGGGTCTACGGCATCATCAAGGAAGACCTGGAAGAGATGAAGCGGCGATTCGGTTCGCCCCGCCGTACCCAGATCAGCAATGAAGAACTCGGCAACATCGACCTGGAAGATCTGATCACCGAAGAGACGATGGTCGTTTCGATCAGTCACGAAGGCTACATCAAACGCACGCCGTCGAGCGTCTACAACACCCAGCGGCGCGGCGGCAAGGGACTCAAGGGTGCCAAAACAGACACCGAAGACCCGATCGAACATCTGTTCGTCGCCAGCACCCACGCCTACCTGCTGTTTTTGACCACGACCGGGAAAGTCCGCTGGCAAAAGGTCTATGACCTGCCGCAATTGCCGCGTGATGCCAAGGGCCGTGCGATCGTCAACCTGCTGTCGCTCGAAGAGGGCGAAAAAATCGCTTCCTGTTTGGCCGTCCGTGACTTCAACCAGGAAGGTTACTATGTCGTGATGGCGACCCGCAGCGGCTTGGTCAAGAAAACGCCGCTGGAGCAATACAGTCGCCCCAAACGCGGCGGCATCATCGCGATCAAACTACGCGAAGGCGACGAGCTGGTTTCGGCCAACGTGATCGGCCCCGGCGACGAAGTGATCCTGGTCACCGCGTCCGGGATGGCGATCCGATTCAAAGAATCCGATGCCCGTCCGATGGGACGAAACACCTCCGGCGTCAAAGGCATCTCGTTGGTCGGTGATGACACCGTCGTCGGCATGGTCGTCGCCGAACCGGAAGCGACCTTGCTGACCGTTTGTGAAAACGGCTACGGGAAACGGACGCCATTTGGACCCAACGCGATCGTCGATGACGGTGGCGAAGAAACCGAATCCGAAAACGGTTCCTCGTCGGCCCGCTATCGAACCCAGCGTCGTGGCGGCAAAGGGCTTCGCGATATTAAAACGAGCAGCCGAAACGGCAAGGTCATCGCCATCGCACGCGTCGATGATAACGATGAAGTCTTCCTGATGACCGGCAAGGGCAAACTGCAGCGCGTCGCCGCCCGTGACATCAGTGTGATCGGACGCAACACCCAAGGTGTTCGCATCATGAACGTCGACGCCGACGACACGCTGATCGCCGCAGTCCGCATCCCGCCAGAAGAAGAGGCCGAAGAAGGCGAAGTGGTGTCGGGGCCGACCACTCCACAGCCCGCGGCGGTCTCCACCGAATCGGCTGAGTCCGACGGGACGGCCGAAGCTCTCGATGCCGGCCCCGAACCAGCCGACAACGACGAGTCGTCCGAAGATGCCGAGGAGTGATCCCTGGCTTTAACGCGTTCCAAGGCTCCGCCTTGGAACGCTCCTGGCGGTGTGGCTCTCGCCACACGCGGTGCGCGGCCGGGAGGCGGGAAGACTTCGGCTTTAAAGGTGTTAGCGGAACGGCGCGAGCCGTCCGGTCACGCTGGAAAACCACCGCGAACGACCGGAGACGCTCGCGCCCTACCGCTAACAAAAAACGCCCCGCTTGGCGTCAGAGGAGAGGGCAAATCAAACGTCGCGCCTGATCAACCGATCGCGCCGCAGGTGTTAGCGGAACGGCGCGAGCCGTCCGGTCACGCTGGAAAACCACCGCGAACGACCGGAGGGCTCGCGCCCTACCGCTAACAAAAAAAACGCCCCGCTTGGCGTCAAAGTAGATGGCAAATCAAACGTCGCGCCCGATCAACCGATCGCGCCGCAGGCCCGAAACAGAGTGAGCGCATCGACGGTCGGTTTGACATCGTGGACACGGATGATGTCGGCGCCGGCTGCGGCCACCGCGAGCGACACGCCGAGAGTCGCGGCGGTTCGATCTGCGGTTTTGTCGCCCAGCAGTTTTCCGATGAAGCCTTTGCGTGAATGACCGATCAGGATCGGTGCATCCAGTTCGCAAAACCGGGCGGTCCGCTGTAGCAGACGCACGTTGTGCTCATGCGTTTTCCCAAACCCGATTCCCGGGTCCAGGCAGATTCGTTCCCGCCGCAATCCCGCAGCCAGGCAAAACTCCATCCGCTGTCGCAGGTACTGGTAAATCTCTTCGACCACGTCGCTGTAGGTTGGGTCGTTCTGCATCGTCTGCGGTGTGCCTTTCATGTGCATGACGCAGACACCGACTTGGGCATCGGCGGCCAGGGACGCCATCGCCGCATCGCCTTCCAGCCCGGTGACATCATTGATGATCTCTGCACCGGCATCGATCGCGGCCTTGGCGACTGCGGCCTTACTCGTGTCGATGCTGATCGGGATCGCGAGTTGTCCGGCCAGCCCTGCGATGACCGGCAACACGCGATCGAGTTCTTCGTTTGCGGCAACCGGATCGCTGTAGGGACGCGTGCTCTCGCCGCCGATGTCGATGATGTCCGCCCCATCGGTCTGCATTTGCAACGCCAACTCGATCGCCGCGCGGGGATCATTGTGTCGTCCGCCGTCGGAAAAACTGTCCGGCGTCACGTTCAGGATTCCCATCACCAGCGGCCGACGTTCGAACGTCAAGACACGCTGACCGATGTCCCAAACCTTGGCCGATCGGGTTTGGCTCTCTGGCACGGCTGGATACTTCCGACGAGAAAGGGGCGGGGTGCTGCAGTCAGGTGAAGCGAACGTGTGTCGCAGCACTACCAGCGAGATTCCATTTGGGAGACGATCCGACGGGCGAGTCGATCGATGGCTTCTTGGTTGGCCGTATCGATCGACTGACCGGCTTCGGGGACAAAGCGAACGCTTTGGCTGAACCCTGTGCTGTCACTCTCGATACTGGCCAAGCTGTTTTGCATCAACCGACGGCCATCGCGTGCCGTCCAGGTGGCTCCGACCGTGATTGCGCTGTCGAGCGCTCGCGGGTCGTCACTGCTGGTTTCGGTCAGCACGACTTTTGACTGAGCGGTGATGTTGCAGCGCAGCACCGAATCGGCGTTCGGATTGCTGACCACTTTGTAAGGCGTTCGTCGTTCGACTTCTTTGACCAAGGCGTCGGTCAATTGGGGACCCAAGTCGTGGCGAAACGATTCGTTGCGCACGACCGGGATATGAACCGTGCGAATGTCACGCGGATACAGCGCCGCGGCTCCGAACTGGTACGCCGAACATCCACCCAACAGCAACGTTACCCAAGCTACGAAAAAGGTGTCGGACACCTTTTTCGTCAACCGTTGGTGTCTAGCCTTTAGGCAGTTCCCGGTCGCTGCTTCGCAGCGACGGTGGGCGGCTAAAGCCTGCACACCAACATTCGTGTCGGATTGGGGGGGCATCGGGCGGTGCATTATCGAAGCAACTTTTTGCCAGTCGTTTCGGAGGGGGTTTCCGTGGGCGACTCGGCCGGAGTTTCGTCGCCGGTTTGCAGAGAGTCGACGGTGACCAGCGGTGTCGATCGTTTGGACGAGGGGAACGCCTTGGCGATGGCGCGAATGGCGACGTTCTGCGTCGGTGTCGCGGGCAGTTTCTCGATCTCGGCCAGCACTTCGCGGGCCCGCTCGGCTTGGGGCGTGGTGGGATGATCACGCAGGATCTTGCGATACAGCTGCGCCGCGGCGCCGAACTCTTTCTTGCGTTCGCGATACTTGGCGCGGAAGGCCAGCTTCTCGGCTTTGTGGTAGGCGATTTCCGCCGCCGCGCGTGCGAGCAATTGGTTGTACTTCTCTTCACGCAATTCGTTGGGAAAGCGACGCCGGGTTTGTTTGACCAGTTCGTCGGCTTCGTCCAGCACCAGTTCGCTGTACTCCGGTCCGCCGTAGATTTCCAGCTTGCAACGAATTCCCAGCAGGTGGGCCAAGAACAGGTGATCGCTGTCGGTGAACGTTTCGCGCAGGTCCGTCAGAAACTCATCGGCCTTTTCGTACTGCTCGTTGCGAATGTGCTCCGCCGCGGCCGCCATCGTGGCGTCATCGGCGAGTTTGCCGGTGGGATCATCGTAACGGATTTGGTCCAGCACCCTGATCGCGTGTCCGTCGGCATCACGCAGCGGTCGCGTGGTGTCGAAGAAGTTGAGTGAGTACCAGGCATCGCTGCCGGATTTGGAAACATCGATCCAGTACTTGCTGATCGAAAACAATCGGGCCGCGGCGCGATCCCCGTGACGGTTGCGGGGAAAGTCCTTTTGCAGTTTTTCGAATGCGTCGCGTGCGCCGTTGAGATCGTTGGCAAAGAACAACGACTCGCCCTGCATGAACAGAGCGTCTTGGTGCAATCCCGATCCCGGAGCTTCCTTGCCGGCGTTGTCGAACAACTCGGCCGCTTCGGCGAACATACCGGTGCGAGTCGCCTTGGGAGCCCGTGCGGCTTGTCGGAACAGTTCGTCACCGCGGCGGTAGTACTCTTTCGCACGCGGGATGTCTTCGTGCTTTTTACCGGTGACGTAGCCGACCAGCCGATGGGTGCTGGGCAATCCCAGTTTGCCGCCGGCGTTGGTGACCGGGGTGGAAGCCACGCGAGGGGTTTCCTCCGCCTGCACCGGTGCGGGCGTCTCCGTTTCGCTGGTCGCCACCGAGCGGAACGGCAGTTTGGGAAACCAACTGCGCGACGCCGAGCCGCCGGCGGTTTGGCATCCGGTCGTGCTTGCCAGCAACGTGCCTGCCAACAGGCTTGCGGCTAAACTCGGCCGCGACACCCAACGGGCGAGGCGACGGGATCGGTCCATTTGTTGATTCTTTTTATTCATTCCACCGGTTCCATCCGGGCGGGCAGGTAAGGTTGCATTTTCGGAATCGAGCCGAGGATTGTTTGGATATATCGGCTGATCAAGCCACGCATCTCCCGATAAACCTCCGAGGGAACTTCGATCGGCAGCCGCGTGTGGGGTGCAAGCAAACGCTCCAAGTGTTCAATCGTTCCGCGGCTGACCGTCAACAGGCTGTGTTGACGCGAGCGGCAATCGCGACACACGACGCCGCCGGCGATCGGTGCGAACGCGACCCGTGGGGTACCGTTGACGGGGCCACCGCAGTCGACACAGCGGCGCGTCGAAGGCGCATGGCCGAGCAATCGCAGTGCCGCGGTGTCAAAACCGAGTACCGCCAGGGCGGAATTGCCCGTCCCGTCGATCTGCCCGAGCGCGCTGAGCGTCAGGTCGAAGAGCCCGGGGTGGGGATCGTGATTGTCCGTCAACAGTCGAAGCATTTCGGCGATATAGTATCCGGCATAAACGCGATCCAACGACTTTTCCGCTCCGCGAAAACGACGCTGGAGCTTTGCCTCGGTCAACAAATCGAGCGCATCGGAGGATTTCCGAATCAGCACTACACGACAGACGGCCAGCAGGTCAAGCGAACCTTCGAAGGAACTCTTGGGACGGCGAGCGCCTTTGGCCAGCGCGGAGAGCTGTCCAAAATCACGGGTCAGTAGGGTGACGACCAGGCTGGTTTCGCTGAATTCGATCGTCCGCAGGACCACCGCCGTGGTTTGCTCGGCGGCCATTTACAGCTCGTCGTCTTCTTCGCCCAGTTCGCCGAGCGTTGCCAGCAATTCGCTCATTTCGGCCGCGGCGTGCCCATCGCCTTGGGCTCGCGCCTGGTCGATTCCATTGCGCAGACGCGTCCGCGCCTCATCGACGCGTCCCAGATCGACGAGTTGTTGGGCGGCCATAAAAAAAGCCGGCACGTAGGGGGGCGTCTCGCGCGCCAGTTCGTCGAGTTTCTCCAGGCTGCTCGAATGATCCCCCTCGGTCCGCAACTCCATCGCCAAGCTGTAACGCAAAAACGTATCGGTGGGGTCTTCCTGAAGCATCGCCAGAATCTTTTCTTTGCGTGACACGCCTAGAGCTCCTTGGTCCACCGCTGGCCGCGCTGTGTGTTTTCAAAATGAAGTGAAGTGAGTTGTTCTTTCAGCACCGAGTGTTCGCCGTTGATCGCCGTTTCGACGCGGAAGACACAGCGGGTCGCCATCGACTGGATCAGCGCCGCGACGAGAAAGGTTTCGGCCGAAGTCAATTCGCCGGGTGTTTCGGTGACGGACAAATCCAAGATCGCCTCGGAGCAGCTCATCACTTGGGCTTCGGGGTCACTCAACCACAACCGGACGTTGGCCAGACGATCCCCGTTACGATGGTTGATCAATTGATGGTGCTCGATGTCCATGTGGGCCATCGCCGAGGCATAACGACCTTGCTGGGGAACCACCGCGGACCGTTCGGCTCGCGTGGTGCGCCGAAACTGCATCATTTCGCGGCTGACCGGTGGACGATAGGGTGCCGTGGTGACCACCATCCGCTGAAAACTATTTTCGGGTGAATAGCCGTGCCGACTCAATAACGAGGCGGCGCGAACATCGACATCCGGGATCCCGATGCCATGACCGATGGGCGCCAAGCCGACGTAGCCACATTGCTGATCCCGCATCGGACCTGCCAAAATGGAGTGACACTGTTCTTGTCGGATCCGTTTCTCGGCCGCGTTCAGCAGGTCGTCACAGCATTTCAGTCCGGCGTGGGTGAAACAGATCGCCGAAAGGATCGCGACGTCACTGGCCGGCATGCCCGACCATTCATCACCATGGTCCCCCGGGCGGCTGAAATGACACCAGGCCTCGACGCGGCCGTCGATGGTCGCGACCAATAGATCTTGGGGCGAGAAAAAGGCGCGCGACAAGATCGCGCGTTCGATGATGGTCGAGCTGATCGGCGGCGGCGACTGGGCGGCCGTCCAATGCTCACTCCAGACCCTGGCCAGCCCGGGTAAATCGGCATTGCAAAAGTCGCGTACTTCGCTCATGGGGGGCAACGCTGCCTCGTGGGGGAGTTGTCTGCCGGAGGCAATATGCGGTTGGAAAGGGGGGCGGGAAGTGAGATGCTACAGCGCAACGGGCAGCGGAACAGTGTCCGCCAGACTATCATTGCCAAGCATACCGCCTGCACACGAAAAACGTTACCGGCGTTCACGACACATGGCTGCAGAAATTAGCGTGACCGACTCCTTCGACGACCGCGGAGGTCCTCCTCGCCCCTTGCTACCGGTAGACCGACGGGTCAAGCAGGGGGGGTGGCTGTTCTTGCTTTCGCTGTTCGTTTTTTTTGCCGCCACGTTGCTGCTCTATGCCATTTACGCGGTCTCACGAAGCGACGATCCGCTGAAACTGGTGCCGCTTCCCAAGACCTTCCTGGTCAGCACGGTTTGCCTGATCGCGATCAGTGTTCTGGTCCACGCGGCGACGCGGACGGTGCGTCGCGATCGGTTTCACGCGACGGCTTGGTTGCTGGGGATCAGCACCGCCGCGGCGGTGGTCTTTACCGTCGTCCAATGCCTCGCGATGACCGAAATCCTGCTCGGACCGGCGACGTTTGAAGGACCCGGTCGCGGCGTGGCGGGGATGGTCGTGGTGCTGGCCGTCTTGCATGCCCTGCACGTGCTGGGAGGGATCATCGCGCTCGGCATCGTCACCACCCGCTCGGGGATCGGGAGGTACGACCACGAACGACACTGGCCGGTCGATTTCGCCGCCCACTACTGGCACTTTCTCGATCTGGTCTGGGTCTGCATGATCGTCACGTTCTGGCTGACCACGGGCGGATTCGGGTTCTAGACTTCATCTTTACGCCGATCCCGTCGGTCCCTTAGACTCCGGCGGCAAACGGTCAAACGGATGCCGCAGCACCGACACGAGCCAAAGGATGGGCTAAATGTATCGCTGGTTACTCTGCTTTCGTTATCTTAAAACACGCTACATCGCACTGGCGTCGATCATCAGTGTCACCCTGGGCGTGGCGACGTTGATCGTCGTCAACAGCGTGATGAGCGGATTCTCGACCGAGATGCACGAGCGGCTGCACGGTCTGGCCTCGGATGTCATGATCGAATGCCATGCCACCGGCGGCATGCCCGATCCCGACGCGCACTTGCGCGAGATCGAACGGATCTGTGGGTCGGCACTGGTCGGGTCCTCGGTCAGCGTCAGTGTCCCGTCCATGTTGGGAATCGATTTCCGCGGCCAGCAAATCGGCCGCCACGTCAATTTGATCGGACTCGATCCGGCGACCTATGACAGTGTCAGCGACTTCGGCAAATACCTGCTGCATCCGGAAAACCAGAAATCGGCCAGTTTCGAACTGCGCGAATCGGGCTATGCCCCCGACCGCAAGGAACTCGCTGCGGCCGGTTGGCGGCATCGCCGTGACCGTGTCAGCGAAGAACGTCGCATCGAACAAATGGTCGCCCAAGAGCGAAAGATGATGGCCGAGTTGCATCGCAAGGCGAGTGGTCAAACGGAGCCGACCGAACAAGACGAAGCCGCTGCAAACGCAGCCAAGGGACCCTCCTTTGGACCCTCGTTCTCCCAGCCGTTGATCTCTGGTTCGGATGACCGGTTGGTGGCCGCCGTGGATCCGATGACCGAACAGTTTCCCGGCATCATCTTGGGGATTTCAACTTGCAGCGTCCGTCACCGCGACGAGGCCGGCCAGGTCAAGGATCACTACTACGCCCAACCGGGCGACGACGTTCGCATGATCTTTCCCAACGCCGCGGGCGAAACGAAAGTCATCAACCAGAAATTCACCGTCGTCGATTTGTATGAATCCGGGATGAGCGAATACGACAGCACGTTCGCATTCGTCCGCTTGGATCAACTGCAAGAATTTCGCGGCATGATCGATCCGGAAACCGGCGTCCGCAGCGTCACCACGATTCAATTAAAACTGGCCGAGGGCACCGACCTGAACGTCATTCGCGACGCGCTGCGCGATCGTTTTCCGCCCGAGTTGTACGCCTACAACATCCAGACCTGGCGCGACCTGCAAGGCCCGCTGTTGTCTGCGGTGCGACTGGAAACCACGATCTTGAACATCTTGCTGTTCCTGATCATCGCGGTCGCCGGTTTTGGAATCTTGGCCACGTTCTTCATGATCGTGGTCGAAAAAACGCGTGACATCGGAACGCTCAAAGCGTTGGGAGCGTCCGGCCGCGGTGTCAGCAGCATCTTCATGACCTACGGGCTGTTGCTCGGATTCGTGGGCAGCGGTGCCGGGCTGATCGGCGGGCTCTTGTTCGTGCACTACATCAACGACATCGCCGAACTGCTGGAGATGTTTACCGGCCAAGAAGTGTTCGATCCGACCGTCTATTACTTCACCGAAATCCCCACGATCGTGCATCCCTTCACACTGGTCTGGGTGATGTGCGGTGCCGTCGGCATCGCCGTGATGGCCAGCGTGTTGCCGGCCATGCGGGCGGCGCGAATGCACCCCGTTCAAGCGCTGCGTTTCGAATGAAAAAGGTGTCCGCGAATCAAAAAGGTGTCCGACACCTGTTTGGTCGTCTGGAGAATTTGCGTTGCCCCACTCCCTTCCCATGCCTTGAGACCGTTTGATGCCCACCCCTATCGTTCTGACCGCGCGCGGATTGAAAAAGAGCTATCACAAGGACCGCATTGACGTCCCCGTCTTGCGTGGCGTGGATCTGGAAGTCCGACAGGGGCTGGTCACGGCATTGGTCGGCCGCAGTGGCAGCGGCAAGAGTACCCTGATGCACTTGTTGGCCACGCTGGACCGCCCCGACGAAGGCGAAGTTTTCTTTCGGGGCAATCGAATCGACAACGCCCCGCGCGCCGTCCGCGATCGTTATCGCAATCACGAAATCGGCATCATCTTTCAGTTCTACCACCTGTTGCCCGAACTCTCGGCGATCGAAAACGTGCTCGCCCCGGCCATGATCGGGCAGAGTGTTTGGAGCTACTTCAAATCGCGATCGGAAAATCATCGCCGTGCCGAAGCGATGCTCGATCGCGTCGGGTTGCTGCACCGGGCCAAGCACCGTCCGAGTGAAATGAGCGGCGGAGAGATGCAACGGGTCGCGATCGCCCGAGCCCTGATGACCGACCCGAAGTTGTTGTTGGCCGACGAGCCGACGGGCAACTTGGACACCGAGACCGGTCAAGAGATCCTGCGTCTGTTGGCCGATCTGAAAGAACGCGACAACCTGACGATCCTGATGATCACCCACGACGACGAGATCGCCGCCTCGGCCGATGTCTGTTGGCGGATGCAAGACGGTTTGATTCATAGCGAAATGGGCGTCGAGGAGACGCCGGCCTTCGCCACCCACGCCGCCTAGTGCTTCACCCAGATTTAATTTTGGGATTGCGTTTGTCGAGCGGAAAAGGGGTCAGGTACCAAAAACCAAATGGCCCGCAGGGTGCTTCGCATTTTTGGTACCTGACCCCTTTTCCGCGGCCACGCGGGATTAGCCGTATCGCGCGAGCGTACGGGCATCGATCACCACGTAAACGCACCGAGGCCCGTAGGCTCGCGCCAAACGGCTGATTGAATCAACAAGCCGGTAAACGAGCGCTCCCTTGTTTCCAGGCTCCGCCTGGAAACACGCTGCCAGGGAGGCTCCCGCCTCCTGGCGGGCAATGGGGGTCGCCGGCGGAGCCGTCGAGGGTGGCAAGCAGGATGCTTACCCCACACCTTGCCGACGAGGGTGGCAAGCAGGATGCTTACCCCACACCTTGCCGACGAGGGTGGCAAGCAGGATGCTTACCCCACACGCCTCACGCGACCGACCGATACAGCAGTTCGGCGTTGGTTTTGTCCAGCGGCACGGGATTGAAGGTGCCGGTCCATTGCTTGAGCGCTTCTTCGACAAAACTCTCGATCCCACTGGCGGGGATTTTCAACGCATTCAAGCTGGTCGCCAAGTCGGCCTGTTTCAGCCAGTGGGTGACCATCGATGCGAGCCGATCGGGCGCCTCCGATTCGGTCACTGTCGGATCCACGTCACGCAACAGTTCGGCGTACCAGTCGGGGTGCTGCTGGCCGTTGAGCCGGATGACGGCGGGCAACATCAACCCGACCGCCTGGCCGTGGGTGATGTCATGCCGAGCGGTCAGAGGGTTGGCGGTCGCATGGGCGGCACCGAGCATCGAAGTTTCGATTGCCATTCCGGCGAAACAGGCACCGAGTTGCATTTTGCTGCGGGCGTCGATGTCGTCGGGGGCTTCCAGCACTCGCGAAAACCCTTCGGCCAATAAACCAAAGGCACGGCGCGAATAGGTGATCGACATCGGATTGCGCCGATTGGTGACATAGGTTTCGATCGCGTGCGAGATCGCGTCGATGCCCGTCAACGCCGTCACGTTGCGGGGCAGCGTCAGCGTCAGTTCCGGATCGAGCAACGCGATCTTGCACGCGGCCTTGGGATCACCGCAAGCCATTTTGACGTGCGTGTCGGTGTCGCTGATCAGGGCAAACGATTGGGCCTCGCTACCGGTGCCGCTGGTCGTCGGCACGGCGATCATCGGCAACATGTCCGCAGTCGCTTTCCCAACCCCATGGTAATCGTGAATCGAGCCGCCACCGGAATACACGAAATTGATCCCCTTGCAACAATCCATGCTGCTGCCGCCGCCCAGCCCGATCAACAGGTCCGGCTTCACTTCGGCTGCCTTGGCGACACCGGCATCGACCATCGCGCAGGTCGGATTCTCGGCGAAGTCATGGAACGATTCCACGTGCAGTCCCGCCGCCTGCAGGTGATCGACGGCGTGTCCAAAGTGGCCGGCATCGACCAAGCCGGAGTCGCTGACGACCAGCACACATTTGGGCCGAAACCCTGCCGCCAGCTCACCGATCCGTGAAAAGACGCCTTGTCCAAAAACAATGCGGGTGCGTGTTGTGGCGTCAAAGGGTGTCAATTTGGTCATCGATCTCAAACGAATCGGCGAAAGGGCGGCAAAAAACGACGAGTGGTGCGGCACCCTCAGTATAAAAGTTGACGCATCACTGGCAGGATTTTAGACGATCGGGTCACCCCGGCGCCGCGCCAACTCCAGGGTTTTGCGGTTTGTGGCTGTCGATTGAGCCCGCCGATGGCAGATTGAGCCCGCCGAGGAGAGCGCGAACCCACGGATTTTCGGCACTCGGTCAACAACGGGATGGCGTTTTCCGGAATTGCCCCGCCAACACTAATCCGCCAACGCTAAATCTGATAGTTGGCGTGCTCGTCGACCGAGTCGGCGGAGACACCGCCGCGAACCCGCAACGACGGTTGCTCAAGCACCACGGTGGTGTTGGGGGAGACACTGCGGGTGATCCACACGCTCGATCCGATCACCGAATCGTGCCCCACCACCGTTCGACCGCCCAGGATGGTCGCGTTGGCGTAAACCACCACACCGTCCTCGATCGTCGGATGCCGTTTTTGGCCGCGAATCAATTCGCCGCTGTCATCGGTCTTGAAACTCAGGGCACCCAACGTCACCCCTTGATAGAGCTTGACGTGGTTCCCGATCTGACAGGTTTCGCCGACGACGACACCGGTCCCGTGGTCGATGAAAAAGTACTCACCGATCGTGGCACCGGGGTGAATGTCGATTCCCGTTTGCTTGTGCGCCCACTCGGTCATCATCCGCGGGATAAAGGGCACGTCCAATCGCACCAGTTCGTGGGCGATCCGATAGACCGTAATCGCTTCAATGCCGGGATAGCAGAAAACGACTTCATCGGTCGTCTGGCAGGCCGGGTCGCCTTCGTAGGCGGCTTGAACATCGGTGGCCAAGGTCTTCCGCAAGGACGGGATCCGCTCCAGCAATTCGATCGCCATGGTCTGACCCTTGGCTTCGAAATCCGTTTCGCTCTCGCAGTCGTTGTGCTTGTTGCGGACGCGATCTTCGTGACGCAATGCCCGAGCGATCTGTGTCGTCAGCTGGTCGTGCAGCGAATCGATCGTGCTGCCGACGTGGTAGGCGATGTTGCCGGCATGCAATCCGACCTTGCGCCGATAGCCCGGGTAAAGAATGTCCTTGATGTCTAACAGGATCGCAATGATCGCTTCATAACTGGGAAGCGCACAATGGCCGAGGTGATTGATCGCATCATCGGGCGTGTAAGTCGCGACAATACGTTCAGTCAAGCGCGGCAGCTGTTCTTTTAATCGGACGTCGGATGCCACAACAAAGTCTCGAATGTGCTTGGAATCGAAGGGGCCACGCCAATTGGTCAGGAGGACCCGCGGCGACGCATGGTTCGCGACAATCGGGTTCGCGACCATCTCGCTGGACCACGAGGCGGTACGTTAGCGGATGTCTCGGGCGGAATCGACCGGGCAGGTCCCGGTCGTCGCTCGCGGTGCCGCCGCGTCCCTGCGACCGGGGGTTTGCAAATCGTTGGCGATTCACTGCCGGACCGTCATTGCCGGACCGTCATTGCCTGCGCTTCATTGTACGGTCGCGAACACACTTGGCGACTGCCGCGACCCCGCGCGGCGTCTCCCGACCGGTGCGGCCGGGCGTTTCGACCGGGTTTCGCGGCGAGCTCGCCGGTTTCCCGGACGCTCAATCGACGTCGATTGAGCGGGCTTGCTCCGGTACCGGGCCGTTGTCGTCCCGTCCGCCGCCTAGCGACCGATCGTCGGCGGATCGTTCAGCAAAAAGTCGCGGGGACCTCGCACGGTGTAGTACGGATAGGCCGTTTGACCGGTCGGCGGGCCGGGGGTGTACGTCTGCGTCGCGTTGGCGCGATTGCCCAACATTCCCGATCCCAGATGCGAGCTGTAGTCGAGCCCGCCCTGCTGCCAGCCGAGTTTGCCAGGCACACATCCGGTTCGACAGCCAGTGCCGCACGAATTGCAGCCGCCGACATTCATCTTGCCGAGCAAGCCGGTGCCGCTGGAGCAAGCGCCCGAGCCGCAAGCACCGGTCGAGCAACCTTTGCGTGTTTGATTGTGTAAACATCCGGTGCTTACCATGAGCAAACCGGCCAACGATCCAATCCATAGCCAACGGTTCATCGCCGAGTCCTTTTGGGCATCTTGCTTGTGTGGCTGCGCCAAAGTCACGAAACATGATTCGAGATCTGACGACGCCCTCTGATGTGTTTGACCAGATTCGCAGGCCGCACCGGTGAACCATCCACGGATGCTTCACCCTTGCCGCCCACAGCGGGATTATCTGGTACACGTCTTCCATCGACGTTGCGATCGGCTCGGTGCACACAATCCCTGCGACCCGTACCAGGGTTTCAAAATCGCAAACGAACAAAACCCGTAAATTACCCAGGTGTTGCTAGCAATCTGAGATGCGGTGCCTGGACACCTGCGAAAGCCGCTCCAAGGCCATCTCGACTTCGAGTCTGTCTTGTGTCGCAGGGGGCAAATCTGGTAGCCACCACCGGCCACTCGATTCCTTGAACCCCAGCAAGATTGATGAAACTGTCACTCAGGATGACCGTGATCGCCCCGGCACTGCTGCTCGCGACCGCCGGACTCGCTCCCCGCGTTGCGGCACAAACCGGCATCACCAACACTGCGATCGTCGCGCCGACTCAAGGAGCGGCGCTGGATGATTACTTGATCAGCCGTCTGCGTGCGACCACCGAAGATCAACGCCACTACGTGCGGGAGATCGTCAAGCTGGTCGACCAGAACAAGCTCGAGAAACGGTTGGTGTTGGCGTTGGAACGTTACGCACGCCGCAAGAGCCCGTATTTCCCGCTGCCCGCGTATGAGCGGGCGCTGCGTGTCGAAGCGGCCAAGCGGGGTGTCGCGGTGCCGACGCTCAAAGAGATCGTGGCCCGCAACGGGGCTTCGGCAGCCCGCGCGGTACGCGATTCACGTTTTCGTTAATCGCGGACGCCGCTCGACCCCATAGGCATCAAGTTCAGCGATCCGTTCATCAACGTAGTTGTAGTCACCCTCCCTCTGGGAGGGTCGCGGAGGAGTGTGCGACGACGCGGGGAGGGTTGTTGCGACGCCAAAGTTGCTCACAACGAGGGCGAATCAATGTCGGAAACCCTCCCCTCGCTGCGCTCGACCCTCCCTGCCAGGGAGGGTGTCTTAAGACGGAAACCCTGCCCTCGCTGCGCTCGACGCTCCCGCACACGGGAGGGTGGCTTAAAGCAGAAACCCTCCCCTCGCTGCGCTCGACGCTCCCGCACACGGGAGGGTGGCTTAAAGCAGAAACCCTCCCCTCGCTGCGCTCGACCCTCCTGCACACGGGAGGGTGGCTTGATACGGCAAACCCTCCCGGTTTGCGGGAGGGTTGCACAACGGTGATCAAAAAAACGAAGCCGGCGGCGATCCGTTACAGTTCCCAGCCGCTGCGATAGTCGCGGGCGACGAACTCGTTGACTTCGGGCACGTTGGTGCTTTTCAGGTTTTTCGCATCCCACTCGATGCGTTTGCCTTCACCGGCACGCAGGGCCAAGTTGCCGACCAAGATCGTTTCGGTCAGACGTCCGGCGTAACCGAAGTTGGACATCGTGCCGGGTTCGTATTCGCCCTTGATGGTGCTGACGAACTCCCACTTTTGACGCTGGTCGTTTCCGGCCTTGAAGGGGATCCGCGGCAGCCACGGTTCGGGGTTCTTGTAGTCCTTGAAATCTTCTTGGGGCAAGATGTCGAACTGGGCACCGTAGTCGTTGGCCGAGAACACCATGCCTTTGCTGCCGACGACCAACGCGCCGCTGGTCTTGCGACCGCCTTCACGCTGCTTGGCGATTTGTTCTTGGAATCGTTTGGGAAGCTTGCTGATTAGGTCTTCACGCGGCAATTCGCCGCCGTCGTACCAATAGAACTGGCAGGCCGGCAATCCTTCACGTTCGGGGAATTCGAACATCAGCGCGCTGCTAGCCGGAAAGGTTTCGCCTTCGAAGATCCCGGGGTTCTTGATGGCGGTGACCGCGACCGGGTCCCACAACTTCAGTGCCATGACGGGCATGTTGGTGGTGTGACAGGCCATGTCGCCCAGGGCGCCGGTTCCGAAATCGACCCAGCCGCGCCAGTTGAACGAGTGATACACGCCCTTCTTGAATGGACGCATCGGTGCCGGTCCGATCCAGGCATCCCAATTCAGGTTTTCGGGGATCGGGTCTTCGCCTTCGGGGCGTCCCTGGCCTTGCGGCCAAACGGGGCGGTTGGACCAGACGTGGACTTCGGAAACGTCGCCGATCGCACCGCTTTGGATCACTTCGACGGCGGTTCGCAGCCCGTCTTCGCTGGTGCCTTGGTTGCCCATTTGCGTCACGACGCCCATCTGCTCGGCGGTTTCCCGCATCAATCGGGCTTCGCCGATCGACCAGGTCAGCGGTTTTTGGCAATACACGTGTTTCTTCATCCGCATCGCACGGACGGCGGCTGCGGCATGGGTGTGGTCGGGCGTGCTGACGGTCACGATGTCGATCTTGTCGCCGACCTTGTCGAGCATTTCGCGGAAGTCACTGAATTTTTCCGCATTGGGAAATTCGCGGGCTTTCTTGTTGACGGTGTCGCCATCGATGTCGCACAAGGCCGCGATGTTGACCCCGTTCTCGGCGATGTGGCTGGTGTCGCTACCGCCTTTTCCGCCCACGCCGATGCAGCCGGCACTGAGCCCTTGAAGAGCTGATTCTTGAGCTTTGAGGACGGGGCTGGTGCCAGTCCAGTACCCGACACCGACCGCACCGGCAGCAGCGGTGCGACCGAGGAAACCACGGCGATTGGTCCGTTTGGTCATGCAAAAATTCCTTCAGTTGGAAATGACTTGATTGCGAAGCGACAAAGCGATCGGCGCCGGAGGCGAAGAACGATCTTCGCCGACACAACGCTCCCGAATGCGCATGATGAAAGACTTAACAGCCCCGCAAGGATAACCTGAAGCCCGCTAACAAACAACGATCGCCGGTCCGTTTCGCGGGCGGGCATCCCGCCCCCTAACTCGTTCCAAGGCTCCGCCTTGGAACGCCAGGTCGGTGTGGCTCCGCCATTCAACTCGTTCCCAGGCTCCGCCTTGGAACGCCAGGTCGGTGTGGCTCCGCCACACGCCGTTGACGCTCAGGAGGCGGGAGCCTCCCAGGCAGTGTGTTCCCAGGCGGAGCCTGGGAACAAGGGAACGGACGGGCATCCCACCCCCTTCTACCCCCTCGGCCACCCGGCGTCGAGATCGTGTGTCTTCGTTGTCAATTTGCGCTCCATTTGTCACATTGGAGGGTCGAACAGGAATCCGCCACGTTCATCCCCCCGCCCTACGAACCCCTTGAAGACCATGAAACGCAGCCTTCCCTCCCGACTGTCTTGCACGCTCGGGCTCGCGGTGACGAGCCTGGGCCTGATCGGATGCGGCCCCGACGTCATGCCGCCCAAAGACCCGGACGTGGCAACAACGGCAGCGGCGGAAGAGAAGCCAGCCGCCACCCCGGCCCCGAAAACGCCGGTCGTGGAGAAAGACGATCCGGCCGCGGTGGCCAAACTGGAAGCGGCCGGCTACCTGCTGGAGAAGAATAGCAACGGTGCGGTCGTCTCCGTTTCGGTCGCCAGCGACACCGACGTCAGCGACACGTTCGCCAGCTTGGCCGAGCTGCCCCACGTGAAGGAGGCCCGTTTTAGTGGTCCTGGCATCACCGACGAGGGGCTGGGCGTGCTCGCCGAAATGAAGCGTCTGGAGCGACTGGATTTCACCGATTCGGCGATCACCGACGAAACACTCGATGTCGTCGCCAAGCTGCCCGGATTGCAGGTGCTGTTCCTGCGTCGCGTCGGCGTGACCGACGAAGGCTTGCAAAAACTTGCGCCGTTGCAAAAGCTGCGCGCGATCGATTTGCGCAACAGCAACATCAGCGACGAAGGCATGAAGGCGCTCGCCAAGCTGAAATCGCTGCAAGACGTGCAGTTGGAAAAATCAAAGGTGACCGACACGGGAGTCAAAGAGCTGGCCGGGTTGCCCCTGAAATCCTTCAACGCCAACTATTGCACGTCGTTGACCAACGCCACCCTGAATGTCTTTGCCAAGATCCCCACGCTCGAGCAGATCCAACTCGACTATACCAAGATCAACGACGAAGGCATGGCATCGCTGGCGGGGCTGAAGAAACTGAAACGTCTTCGCATCCGCGGCTGCGATGTGACTGGCGAAGGGATCAAGCAAATCGCCGGTGCCAAGGAAATGGCGCGGATGGAACTCCGTGACACCTCGGTCGATGACGAGGGTTTGGCGATCATCGCCAAGTATCCCAAGCTGACGTATCTGGACCTTGGGGAATGCCGCTTGATCACCCCCGATGGCATCAAGCAACTCGGCGTGGCGACCGGTCTGACCTACCTGGGTTTCTGGGAAACCAAACTCAACGACGAAGCGTTCGCCGCACTCGATGGGTTGGTCAACTTGGAAACCCTGGATGTCAAAGCGACCGACCTGAGCGATGCCGCCGTCGAGACGATTTTGAAGTTTCAGAAACTGAAGGATCTGAACGTCGCCGGCGTTCAACAGATGACCGACGAAGGGTTCATCCAGTTGGGCAAGCTGCCGAATCTGAAGAAATTAAATGTGGCCAACACCAACATCAGCTACAACGCGCTCGATGAGTTGGAAGAGGCAAACGAGTCGTTGACGATCATCGATTTCGAATGATCGACGACATCCCGCCAACGCGTTCCAAGGCTCCGCCTTGAAACGCGAGGAAAGGTGTTAGCGGAACGGCGCGAGCCGTCCGGTCGCGCTTCAAACCTACCGTGAACGACCGGAGGGCTCGCGCCCTACCGCTAACAAAAACTTTGGCTGTCAAGGTGTTAGCGGAACGGCGCGAGCCGTCCGGTCGCGCTTCAAACCTACCGTGAACGAC
>NZ_NTFY01000022.1 GCF_002289565.1 Rhodopirellula sp. SM50 | reverse complement strand
ACCACCCTAACCGAAGCGACAAAAAGATGCAAAAAAAGGAAGCGTCATCACGCTCGACGCCCTTGACAATCCACGTTACATCTTACGCGTCGCGGCTCACTGAATCGACAGCCCGCTCGCGCCGTTCCGCTATCAGTCTGGCAGCAGGGCCGCTACGCGACGCCGTCGCCACAGACACGATTGCGCCCGTTCCGTTTGGCTTCGTATAGTTTCTCGTCGGCGCGGTGAATCAGCTCCAACCCCGTTTCACTGTGCTCCTGATTCAGCACCGCAAAACCGAAACTTGCGGTGATGTTGAGGGGTCCGGCAGCGGTTTGAAACGGTTGGTCGCAGACAGCCTTGCGACAGCGCTCGGCGACGTCGAAAGCTTCCTCGGCACCGGTCGCCGAGAGCAACAGACAGAACTCTTCGCCTCCGTAACGCGCCAGCAAATCGTCTTCGCGGCAGCCCGTGGCAACGCGCCGGCCGAATTCCCGCAGCACCTCGTCGCCGACCAAGTGTCCATAGGTGTCGTTGACGCTTTTGAAATGATCGATGTCCAACATCACCACGGTGACCGGCTGACGCTGGCGGACCGCGGCGGCGATGGAACGACCGAGTGTTTCCAGCAGGTAGCGTTTATTCATCGTCCCGGTCAACGCATCGCGTGTCAGCGCTGAATAAACCGTTTCGTGATACTGCGACTCGACGCTTCCGGCAGAAAGGAACTTGAACAGAAAACTGCCGAAACGAATTGTGTCGCCGGAATTCAATCGGACGCAGGTGACTGGGCGGCCGCCGATGAACGTTCCGTTGGTGCTGCCCAAGTCTTCGAGTTCGAAGCCCGCCTCGGTGCGACGAATGACGGCGTGTTGACGCGAAACACTGGTGTCGCTCAGCATCAAATCCGAACCGGCTTCGCGGCCGATCGTCAATTCATCTTTCTCGATCAGCAACATCCCATCGACAACGTCGGCAGGATAAATCTGCACCAGACAAGATTGATCGTTGCGAGAACCCATCGACTGATCAGGCGAACGCTGCAACGTGGCTTCCGGTTCCAGCTGCACCGGCTGACCACTGCGCGCGCCGGCGACACCCTGGGAGGAACCGAGCAAGCAGTCAGGGTTGGTGTCGCCCTTGAGGGGATCTGGTTTCATCGCAGCGGGCATCATGTCAATTCATCAAGTTGGGAAAGCGCTTTGAAGTGTGTCAATGGGGCCCACAAAGATGGGTCACAATCGAACAATCACCGCACCCGATCTCGCCATGCATGGAATCTTCGTCCGCGAATCCACAATTCTCAAGATCAGTCATTGCGCTGGTAGTGATTGTATCATTCAACACCGCCATTCAGAACCGATCAACGCACAGTCGCCAACAACGATTGATACTTGCCGCGGTGTGGTTCGGAAAGCGCGTCCAAATCGATCGCTTCCAAGAGGGTGCGGATCGTTTGGGGATCGACCGCCTGGGGATCGATCTGGCGTCGATCGACCAGCGTGGTGGCCCAGTTGAGACGGTCGGTGTCCTTCAACAGCTCTTGATCACGCAAGATCTCGTAGGCCAGGTTGGCGTGTTGCAAATGCTCGAGCTGTTTCGCGGCGGAAGTTCCGTCGCTGCCGTCGCTCGATGCATCAATCGCTTCGGCCATCGCGGTGTGGGTTTGTGCCAGCCGCCGCAAGATGTCCGGAGTCGCCGATTCGCTGAGCAGTTGTTGGTAGGTGGCGATCGATCGGGCAAACAACTGTTTCGCTTGCTGGCGTTGCTGATCGTTCCCAGTGACCCACAATCGCCCCAGGTTGTTTTCCGCGGTGGCCAGATTGACGCGAAAAAACTCATCGGCGTCGGCCAACAACCAAGTGCGTTCCAAATCCTGGATCGAACTGGCGTAATCCTCCGCAGCCTCGTCCTTGCGTCCCAGCTGGACGGCCACTTCGGCGCGACGCAATTTGGCATGGGCGAGTGATTGCATCCAATCGGATCGTTCGCCGGCGGACTCCAGACGCTCACTCAGATGATCGATCAATCGCGTCCACGCTTGGTGCGCGGCAGTGAATTCGCCGCGTCGGTTAAAACGTTGGGCGTGATCGGTCGCGATCGTCTCGTACAGTTTCATGTCGCTGGGATCGCCCCGATGATCGGCCAACCAGCGCGCCCAACCGACGGCGTTCTGATAGCGCTCCGCAGAGAACACGCGTCGGGCCGACGGGGACGTCGATGCCTGGGTGCGTTCAATCACCAATTCCAATCGTACCAAGGCTGAAATTGCACGGGCGATGAACGTGGAGGGCGCGGCGTCGGAAACCGGCGGCGGCTCAAAAGGCAACCAGTGTTGAATCTGTTCGCGAGCTGCGATCGCGTCGGCGAGCGTGGGTGACGACTCGGTCGCCAACGCCCTGCCGATCGTTGTGTTGATCTTTTCCAAACAGACAAGTTCATGCAGGGAGGGCGCGTGGTGGAACCAGTTGTCGCCAAGCTCCCAAGCGGCACCCGACCGGTGCAATGAGACCGGGGTGATGGTATCAACAGCGTGCCCCAAGCCGGCCAAAATGGACTCCGCCTTGGCAAAGTGTTCGTACGATTGTTCGGCCTGCCCACGCATCCGATGCAGGTCGCCTAAACGCAAATGGCACTTGACGCGTTCCAACCAGACCAGCGTGTTGGTTTTAAAGGCATCGGTGTCGAGTTCGTCGCTGAATCGATCTGCGATCGGATCGATCGGCTGTTCGATCAACCGCTGGTATTGCTTCAGGGCTTGTCCGATCAGTTCGTTTCTCAGCGGCGTCATCGCCGGATGAAATTGCAAGGAACCGCTCAGATCGACCAACCACGTATCCGCGGTGTCGCGCGCATCGACGAGACGTTCAAGGGACTCGTGATGTGCTTCGCGGGCTTCGATTCTCGCTCGACGCTCTGCCTGGTGCGCCGAGTGGATCACCAACGCGCTGATCACCGAGACAATCATCAACCCCACGATCGCCAAACCGATGGTGGATGCGAGTGCACGGTGTCGACCACACCAACGGGAACATCGTTCGATCAGAGTTTCGTCGTGGACCGACACGCGCAAACCCGTCATGAAACGTTGCACATCATCAGCCAGGCTTTCGACGTCGCCATACCGTCGCTCCGCGGTAGGATCCATCGCGGTGTGGACGATCTCTTCCAACGGTTTCGGGACACAGGGCTGCATCTCTCGCAGCGGCGTGAATTCACCTTCACGGGCGCGGCGGAGCACCGACCTGACGTCCAGCCCCTTGTGCGGATGAGTGCCCGCGATGATTTCGTAAAGGATCACGCCGAGCGAGTAGATGTCGCTGTGGCTGCCCATCGAGGCGAGTTCCCCCCGCGCCTGTTCGGGCGCCATGTAGGTCGGCGTTCCGACCACGCTGCCCTCGGATTCCATCGGCGACGACGAACGATAGCTGCCCGATTGATCCGTTTGTTTTGCCGGCCCCTGAACCGTTGTTTCACCGCCGTCGTCGTCGTCGATGTAGCGTGCCAGCCCCCAATCCACAACGATTGTTTCGCCGAAGGCACCGGCCATCACGTTGGTGGGTTTCAGATCGCGGTGGATGATGCCACGTCGGTGGGCATAGGCCACCGCGTTGCACACATCGATGAATCGAAGCAACAGCGGAGTGATCGCTTCGAGCAATTCGTGCCTGAGCCACTTGCGCTCCGATGGCTTGGCGTGTGCGGTGCGGATGTGATGACGCAACGTGTCGCCTTCGAGCAGCTTCATCACGTAGTAGGTGTCGCCCGATTCGTCGGCGACCAACTCGTGAACGGGGACGACGCCAGGATGCTGAAGCCCGCTGGTGATTCGCGCCTCGTGCAGAAACTGTTCTCGTTCGCTCGGCTGGATCTTGCCCGGATTGCTGATGCGTTTGACGGCGACCTCGCGTTGGAGTTGCCGATCGAGGGCGCGCTGAACCACCCCCCAGCCGCCACGCCCGAGCTCACCGAGTTCGACGTAGCGATCGCTATCACCGCGGCGCTGTTCGTCTTCGCCAGACCCCGCTGTTTCGCGGTGTCCGTGGGAAGCTGAACCGAGTGTGCATTCGGCCTCCGACAGGCCGGTTTCCCGCTGGCGAGGTGCTGCACCAGAGCGTCCGGGATGCGCGCCCGTTGGTCGCTCGGGTGCGGACGTTGACCCCGCGCCCCAAACGGTCGCCAACGAATCAGCCTCCGCAGCTGCCTCGGCGATGGGCGTTTGCTGGGGCCCTTCCGAATCGTCTGGCAAGAAGCGGCCGTTGATCGTTTCCATATTCGCTTTGGCTGTCGATCGATCCGGACGTATCGATCAATCGGTTTGGGGGACTTCACGGTTGACTGCGACTGCATCATCGGGATGCTTTACGTAAACGTAGGACGCCCCGAAACGTTTCGACTGACGTTTCTGGTAATTCCCCACCGCCGATTGATCTGACGAACCCTTTGTGCCCCGCCATGCCTGAACCTGCCTGCGAAATCCGTGCGGCGCGTCCCAGCGACGTTCCAGAAATTTTCCAGATGCTTCGTGAACTGGCGATCTTTGAAAAGCTGGAGCATCAATTGACCGCCAGTGAAGACGACATGCACGATGCGCTGTTCGTCCGCCGTTGCGCCGAAGCCTTGGTGGCCCAGACGGGTCGCCAAGAAACCTCCGAAAGCCAGCTGGTCGGGTACGCGATTTACTTCCAAAACTTCTCGACGTTTCTCTGTAAACCCGGCATTTACCTGGAAGACATTTACGTCCGCCCGGAATTTCGCAAGATGGGAATCGGAAAATCGTTGCTGCGAAAGCTGGCCGAGATTGCCATCGAGAGAAACTGCGGGCGGATGGAATGGGCCGTCTTGGATTGGAACCAAAATGCGATCGATGTGTATCAGGCGATCGGCGGAGACGTGCTGCCCGACTGGCGAATCGTCCGCCTGGGGACCGAGACGATCAAGCACTTGGCCGACTAAACCGTAGGGCATGCTGTGCATGCCAACGACGTAGGGCATGCTGTGCATGCCAATGCCGTAGGGCATGCTGTGCATGCCACCTGTCACGCACAGCGTGACCTACTGGACGGTCTGTCGCTCTTTGTCATGCCCGTGCCTCGTATCCCGAAAGGGATTCCAGCAAGTAGCCGGCGGTCGAGCGGAGCGAACACCGCCGGGGGCGAAACGAAGCGACAGCTCGACCCCAAGGGGGTCGCAGAAAGTGCTGTGACCCCGTCGGGGTCAAACCGTTATTTGGTGGAAGTTTCCGGTGGTGCGCTATTGCGACCACCGGCTACTCGCTTTCACCCCTGCCGGGGTAAAGCATGACGCTAAACCGTAGGGCATGCTGTGCATGCCAGTGACGTAGCCACCTGTCACGCACAGCGTGACCTACTCACCTGTCACGCACAGCGTGACCTACTCACTGAGCCACTGGGCGGCTTCGGGGGCGAAGTAGGTCAGGATGCCATCGGCACCGGCGCGTTTGAACGCCAACAGGCTTTCCATGGCGACGTCACGGCGGTTGAGCCAGCCGAGTTGTCCGGCTGCCGACAACATCGCGTATTCACCGCTGACCTGGTACACGAAGGTCGGCACGCCAAAGGTTTGTTTGACGTGGGTGACGATATCCAAATAAGGCATGCCGGGTTTGACCATCACCGAATCGGCGCCTTCGGCTAAATCCAGCGCCACTTCGTGCAGGGCTTCGTCGGCTTGCGCGGGGGATTGTTGATAGGTTTTCTTGCTAGCCCCGCCCAAATTGCCCTTGGATCCGACGGCTTCACGAAACGGGCCATAGAACGCGCTGGCGTACTTGGCCGCGTAGGACATGATTTGAACATTGACGTGGCCGGCCGCTTCCAGCGCGTCGCGGATTGCACCGACGCGGCCATCCATCATGTCGCTGGGCGCGATGATGTCGCATCCGGCATCGGCCTGCACGACCGCTTGTTGGGTCAGAATGCTCACGGTTTCGTCGTTGACGACGTCTCCGTCACGCACGATCCCATCGTGACCATGGCTGCTGTACGGGTCAAGGGCGACGTCACAAATGATTCCCAGCGTGTCGCCGACCGCCGCTTTGATTTGGCGGACCGTTTGGCAGACCAGGTTATCAGGGTTGGTCGCCTCGGCGGCGTCAGAGGTTTTCAGTTCCGCGGGCGTCGCCGGAAAAACCGCGATCGCCGGGATCCCCAAATCGCGGGCGCGCTTGGCGGCATCCACGATCTTGTCGGTTCCCAATCGCTCGACGCCGGGCAGGGACTCGATCGCTTGGGCACCCGTTCCCGGATGGACAAAGATCGGCCAAATCAGGTCGCTCGGAGTGAGCGAGGATTCGGCAACCAGACGTCGGGACCATTCGTGACGGCGTTGCCGTCGCGGTCGTGTTCGCGGGAATGGCCCGCGTGCAAAATCGTACATCCTGTTTCTATCTTATCCGTTACAGACCACGTTCTTCGGCGAAGGATTGGATCCGATAGACCCGCTGCTCTTCGGTGGCATCGCGGACTTTTAGCTTTCCATCGCTGTCGACCATCAAGAAGATTCCGGGTTCGATGATGGTTTCGTCATCAACGATTTCCAGCGGCGCACCGCCTTCGACGTCGATCACGGTTGCGGACGATTTAATGACCTTCGGCTCGCTGGTCTTCTTGACTTCAAGGGTGATCGGATCGACGACTTCGGCCGATTCGACTTCGGTGCTCAAGACGGTGCCTTCGGTTGCCTCCATCCGTGCCGGCACGAAAACGCCGAGACGTGGATCGAAACTCGACGCCACGACTTCCGTCTTGGGCGGATCGGATTCGATCTCGATCCTTCGATTGCCGGCGTTCACGACACGCGGCTTATAGGGTTTCACACTGCCAAAGGCGACGCGATCGACTGGCGGCAGCGACGTCGGGGCGCTCGGATCACTCCACTCGCTCCAACGTTTAAAGTTTCGTTTTTGAGTCTGCTCAGCTTCGGCCGCCAGCGTGACGTACCGCTTGTAGGCTTCCGGGTCCAGATTGCGACTCTTCGGTTGCAGCTCTGGCGACTTGGGGAAATTAGGATCGTTGACGGCGAAACGCACCCGATAGACGTACTGGCGATTCATCCGCGGTGCTCTCGGATCCATCCCCACGACTTTGCCGCCCACCTTGTAGGTTTTGCCTTGGATGTACGCGAAGTCATAGAAACGGAGCAGTTTGTAGTCGACGGGGTTTTCTTCGGCGGGTTTGCCTTCATTGGCCGACCTACCACTGCCCATGCCGCCGCCGTAGCCCATCCCCATGTCATCGTCCATTCCCATATCCATGTCCATGTCCATATCCATGCCCATGTCCATATCGTAACCCTCGTCCATGCCGCCACCGAAGGAACGCGTCTGGCCGCCGGCGATATCGATTTCAAACTGTTCCATATCGACTGGTCCGGCATCTGCCATTTCGGCCGCGGCTTCTTTTTCCATCTGTTCGGCCAGCAGAGCTCGTTTGGTCTTCAACGGGATCAATGGGTGGTTGGCAAAACTGGCGTAGGGGTCCAGCAACACCGGGGGAATCCACATGGTGACGCCGGGAATTCTGTAATCATCGGGAACCAACTCGGGCGCAAAGCCGGACCAGTAATTGGCGGCATTCCAAATCGTCGTGTCGTTGCTGTCGCGGAGGATCCAGTCCGCATCGGTCAATTGATCAATGGACTTGTTGGTGACATCGGCCCGTTGAACCTGGTAGGCGATGTAACGCGGCAGGTCACGTTTGACCGGATCATACTCGGCCGCGTAGGAGAGTGCTTCTTGATACGCATCGATCAACTGTTTGTGGGGAATCACCGCCGTCCCGGCGATGAACAACCCGATGCCGGGGACCGGGGGCTGATCCGCACCACTTGTCAGATGCTTTGTCGACGTCGCCGTCGTGCCCAGGTTTTTGTCGGCGGCGAGTTTTCGGATCGGTCCCGATGCGCCGGCCGTTGACATCGAATCCATCCCCATCATGTCCATGCTCATCTCCATGTCCATGCCCATCATGTCCATGTCCATCATGTCCATATCGCCTTCCCCACCACCCATCATCATGTCCATGGGATTCTGACGACGACTTCGTCGGGAGCGTTTCGGTTTTACTTCCACCACTTCCACTTCGTCAGCGGGCTCGAGATCGGCTAACGCATAGGTGCCGTCTTGGGACCGATAGGCCAGCGACGCGATCACGCCGGTCGTTCGAACCGCTGCCGGCTTGGCAAGCACGGGATCCTTGCGGCGCACCTTCTCTTTGCTCGCCTTGGACAAATCCCACGGATCGGGTTGATAGAGGCTGGATTTGATCGGTTGCAGGAACTTGCTTTGTTCCAGCGCGATGTCGAACTTCGGCTCGCGGGGGTTTTCCTCGTCGTTGACGATCGCATCGGTGTGGTCGTCATCGACCTGCCGCTTGACTTCGGTCGCACTCTGGGCCAAACGCTCCGGATCGTGCTTCTCCGTGATGATCGGCTGGCCAAGCCCGCTGTAGACCAAGAAGGCGGACAGCAGCACCACAATCGCAACGATCAGCTTTTCGAAATTGTAGACGGCAAAGTCTTTCAGTTTATCGGCGTCCATGATGTTCCCCTGTCAGCAGGTACTTTGGTTCATCGGGTAATGGTCGAAGGTCAGGCCCGCAATCGTTTCACGGGCCGAGGGGGGTGTATCGCTAGGGCAACGCGGCTGGAATCGCCATCGCGGTCGGTGGTGTCGTCGCCGGCGGCGTTGCAGCAGGCGGTGTTGCGGCAGGTGGCGTTGCAGCAGGTGGTGTCGCAGCCGGTGGCGTTGCGGCCGGCGGTGTCGCAGCCGGTGGCGTTGCGGCTGGCGGTGTCGTAGCCGGTGGCGTTGCGGTTGGCGGTGTCGCAGCCGGCGGCGTTGCGGTTGGCGGTTCGGCGGTTGTTGCCGGTTCGGTGCCGGTCGGACCTGGCAGGTCGTCGATCACTTCGGCGGATTCGTCGATCGAGACATCGTCTTTCACCTTATCGATACCGAGCGACTCTTCGCTGGGGGGATTGTAGAAGTAGATCAGGCCATAGATCTCCACTTCCATGTCCATCGGATATTCCTCGGGGGCTCCGATGGTCGCTCCACCACCCATGCCGCCCATGCCCATGCCCATGCCCATGCCTCCCATGCCCATGTCGCCCATCATTTCGTCTTCCATGCCCATCATGTCACCATAAGCTCCGCCTCCGCCTCCGCCGGCGGAGCCTCCCTTGGGAATGACGCGGACTTGGCGGACATCGACCATCAGCGGTGCGCTTCCGCAGGCCGCCAACAGTCTGGCGACACTTTGTTGATTCATTTGCAAGTGCAGCATGACGGGAACGCGTTTGGCGACCGCGATCGCGACTTGCCCCGGATCGTTGCTGCTGAAGGCACTCCGCAGCGTTGACGCGTCGATGGGTTCGTTGGCCGTGTTGACATAACGGCTGTCGCCGGGGTCGGAGCCTTCGCTATCGACGCCGCCGCTGCCGCCAGATTCCATGCTATCCATTTCATACATATCCATGTCGCCGTAGCCTTCCATGTCATCCATCCCCATCCCGCCAAAGCCGGCGGTGACGCGTGAACCCGGATCGGAGATGCTGCCCTGGTTGAAGGTGACCGACTTTCCGATCGAGAGTTTTTTGATTTCTCGAATTTCGGCTTCGAACGATTGCTGCGCTCCGCTGTTGACGGCGGCAACGATTTGCAGCAACTGGCGCAAGATCCAAAGGTTCTCTTGCGAGTAATACACATCCAGTTCCGACGGATACTCCTTGACGCCGCGCCAGGGGAACAGATCCTTGAGCACCGCCTCTTGGCTGGACGTGCTCCAGATCACGACCGGTTCCTCGACGGCTCCGGTGATACTGCGTTTGGCCTGTCGGGACGCCCCTCCCCCCATCATCATCATCTCGTCCATCCCGTAGCTGTCCGCCATTCCGCCGGTGCGTTTGGAAAAATCGGCGGTCCATGTCGCACCGGCAATTTCAGCGTAACTGGGCAGCGTCTCGCCGATGTACTGCTCATAGCGACGCAGCAGGTCGGGGTTGACCTGATCGGGGTCGGACGACGGCGGGAAGGGTTCGTATTTCTCGAACGGCAGTTTGAGTTTATTGCGATCGACGATCCCGGTTTCGGGGTCTTTGACGTACTTGAATTCGATCAGAAAGTCATCTTTCAGCTTGGTAGGCCAAGTCAGAATATCCCGCTGTGCGTCGAACACATTTTGCCAAGCCTGAAGCACTTCTTCTTTGCGGATATCGATTTTTTCGTTCATCCACTGATGGGACAAATCATTCGGCTGGGTCGGCAGCTCGTTGCGATACTGCGACACTTTCTGAACGTCACCTTCGATCTTACGGATCTGCGATTCCGTCTTGTCGTTCAGATCACTCGTCGACAGATACCAGACGGTCAGGGCCCCGATCAGGACAATCGAGCTGCCGATCCAGAATCCATGCTTGATAGCGACGGCCAGGTACTCTTTGACTTGGTCCATGATGATTGCGTGGGTTGCGAAAAGTGAAAATAGTGATGGAACGGACGCGTGGTGTGGCGCGGGACTACGGAGTGGCGGCGACGGTATCGTCCAGGGTTTCCTCGGCGGGCGGCTCCTCGCCTTGCAACGCCGCCTCTTCCTCGGCTTTCAAACGTTTGGCTTCCATCCGCTGCGAATGGGTCGTGGGGGTCCAGAGGAATTGGAACACAAAGTCCATCCGCCGGGCCTTGAAGAATTCGGGCTCAGCGTCGGGGTCGACGTTCGTCGTGGCAACGACCGTGCCGGCAACCGGGGGTTCATAGTCCGGGTTGGGGATCGACGTTTCGATCGCCTCTTCGATGTTCAGCATCAATGGGTAGCTGATGCCGAGTTCGGCGGGCGTGTATTCGATCGGTTCGGCCGACGGATCGTTCGGATCGGGTAGGCGGATGACGCGGTTGGCGACATCGGGCGGCAATCGGCTGGGATCCAGGAACGCCGTCGTAAAGTACTTGCGGGTGTGGTTGTTGCCGTGCAACCCGACGCGATCGGGATTGTTGAAGTAGTGATAGCCTTGCAATTCGACGACCCAATACGGCCCCGTGGGCGGTTCGGGTTCGGTGGCCATGGCGCCAGGCTCCTTGGGAATGTTCATCAGTTTATCCCAGTCAGCCTTCTCGTCGGCGAATCGCTTCTGTCGCTTCTCATACCATTCGGAGATGTCTTCGAAGTACTTGGTCTCGAACGACGTGATCTGGAAATCGATCCGATCTTCGTAGGGCACCTGTTTGGCGGTGGGCATCTGACCGGGTTCGACACCTTCGTAGACCCCACGTGGAATGATCTGATTGACGCCACGGATCAGTTCCATCCACAGCACACGGTTCTCCGCATCACCGGTGATCTCTTCGCCGACCGCGTTGAGGTACGTGAGTTTCTTTTCCAGTTCGCTATCGGTCCCGCGGTGATCTTGGGCATAGCTCTCCATGCTGGTCACCGCCACATTGGCTTGTTTCCACAGGTCCTCGTGGCTTTCTTTCCAACTGTTCTGGGCGAAGTAGAAATTGGCCGACATCCCAAACATCAGCACGGCCAAGCCGGCGACGGTCCAGGGTTTCTTGGCACGAATCATCCGCTGCGTGATGATTTCCTGCGGCACCAGGCTGGCGTGAATTTGCGAGATGCCCAACCCTTGCAGACACAATCCGTAACAGACGGCAAAGGTCGTCGCGTTGTCGCGGAACGTGGGGATGGCCAGCACGTCGTCGCCACCCAAGCGATTGAAGCGGTCCAGGGTGTGGACTTCGAAGCCCAGATTCTTGCCCAGATAGGCGGCCAGCCCGGGCATCTTGACCGTGTTGCCGGTGATCAACAGCTCGGTGATGTCGGCCTTGCGATCGATGCTGCGGAAGAACCCGATCGAGCGTTGGACTTCGGTGACCAGATCGTTAAACACCGGCCGCATCGTTTGGAAGATCAGCTTCGGATCAACCGCCTCGCGGGCGTTGCGTTTGATGTGTTCGGCCTTGGCGAACGTCATCTTCAAGTCTTTGGTCAACTGGCGGGTGAAGTGATTCCCGCCGATCGGCATGCTGCGTTGCCAAATTCGGAACCCGTTGGTGACGATCAAGTCCGAGCTGTCGGTCCCGATCGACAGGATCACGCTGGACGGGGGCGGTTCGTCCGAGTTGAAGATTTCGCCGTCGAGCCGATCGCCCATGCGGTCATAGGCGACCATGTTGTACAGCGCGATCGGAGCCAATTGGACGACGTCGACTTCCAGGTTGGCGGTGTCGAAGGGGGCCAACTGGCGATTGGCTTGTTCACGTTTCATCGCGAACAAGCCGACTTCGCTGTCCAGTGCATAACCGTCTTCGACCATGCTGCCGGGCATCATCTGGTAGTCCCAGACCACGTCGGACAGTTCGAACGGGATTTGTTGCCGGGCCTCGTAGCGGACCAGGTCGGCGATCTTTTTGACTTCGACCGGCGGCGGTTTAAAAAATTTCGACAGACCGCTCTGGCCGGGGACGCTGATGCAGATCTTGTCGGTCATCCCCTCGTTGCGCTCCAGCAGCTGATTGATCGCGTCGGCAATCAATTCTTCGGGGACCGCTTCGGGCTGACTTAAGATTTTGGGGTATTCGATGTAGTCGAACGCGGTGGCGACAACTTCGTCATCAACGAGCGAACAACGCAACGCCTTGAGCGCTGATTGTCCGATTTCGATTCCCCAAACTGAAGAGCTCTTGGCCATGGTTGAACGCTAACGAAAAAGTGATGAGTGAAATCGGCGATTGACTGTGCAGCAGGAGCAGCTCATGCGACACCATGCCCCCGGCTGGTGGTTCGACTGGCGAACCGTCTGGTGACCCACCGGTCTCGCTGTCCAACGTGACAATCGCTCGAACCGCTCGCCGACAACCCGCTCAGGCGGGCGACCGGGTCGAACACAAACGTGCGAACGGCACAATGGAATAAACGATGGATGACGAGAATCCTTGGGCGATCTTTGGCTGAATTGTGACAGATTTTTAGACTCGATTGCGAATCAACGTCGAAAAATGCGATGCATCCCGTTCCGGCAGGGTACTCCGACACTGCCGTCTTCTCCACGCTCGGCCGGGTACGTTGTCGAATTTACACCACCCAGTGCGTTCCGAATGTGCTGATTGCCCCAAAATTGCACGATGAATTTCTACGGCAAACTTTTCCAAGCTGCACCTTCGCGAGAGGGGATGGATGAGGAGATAAGGAGAAAAGAATGATTACAGGAACCCGAACCGTTGACGGCACGTCGCGTTCCGGCGACCGCCGTCGAGCGGAAAAGGCCCCCTTTTCCGCGGCACCCTAAAACTAAAAGTAGCCGGAGCACTAGTCTATCCGTCGACCGTATCCGGCGTCAAATTATTTGTCCGCCGGACACGCCGCTTTTGCCCGCTTCGGCCAGCCCCTGGCTGCCTTTACCCTACCGGTTTGGCGTGGCGGCTTTGATCCGACGGAAGTTTCCATCACACTCTGTGACATCCCCCGACTCCACCGTCCCCTTCCCTTCCACCACAGTTGCGACCGCGTTATGGCCCCGTTTGACGAGTGTTCCGTTCTGCTCCCTTCGGCCACCCTGGAAGATTTTCCCGTCGGGGGTCCCGATTCGGATGCGCGGAGCTTGTTGGCCGGCTGGACGATCTTGTGGCATCCGCGATTGTTGGCTCAGACCGAGCAAATGCCGACTTGGTATCGCGCCGACACGCCCCCCAACCCTGACGGACCGCGCGTGATCGTGGTCCCGGATCCCTCGTTGAAACAGATCCCCGCTGACTTTCGTCGCAAGTGTGATGCCAATCCCGAGTGCACCTGGGTGACCGGGGCGGACCGCGCGGAGATGCTCGTCGCGCTGGGGCTGGACCCGGCCGACCCCCGCTGCGCAGCGCTGCCCTCGGCGGCGCTGCCCTCGGCCGCGCGCTCGCTGGGAGTCGAAGATTTTTACGCCGCCGGATACCTGTCGCTGCAGATCCAGATCATGACGCGGCGGTTGCGGTACACCAGCAATTTGGACGAGCTGCACCTGCAGAACCGAATCGTCGCGGCAGCCAAAGCGTTCCTCGATCGAGACGCCGTCGCGACGGCCGAAGCGTTGCACGATGTTTTCGATGCCCTCTCCGAAGAACGCGACCACTACTTCTCCAGCGATCCCCACCTGGTCGACCTGACCCTGCTGACCCCGGGTGTGCTGAAGTCCGCGACCGATGCCGGCTGGCTGGACCGTTTCCAGGCGAGTGCGACCCAAGACGACGACGGCGATGGCGTGCTGGGAACGCCACGCAATGTCTTGCTCGACGGCACCGTGGCGGCTGAATTGTGTGCGGCCAAGGACGCCTCGCCACACCACGAGCCTTTCGATCGCTTTCGCCAATTGCTCGCCCTGGACACCGTCGGCTGGGCCGGCGGCGGCTGGGCGGGTGGCGGCTGGGCGGGCCGCGGTGTAGCGGGCGATCCGAGCTGCCTCGATGCGATGACGATGGCCTCGGCGCGTCACCTGTTTGAATCCGGCACGGTCTTGGCCTCCGCCGCAGTCGGCCAAGCCCCGTCGGTTTACGCCCGGCTCTCCGGCATGACACCGGTCGACTTGGTCCCCGCCCTGGCGGCACTCGGATACCGGGGCGTGATCCCGATCGATTTCACCGCCGGCACAGGCTTCGGTGACGAGTCCAAGGTGATCGTCTCGGGCGGCCACAAAGAAGTCGAAGCATTGACGGCCAAGCCGATCGATGCCGCCAGCGATTCCGCCTTCCTGGCCCTGGGTGCCCACCTGGGCGAATCGATCGACAGCGGCGAAGTCGCCACGGCACTGCTGGTGCATTGGCCCGATCGCGTCTGCGACAGTTTTCGAGACCTCTGCCGAGCGGCGACGTGGAGTGTCGCGCTGGGCCGCTTCTGGACTCTGGAACGCTACTTCAGCGATGGCGAACGTCCCTACCACCAGGGAACTCTCGATGCGATTTCCAAACACGCCGCATCCGAGATCGCACAGCAACTGATCGATCCAAAATCCGACACCTCGCTCAGCGCGCTGGCCGATGCCTTTTGCCGCACGGTCCGAACCGAAGCCCGCCGAACCTTGCGAGCGATTGCGACGCTGGCCAATCCGAAGTTGCTCGCCGACGAACAACCAGACGACGAACATCCAGAATCTGCCAGCGAGCAGCCGGATGCATACGGCCGCGCCGATGATCGCAAACTGATTGCTCGGGTGGTCGGCGTCGAGCCATCGACCGATGACACGATCGCCAAGGATGCCTTGTGTTTCAACGCCCAGGGTGTCGCGACCCGACGGCACACGAAACTGCACGGCGGCCGTCCGGCGAACGAAAAATTCGTTTACGCGGCAACCGCCGCCGGCGGGGGCGGGTGTGACGTCACCTTCGACGTGCCCGCGATGGGATTGACGCGTCTGTCGGCGACCCACCCGGTCAAGAAACAGGGGCTGCTGAAACGACTGACCGGCGGCGAAAAAGGGATTGCCGAACACGCGGTCTTGAAAAACGAATTTATGGCCGTCACCTTGGACGAAACCGGCGGAAGCCTCTCGGGCGTGTTTAGCGCCTCACGCGGCAACCGGCTGTCGATGCGATTGGTGGCGGCCGCCGATCTGGCGGGCGGGAAAGATGGCGGGACGATGGTTTGCAAACGCATGGAGGTCACGCAGTCCAGCTTGGCGCTCGGCGAAATCACCGCCTCGGGCGAACTGCAGGACAACGCCGGCAACGCGATGGCCGAGTTCTCGATTCACTATCGGCTGCGACGGGGAAGCCGGTTGCTGGAGGTCGAGGGGACCTTGCACCCTAAGACGAACATTCCGATCGAATCTGAAACCGCGTTTTGGAAAAATTATTTTGCCGTACGGACGGCCGTCGCCGGCGAGGCGGCAATCTTGCGGCCACTGGTCCGCGACAAGGTGCACAGCGCTTCGGCAAAAAAGTTCATCGCACCACTTGGCGTCTTGATCGACGAAGCGGAAAAGCAAACCTTGGTCGCCGGTCATGGGTTGCCGCTGCATCGCAAGGTCGCCGACCGATTCCTGGACACCGTGATCGGGATCCCCACCGGCGCCGATGCGATTCCGTTTCGCGTCACGTTCGCGTTTGATTGCCCGTCTCCGGTCGCGGTGGCGCGGTCCTGCATCGCGCCGGCGGAAGTATTCGCCATCGATCCGAAAACCCCCAATCGCGGATCGGTCACGGGCGAGACGTCCCAGGCGTGGCTGGTCCACGTTTCCTCCGGTGACGTCTTGGTCACCGAAATGAAGACCACCCGCCGCAGCGACGGGAAACTTGCCGCACGAATGCAAGTCGTTCAGACGCGGCCAAAAACGTCGAAGGTCAAGCTGCAATTCTGCGCCGCCGCCCAAGCCGCTTTCATCGCCGATCCGTCGGGGATCGACCGTTCCTTGGAAGAATTGCCCCAGGACGTCAGCTGCGAAGACGGCGTGGTCACGTTCTCGCTGGGCAATCACCAAGCGATCGACCTGGTCGTCGTGTTCGACATTTAGTACTGACGGTACAGCTTCATCGCCAGTTCCGTCATGTTATCGACGTTCATTTTTTCGATCACGCGTTTGCGATGACGATCGATCGTTTGGTAGGAGACATTGAGCTTGCCGGCGAGACGTCGCGATGGTATTCCCAACAGCAGTTGCGGCAGCACCTCGCGTTCTTTCGGGGTCAGTCGTCCAAACCCGCTGCGTAGATTGCAGAGCGAATCCGGTCCGGCGGCGTCGGCCTGAAAAGCTTCTTGGACCGCTTCGATCAACAGCCGACTTTCGATCGGATGGGGAACCAAATCAACGAAACCGTGCTTCAGTGCCTGATGCAAGGTCCGTCGCGAGCGGTCGGCCGTCAGTCCGACGATTGAAAACCGAATGCCTTGGTCGGCAAACGTGCGAATGCGTTTGAGTGTCTCGTCGCGAACGCTGTCAAAGTCGACGAGCAGGCATCCCGGTCGAAATGAGCTCAGCTTCTTGAAGACGGCCTCCCAGTCGTCGACCTCCAAGGTTTGAAATGGAAGCGCATCAGGGAGGGTTGCGATCGAGAGTCGTTCGCTCTGCAGAACGACCGTAAACGGACGGATTCCTGGCGACGGATTACCGTCGTGACTAGCCTTGATCATTGTTGCCCCTTGATCGAAGTTAGGTTTCGGAAATGCTGTTTAGCTTCAGTGTGCTTGGGATAGATCCCGTTGAAATGGAAGGGTGGTTGCCAAGTGATGCGCCGTGTTTCAGCTGCCCCTGGCGACGACGTTGGAAGATTACACAAGGGGACTTTAGAAAATCCAGACCAATAGGTGGAAAAAACTCAGGTGTGTTGCACGCCGCGTCGACGAAAGATCCAGTCGATGGCCAACAAGGACAACAACAGCGACCACAACATCCCGTGGTCCCAGAGGGGCAGCTGATGAATCAGGACCTCCCCCGGCGCGATCTCGATCGACCGCAACAGTGCGTCCAAGTCGTCTTTTGACGAGACCATTTGTCCGCCCCCGGCCTCGACCAACGCTTGCAATCGTTCGGGTTTGGCTTGCGGACGAAGCCATTCGTTGGACCGGTGCAGCAACTGGATTTCTTGAGAACCGCGGGCGACTTTCTGATCGGCCTGCCAAGCGTCGACGACCAATTCACAGGACGTCGCCCCTTCGGTCAACGTGATCGGCAGCGAAGCAAGCGGTTTTGGTCGGGGCGATTGGCGGGGCGAATGGAGACGATCGCGCGTTCGTTGTCATACCCGCGGCTTTCGATCACCGCCCGGATCGTCGCCCGGTCCCCCTTGGCCAGGCGGGCACCGAAACGAAACATCGGGAAACGAATCTCGCGTTCTTTTTGCATCCCCTCATTCGTTCCCAGTGGCATCCATCATAGCGTCCCGCCAAACGGGCTGCCTTGGTGAAACGTCAACTGTCGAGGCGGGCGGTCCGCCATCTGGCGACGTCCGCGACGAATCGCCGAAGAGTCGTTCATTGCTTGGTGCTTCATTCATCGGCTCGGTTAAAAACTGTCCTCGTTGATCGGCAACGTGCTGACCAGACCATTACAATGACCATCCTTCCTGACCGAATCTCCCCACAGGCACCCCATCATGCAATCGATCCTTGCGACTTTCCCCGCCACGCGCCGTGATTGCGTCGCCGCGATGACTCGCCTCGCCTTCGTCGCCCTCTTCCTCACCGCCCTTTCGATCTCCGCGCAAGCGGACGGCAAGACGTTTCGCGCCGGAGCGGCAACGAGCAACATCACACCTCCGCTGGGCCAGATGATCGTCGGCGGCTGGGAACCGATGCCGGCACAACACATTCACGACGAATTGCACGCCCGCTGTCTGGTGCTCGATGACGGCACGACGAAACTGGCGATCGTGATCTGCGACAACGTCGGTATTCCCCACGAAGTGTTTGACGCGGCGAAAACAGCGATTCACGAAGCGACCGAGATTCCGATCGCGAACCTGATGATGGCTTCCACACACACGCACTCGGCCACGACCGCGCGCGGGGAAAGCAAGGTCATCCAACAGAACGAAATGACCGAGTACCAAAAATTCCTGGCCAGCCGGATCGCCGACGGTGTCCGCTGTGCGTTGAACCATTTGCAACCCGCGAAGATCGGTTGGGGAAGCGTCGACGAACCGTCCGAAGTGTTCAATCGACGTTGGTTTGTGACCGATCCCCAATTGGCGACCAATCCGTTCGGTGGCATCGATCAAGTCCGCATGAATCCGCCGCGAGGACACGCCGCACTCGATCGCCAAGCCGGCCCCGTGGACCCGGAAGTCAGTTTCGTTTCTGTACAAAGTCTCGACGGCAGCCCGATCGCACTGCTGGCAAACTATTCCCTGCACTACGTCGGCGGTGTCCCCCGCAATGAAGTCTCCGCGGATTATTTTGGCTACTTTGCCCGCGCCATTGAAAAAAGATTGGGCGCGACCGAGACGACGCCCGCCTTTGTCGGCATGCTCTCCAACGGAACCAGCGGCGACGTCAACAACATTGACTTTCGTGACAAGAATCCGAAACGCTACGCCAGCTACGAAAAGATGCAGGAAGTCGCCAACAAAATCGCCGACCGAGTCTATGAAGCGCACGGCGGAATCGAATTCCATGATTGGGTCAAACTGTCCGCCGCATCGACCCCGCTGACATTGAAGGTTCGCAAGCCGACGCAAGAGATGCGCGACTACTTTGATGCACTGGCCAAAAGTTCCGAACAATCACCCCGGCATCGTCGCGAAGCCATCTACGCCGATCGGATCGCCAAACTTGACGAAGCGCCCGACACCGTGGACATCCAGTTGCAAACCTTTGGCATCGGCGACCTTGGGATCGCCGCGATCCCCTTCGAAACGTTCACCGAAACCGGCTTGGAACTGAAGGCCAAGGCGCCGACCAAGCAGATGTTTACGATCGAATTGGCCAACGGATCGTTCGGATACCTGCCGACCCCCAGACAGCACCGTTTCGGCGGCTATGAGACTTGGCTGGGAACGAACAACGTCCAGGAAGACGCATCGGAACGGATCGTGGAAACGCTGCTGGATCTGTTTGACACGATGAAGTAGAGGGGAAGGTCGAGCGCGGCTGACAAAACGATGTGTGGCAAAACGATGTGTGGCAAAACGATGTGTGGCAAAACGATGTGTGGCAAAACGATGTGTGGCAAAACGATGTGTGGCAAAACGATGGGGGCAAAACGATGGGGGCAAAACGATGGGGGCAAAACGATGGTTGGCAGAATGATGGGGTGGCAGAATGATGGGGTGGCAGCGATTGTTGCCCCCCTCTCCTTGTCTCCTCCTCTCCTTGTCTCCCTCTCTCCTTGTCTCCCTCTCTCCTTGTCTCCCCCTCTCCTTGTCTCCCCCTCTCCTTGTCTCCCCTCTCCCCTCTTTTTCTGCCCTCTCCGCCTCCCGCGAACCGCACCGCGTTCAGTCGTCCAGCGACATGCCCCAGCGTTTCACCGTCTGCTTCCAATCGTCGACCAGAGCTTGCAGTAGGAACCAGGCGTTTCTGCCGTAGCGTGGGACCAGACGTCTGGGGTCGCTGAGCATGCGATAGGTCCATTCGGCCCCCAGTTTCTGCCAAATTTTTGGAGCGCGCCGGGCGGTCCCGGCGATGAAGTCGAACGAGGCGCCGAGTTGAATGCTGACGGGAACACCGAGGCGTTTGTAGTGCTGGTGGATCCAGCGTTCGCCTTTGGGCTGGCCGAAGGCGACCAGCAAGATATGCGCGCCGGAATCTCGAATCCGTTTGTCTTGCGCGGCTTGTTCGTCGGCCGACAGGGCACGAAACGGAGGCGATTCGATTCCGGCGATCCGCATGCCGGGATAATCGCGTGCGAGCCGCTTGGCGCATTTCTCGGCGACCCCGGGTTCTCCGCCCAGAAAATAGATGCCCCAACGTTTCTGGCCGGCTCGACAAGCGAGTTTGTGAATCATTTCGCTGCCGGCGACGCGTTCGGGCAGCGCGTCGGATCCCAATTGGCTCCGCCACACGATCGGTTGTCCATCGGCCAGAATCAGATCCGCGGCTGCGGTGATCGGGGGGATGTCGGCTTGCTGGTGATGCAGCATCACATAGTTCAAGTTGGCGGTGATCACATAGCTGGGTTCGCCACGTTCGACGAGCTGTTCGAGCCGGTCGATCGCCTCGGTCATCGTGACGCGGTCAAATGGCACCTCCCAGACGTTGCACCGTTGCAGCGGTGGTAGGGCAGGCGGTTGCTGGCGGTCCGGGTTTGCCGCGTTTTTTGTTACGGGAGGCAAGATGACCGGGGACACCGGAGCGATCGGATTCGTGGTCGAGAAGTGTGCAGACATCGTTGCAAGTCGCGATCGTGGAGAAGAAACAGAGCCGGCGGACGAGGACTCCTTCAAGACAACCGTAGGACGCCGAGTGAACAACCCTGCCCTCAGCGGCCGCATGCGGAGCCAGAGCGAGACGGCTTGGTGCAGTCGTGCGGGAGATAACGAATCTGCCGACGATCCGCTCGCGCCGTTCCGCTAACTCCGTCCGTTGTTTGTTAGCGGCAGGGCGCGAGCCCTCCGGTCGTTTACGGTGTTTTTGAAGTGCGACCGGACGGCTCGCGCCGTTCCGCTAACACCTTCGTTGCCAGACTGCACGCCTGCGCGAGCCGGACGACGTCCCTCGCCGGCCCCGCCGATTGGCGACGCTCAACGGAGTTGTTACGCTGGAACCGGCTCTTTCCATCGCCCTCAACAGAATCCTGTGCCCAAACTTTCTCTCCGATCGCCGATCACTGTCGTCATCACACTGGAAGGGCTGACGACTTCGCCTCTGGGCTGCTACGGATGCTCATGGAACCAGACGCCGGCGATCGATGCGTTGGCGGCCAGCGGCGTGGTCTGGGATCGCTGGAGTTCACCCGTCGACCGGCCCGGCAGCCTGATCACGCGATGGCTGGACGATTCACGCGGGTGGATCGCTCGCCAGACAGACCACGGCGCGACGGTCTTTTTGACCGACGATCCGAAGCTGACGATTCCGGAGGATCAATTCGGCTTCAGCCAGGCAATCGCCTTACAACCGACGCTAAAACGCCTCCCCGCCGAAACGGTCGAAGCCACCGTTCTGGCGCAAGCTTTTGCGGCAAGCATCCAGGCCATCACGCCCGAGACGCGATTGATTTGGATCCACAGCGGCATGCTTCGCGACCACTGGGACGCGCCCGTCACTCAGGACGACGACGAGCAGGAAACGCCAGAACCGGTCGAGGACGAAACGCAAGACCACGCCAGCGCTGAGCCCGAACCGTTCTTCCTGCCCCCCACCACCGATCCGCCCGCGCAACAACTTTCCAAGAACGACGATCCCGATTTGTTATTCGCGTGGATGCAACGTTACGCGGCCCAAGTTCGGTTGCTGGACGAAATGATCGACTTGCTCGGTGAATCCGTGCGACGACGACGCCCCCGAATCGTCTTGGCGGGGACCAGCGGGTTTTCGCTCGGCGAAAACGGCTGGCTGGGACACCATGTCGGACCGCTGCGCAGCCAAGACGTTCGGTTGCCGATGCTGGTTTCCTGCGGCGGCCCGCTGCGGGTTCCGTCGCTGGAATCCGCCGCGGCGTTGCCCGAGTTGTTGCAGCGACTCCTGCAAAACAAACCCTTGATCACTCCGGCCCAATGGTGCCGCAGCGACGATTCTCACTCGCTGTCGGTGCCAACCGATTCGGACCGCGCCGTCAAAGCGGTGACGACATCGAATTGGTTTTACGTTCACGATGCCGACACCGTCGCCGACGGCAAAGAACGCTTGTTTGTCAAACCCGACGACGTCAACGATGTCAATGACATCGCACGCTTGCGGCGCGAAGTGCTGAATCAATTTGCCAACGCGGCCGATTCCGACGGAACTGAATCGAGCTGAGTGGACGGCCTGCACCAGAGGTGACCATGTTAAACATCCTCGGATCCCGCAACTTGACCACGTGGTTGACCCAGCACCACATCAGCCTGGCGATCTCGACCTATCAGGCGGGGAAACTGTTGTTGGTCGGAACCAAACCCGACGGCGGCCTGGCCATCTTTGAACGCACCTTCAACCGATGCATGGGGCTTTGGGGGGACGCACAGACGATCTGGATGAGCACCCGGTATCAATTGTGGCGTTTGGAAAACATGCCGACAGGGCATCCGCCCGGCGACGAATTCGACCGGCTGTACGTTCCTCAGGTCGGATACACGACCGGCGATATCGACATTCACGATGTCGCAGTCGATGGCGACGGTAATCCGATCTTCATTAGCACGCTGTTCAATTGCATTGCGACGATCAGCCAGCGACGCAGCTTCACCCCGCTCTGGCGGCCGAACTTCATTTCAAAACTCGCCGCGGAAGATCGCTGTCACCTCAACGGGATGGCGATGCAAGACGGACGACCCCGCTATGTCACCGCCTGCAGCCGCTCGGATGTAATCGATGGCTGGCGCGATCGACGCCACGATGGCGGAGTCGTGATCGATGTTCGATCCGACCAGATCATCGCCGATGGCTTGTCGATGCCACACTCACCCCGTCTGGTTCAAAACCGATTGTGGTTGCTCGATTCGGGCAATGGCTTCCTGGGCTTTGTCGATCTCAAATCGGGGGCGTTTGAACGTGTCGCGTTCTGCCCCGGTTACGCCCGCGGTCTCGCCCTGCTCGGCGACTATGCCGTCGTCGGCCTGTCCAAGCCGAGAGACGATGAGCAATCATTCCGAGGGCTGAATCTCGATCGAGAACTCGCCTCACGTGACGCGGCACCGCGCTGCGGCGTTCAAGTGATTGACCTGCGCAGCGGCAACGTGGTGCATTGGATCCGGATGGAGGGAGACATGATCGGGGAACTGTATGACGTGGTCGTCTTGCCGAACACACGCCGGCCGAAAGCGTTAGGGTTCAAAACGGACGAGATTGAGCGGAATGTGTGGTTCGATGAGGGCGATGGGGTGCAGAGTTGGTCGGCCGGTGGGTAGGGAGTGGATGTGGGAACGTGAGGAATGGGGAAAGACAATGGGGCAAGACAATGGGGGCAAAACGATAGTGGGCAGAATGATGGGTGGCAGAATGATGGGAGGGCGGATGAAGGGTCGGAGGATGGTGGGTACTCAATCATGGCGGCTGAATCGTGGAGGCAGGATAGTGGGGGGGTAGGTAAGGATTGGTGATCGAGCGTGACGCAGGGCGAGCGAGTAGAATACGCGGCTCCCACAGTGCGACGATTTCCCCCCCGATGATTCCCCCCTCTGCATCTCGATGAAACAAACGATTCTTAGGTCGCGAAAGCGCCGGCGAACAAGAACCGTGGACCGACGGGCAATCGGTCGAATTCGCGGCGAACAGTTGGAACAACGCATTCTGCTGGCCTCCGATCTCAATTTCCCTCCCTCGCCGCCGCCGCCCGGCGCGACCTTCGTCGAGCATGCGGTCATCGGAGACACGGTGGACGGGCCGCGGGGCGTAGCCAGCGGAGATATCGATGGCGACGGCGACAAAGACCTTGTGGTCGCGTCGTATCGAGACGATTCGATTCGCTGGTTTGAGAACCAGGGCAACGGCATCTTTACCGAGAAAACGATTTCCACGCTCGCCAACGGAGCCCAAAGCGTGGCGATCGCGGATCTCGATGGTGACGGCGACACCGACGTGTTGAGCGCGTCAAAGGACGACCACAAGATTCGCTGGTTTGAAAACGACGGCAATGAGCAATTCACCGAGCACGTGATCAGTTCCGTCGAGACCAACGCCAGCAGTGTTGCGGTGGCCGACGTCGATGGTGACGGTGATCTGGATGTGCTCAGCGCCGCCTTTTTCTCCGACACCATCGCCTGGTTTGAAAACGACGGAAACGAAACCTTCAGTCGTCACGTGATCAGCTCCGGCGCCGATGGTGCCTACGATGTGACCACGGCCGATGTGGACGGCGATGGCGATCTCGATGTGCTGAGCGCCTCGGGCAATGACGACACGATCGCCTGGTATGAAAACGACGGCAACGAAACCTTCACCGAGCACGCCATCAGCGTGACAGCGGATAAGGCGATGGCCGTGACCGCGTTCGACGCCGACGGTGATGGCGACGTGGATGTGGTCAGCGCGTCCTTTAACGACGATACGATCGCCTGGTACGAAAACGACGGCAGCGAGAATTTCAGCGAACGCATTTTGACGACGTCCGCCGACCGAGCCTACGACGTCGCGACCGCGGATCTCGATGCCGACGGTGACATGGATATCCTGGCCTCGTCCCAAAACGACCAGATTCGCGTGTTCCTGGGCGACGGCGCAGGTGGGTTCACCGAGCATGTGATCAGCGATGATTCGGCCAACGGTGCCGACAGCCTGGCGATCGACGATTTCAACGGTGACGGCAAGCTGGATTTCGCCATCGGGGCACAGTACGGCGACAACGTGCTGTGGTTCGAAAACGGCTCGCCCGACTACGGCGACGCCCCCGCCCCCTACCCCACACTGGCGGCATCTGGTGGTGCTTCGCACGTCGCGGTCGGCCATTGGTTGGGGGCAGCACGTGACGGCGAAGTCGACGGATCACCGTCCGTCGCGGCCGATGGCGACGGAGCCGACGACGACGGCGTGACGTTTGGTCCGTTACACGTCCGAGCCTTCGACGCCGAAGTCACCGTCAATGTGGAAAGCAACTCCAACCAACCCAGCTGGGTCTATCTGGATGCCTGGATCGACTTCAACCAGGACGGCGACTGGGACGACCCCAACGAACAAATTTTTGACTCCGCCGATGTACGCATCTTCGACTACGTGCTGACCTTCGCGATCCCACGCGACGCACTCGTCGGCACCACCTATGCACGTTTTCGCATCAGCAGCGTCGGCGGGCTCGCTCCGACCGGCGAAGCCCCCGATGGCGAGGTGGAAGACTACCAGGTCACAATCCAACCGCCAGCGCCGATGTCACCGATGTTCGTCGGCAGCGACATCAGTTCGCCGGGCGCAGTGGGGGTTTCGGCGATCACGTCGGTGGATCTGGATGGCGATGGAGACCAGGATGTGCTCAGCGCGTCGGCCGGTTCAAATCGATTCGAATGGTTCGAAAACGTCGGGAATGAAAACTTTGTTCGGCGACTGATCAGTGACCAGGGTGACGATCCTGAGGAAATCGAGGTGCAGGACTTCGACAACGACGGAGACTTAGATGTCATCGCGGTTTCCTATTTCGGCCAGAACATTGTGTGGTACGAAAACGACGGCAATGAAAATTTCTCGCCCCACGTTGTGTCGCCTGACGATCGCGGCGTACTCAGCATCGCGATCGGTGATGTCGACGGAGACGGCGATCGCGATTTCTTGAGCGCCGGATTTAGCTACGAGATCTTGTGGTATGAAAACACAGGCACTGAACCCTACACCGTCCATGTCATCGACCCTTCGGCGGGCGCGGCAAAGAGCATTGCGGTCAGCGACGTCGACGGCGATGGGGATCTGGACGTCTTCACCGCCCACACCCTCGATGATTCGATCAACTGGTACGAGAACAACGGTTCCGCGGCGTTCACCAAGCACGTGATCAGCACCAATGCCAACGGTGCGTTGGGGGTCGCGGTCGCGGACGTGGACTCCGACGGCGACATCGACGTGCTGAGCGCGTCCCAGTCCGACGACAAGATCGCCTGGTACGAAAATGACGGCAACCAGAATTTCACCGAGCACGCGATCACCACCTCGCTCGATTACCCCACCGCCATCTCAGCCGCGGACCTGGACCAAGACGGTGATCTGGATGTTCTCGCCACGTCTTATGGAGACGATTTGATCGTCTGGTACGAAAACGACGGCGACGAAAACTTCACCGAAGCGGTGATCGACGCCAACGCGGACGGTGCAATCGACGTCACCGTCGCGGATGTCGACGGCGATGGCGATTTGGATGTGCTCGGCGCGTCCAGCGGAAACGACCAGATCGCCTGGTATGAAAACGACGGCAACGAAAACTTCGTCGAAAACGAAATCGTTTCCTCGCCCTACTTGCCGTATGACGTCGCGCTGGCCGATATCGACGGGGATGGCGATGTCGACGTGCTGGGGGCAACCCTCAATGATGACAAGATCACTTGGTACGAGAACGACGGCTCGCAGGCGTTTTTGCCGCGAATTGTCACTACGTCCGCAGACGGAGCCACCAGCGTCGAAACCGCGGACATCGACGGCGACGGTGACTTGGACATCATCAGCGGTTCGTACTTCGATGACAAAGTTGCCTGGTACCGCAACGACGGCGGCGGCGCGTTCGTCGAACAGCTCGTTTCGAACACCGCGGTCGGCGTCAACGATGTTCACGTCGCGGATGTCGACGGCGACGGCGATCCGGATCTGCTGTCGGCCAGTGGCTACGACGACAAGCTGGCTTGGTATGACAACGACGGAAGCGGAAACTTTACCGCCAAAACGATCACGACGAACGCCAAGCTGGCCTACAGTGTTGCGACCGGCGACATCGACGGCGACGGCGACCTGGATGTGATCAGCGCCTCTTACAACGATGACAAGATCGCCTGGTACCAAAACGACGGCAGCCAGAACTTCGTCGAGAAAGTCATCACGACCACCGCGTACGGAGCGTCGTCCGTTCGAACGGCCGACATTGACGGTGACGGCGATCTGGACCTCGCCGTCGGTGCCTTCACCGACGACATTGTCTGGTTTGAAAACGACGGGGCAGGCGGGTTCACCGAGCGTCTGGTCCCGATGGAAGAGTCCTATGCCTTTGACGTCACGCCGGGAGACATCGACCTGGATGGCGATGTCGACTTCCTGGTCGCCTCGCGAGACGAATACGTGTTGTACGTTTTCTTGAACGACGGCAACGAAACGTTCCGGCAGCGTCCGATCGACTACTTCGTCGATGGACCAAGACGCGTTGAATTGGGGGATCTGGATCGGGACGGTGACCTCGACGTCGTGGGCGTTTCCAGTTTTGATTATCGCTTCGTCTGGTTGGAAACGGTGCTCGCGGATCTCGGCGATGCCCCCGATTCCTACTCGACATTGCTCGTCAGCGACGGCGCAACACACCTGGCGGTCGGTCCCCAATTAGGCGCCACGCGAGACAGCGAAACCGACGCGTTCCCCTCGCCAAATGCCGACGGTGACGGGAGCGACGAAGACGGCGCGATGTTCGGGACCCTCAAGCTTGGGCAAACCACCGCGGGCGTGAACATCGACCTGCAAGGCGGTGAATCGGCCAAGGTCGACGCCTGGATCGATTTTAATGCCGACGGAACCTGGGACGCCGGTGAACAAATCCTTGACAGCGTGACCGTGGTCGCGGGACTTCAAACGCTCAACTACGCCGTGCCGACCTCGATGACTCTCGGGCAAACCTACGCGCGGGTGCGACTGAGCACGGCTGGTGACTTGGAACCGAATGGACTGGCGGACGACGGGGAAGTGGAAGACTACGTGATCACGATCCGCGAGGACGTCACGTACAGTCTGGCCGCGTCCTCCACCGACGTCACGGTCCGGCAAAACGGATCGAACGTCGAGCTGATCGACAACGGCAATGGCGGTGCGGTCCTGCTCTCCAATCCCGTTTTGACGACGCAATCGCTACGGATCGCCGGCACGGCCGCCGCCGACACCTTTGACGTCGACTTTACCAGCGGTGGCTACTTTGCCTTTCCCGACGGCATCGTGATCGATGGCGCCGACGATTCCGATTCGGTGGTGGTTCAAGGCACGGGAACCTCAACGGCGTCGATTCGATCGTCCGATGGCACCTTGGCTGGGGCTACCGTCGAAATCACCCACGACGGATTGGTCACCGCAGTCCAACTCTCCTCGGTCGGCCCGGTCAGTGTGCTGGCGATGAAATCGGCCCAAATCCAAGGCGACTTGGACCTTGGTGGGGAAACATTGACCTTGGCCGCGGCCGACCCGATCCTGCTGGGCACGATGACTGAATCGGCCGGGGGACAAATCAATTCCGCCGGACCGATCTCCGTCGGCGGCTCACTGAAGTTCAGAGCACCTGACGGCGTGACTCCCGCCGTCGGCAATTCGTTCGTGCTGATGAGCGGATCAGCGATCACCGGAACCTTCACCAGCGGTGACTTCCCCACCCCGCCCCTGGGCAGCGACTGGGACCTGTCGGTCGGTCCGACGGAGGTGCGTTTGACTCTGGTCGATCTGGGACAGGTCGGCTCGCTGGCGATCGGCGACGGATCCGCCAGCCCCCAACACTCTCGCATTACAAAGATTGATGTCCCATTTGACGGTTTGGTCGACATCGATCCCGGTGCGTTCGAAGTCCGTAAACGTGATCCCGAGGGCGGTGTGGTTGCAACGTCGTTTGTCGTCAACACCGACCCGCAAGGCAATTCGGTGGCGACGTTGACGTTCAGCGGCGCGCTGACACGTGGACTGGATGCGGCGTTGGTTGACGGCAACTACCAGTTGATCATTGATCCATCGAAAGTGCGCCGCGCGGGGACATCGGTGACGCTTGACGGGGACAACGACGGTCTGCAAGGCGGTGATTACTCCTACGGCACGTCGGCCACGGATGATTTCTTCGCACTCTACGGAGACAGCGACGGTGACCGAGATGTGGACGGCCAGGACTACGGACGCTTCGGGCTGACGTTTCTAAAATCCAGCGGCGATTCCGGATTCAATCCGGCCATGGATAGCGACGGAGACGGTGACGTGGACGGTCAAGACTACGGCCGATTCGGTCAGCGGTTCCTGAAAACGCTGCCGTTTTAACCACCACTCCATTGATTGGGCTTGGCATCATTCTGCCCCGGATCATTCTGCCAACGTTTTTGGAAGTCGCGGAAAAAAGGCAGAACGATTCGGGGCAGAATCATGGGAGGCAAAACGACGGGGGATGCCTAGTGCTTCGTCAACTTTTAAACTTGGGGTGCCGCGGAAAAGGGGTCAGGTACCAAAAATGCGAAGCACCCTGCGGGCCATTTGGTTTTGGTACCTGACCCCTTTTCCGCTCGACAAACGCAACCCGAAAAGTAAATCTGGATGAAGTACTAGGGCGCCAGTGCTTGGGAAGTCGTCGTGTGGGCTCCGTCAATCGGAACCAGTCGGACTTTGATTTGAGTGTGCGGGCCGCCGCGCCAAATGCGTTGCGTCACGGCGGGGCGGTAGCCTTGGGCGGTCACTCGAAAACGCATCACGGAAAATCCGCTGGTCCGTGGCCAACGCAAGCGTCCGGCTGTCATTTCCCGTTTCAAATTGTCGCGCCATCGAACCGTCGACCTGCCCGTGTCGTCGGTCGACAAGGATCCCGGCGTGACGGTGAAGTCGGGGATCGGTTGGGAGCTGACCGAATCGACGACGACGCCATCGATCAGCCACATCGAGCGAGTCGCCGCATCGACCGACTCGATGGGGGGAAGCTCCTCGGCCGCGGCTGCGCCGGACAGGAGGGCGGCAAACACCGCCAGCAGTAGGCAGCAAGACAGAGGATCTGGCAGTGTTCGCTTTGTCCGACCGGAGGCAACTGACCGACGTTTTATCCCGCGTGCGCTCGGACGATGCTGCGTGGTCCAGGCGGAGCCTGGCCGGTGCAACAACGTTTGCTTCAGACGCGTGTTTAGCAGGGGAGTTTTGAAGGCCATCATTCTTTAGATTCTACTCGGGATCAGCCGTTTGGCACGCAAGGGGTTAGCGGAACGGCACGAGCGGGCTGTCGGTTTAGTGGGCTTGGTCGAGGCAATGGTGAGCCGCTGGCCGTAAGGCCTCGGGCAGCGCCTGGATGCCCGGCCGCTGGCCGTAAGGCCTCGGGCAGCGCCTGGATGCCCGGCCGCTGGCCGTAAGGCCTCGGGCAACGCCTGGATGCCCGGCCGCTTACGCGTCGCGGCTCACAAAATCGACGGGCCACGAGCCGTCCGGTGACAGCTTGAAAACATCTCGAATGACCGGAGGGCTCGCGCCCTGCCGCTAACAAACAACACGTCGTTTGGTGTCGATGTGATTGGCATGCGTTAATCGATGACAGCCAACAGGTCGCCGGCTTCGACTTGGGTTCCCGGTGGCGCGTGGATGGTTTTGATGACACCCGATTTGGGCGCGTTGACGGTGGTCTCCATCTTCATCGCCTCGAGCACCATCAGCTTCTGACCTTCCTTGACCTTGCTGCCCTCTTCGACGGCGACGGTGATCACCATGCCCGGCATGCTGGACGCCACCTGGTTTTCGTCGCGGGGATCGGCTTTGACCGCCGCTTTGGTTTCCGGTTCCAGGGACTTGTCGTAAACCGTGATTTCACGGGGCTGGCCGTTGAGTTCGAAAAAGACGGTGCGCGTCCCGTCGGGGTGCGGTTGGCCGACGGTCAGGAATCGGATGATCAACCGTTTTCCCTTTTCGATGTCGACGGCGATTTCTTCACCGGGTTGCTGACCGTACAAAAAGTTCGGCGTGGGCAACTTGGCGACATCGCCGTAGGTCTGTTGGTGTGTGGCGAAGTCGGCAAAGACCTTGGGGTACAACAAATGGGTCACCGCGGACTGGTCGCAGGCCGGTTCGCCGATCAGTCCGGCGGCTTCCTTCCTGGCGGCTTCGATGTCGGCGTCGGGCATGGATTCACCGGGCCGGTTGGTCACCGGCGGTTCGTCTCCGAGAATCTTTTTCATCACCGCTTCGGGGAATCCGCCCGGCGGTTGCCCCATCCGTCCGCCGATCAGATCGAGCACGCTGGCCGGATAGGCCAGTGATTTGTCGCTGGTCAGGACTTCCTCGGCCGACATTTCGTTGGCGACCAAGAACAGCGCCATATCGCCGACGGCCTTGCTGGTCGGCGTCACTTTGACGATGTCCCCGAACAACGCGTTGACTTGGGCGTACGCCTTGCAGACTTCGGCCCATTGGTCGCTCAGTCCCAAGGCCCGAGCTTGCTGGTACAGGTTGGTGTACTGCCCGCCGGGCATTTCGTGTTCATACAAATCGCCGGTGGCCGGCAAAACGGAACTTTCAAACGGCGCGTAGAATTCACGTGCCGCTTGCCAGTAGGTCGCCAAATTCGTCAGCGCTTCGGTTCTCAAGGGGCTTTCACGCGGGGTGTCTCGCAAGGCTTCGACGAGCGAATTCAAGTTCACTTGGCTGGTGCCGCCGGACAACGGTGCCAAGGCGGCATCGGCAATTTGAAGCCCTTCATCGGCAGCGGCCAGAATGGTCGACGCTTGGATGCCGGCGGTATCGTGCGTGTGCAAGTGGATCGGGATTCCGATCTCCTCCCGCAACGCCCGGATCAGTTTGACAGCCGCTTTGGGTTTCAACAGCCCCGCCATGTCCTTGATGGCCAACAAGTGGGCGCCCATCTTTTCGAGCTGCTTGGCGAGATTGATGTAGTACGCCAAGTCGTACTTCGTGCGTCGCGGGTTTTGCAGATCGCCGGTGTAGCAAATCGACGCTTCGCAAATCCCTCCCTCCTCGATCACCGCTTCCATCGCCACACGCATGTTCTGTTCCCAGTTCAGCGCGTCGAAGACCCGAAAGACATCCATCCCGGCCTGGACGGCTTCACGCACGAACAATCGCACGACGTTGTCGGGATAATTCGTGTAGCCCACGGCGTTGCTGGCCCGCAGCAACATTTGGGTCAGGATATTTGGCACCGCTTCGCGCAAGTCGGCCAGTCGTTGCCACGGCGATTCTTTCAAAAACCGCATGCTGGTGTCGAACGTCGCTCCGCCCCACATTTCCAAAGAGAACAGCTGGGACGCGTGGTGCGCATAGGCCGGTGCGATGTGCACCATGTCATAGGTGCGGACACGGGTCGCCAGCAGCGACTGGTGGGCGTCCCGCATGGTCGTGTCGGTCAACAACAGCCCCTTCTGCTCTCCGATCCACTTGACCAGGCCTTCGACACCAGACTCGCGGAAAATGTCTTTGGTCCCCTTGGGAGGATCGGCCAACGGCGGGACGTCGGGTACCGGCGCGGGCGTGCGTCGCGTGGCAACCGGACGCCCGGCGACCAACTCGTTGCCGTTGACGATCGTGTCCGCCAGATAGTTCAACAGCTTGGTCGCCCGGTCGCGACGCTTGGGCAGCTCGAACAATTCGGGCGTCGTGTCGATCAATCGCGTCGTCGCTTCACCGGCCAGAAAGATCGGATGATTGATCAACTTGATCAGGAACGGGATGTTGGTTTTGACACCGCGAATCCGGAATTCTTGAAGACAGCGATCCATCCGCGAACCGGCGGCGGCCAACGATGGGGCCCGCGCGGTGACCTTGACCAACATCGAGTCGTAGAACGGATTGACCACCGCGCCACTGAATGCCGTGCCGGCGTCCAATCGGATTCCCAGTCCGGCGGCCGACCGATAGTGGGTGATCCGGCCGTAATCGGGCAGAAACTGATTGGCGGGGTCTTCGGTGGTCACCCGGCACTGCATCGCAAAGCCGGTGGTGCGGATGTTTTCCTGGGCACCAATCCCGACCACTTCATCGGTCAGTTTGTGCCCCTGCGCGATCAGAATCTGGCTGCGAACGATGTCGATCCCGGTGACTTCTTCGGTCACGGTATGCTCGACTTGAATCCGCGGATTGACTTCGATGAAAAAGAATTGGTTGGAATCCACATCCAACAGAAACTCGACCGTTCCGGCGTTCTCATAGCACGAACCGTCCGACCCGACCGCCTTTCCGATCTTCAACGCCGCTTCGCACAAACCGTCACGAACTTCCGAGGGCAGATTGGGAGCCGGCGCCAATTCGACGACTTTTTGATGCCGGCGCTGGACGCTGCAATCGCGTTCGTACAGGTGCACCAGGTTGGTGCCGTCGCCGACGATCTGGACTTCGATGTGTCGAGCGCGTTTGACGAAACGCTCCAAGAACACTTCATCGCTGCCGAAGGCGGTTTTCGATTCACGCATCGCCGCTTCCAACGCGGTCGGCAATTCGTCGGCCGATGCGACCACCCGCATCCCCCGGCCGCCGCCGCCGTGGGCCGCTTTCAGCATCACCGGATAGCCCAGCGTCTCCGCCAGCGCGATCGCCGCATCGGGATCACGCAGCGGCTCATTCTTGCCACCCAAGACCGGGACGCCGGCTTTCTCGGCCAGCTCGCGGGCTGACATCTTGTCACCGAGCTGATTGAGCGAGCGGACGCTGGGACCGACAAACACGATCCCCGCTTTGCCGAGCGCCTCTGCGAATCCCGGTCGTTCGGACAAGAATCCGTAGCCCGGGTGCACCGCATCGATGTCATGTTTTTTGCACAACGCGACGATCGCATCGATGTTCAAATACGACCGAATCGGCTCCCCCGGTTCACCGATCTGGTAAGCCTCGTCGGCTTTGAACCGGTGCAGCGCGTATCGGTCTTCGTAGGAATAGATGGCGACGGTCCGAATCCCAAGCTCCGTGGCACTTCGGAAGACGCGCGTCGCGATTTCGCTGCGGTTGGCAACCAATAATTTTCGAAAGGGCCGAATCGTCATCAAAAAGCAATCCAACTGGAAGAAGAGGTTCTAGTGATGGAACACGAATGGCATCGGGGCTTGCGAGGACCGTCGCCGGAGCCGCAATTTAACGAATTTGTCGGTGTACGACAGCACAGGCCCGCCTAAGCGACGAAACACGAATCGAATCTCCGCTGCAGCCCCACTTCATCCACCCCGCTGCGATCGCATTGCTCTCTACACAGCCTGAATCACACACCCTGGCTGGCAACGCTGTGAAGCATTTTTTAGCGGCAGGGCGCGAGCCCTCCGGTGTTTTGGCAGAGATGAAGAACCGGAGGGCTCGCGCCCTGCCGCTAAAACCTCAACAAACACATGGGAAAAATGCTTCACAGCGTTGCCCGAGTGGTCACCCTGACTGACAGGTCCTGCCAACAGCCGATGGCAGTCTGGGCCAACCTCGTCTATACTCGATCGTTTCTGCCGCCGTGACCTGATTCAACCGAGCCTGCACTCCGCCATGACGCACGCCATGCTCTGTGCCCGACCACTGTCGATGCGTTTCCGAACGGTCACCCCCCTGTTTTTCCGCCTCGTCGTGCTGATCTTGGCCGGCATGGTCTGGGGCCAGGGAATTTCGGGCCAGGGACGCGGGCACGCCGACGAGCCGGTTTTTACGGATGATTTCGAGTCGGGGACCCAGCGTTGGGAGATGCTCGACCCGAAGACCTGGAAACACAGCCGACGAGACGGCTCCCAGACGATCGAAATCACCGACCGCAGCAGCGAGTACAAGCCGCCGGTTCGCAGCCCGTTGCATGTCGCACTGATCAAGGACCTGGAATTGGGCAGCTTCGAGATCCACTTTCGTGTCAAAAGCACCAAAGACACCGGAAATCATCGCGATTGCTGCGTGTTTTTCAATTATCGCGACGACCAGCACTTTTATTACGTGCACCTGGGGGCTCGCCCCGACCCGCACAGCGGCCAAATCATGATCGTCAACGAAGCACCGCGTCGGGCACTGACCAACAACACCCGCGAAACGCCTTGGGACGACCAATGGCACCAGGTCAAATTGGTGCGTGATGTCGAATCCGGCAGAATCGCGATCTTTTTCGATGACATGGCTCAACCGCAGATGGAGGTGTTTGACAAGACGTTCACCCACGGACGAATCGGCCTCGGATCGTTTGACGACTTAAACGCCTTCGACGATGTTGTCGTCTTCGCGAAGTAACCACGGCAGGCGCCGATCCACTCTCTTCTCTCCAACGGCTCGGTTGGACTACACACCAAAACAAGGACTCTGCAGCGGATGAGCGATTACGGAATGTTCAGCGATGATTTTTATCTCAACATGAACTTGGCGACCGAAATGGATCTGCCGCAAAATCGCGAGTCCGTGCTGCACTATTTCGAACAGGTCAGACGTCGTTACCCCCAGATGCTGAACTTCTATTCCCGCGAGAAGTCAGAATTTGTGCTCGAAGAAGAAAAGGAAAAAGGTTCCTACCGCTGGGTTTCGATCGAGCCCCGCCGGCTCAACAGCGGTTCGGTGAACCCCGAATCGTTGGAGGCCGCGATCGACCAGCACCGCAGCATCTTGGAACTGGTTCCCTATGAGCTATCCATCACGCCACTGGATTGCGAAGCGTTGAGCGTGATGCTGGGATTCGATTTCAACTATCGCGGGAACCACAACGAGATTTTGAACCAGGCGATCGGAATCGCGCCTGCTCTGGAACGCTTTACCACGCTGCCCTACGGCAAAGTGCTCTCCAACGAGCCGTCGCTGCAATTCGCGCTCGATGAAGAATGCCGGACTCAGTGTCGAATCAGTTTCGAATCTCGGACGACGGCCTATCAAGTGCGGACGGGCGAATACAGCGAAGATCAACTGAGCGTTTATTTGACCGTGCGCCGATACGACAGCCTGGGGCCGGATGAGTCGTTTGACAAAGAATTCATGCGGCTGTCATCCCTCTGCCGCGATCTGGTCGATGAGTATCTCGTCAGTGCCGTCTTGAGACCGCTGCAAGAAGCGATCTCGCTGCACTAAACGCTCAAAACTGGAAGTACACGAACGGGGTGAAGCCGCGCGGGGCGTAGAGCACCAAGCACCAGACCAGGACCGTGATCGCGATTGGCGTGTACCAACGCTCCAGACGCAGACGCATCGCGATTCTCAGACGCGTCGTCCAGGCGGCATGTTCCAGAACCATGATCCCGATCGCCGCGATCGCCAACGGCGGATACCAATTAATTCCCGCTGACTGAAACAGCAACTGCCGCGTGATCGACGCGACGTGGTCCAGCGACGTGCTGCGAAACAGCACCCAGCCGAAAACGACCACCAAGAACGTCGACAACCTTCCCAACCACACGGCCTTTCGTACGTCATACCGCCGGTGGAGTTCGCGTTCGCAGACCAGCGCCACACCGTGCCAGAAGCCCCACAGCACGAACGTCCATGCCGCCCCGTGCCACAGGCCGCCAAGTACCATCGTGAGGATCAGATTGACGTTGGTGCGGAATGTCCCCCGGCGACTGCCGCCCAGCGGAATGTAGAGATAGTCACGCAGCCAACGTGAAAGCGTCATGTGCCAGCGATGCCAAAAATCGGCGACGCTGGTTGCCAAGTAGGGGTGTCGAAAGTTTTTGGGAAAACGATAACCCAGCATCTTCGCGACTCCGATTGCGATGTCGGTGTAGCCGGAAAAATCATAGTAAATCTGTCCTGCGTAACCGATCACCGCCAGCCAGACGGTCAGTCCGCCGTAGAGCTGCGGTGCGGCAAACACCACATCAACGACTTCGCCCAAGCGGTCCGCCAAAAGCACTTTCTTGATCAGTCCGCAAAGCGCCAGTTGAAACCCGCCATAAAACCGTAGCGTTGACCAGTTCGGCCGCCGCGCTAGCTGTGGCAATAACTCGCTGGCGCGGACGATCGGCCCGGCGACCAATTGGGGAAAAAAAGCGACATACAACGTAAAATCGAGCAGCGAATCGGTCGGCCGGATCTTGCCGCGATAAACATCGATCGTGTAGCTGAGCGTCTGGAAGGTGTAGAACGAAATGCCGACCGGCAAGATGATGTTCAACGTGCTCGCGTTGAGACCGGCCGCTTCGATCAACGGTGTCGCGGACTCGATAAAGAAATTGAAGTACTTGAAAAAACCGAGGACACCCAAGTTCACGCCAAGGCTGACGCACAACCACGCCTTCTTGCCCCCAGATGATGCCGCATGCGAAATCCGTCCGGCCACGAAATAGTCGACTGCCGTTGATAACAACAACAGACCACAGAAACGGTAGTCCCAGTACGAATAAAAGTAGTAGCTGGCCACGAGCAGGATCAGATTGCGCGGCACCCGTGTGCGACATCGCCAAACGGCCAACAGAATCAATCCCAGAAAGATCAGAAACTCGATCTGCGTGAACTGCATCGTGGATCAGTCCTTCGCCGGATCGTCGTGTTGGGGTTGCACGGACGACGCAAACCGATCGGGGATCTCCAACAGTTGTTCCGCAATGATTCGGTTTCCAGTCGCGTTGTAGTGCCCCACCCCGAATTGGCCGTTGTGAAATCCTCGCGGCCAATCGCCCACGCGGGCTGCCGCGGTCATCGCGTCTCGCGCATCGAGAACGTAAAAACCATGCGCGGAACAGTGTCGGCGGAAACGGTCGAACAGCCACTGATCCGGGTCATTGAATAGGGTTTCACCGTCGATGATTGCGGGGATCAAGGGTGCGTAAACGAAGATGCACGGCGCGTCGCATTGTCGGCGCAGCCGTTCCAACTGGCCAGACAAGCGTTCAGCCTTCGCCAGACGCGGCTCACCGGAAGTCTCCGAATCGATTGACACCTGTTGCGACCTGTCCGGTCCGGGACGAAACCTGAGTCGGCGCCGTGTCGATCCGTCACCGGTCGTCAGGATGTTGCGAACCGCTTGGATCAGGAAGGCGGGAAACGTCGCGCTGATTTTGGACCGCGACGGATCCAGGCCTTCGTCGGCATCAGCGATTTCAACCGTCCAGTCGGACCACTCGACGATCAGAAAGACGTGGGCGTCGACGTGGACTAAATCGTTGTCACGCAACGTTGTGATCTGCGCGATCCAGTCGTTGCAGTCGTCGCCGCTACGCGCGAACGGATAAACGTGGATCTGATTCGACGACAGCCTGGCCACTTGGGCCGCGATCTTTTCGCGATCCTCCACACAAACCCCTTCGGCCTGAGAGTCTCCCCACAGTGCCAAACGAAGACCGCCGGGATCCTCGTGTTCCAGGGTTACTTTTCCCGGCATTCCCATCGGTCCGATCTGCGTCGTCGCGTACCCTTCACTCCGCCACCGGTAATCCGATCCCGGTTGCAGCACCGCGACTCCCCGCGTCGGGTCTTCGATGCGCGGCACGTAACTGCGAACGAACCACGGCGAGGTAACGCCCACCAACGCGGTACCGAGCAGCATTCCGACGATCCATCGACACAGCATCACTGGCCCACGACAGAAGGAGTCGGCGAAATCATTCCAGTCCCAGCGGGGCTGTCGGGCGGCGCGATGCGAAGCATGGTGGAGGAGAGGTATGAGAGAAGTCAGGTGGCGCGTGGAGCTACAGGATACTCACATCGGATCAACGCCACAGGTCCCATCCACACGCGCCACTGGCTGACGCCACGTGCTGGCATGCCGGCGCGTGCGCCGACAATGCCAGCGGGACGCGTCAGCGAGCGGCCCGATTGGTGTATGATTTGGGGCACAAATGACGATTTGTTTGTCTACGTGAGTCCCTTGGATGATCATCCCCTACAGCACCGACGCGCCTCTTTATCACCTGCCTTGGGTCACGGGAGGTTTGATTGTCACGAACATCGTCGTCTTTTTCGCGACCACGTTCCAGGTCTTCATCGGCACTTGGGAACCGGAGCAGATTGATTGGCTGTTGATTCAGTTCAACCAGATCAATCCGCTTCAATGGCTGACGGGCAATTTCATGCACTTTGACCCATTTCACCTGATGGGCAACATGTTCTTCCTGTTCTGCTTTGGCCTGGTGGTGGAAGGCAAAATCGGAAATCGTCGCTTCTTGGGAATCTACCTGGCAACCTGTCTCCTGATCGGCGCGGTGGTACAGATCCCGATGTTTTTCCTGGGCGGCGAAGAAGCGGCCGGCGGGGCGTCGGGGGTGATTTCGACCCTGATGGTGATCGCGCTGATCTGGGCGCCGGAAAACGAAATCAGTGTCTTCTACTTCTTCTTCCCGTTCGTGGGGACCGCCGAACCACGCATCGTCACGATCTGCGTGTTCTTCATCGGAATGGATGTCCTCTCCGTCGTCTTTAGCGGATTTGCGATGTCCGGTGCGATGGGACACGTGATCGGTGCCCTGATGGGATTCCCGATCGGAATCTACTTTCTTAAAACCGACGAGGTTGATTGCGAAGGCTGGGATGCGATCTCCCGCAACGAGTGGTTGCAACAATACCCGTTGCTGTACGGCGAAAAGCAGCGACAACGCGATCGCGACAAGCACGACGAAATTGAAAACCCGGTCGAAAAGGCGTTGCAGGTGACCGGCGGCGACGTTTCAAAAAGTCAGTACATCGGTCTTGCGTCGAGCAAGAGGAAACCCAAAACCAAATCACCCTCCCCTGCCGTCCCGTCCGCTGGTTCCCCAAGGAAATCTCGCAAAAAGAAACGACGGACATCCGAAGTGTCGCCGGAGCATGTGGCCGAAAAATGTCAGGCCCATCCCGAGTTCAATCGCTTGGCCTACGTGCTCCGTCAGAGTCTGCAATCAAACAATATGCCGGCAGCACAGCAAGCGTTCTTGCGATTGGACACGCTTAAAATCGGCGCGGGTATGGCCGAGACGACGTTGATGCGCTACGCATCGGATCTGTGCACGCAACGCCAATGGGTCAACGCGATTCGTCCGCTCGCCATCCTGGTCGAAAAACAAGGCGCGCTGGCTGATGACGCTTGTCTGCGGCTGGCACAAATTCAACTGCGAGTGCTGCAGCGCCGCGACCACGCCATTGCGACGTTGGAGAAGATCGTGGTACCGGAAGGCCAATCGATTGACGCTGAAAAGAAGGAGCGGTTGCGCAAACGCGACGAACTGCTCAGCCTGGCACGTGGGGAGTAGTGGGGTAAGCATCCTGCTTGCCTCTTTCCAAGGCCCCGCCTTGGAACGCGTCGGCGGGATGGCGCTCGCCACACGCGGTGCGCCGGTAGGAGGCGGGAGCCTCCGAGGCAGTGTGTTCCCAGGCAGAGCCTGGGAACAAGGAAACGTCACGCACAGCGTGACCTACTGGTCTGTTCGCGGTCAGGAGGCGGGGGACGGCGATTCTTTTGCTGCAGGATTTGGCAACCAATTTAGATTCTCTCCCCCTGGGAGAGACGGCGTTTGCGCAGCAAGCAAACGCCAGAGAGGGCCGGCGCTGCGAAAGTCTTAGCGGATTCCCATGCAACGCAATGCCTCTGAGGCTCTGCCACACGCGGTGCGCCGGTAGGAGGCGGGAGCCTCCGAGGCAGTGTGTTCCCAGGCGGAGCCTGGGAACAAGGAAACGTCACGCACAGCGTGACCTACAGCGCCGCTTTGAACTGTTCCAACTGACGGAGCATCGGTGGTGAGAACGGGTCAAGCTTGATCGCTTGTTCCTGGGTGATCACCGCTTCTTCGATCCGGCCGAGCGCAAAGTAGCAACGGGCACAGGTATCCAGACGCGCGGCGCGATAGATCAAATCATCTGAATCGAGGAACTCCAACGAATCCAGACTGCATTTCAACGCGCGTTCATAATCGCCTTCGGTGTTGGCGACCAACCAAGCGTATTGATTGTACGCTTCGCCCAGTTCCGCCTTGTAGTCGTCCGGCTTGATGATCTTTTTGCGGGATTCGATCCGGGAGATTCGCTGCTGCAGCGCATCTCGATTCTGGACAATCTGTTTGATCACCGATGGCTTCCAATCGGGGTCGCCGGGATCATCCAACCGATACATCCGAATCAGGATATCGATGTTGTCGTTGTCAAATCGATAGGCGAGTTGCAGCTTGCTTTTGACCTCGTTCAACGTCGCCCGATCGTCACCACTTTTTTCCAGCAATGCGAGTCCGCTTTCGTATTCGTAGAGGCTGCGGATCCGACTCAGGCTGATTTGCCATCGCGACATTCGCGATTGATAGAGGCGATCTTTTTTGGCTCGATCGGCGATCGGAAACAACACCGTCGCGGCGTCTTCATGGCGCAGCTGTTCGCTGAACATCCGCGCCAATTCCTGACGCGCGCTGACGCCGACGATTGATTCGATATCGCAATGCTTGATGATTTCTCGATTTTCACGTTCGGCCCATTCGAATCGACCTCGCGAACGCAGCAACAGCGCGGCTTGATAATGGGCATACGCGATCTCTTGCAGCTGGTGGTCGGTGATCGCGTTTTCGTCTGCTTTCGGTTTTTCCGCCTCACCGGGTTTGGCAGCATCACTCGCGACGACTTCGGGCAAGGGGTTGATCTGCAGCGCGTCCGCGGCGAGTTCCTCGGCCAGCTCGCTCTGGCCAATTTCGTCATAGGCTTGTGCGGCCGAATACAGCAATTCGGCGTTTTCCCCGAAGGCGTGTTGATGCCGCTCGTAGAGTGCGACCACGATCGGGAACAACCCCTGGCGGATCGACCACCCGGCATGTTCGGACAGATCGCGAGTCGCCGGGGCGATCAGATCGATGTGCTCCATCACCAGCGACAACGCCGCCTGACGTGCGTCTTCAGCCAGGGCCCGCGTTGCCAGCACGCGAATCATCTGCATCACCGACGCCGACGTGACGTCGGGGCTGACTCCCGCATCGACCTGCCTACGCTGCTGGCGGACGAGTTCTTCCCAGCGCTCGGGCGAATAGCTTCCCGCCTGCAGATCCTTTGCGTAGGCCAGCAACCACTGTGACGAATCGCGCGGGTTGTCTCCGATCACCGCTTCGATCCGCTCGGCCAACCGACGTCGGCTGACCTTTTCGCGGCCGAGCGGCTGCTTCAGGACCAACATCGCCGCGCGACGACTGAGCGGAACACTGGGATCGAATCGGGCCAGCCTCGCCAACGCCTCGACGCCCATTTGGTCCCGCAAACGACCGAGCAGCTCAATCCGTCCCAGCCGGTCGGTTTCGCTTTGGGCGCCGTATTCGCTGAGGATCTCTTGGACTTCTTTCGGATCGGAATCCTTCGACCAACTGACTTGTAGGCTGCTGATCAAATAGCGGGCGGCCGACAGGATCTCGCTGTCGTCATGATTTTGTGCCTCGCGAAGGGCATCAAACGCTTCCAGCCCGTACATTTTCAGCTGATTCCGGGCCCGAATTCGGGTGGCATAGCTGTCGCTGCCGAGTTTCTCGATCAACTCTTTGATCAACTGGTCGGTCGTTTTGGCATTGTCATCGGCCGGACTGTCACCGTCAGCTGCCCGAGCGACGCCGATCGAGCCTTGGCAAAGCCCCCCAACGAGCAATAGGGCGGCACACCAGGTCCAGACGAGGCGTGGAGCGTGTTGCAGAGGTTGGAGCATCTTTCCGACGGGCCGACGAGGAATTTCAGTTTGATTGACCGCTCGTATTCTATCGATTCGACCAAAATTGTGCAGCTGGAATGCCCGCCGGCCTGCCCCGGCATCCCAAAATCCGGGTCGCAAGGCGGGTCGATCATGCATTTTTCCCGCTCGACTTGCTGCCGGGCTCAGAAATCTGCGCGACGATACGAGTTCACGGCCAAGAATCACTCGATGCAATCGAAGTTCCCAGCGAGCGATAAACCAGCTAATATCCCTGCATGGACCGGCCTTTCGCCAGAGCTTTCTCCCCCTTTCAAGTTGATCCGCAGCGACGAATGACGCGAAAATCGAAGAATTCGAACGACACTGGCAAAGCCGCCAAAAAAACACCCTCGCGTGCCGAGTCGGCTGCGTCGTCGGATGACCGGACACCGGAACAACGGTTCGGCGACTCGATTCGCACCTCCGCCCAGCGGGAAACCGTCGAGGCGTTTGTGGTCGCGTTCGTGTTGGCGCTGCTGTTTCGTGCCTTCGTCGCCGAAGCGTTTGTGATACCGACCGGCTCGATGGCACCGACGTTGATGGGGGCTCACAAGGATGTCGATTGTCAACAGTGCGACCATCGTTTCCAAATCGGTGCCAGCAAGGAACGCCGAGGGCCATACCAAGACGACACGGTCGTGGCCGGTATTTGTCCCAATTGCCGCTACATCAACAACCTGGATCTGGCCGAAAACAGCGACGCCACCACGTTCAACGGCGACCGGATCCTGGTCAGCAAGTTTGCCTACACGCTCAGCGAGCCCGAACGCTGGGACGTGATCGTCTTCAAATTCCCAGGCAATCCGAAGCAGAACTACATCAAACGTCTGGTCGGACTGCCCAATGAAACGATCAGTGTCTTTCATGGCGATGTCTACGCGGCACCGACAGATGAACCGACCTCGGATGTCATCCTCCGCAAACCCGCTGACAAACTGTTGGCGATGCGGCACCACGTCTACGACACCGACCAGCAATCCGACCTGCTGATCAAATCGGGCTACCCCAGCCGAATCCAACCGTGGCGGGAAAACACCTCGGCCCCGCCCGAGGACTCCTGGACGATCGATCGCAGCCAAGACGGTTTGGTCGCCTCGGTCGAGCCCAAAAACGAGACCGAGACCCACTGGCTGCGATACTTCCATCGCTGGCCGACCGACATTGAGTGGAACACCGCCGCCAAGGGCGGGCCGCTCAACACGGTTGCCCCCTACAGCAGCCGACTGATCACCGACTTCTACGCCTATGATTGTTACATTACGGTCCCCAGCCGCGATGTCTACGAAACGACACCCTCCAACGCGCGTTGGGCCGGTAAGCCGCCATTGAATCCCGATTACCAGTCGGGCGGTCCGTTGGCTCAATTCGGCGGCGATGCCCGCTTCGGCGAGCGTGGGTTTGCCGATGACGGATTGCACTGGGTCGGCGACCTGATTGTCGAATCAGAGGTGACTGCGTCGAGTCAATGCAAGGAGTTGACGCTGGAATTGATCGAGGCGGGGATTCAATATCAATGCCGCATCGATCTGACAAACGGCAACGCTCAACTCGCCATTTTGGACGGTGACCAGTCGCTGCAGTTTACCGGCACCGACGGCAAACAGACGGCTTCGGTTCAAGGATCCAGCGGGGCTCGAGCCGGCGAAACGTTCTCGGTCCGATTCAGCAATTGCGATGACCAACTGTTGCTGTGGGTGGGCGATGCGTTGGTGGAATTTGAAGGACCGACCACGTTCGATGCCCGAGCATTTCATGACGACGGCGGCGCCTATCCGCATTACCAAGCGGGCGTCCATCCGATGGACGCTGCACCGGTCGGGATCGCGGTGCGTGGCGGCCCGGCAACGGTCGACCGTGTCAAAATTGATCGCGACAAGTATTACGTCGCCACCGACAACAGCTCGTTCGGCATCTTTGACTACGACATGAACGAGCTTTACCAACTCGCACAGCAAAACATCAGCTTTCGAGACATCCAAGACGTGATGGCGCGTCCCGAACTGTGGGAACAATTCCCCGTCTGGCAAACACGCCGCAAGGTGACGTTTCGGTTAGAAGAAAATCAATTCTTCCCGATGGGCGACAACAGCCCTGAAAGCCTGGACGCTCGCTGTTGGGCGGGGACCAAACTGGGCGCCCGACTGCCCGACCGGTTCCGCGATCAAGCCTACGCGTTCGCCGATGCGTCTTATGTCCCACGCGATTTGTTGGTCGGCAAGGCACTGATGGTGTTTTGGCCCCACCCCTGGAATTCGCCAGTCCCCTTCACTCCCAATTTTGACCGCTTCCGATTCATACGCTAGCGCCTCGGAAAAGGGGTCAGACCCCTTTTCGCTGGCAACCCTAATTTCAAACCGGATCAACGCACTAGCCGCTGAACTGGGCCGGTCATCAATCATTCTCGAAACGGATTTCAAGTGCGATGAGTATCGATCACGACGAGCCCACGACGGTTCTGGAAGCTATCGATCTGCAAAAGACCTACGGCAGACGCCGCGTCGTCGACGGTGTCAATTTGCACGTCGGCAAGGCGGAGATCGTCGGATTGCTGGGTCCCAACGGAGCCGGTAAGTCGACCAGTTTCCGGATGATTTGCGGAATGATCCAACCCGACCGCGGCCGGGTTTATCTGGACGGACGCGATGTCACCGATTGGCCAATGTTTCGCCGTGCCCGTGATGGACACATGGGCTATCTGCCCCAAGAACCCAGCGTGTTCAAAAAACTGACGGTCGAACAAAACATCTCGGCGTTATTGGAATTGCTCGGGATGGACCGCAAACAACGCAAGATCAGGACTCAAGAATTACTCGAAGAGTTCAACATCACCCATATCCGCAAGAGCCGAGCAGCGGGGCTCAGCGGTGGCGAACGACGCCGGCTGGAGATCGCTCGCTGCCTGGTTTCGGATCCCAAGATCGTGATGTTGGACGAGCCGTTTGCGGGGATCGACCCGGTCACGGTGCAATCGATCCAGGGCGTGATCAAGCAACTGCGTGATTCGGGGATCAGCGTTTTGATTACCGACCATGCGGCGCGCGAAATTTTGGGCACGGTCGATCGCTGTTATGTGATCTACCAAGGCCAAGTGTTGATCGACGGGACGCCCGAAGAAGTGAAGCGACACCCCAAGGTGCGGGAAGAGTATTTGGGAGACATGGATGGGGCCGAGCGGTTGCCCGAGGCAATCGTCGAGCCCCCAACAAACGCTGCCACCGCTACTGCCGTTGCCGCAGCCCCCGCAGACGTCCGTCCGGCTCAAGAAAAGTCCTCTGTGCCGCCACCACACTTCCGCCAAAAACGTACCCTGCGGCGACGCACGAACGTGTCGGATGTTTGACTGCAGCGCCGGGCCATCACGCTTCATCCACAATGGTTTAAGAGTTGACGCACCACCAGCGGTATTCATCGACTAACGAAACAACCTCGCAGACCGACTACAGAGACTCTCCAACCATCTCGTTCTGATTGCGTGTTCCCAACGCTCCCCAGAGTCCGAAGGGACTTGGGCTGCCGGGAGCCAGGTGGTCTTTTCCGTCGAGCGTTACGGTGCCTTTCATTTCACCCGACTCAATCGAATCGGTCAGGAAGACGACGGCACCATCGCCCATTGCCACGTGGCCGCCACCTTGGTGACGACTGCTCAGGGATAACGTTCCGATGGTCGTCGAGTCGCCGCCGAAGCAGAGTGGCGTATTGGGCGGCAGAACCGTGTTGAACCCGGACATCAACGGCATCGCGTCGGCCCACCGATAACCTCGTCCCTGGCCGCGAATCGACGACAACTGAACCGCGCCGCGGGCATCCCAAAACCGGGGACGCTCCGGATCGATCTGGCTGCGACAGAGTTGCACATCATCCAACACGCCGCCGGTCCATCCGTTTTGCACTGACGGAACCGTTCGAATGTCCTTGTCGCCAAGGTCGGTTGCGATCTCACCCAGCATGATCGTCGTGGACAGACCGTCGGTGACGTCGTCAAAGGAAGTGACCATCCTGGGAACAAACATCCCGCGTCCGGTCGCCTGCATCTGCGCCTCGCCACTGGGCGACCACTTCGAATTCTGATAGCGCCACAACCCTTCATCCAACCCTTCGATCGCGTCACCCAGGCAGGCCGCATAATTGGTTCGCCCCAGCGCGGGTGACCCGATGCCCGGATCCGACGGACAACGGTACGTTGCCACCTCATGGCTCCAGGGTTCATAGGATCCCAACGACGGAACCGGCCCCATGCTGGGATAGCGATACTCTGGCTCGTTGAAGTCGTCGACATCCATCGCCATGTCATAGAAGTCGTCTTGCTCGCCGAGTAAATCTCCCGCGGGCGCTGGTCCTGCCCACTCGCTATTGATGGTGTTCCACAGCGGCGTGCTGCCTAGAAACGGCGTGATGGACACCAGAAAACTCAGCCGAAATTGATTGGTTGCTGCCGGATCGTTGGTGTTGTTGAATGTTCCGGTCCCATGCGGCGGAAGGATCGTGAACGCATCATGATACTGGGCAACACCCAAGGCCACCTGTTTCAAGTTATTGCTACAACTCATCCGACGAGCCGCTTCGCGTGACGCCTGGACCGCGGGCAACAACAGTCCCACCAAAATTCCAATCACACCAACAACAACGAGCAACTCCAGCAACGTGAATCCGTTATGATACCGGCGGTGGTTCATGGTCTATTCCAGTGGGTTGAAAACCATAGCTTAGCAATCTCCCGCATCACGCGTGCTCCGTGACGCGAGCTTTTTGGAATTAGGAATGCAGGTTTCTTTCTCACGATCGCGACGATCCTCCACCGACCCGGAATTCGCAATCGCGCTGGTCAACGAATGTTTGACCGCGGCGCTGGCTCGTGGTGCAAGTGACGTGCATCTTCAACCGCGATCCGGCCGCTGGGAGGTCTCGTTTCGGCTCAACGGCGTCCTGCAACCATTTGATTCCTATGACTATAGCGAGCAAAGCGATCCGGTTGCCCGATTGATGGCGTTGTCAGGATTGCCGTCCTATCGCGGTGGCGTCCCACAAGAAGGACCGCTTCGTTGGCGAGATGCGTGCGGCGTTGAACACGAAATGCGGCTGGGCATTTTCCCGACGGTGCACGGCAATCGTGCCGCGATCCGTATCGTCAGTGACCGCGAATCGATTCGTCACTTGGATCAGCTCGGGTTTGATGCCACAACAGAAGAACAACTGCGATCGGTGTGTGATTCGCGTGACGGATGGCTCCTCGTCGCTGGCCCCGCCGGCAGCGGAAAGACCACGACGCTCTACGCCTGTCTTCGCTACATCGCCGACAGCGGTTTTCCACGCAGCGTCTTGACGATCGAAGATCCGATCGAGTCGGTGATCGATTCGATCAGCCAAAGTCAATTGCAGCCGACCAGCGGCATGACCCTGGCATCGGCGCTGCGGGCGGCGGTTCGGCAAGACGCCGAGGTGTTGCTGGTCAGCGAGATCCGCGACGTCGAGACCGCCGAAGCAGTTTTGGCAGCGTCGATGACCGGACATTTGTGTTTTTCGTCCATCCATGCCAGCTCAATCGGCGTGACGCTGCGTCGGTTGGTGCAAATGAAGTTGCCCAGTTATGCGATCCAGAGTGGACTGCGCGGCATCTTGTGTCAACGTTTGGTGCGGCGACTCTGTTCGGCCTGTTCGGCTGAATCAAACTCGGCCTTGAACCCGAATTGCGATGGGTGTCACGGCACGGGATACCAAGGACGCATCCCGATCTCCCAAATCCTCGCCTTCGACGGATCGTCGGCCGGCCAAGCGGTGTTCGACGGATTGGTCGAAAGTCGATCCGCAATTGAAATCGACGCGATCGCCGCACGCGCAGGAATCGATTCGTTGCACGACCAGGCGGCGCGATTGGTCGACGAAGGCGTGACGGATGCAAACGAAGTGTTTCGCGTGCTGGGGCGACGACCATGATGTCAGCGGACACACCAAAAATCAACTTGGACGACGACTCGCTGGTGATGCTATTGAACGAGGTTTCAGCGATGGCGTCGTCGGGTCGTCCCTTGGTTTCGGGACTGGCCGATTTGGATGACGCATCGATGGGTAAAATCGGGCGGGCAGCCAGGACGGTGCGATCCAACATCGACCGGGGGCAACCGGCGGCGGAGTCGATCGCGTCGTTGTCGCGAACTTATCAGGCGCCGCTGCAAATTGCGATGGAAGTCATGGCTCGGACCGGGTCCACCGCGCCGATCGACGAGGCCGGACGGTTGATTCGCCAAGCCAATGAGTCGCGACGGCGGATCCGTTTCGCGTCGATCAACCCGGTGCTGAACGTCATCGTTTCCGCGGCGATTCTGTTTTTCGTGATGCCCTGGATCCTCGTGTCGCTCTCCGAATCGCAATTGATTCGGCCAGCGTTCGCGCCGTCGATCCGGGAAATCTGTCAAGCCTTCGCCCAAGACTTCTTGCTGGCCGCCATCGCGACCCTGGCCGTCGTCGGTTTGTTCTCGCTGGTGTTGTATTGGGCCTTTTCTCGCTCCATCAACGGCGGTTCGGTGTATCGCGATCACGCCACGTTCTGTCGCTGGTTGGCGATCCAGGTCGATCCGCCCGACCGACCGACTGCGACGCATGCGGGTGGCCTGGAACTGGGCCGGTTGATCCAATCGGCCGCCGAGGTCGTCGGTCCAACCTTCGCTGCATCGTGGGCCGGCGTGATCGAGAAAATTCGCGGCGGAACCACATCGGAACCCTCGTTGGCGATCCCTCCCGACACGCCCGATCCGGTCGGTCGCTGTGTCGCGGATTTGGTCAGCGGAAACCGCCAGACGGAAAACATTGCGTTGGATCTGCAGCGACTAAGCGACCTCTACACGCAAAAGTCTCACCGCAACCAAACGTGGTGGACCGAGATGCTGCCACGTCTGGTGACTTGGATGCTGATGATCGCAATGATGGTGATTTTAGTGCAGGCCATTGTGAAGCCGCTGTTGGACGTCGTCGGCGAGGTGGTGCTGTGAATCAACCGCAAATCGACGTGGAAAACAGCATTGCCGCGACCGCCGAATTCGAACTTTGGCAATCGATACGTGAGGACACGCGGCGCCGTCTGACTCGCGTGGTTTCGATCGGAGTTTTGTATCTGCTGGCCGCCCTGGCGGTCGGAGTGTACTTGATTCTGACCATGGCCGAAGTCGCCAGTGACACCGTGATGTTGCGTTCCTGGAGACCGGAGACGATCGACGTGACGTGGATGAAGATGACGGCATTGGGCTATGCCGGCGCTGCGGTCATCGCGATCATCGGCTACCTCGTGATCCTGATGATGATCCTGCAACGTCTTCCGGCGTTGTTGTCCACGGTCGCCGGGTCGATGCCATGGATCGGATCGACCATGCGGATGGTCGCGATGGGCGAGTTTTGTCAATCGATCTACCAATCGTTGTTGCGTTCACAGACCTATGGGAACGCGTTGCAGCAGGCATCACAGTCGGTTCATCATGCCGGGCTGCGGCGTTGGTCGGCGATTTCATCCAAACGCATCGAGCTCGGCCATCCGCTGTCGATGGTTCTGCAATCGTCACCGATCCAAGAACAACCGTTGTCCGCGGTGGCCGCCTTGGCAACCGAAGAGCGTGCCGCCGAACAAGCGACCGAGCAAGCCGTCCAAATTTGGCATCGGGCGACGTCGGAGTGTCACGTTTTGGCTCAATCGCGGCTCGATCGCACGACCGCCGTCGTCTCGATCAGCTTTCTGTTGGCGTCCGTCTTCATCGCCTTTTTCGCACTCTTGTTGATGGGAATATCGATGCAGGGGCAGATACGAGGGTTGATGTATTGACCGATTCAATCCTTCGTTTGTTCGTCGGGATTGCGGTTCCGGCTGTTTTGGCGGCAGCCCTGCGCGCGGTCAAACGACCTTTGCTGCGGCGTCCGGCGATTGCAATGCCGGTGCTGTTGATCGCGTTTCTGGACGTGATGGAATGGCTGATGTGGGTGATATGCTTGTTGGCGGTGTGCGCGGCGGCACCGCATCCGGTGACCTTGTTGCTGGTCGCGCTGTTTGTCGTGTCGATCGCAGCGGCGAGCCGGATGCGTTACCGTGAAGAGCAGCGTTCGCTCAACCGTTGGCTGCGGATGGCCGCCGACAGCGGTGTCGCGCTGCCTTCGTTGCTCGACCACCTCGCCAACGGATGTCGCAGCGGAATCGCTCGCCAAGCCAAACGTTGTGTCAAACGCCTGTATCGGGGCGAAGCGATCGCGGACGCCGCCCGTCGCGCAAGACTTCCGTTGGATGCCGATACCATCGCTGTGATCTTGATTCCCGGACACGATGTCTCGTCCGACGAAGAATCGCTGCAATTGAATTTGATTCGTGACCCGGTCGCACCCGTTCAACACCAGAACGATGCGTCGCGTTCGATGACGCTGGCCGCCCAACAGTTCACCTACGTCGTCGCCACGGTGCTGCTCGCTTGGTTGTTCGGAATGCTGATCCGATCGCAACTGATCCCACTGATTACGGAGATCTACGATGCAATGCCGTTCTCACGCATTCGTGCCCTCGCCGGGCTCGATACCGTTGCCTGGGTGGGAAACATCGTCGTGGGCTTGCTGCTGGTTTGGTTGGTGTTTGCTGGAATCGTCCGCTGGTTGCCGCACTGGATGGCGCGCTGTGTCCCTTGGTTTGGCAGAAAGGCGATCGACAAGTGGCGCTGTGAAATCCTTCAAGCCCTGCAGCGCGGGATGCGTGCCGGGCAAGCCGAAACTCAGATTCTGCAATGTGCTGCTCAATCCACTCGCGTCCGTTGGATTCGTTCGCGTTGCCGGTCGGCCCTCCGTTTACTCGATGCCGGCACTCCACTGGCCCTCGCGATGCATGGCGGCAAAATCGTCTCCTCCCGCGAGCAAGTTTGGTTGACCTGCGCCGCGAACAACGGGAACTTGCCCGCCGCGATCACGAAATTGGTCAGCGACGTGCGACGCCGTCAATCGCATCGCTGGAGAATCCGCATGGCGTGGTTCGTCCCGTTGGCGACAGTGATGGTCGGCGGTTTCGTGCTGGCCCACACGATGTTTTTGTTTCTATTTTTGTATGGCCTGATCGGCGGGATGGCGGGCTGAGCTGCAGTTCCTTCTGGCCGTGAAAAAACAAGAGCGACGAGACGAATGACCCTCCAACCGACCTCCACGTGGACAAGAGTTTGAACTCCATGACTCGTTCCCATCGACAGAATCATCGACGCCGACAGGGGTACATGTTTTTCGAGATGCTGGTCGCCTTGGCGTTTCTGGCGGCTGCGACCGGGATTGCGCTCAAAACACATCAAGCCCGGATGGACTACGATCGCGATTCGTTGGATCGATTGCGTCGACAGTTGGTGATCGAGAATCTGGCCGAGCGGTTAGCGAGTGTCCCCTATTCCCAGATTTCGACGTCGGCCTCTGAGTTGCAATCCGATTCAGAAGTGGAAGTCAGCGTCGAACCGTTCGAAACCGAATCCACACAAGGACTGCATCTGACCATCAAGATGGAGACCAGCGGTCGTCTCTTGTTGCATCACCTGTGGCGACTGGAGCCGACGTCATGAACCGAAGCAAGACGCCGCGAACGCGTTCACGATCGAGGGAGTGTCGCACTGCCACGTCCAGGGGGTTCACACTGGTCGAGTTACTACTGGTGCTCACCCTGACCGCCTCCCTGTTGGGCGGTGTGATCAGCTTGGTGTCGATCGCACGACAAAGCAGCCTGGAAGCGACCCAAAACCAACTTCACCGACAAGAGATCCGCCGTTTTGCCGACGACGTTCGCCGCGACGTGCGGCATGCCTCACGCAGCGTCGTGAAGGACGGCGAACTGGTGTTGACCCATGCGACTTCGGATCGAACCATTACCTATCAGATCGGCGAAGAATCGCTGGTCCAGCGGCGGCTGGTCGAATCAAACGATTCGGCTCAGTCGGTCGATAGCTACACGTTCGGTAAGGATGCCAAAGTGAACGTCCAATGGCTGGAAGAAATCCGAGCCGTCCGGTGGACCATCGCATTAACGCAGCGTCCCCAACAACCCATTGAAATCCTCGCTTCGGAAAGGTCAACACGAGAATGAATCCTCGCCCGTTATGCATCAGACGTTTCGGGTCAATCGGGTTGATCCTGGTGTTGATTCTGGCCCTGTTGGTCGGCACGTTCGCCGTGTCGATGACGCGTCGTGCGTCGAATGAACGTCACCACACGCTGCATCACCAGTCGATCATGGCTCTTGAATCGGCGATCGAGGCGGTCGAACAGTCCGACCCCGATTCAGACTCAACGCTACGATTGCCCCTGGACCAGAATTCGAACCGATGGATCCTGGTGGAATCCGTCGGTGGTCCCGATACCAAACGTCAGTACCAGGCCACGCTCTACCACAACGATCAACCCGGCCTGTCCATCCAGCGACTTGCAAGGAGCGACTCATGAGCTGCCCAAACGAGACGACAAGCTTCCCGATCCGTCTTGAACCTCCAATTGATTTGCCAGCGATGTCTACACCCCGTCGAGCGTTCACGTTGGTCGAATTATTGGTCGTGATCGCGATCATCGGAATTCTGGTGGGACTGGCCGCCCCGGCGTTGCAATCGATGCGGGAATCGTCGCGCCGGTCGTTGTGCCAATCGCGGTTGGTGCCGATCGGGATGGCGCTGCAAAGCTACCACGATCGCTGGCAACAGTTCCCCGTCGGCACGATTGCCGAATCAGGGCCGGTGCAAAGTGAACCGGTGGGGAATCATCACAACTGGCTGGGACGTCTGCTCGATTTGCTCGACCAACCCGTGATCGCCTCCCAGATCGATCGCTCCGTCAGCATCTACGACGATGCGAACGCAGCGGTATTGCAGCTGGAGTATCCGGCCGTGAAATGCCCGTCAGCCGGTCGCTATCCACCCAATGCCAGCTGCTATGTGGGCTTGCATCATCCGACGGAGAAGGCGATCGAAGCAAACGACCACGGCGCGTTCGTATTGAACGTGTCGATCAACCGGGATGACATCAGTGACGGCATGTCGAACACCGCATTCGTTTCCGAAAAACTGCTCCGCCACGACGACCTGGGCTGGCTCAGCGGCACCCGTGCGACGCTCCGCAACGTGGGTGGCGGAATCCAGATCACCGAAGAACCGTCCGCGTCGTTGTCCCCCTTGGAGGTCGGATCGATCGGCAGCCGTCATCCCGCCGGCGTCCACGTGCTGTTCGGCTCTGGTGAAATCCGTTTCCAGACCGACCAGACCGATCAGCGTGTCTTGGAACAGATGGTCGATCGTCGTGACGGCGGTCTGCCGCTGCACTTTCAATCGATGGAAGAACAACGGCGCCAGAGTGTCGAGTGAATTTCATTTCGACATGCCAAGTGAACGCGAAAAAATGCTGGCCGGCGAGCGATACGATCCACACGATCCGGAGCTGGCGGAAGCTCGCATGACGGCCCGGATGCGATGTCATGCGCTCAACCAAGCGTCGCCACGTGACGAAGCCTTACGACGCAGCATCTTGCGGAAACTGTTCGCCAGCGGTGGCGATTCAGTTTGGCTCGAACCGCCGTTTCGTTGCGACTATGGCACGAACATTCACCTCGGCGAAAAGGTGTACTTCAATTTCAACTGCGTGATCCTGGATGTTTGCGACGTCCGCATGGGTGACTTCGTTTTCATCGGCCCTGGCGTCCACATCTACACGGCCACCCATCCTCTGGAAGCGGTGCCCCGCCGGACACAGGAGTTCGGCAAGCCAGTGACGATCGGCCGCGATGTCTGGATTGGTGGCAAGGCGATCGTCTGCCCTGGAGTGACGGTGGCTGACCGCAGTGTCATCGCTGCCGGCAGCGTGGTGACGAAGGACGTGCCGCCCGGCGTCGTCGTTGCTGGAAACCCCGCCAAGGTGATCCGCACGATCGATTGAACCCCCGATCAGAATACCATCCTTTGCGTGCGGACCTTCGCAACTCTTTGCCCGTGAGCCCCCGTCGGCGCACGGTTATCGTTCCGCAGCGTGGTCGTTGCTTGCCTGCGCGCTACATTGAGCGGGTATGAAACATTCAACACGTCAGAGCGGAAGCAGATGAAACGATCAATGATTTACGTCGCGGGATTCGTCGCAGTCGCCTTGATCGGTGCCTTCGCCGTGGCGTTGACCACCCGAGCGGGGTACGAGTCGGCCGAATACAAGGTGATCGAGACTGACGGATCGATTGAAATTCGCGAGTATCCCGACCTGATGCTGGCGGCCACCGATTCGAAAATGGATTCGCAAGGCCGCGATGGCAGCTTCATGCGGTTGTTTCAATACATCAGCGGAGCCAACGAGGCTGAACAGAAGATCGCGATGACCACGCCTGTGTTCATGGAGGGTGATCTTGGCGAGTCGGAGGTTTCGATGGGTTTCGTGATGCCCAAGGAGGTTGCCGCCCAGGGCGCTCCCAATCCGAAGGGTGAAGGCGTCAAGCTGCGTGAACGCAAAGGCGGACGATTCGCGGTGATTCGCTTTTCCGGTCGATTGGACGCCAAGCTTGCCAAGGAACAGGAATCGAAGCTTCGTGGCTGGATAGAGTCTCGTGGACTCGATGGCGAAGACTCGGCAGAAGCGGCCGGTTATGATCCACCGTTCACGCCGGCGGCACTGCGACGCAACGAGATCTTGATTCGGCTGGTGTCCAGCGAGGACTGATTTGTTTCAGCGGAGTGCAGCGCAGAGCATGCTCTCAGGTTGGCGGCATCGAGTGTCACTGAAACTGCGATCCCCGTGACAGTTGATAGCCGCGTTGGAAGTCTTCACCGGTCATCTCGCGTTTACCGGCCGGACAGAGGGTGTCGATTCGCAACGCACCGTCGCCGGCCATCACCGCCAAGTCCTTACCGCCGGTGATTTGCCCAGGCTGCAAATCGTCAATCGGCTCGTCGACCGGGGTGACCTTCAGGATGGTCAATCGAAGCGGCGGCTTGTTCTCGCGGACCTTGATCGTTGTGAACGCGATCGGCCAAGGTTGCATGCCGCGCACCAGACAATCGATCTCTCGACGGCTTCGTCGCCAGTCGACTTGTGCTTCCTGTTTGCTCAATCGCGGCGCTTTGGTAGCCAACGCCGGGTCTTGGACTTCACCGATCGTCGACTCACCGTCCCAACGCGAAAGTTCGTCGATGCTTTGCAGCACCAGGTCGACGCCGAGTTGTGAAAGTCGCTCTTCGAGTTGCCCGGCGGTTTCCTGATCGGAGATGGCGGTACGACGAGTGGCCAACAGGGGTCCGCCATCCAACTTGGGCGTCATATGGATCACACTGACGCCGGTTTCGCGATCACCGTTGAGCAGCGCTCGCTGGACCGGGGCGGCACCTCGGTAGGCGGGCAACAGCGATCCGTGCAAATTAATTCCGCCCAACTTCGCCACCGCCAACGCGTCGGGTTTCAGGATGTGGCCGTAGTCGCAAACGACCAACAGATCAGGCTGGAGGGATTTGAGTTGCGCGATCGCCTCGGCGTCATTGACACTGACCGGATCGAGAATCGGTAGCTCGTGCTGCGAGGCCCAGGTACGCACCGGAGCCGGCGGCGGTCCCTTGCGGCTTTTGGTCGGCGGTTCAGGTTTGGTGACGACGGCCAGCAGCGTGTGATCGGAACGACGAATGGCTTCGAACGAGGGAACGGCAAACGGACCGGTTCCCATGGTGATGATACGCACGATGATGCTCTCTTTCAGAAAACGCTGATTGGACTCAGCAGTATTTATTCGTCCATTCGGCCAACCGTGCGACCAGCTGGTCATCCGGCGGAATCGATCCGGTCGCCTGCTTGGAACGGAAATCGGTTTCCAACTCGTCGATGCCGGCTTCCAGTTCCTGCGCCGCGTGTTCGCCCATGCGATCGAAAAACAGGGTCCCGTCCAGGTGATCGATTTCGTGCAAGAAGATGCGGGCCAAAAAACCTTCCAGCGTGGTTTCGATCGGATTGCCTTTCAGGTCGTAGGCGCTGATGCGGATCGATTTGGGGCGGATCACGTCTCCGGTCAGCCCCGGCAGTGACAGGCACCCCTCTTCGCCCACTTCGCTGCCCTTCGGCCGACTGACTTCGGGGTTGACGACCACGAACTCTTCGCCACTGCCTTTTTCGCCGGTGGGATTTGCGACAAATAGTCTCAGCGGCAGATCGACTTGGTTAGCCGCCAGCCCCACACCTCGGGCTTCGTACATCAAATCCAACATCTCGTCAGCAATTTTTCGCAATCCGGCGTCGACACGCTTGATCGGCTTGCTGACATAGCGAAGCGTGGGATGCGGGTAGTAGATGATTTCGAGCGACATGACAGGCCACAAAGAAGCGATGGTAGAGGGGACGAGGCCGGGCGGAGTGGAAACGCGTCGTGCGCCACTCGAGGGAGGCCCGCGAGGCTGGGAAGGTTGATTCCACGGCAAGGTAATCGGGTTGGATCGCAGCGATCGAGCGTTTCGGCGACCGCTGCAGCCACTAAGATGACCGATTCGCGGAGGTTTGTCATTCGGGCTTAGCGGGCTGTCGTTTTAGTCGATGTTCCGAAATCAGCGTGATCATGCCAGCCGCGACGCGTGAGCGCGGGGCGCCGCGTGGCCCCTTGCTAACGCGTGCGGGCTTCAATCGACAGCCCGCTTCGCCGGTATCCCTGGCCCCCCTCTCGACATTTTTCCGTCCTTCGGCCACGATCCTGACAATCCACCGCAACTCAATTTGCGATTGAAGACGCAGTGCTGACGGTAGCCGCCCCCGCACTGGCAGGACCGTGTCAGGACCGATCCTGGCCTACCTGGAAACCTCGCTGGTCCCAAGACGTCGTCAATCGCGTGCCCCCTCCCACGATCCGCCGACCGCTGTTTTCCGCCCATGGACTATTCGCCGAACCAAGCTGCCGCCGAAATCTGGGACGGGTTGCGATCTGACCCTCTGGCCCGTGTCCGCTTGCATCGCGTTGCCGAAGCAACCGTATTGGATTTTGGTGTGGAAATGCCGGGCTCGATTCGAGCCGGCGTGCTGTTGGCGCGCGCCTGCATGGGCGGCCTCGGTCGGGTTTCGGTCGTCCCCTGCGACCGAGCCAGCTACGGTGTCGCCAACGCCGTCTTTGTCGAAACCGACGCGCCCCGCGTCGGCTGCTTGGGCTGCCAATACGCGGGTTGGCCGGTCCAGTCCGACGACTACTTCGCGATGGGCAGTGGTCCGATGCGATTGTTGCGGGCCAAGGAAAAGATGCTGATCGAACAGGATCTCGACGACAAGGTATCGGATTCAGCCTGCGGCATTCTCGAGTCCGATAAACTGCCCACGGTCTCTGCGATTGAAACGATTGCCGGGGACTGCGGCGTGGCACCAAAGTCCGTGACCGTCGGGGTGGCTGCCAGCACATCGATCGCCGGTTCGATCCAAATTGTTGCCCGCAGCGTCGAAACGGCGATGCACAAACTGGACGATCTGGAATTCGACGTTCGATCGGTGATTTCGGCGACCGGCTCGGCTCCGTTGCCGCCGCCGGCCGAGCATGGCAACACGATCGCGGGGATCGGTCGAACGAACGATGCGATGCTCTATGGCGCGACGGTTTCGTTGTGGGTCGATTGCCCCGACGAGTCCATCGAAGCGATTCTGGACAAAATCCCCAGTTCGGCGTCGACGGACCACGGCCGCCCCTTTGCCAAGATCTTCGCCCAATACAATCACGATTTCTACGCGGTCGACCCGTCGCTATTCAGCCCGGCAGTCGTCTCGATTCAGAATCTCCGCACCGGTCGGACCTTCACCTCCGGACGAATCGTCACGGAGATCTTGCGAGAGTCGTTCGGCACATGAGCGGCTCGCCGGTCGCGTCGCGACGCCTGTTGATGCTCGGCCCGGACAGTGGATGGCACGCCGATAGACTTCGCGAAGCGGCATGTCGGCAAGGCCATCGCTTGGAGATCGCGGCGTGGGAATCGATCGCCGCACGCATCGCTGATGATCGAGCGCCGGTTTCGCTGCTGTCGGACCGACAGCAGCTTTCCGACTACGACGCGATCCTGACGCGTACGATGCCAGCCGGCTCGATGGAACAGATCACCTTTCGTCTGGCGGCGCTGCACGCGATCGCCGACCGCGTGACCCCGCATCGCACCGCCATCGTGAATCCGCCGCGTGCACTGGAGTGGTCGATCGACAAATTTGCCTGTTTGGCACGGTTGGCCGGTGCCGGATTGCCGACCCCCTCGACACGTGTCGTACAATCACGCCGTGAAGCGATGCAGGCGTTTGAAGAATTGGGCGGCGACTGTGTGGTCAAGCCGATCTTCGGAGGCGAAGGCCGCGGCGTGATGAGGATCAGCGACGCCCAGCTTGCTTGGACCAGCTTCTCCACTCTCGAACAGTTGGACGCAGTGCTTCAAATTCAATCCTTCATTTCGCCGGGCGGCCGCGACACGCGTTTGCTGGTCATCGGCGAGCAGGTGTTTGGCGTGCGTCGACACAACGAGAATTGCTTTCGATCCAATGTTTCCGCAGGCGCCAGATGCCAGCGGATCGAAGTGGACGGGTGCTTGAAAGCGACGGCCAAACGAATCACCCAGCTGTTCGGGTTGGTGTTCGCTTCGGTCGACCTGATCGACAATGATCACGGGCCACCACTGTTTCTAGAAGTCAACGCGATCCCAGGCTGGAAAGGGGCCCAAAGCGTGATCGACGAATCGATCGCCGAACACGTCATCACCGCACTGGTGGCTGAAACCGAAAGAGTGACAACATGAGCACAGAAGTTCGCGACGGAAACGTCGCCTCGCGGCTTCGCATCATCGCTGCGTTGACCCCCGGAGCGATCGCGATTGCCGAACCGAGTGGACCGCCGGCCGAGGACGGGCCCCGTAACTATGCCTTGACGACGTTTCAGAATCTTGACGAGCGCACCGATTTGATCGCGCGGGGCTTGGTCGCCTGGGGAATCCGTCCGGGAATGCGGTTGGCGATGCTGGTGCCCTTCGGCGGTCAATTCATCGAACTGGTCTTTGCACTGTTGAAAGCCGGCGCGATCGTGGTGTTGATCGATCCGGGGATCGGCCGCAAACACCTGGTGCAATGCTTGTCCGACGCCAGACCTGACGGATTTGTGGGGATTCCCAAAGCGCAGGCGATCCGCACGTTGCTGCGACACCGTTTTCCCGCGGCCAGCTGGAACGTCACGCTTGGCCGACGTTATTTCTGGGGCGGCAAAACGCTTGACCAGATCATCCAATTGGGCCGTGGAGCAACGTTCGAAGGCAATGCAGAGTCGCGACAGACGCTGGAGTTGCCGATCATCAATCGCCCCGATCCCGCGGCGATCATTTTCACCACCGGCAGCACCGGGCCACCCAAGGGTGTCTTGTATAGCCACGGAACGTTCCATGCGCAAATCGATCGCATCCGCGAACGTTATGACATCCACCGCGGATCACGCGACCTGGCGTGTTTTCCACTGTTCGGGTTGTTCGATGCCGTGATGGGCGTGACCACCGTGATTCCCGATATGGATCCCACACGCCCGGCCGACGTCGATCCGCGACGCCTGATCGAAGCCGCCGCGCAATGGGAAATCGACCAGGCCTTCGGCTCGCCCGCACTTTGGAATACCGTCGTGCGGTGGTGCAACGATCACGGCGTTCAACGTCCCTTCCCCACGCTGCGACGCGTGCTCTCGGCCGGTGCCCCCGTCCCCGCGTCGACGATGGCCAAGCTGCGTGAGTTGATCGCCGAAGAAGGCGAAATCTTTACGCCCTACGGCGCGACCGAAGCGCTGCCGATCGCGTCGATCGAATCGCGCGAGGTGATCGCCGAAACAGGCCCGGCGGCGACCAAGGGCAAGGGCGTTTGCGTCGGCACTCGCTTTCAAGGCGTCCAGTGGAAGGTCATCGAAATCGATGACGGCCCCATCGAGACGATCGAACAAACCCGCGCATTGCCAACCCAGAAGATCGGCGAACTGATGGTTTCCGGCCCCATGGTGACGCGTAAATATGTCGTCCGCAGCGATCAAAATTCGATGCACAAAGTCATCGACGGCGACACCGTCTGGCATCGCATGGGCGACGTCGGCTACCTCGACTCACGAGATCGGTTTTGGTTCTGCGGCCGCAAAGCACATCGCGTGCGTGGCAGCAACCGTACCTGGTTTACCGTCCCCTGCGAAGCGATCTTCAATGCCCACCCGCATGTCTATCGATCCGCGCTCGTCGGACGCGGTGAGCCGGGAAACCAAACCCCCGTGATGTTAATCGAACCGATCCGCGAACATTGGCCGAAGTCCGAGCAGGAATCCGAACGGCTGGTGGCGGAACTGTTGGATCTGGCCGCAAGAAACCCGATCACGCGAACCATCCAAGAAGTGATCATCCGCGACGAACCGTTGCCTGTCGATATCCGACACAACAGTAAGATCTTTCGCGAAAAACTCGCCGCCGAACTTCGCTGATTCGGGATCTCGCGGGGGAGGGAAGCCTTTGGCCGTCGCCCAGGATTCATCTTGAGAAGAAGATGGGCACTGAGAGTTTTAGGAGGCCCCGCATCCGAGCTGCCCCGACTCGGATGCGAGTTTTAATTCCCTCCAGCTGAATTCGCGAAAACGGTCGTTTGGAACCGCACTGTTCCGGCAAGATCAGCAGCCGATGCCCCTTGCGTCTGTGCCCCTGTGTCACACCCGGCCCTCTCATGATACAGCCTGATGGGAATAATGTAAATTGAGAACCCGCTAAACCCCTGCAAAGGCGGCGCGGCGCCTCTAAAGCATGGCCCCCGACCTCCCATCCAGGTGGGTATCGTCGCGGAACGAGACGCTCGATCGCGGCTGACGCTCGTTTGGTATCAGCCGGTTCGCGCCAGCGTCCGGGCCCGTGTGCTCGGATGCCCGTAGGTTCGCGCCAAACGGCTGATAATCGTTTGAGATCAGCCGGTTCGCGCCAGCGTCCGGGCCCGTGCGCTCGGGTGCCCGTAGTCTCGCGCCAAACGGCTGATACTCGTTTGAGATCAGCCGGTTCGCGCCAGCGTCCGGGCCCGTGCGCTCGGATGCCCGTAGGCTCGCGCCAAACGGCTGATACTCGTTTGACATCAGCCGGTTCGCGCCAGCGTCCGGGCCCGTCTGCTCGGGTGTTCGTAGGCTCGCGCCAAACGGCTGATACTCGTTTCACTTAACGGTATGGGCCTTCAGCCCGCATCCAGGGAAACGACAGCCCTTCCCTCTCAATGCCGCTGGGGCCCAAAAACGGATCGGGCGGCCAAGGCGTCGCTGTGTCGAAGCAAGTAAGCGGTTCTGGAATTCGGGTCGACGCAGAGTTCTTTCAACGTGGTCTCGCTCAGGCTTGCCAGCCCGCGGTAGCGCTGATGGCGATGGACGATGTTTTTTTCATCGAGCACCGTACGGATCCGCTGCAGGTGGTCTTCACTGTAGGCATGCAGCGTGTCGGCGTATCCGCGAGCGCGGATTTCGAACAACGGTGATTTGACCAGCGAGACGCGGTTGGCATCCAGCAGCGCCCGCAAGTAGACGTCGAAGAACATCAGCATCAACGCGCCGCAGTGAATTCCGTCCGCGTCGGGGTCAAACAAGAACAGGATGCGATCATACCTTAACGCCGCCAGATCTTCGGCGTGCCAGCCCGTCCCCAATGCATCGATCAGTGCGGCGTACCACTGATTTTTCCGCACCGAGGCATCGGACGCTTTCGTCGCGTTCATCGGTTTGCCTTGCATCGGCAACACGGCCTGAAACCGCTGGTCACGCACGCGCGCGACGGCCTTGGACGCCGAATCACCTTCGACGATGAACAACTCACGATAGGGTTGTCGGGTCGATGAGCAATCGATGAGCTTGGTTTTTTGAGTGATGAACGTCATGTCAGGGACTATCCCCATCCCGCCGACACGTTTGGTCAGTCGATCATGCGTTTTAATAGTCCGTCGTAGGCGTCGATGCGGCGGTCGCGCAAGAACGGCCAATGGGTCCGCACGACATCGATTTCACCCAGGTTACAATCGGCGCACAAGACATGGTTGCCGGATTGAGCGGCTTGGGCGACGACTTCACCGCGGGGGGAGGCCACAAAGGACGATCCCCAGAATTCGACTTGGCCTTCCCGGCCGACACGATTGGGCGCCCCCAGCCAAATTCCGTTGGCGATCGCATGGGCCCGCATCGACGTTTGCCACGCGTCCAGTTGCCCCGCACCGAATTCCTCCTTTTCGCCGTCGATCCATCCGATCGCAGTCGGGTAGAACAGGATTTCTGCGCCGGCCAGGGCAAACAAGCGAGCCGCTTCGGGGAACCACTGGTCCCAGCAGACCCCGACGCCGAGCTTGGCATAGCGGGTTTCAATGGTACGAAATCCCATGTCGCCGGGCGTGAAGTAGAACTTTTCGTAATACAGCGGATCGTCGGGGATGTGCATCTTTCGGTACGTACCCGCCAGACTGCCGTCTGCGTCGACGACGACCGCGGTGTTGTGATAGACGCCGGCGGCGCGCTTCTCAAAAATCGGCGCGACGATCACCATTTCGTGCCGCTTGGCCAGGTCCTGCATGCGATGCACCGACGGCCCGTCGAGGGGCTCGGCGTAGTCGAAATTACAATGATCCTCAGACTGGCAAGGATAGGGGGTTGCAAAAAGCTCTTGAAGGCAGAGGATCTGGACCGATTCGGAAGCCGCCTCGTCGGCCCGTTTTTCAACTTCGTCGAGCGTTGCGTCGCGTGAGCCGGCGTACGACATCTGCAACAATCCGATTCGCACATTTCGATTGATCACGGTTTCGTTCATTTCAGGCAAGGGAAAGGCATAGCATTGGAAATCGTCTTCGTTTCGGGAACCGGAACGGAAGTCGGAAAGACTTACGTTGCCCAACAGCTTGCGGTTGCGAAACGCAGCGCCGGTGTTCGCGTAGGAGTCTACAAACCCGTGGCGAGTGGTTGTATCCGGCAACCCCGCAATTCGGAGACGAATTCTGCAACTCCGGCCGACCAGCTCGTCTCCACCGACGCCGTTGCGCTCTGGGAAGCCGCCGGCCGCCCCTTGGATCTCGACGCGGTCTGCCCCCAGCGTTTCGAGGCCTCGGTCGCACCGGACGAGGCGGCCAGACGGTCGCGGCAACGGGTCGACGTCGACCTGTTGACGCGCGGCGCCGATCGTTGGCGCGATCACTGCGACACGTTGATCATCGAAGGTGCCGGAGGGCTGTTCAGTCCGATCGCCGACGACCTGCTGAACATCGATCTGTTTGGACAGTTTCAAGACGCCGAACTCTATTTGGTCGCGGCCAATCGGTTGGGGGTCATTCACGAAGTGATCGCGACGTGCCGCGCCGCCGCGTTGTCCCAGGTCAGCGTCAGCCGGTTGTATCTGTCGGCGACCGGCCCCACGGCGGATGAATCCAGCCCGACCAACGCCGAACAAATCCGCCGCTGGTTGCCGGAACTGGATGTCCGCGAGGTCGGCTGGGGACAAGTCGACTGGGGGCAGATCGACTCGGGCCAGGGACTCGCCTAGCGATCCGACGGCCAGGGCGACGAACCGCCAAGCGGTTCAGCTGGAATGGTAAAATACCGTGAATCTACCGTCTCTTTCCCCTTGCCCGCCAATTAGAAAATGCGCCACCGGTCACCGCTGCTGTTCCCCGCTTTGCTGCTTAGCCTGATTGCGACTCGCACGGTTGCCGACGACGACGGGCAGTCACCCAGCGGTGCTGAATCCTCACAAGCGGTATCAGATTTCCAGCACGACGGCGTTTGGAAACCGAAAGGTGCAATGATGAGTGGCGTTCTGTTGCCGCCGCCTGCGCTTGAGGCGATCACGCTGAGGATCGAAGACGACCAGTACGAAGTCACGGTCGAAGGGGAAAATCACTCGGACAAGGGGACCTTCACGCTGGACGAGAGCGTCACCCCCATGCGAATGACGATCCGCAGTCACTCCGGCCCCAACAAGGGAAAGACCATTCTGGCGATCTTTGAGATCAAAGGTCCCGATGCGATGCGTGTTTGTTACGATCTATCCGGAAAGACATTTCCGAAGAATTTTAAATCGCCAAGAGGTTCAGAACGCTACCTGGTGGGATACCGCCGCCAGCCGATGCCACAGACCTCTGATGTTCCATTCGGCATTGGCAATCGGGAGCAGCCGACGGAATCACAGTTGTCCGCGTTTGCCAAAGGATTCTGCGTCGCGATGCGGCGGCGGCATGCCGAAGAAAACGTCCCATCGTTACGCGGTTACTTTGACCCCAGTTATCTGCAACAACATGGATTGCTTGACGGCGACTTCCAACTTCAGATGCGACCGGTCTATGGGATTCGCAACATTCAGCTAGCCGACGACCGCCGCACCATCTTGTGCTACTACGAAACAAACCAGGGGCGTTCCGAAGTAATCTTGTTGCGAACGGTCGTCCGTGAAGGCAAGCTCTATCTTTCACCCGTAAAGCCACCCGATGCGACAACGAGACGTTTCGAGCCGTGGATTTTGCATGTCGCGCTGTAATCGCCAGCTACCTCGCACTCTCTAAAAATCATGACAAAGACACCGTTGCACCTTTCATTTTTCGCTTTGATCGTTTCTGTCGTGCTCTCCGCCGGAGCTTGCCCCGCGGACGGGTTTAAGTCGATTTTTGACGGTCAAACCCTAGACGGTTGGAAGGCGCTCGACATGAGTTACTGGTCGGTGCGGGAGGGCGCGATCACGGGCCAATCGACGCCCGAGCACCCTTGCACCTCGAATCAGTTTCTGGTCTGGCAGGGCGGCGACGTCAGCGATTTCGAAGTCAAGCTCAAGTTCCGGGTGACCGGCAACGGATGCAATTCGGGAGTCCAGTTCCGAAGCAAAATCAGACCTGACGGTCTGGCGGTCGGATACCAGGCGGACATCTACCAGAGCGGGCCATACCTTGGAGGCGTTTGCGACGAAATCCATTCGCGGCAAGGCCCCGAGTTGTTGACCGCCAACGGCCAGCGGACCGTGATCGATGCTTCCGGCAAACGGACGGCGACCGACTTGGGTACCCAAGCGACCATGAAACCGGCGGGCCAATGGAATGACTACCACATCACCGCCAAGGGCCGACACATCACGCTCCGTATCAATGGCGAACTCTGTTCCGAATTGATCGACAAAGAAGAAGGGCACTCCGATTTAGAAGGAATCCTGGGATTACAACTACGTTCCGGTCAGCCGATGACGGTGCAGTTCAAAGACATTTTTCTCAAGCAACTGTCGGATTGATAAACTATGTCCCAGCGCGGTAGGTCGGCACGGGACGTCCGGGACGAAAACTTTCCACTGATCTCATCTCGGCCGCTGCGGCGAACTCGGCGGCCAAGGCATCGACAGCGCTGGCGACGGATTCCTGCAGAGCGTCGGGAGCCAGACTGACACGGGCGTTGATGATCAGCGTCAACGCCGTGCCCTCGGCTTGCGATGCGACCGAGAGTGTCGTCGCAGTGTCGCTGCTGACCAGATTGGCGACGCCGACCGCATCGCCGGAGGAACAGAAGACCTTCAAGTGCGCCGGTTCGGCATCGCGCCTTTCCAGACGCGTTCGAATCAAGTCGACGATCCGCATGACGACACCATCGATCGACATTGGATCACTGCAGGTCAAGGAGACGGTCGCATTGAGCCAACCCAACTCCGCTTCCCCTTCGGCGTAGACGTCATAATCAACGTCCATCAACTGCTCACGCGCCGCCGCGTCACCGGCCAGCGACTGGCAAACCGTCTCCAAGTTTTCGCCGGTCTTGGCGGAAAGAAAAATCACCGGCCGACCGGGATATTGTTCTTCGACACAGTCCCGCAACAGGGTTTGCTGCTGTGAAGTCAATTCATCGATCCGGTTGATCAAAATCAACTCGGACTCTTCGAGTTGCTTGCGAAAGATGTATTCGGCCTTTTCCGAAAAACCTCGCCCCTGACCATCGGTCAAAATCTTCAGACCGTGACTCGGTTTCAGAATCACCGCGTAGGGACTGTGAACAAACTTCTCACCGAGTTGCTCCATCATCGGGATCGCAATCGTGGCGATCAGGTCGGTGCAACTGCCGACCGGCTCGGCGAGGATGATGTCAGGCCGCTGATGGGTTTCGAAGGCTTCGATGGCGTCGGTCAAGCCATGGAAATTGCAACAAAAACATGACCCGGCCACTTCGTTGACATTCAGACCTTGGCTGCGAAGCAGTTCCGTGTCGACCAAACCGGCGGCCTGGTCGTTGGTCACCACGCAGACATGTTTCCCCTGCTCCTGGTAATGCCGCGCCAAGCCGGAAATCAAGGTGGTTTTGCCGGCGCCGAGGAAGCCGCCGATCATGATAAATCGAATGGGAGACGTCATCGTCGCTATCGCTGGGTAGGAAGGGTTTCGCAAGCTGGAAGCTCGCGGATTCGCAAGCTGGAAGCTTACGCCACTTGCTGAGTGGTCTGGTCAAACGGTGCCAAGGAGCAATGCGATACCGACGGCGCAGGCGATCGTGCCGGTCCCACGAACCCAGGTTGATCGAAACGTTGTCCGGTTGAATGCAGTTCCGATTCCCATGCCGACCAGATGCAGCGCGGTGGTCCCCAGGACCACGCCGGCAAGGTATTGCATCGAGACATCGCCCGCGCCCCATCCGGCGCCGTGGGCAAACCCATGCAAGCTGCCGCAGAGGGTGACGATGGTGGGGACCATCGCGTGGTGGGAACGACGGACCAGGCAGACTCCCAACGCGATCAACGTGATGGCGAGGCCAAGATCCAGCCGGGAAATCGGTCCGATTGCTTGCCCGACTAGGCTCGCGACCGCCATCGAGCAGCAAAACAACAACGGAAGACTCCAGCGACGCGGCCCGCATTGCGTCGCCATCACCCCGACCAAGACCATCGCGATCAGGTGATCGATTCCGGTCCAAGGGTGCGCGATCCCGGTCTCAACGGCGCCGCCGAATCCATGCGAGTGACCGGGATGGGCGTTGGCGGTCGAGACGGCCACGAACAAGCTGATCAAAGCCAAGATGCGAAGCATCATAAGAGTTCATCCCGTAGCTGGTGAAGCGTTTGAAATCGTTGCGATCGGGCAACTGTCTCCGAACACAGAAGATATCACGGCGTGAAATGGGTTCAATGGCCCATTGTATCACGCTCGCCTGTGTCGCCCTGCCAAAGTTCATCCTCCAGGCCGAAACGCATCTTCAGTTCCAGGTAGCCGCAATAGAGTGTTGGCACGATGAACGACGTGAAGGGTTCGACCAACATGCCGCCGAAAACGGGGATCGCCATCGCGCGGGCCACATCGGCACCGCGTCCATCGGCGATCATGACGGGGATCAACGCCGCCAGCGTCGTGACGGTGGTCATCACGCAGGGGCGAATACGTTTAAGCCCTGCTTCGTAAACCGTGTCGCGGATCTCCTGGACGCTGGTGATCCGACGTTTTTGGAGCAATTGATGGACGTAGGTCGCCATCACCACCCCGTCATCGACCGCCAACCCGAACAGCGCGATGAAGCCGACCCAAACCGCGGTATTGAGTTCGACCTGCATCCACGCGACCAGAATCATCCCACCGGCAAAGGCGACGGGGATTCCGGAAAAGACCGCCAGAGAAATCGGCAGGTTACGGAACTGCACATAGATCAGCAACAGATTGATCCCCATGACGACGGGAATGATCCACATCAATCGGCGATTGGCTTCGATCTGGTTGCGGAAACTGCCGACGGCTTCGAGCGAGTATCCGGTGGGCAGCGAAAGTCGATTGGGGTTGGATTCCGGCAACGCCTGGGCTTGTCGTAGCTGTTCTTCAATGGCAGCAACCGACTCCAAGTCCCCAACGCTACCGTTTGTCATGAAGGCCACGTGGGCGATCAAACGTCCGTTCTCACTGTTGATCGCACCGGGACCCCAGGTGGTTTCCAAACTGGCGAGTTTCTCCAGCGGGACGACGGCGCCGCTTTGCGTGACCACCGGCAAACGGCTCAGTCCGTCAATACGTTCCCGCAAGTCGCGGTTGTAGCGCAGTCGCACGGGATAGCGTTCGCGACCTTCGACGGTCTTGATCAAATTCATCCCGCCCAGTGCCGTCTCAATCACCTCGTTCACCATCGACGCGCTCATGCCATATCGCGACGCGGCTTCGCGATCGACGCTGAATTCAACGTAGGGCTTGCCGAGCACGATATCTGGATTGACGGTTCCGGAATTGACATACGGGGACTTTTTGAGTTGTGCCGAAACGGCCATCGCGGCCGTCGCCAGGATCTGCAGATCGTCGCCGTAGATGCGGATGGCCATCGGTGCTTTGATGCCTGATTGCAACATCACCACGCGGCCTTCGATCGGTTGCAAAGCCGATGCGGGTGTGACACCGGGCAGCGTGGCGACCCGGTTGATCTCGTCCCAAATCTGGCGCGCGGTCACGCCGTCGCGCCACTCCGATTCGGGTTTCAGCATCACATACGTTTCGACCATCGCGGCCGGGGCGGGGTCGAGTGCCGATTCCACCCGACCGATCTTGCCGAGCACATCCTTGACCTCGGGGATCTGGCCGATCAACACGTCTTGCGTTTGCAGCACCTGCATCGCCTGCGAAAAACTGGCTGCCGGATACAGCGTCGGCATGTAAAACCAACTGCCTTCATCGAGGGCGATCCAATCGTCGCTTTGCAGCCCCGTAAACAGATGCTTGGCGTCGACATAGCCTGGCAAGGCATTCAAATCGACGCCGAGAGAGGCGGCGGCCCGTTCGATCGGCCGCATCACCGTCGGGAGCCCGACGTAGGCACCGACGCCGAAAACCAGCAACAGTGCCGGAAAGGACAGCGCGATCGCTTTGTGCCTGAGCGCTTGGCGAAGGCGTGCGGCGTAGATCCAACGCACGAATCGACTGGTCGGAATCTCGTCGATCGGCCGGATCCGCTCTCGCATCAGTTGCCAGCCCATCGCAAATCCGGCACCTGCCATCACAACCGTGACGATCCACTGTTGCAAGCCGAGGTGTGCGGCCAGCTCGTTACCCCACAAAAAGTGCGCCAGTGCCGCGGAAAGCATCGCCAGCGCGAGTGCGACCAGCAGCGCGGTGAGCTTGTGATACCGGGAACTTTTCAGCAACAGCCGGCTGAGGGCGGGGACCATCGTGACGGCGGTCAACATGGCCATCGCAATGGCGAAGGTCTTGGTATACGCCAGCGGGGAAAATAGACGATAGTCTCGACCGGTCAAGAAAAACACGGGCAGAAAGCTGACGATGGTGGTGGTGACCGCCGTCACCACCGCCGGAGCGACTTCGATGGTCGCGTCATACAGCACCTCGGATCGAGAACGCGTCCGATCGCCCTGCTCCCATTCCGCCAAGTTCTGATAGATGTTCTCCGAAACGATGATGCCCATGTCGACCATGGTTCCGATCGCGATGGCGATTCCAGCGAGCGACATGATGTTGGAACCGACGCCCACCAGATGCATCGCAATGAACGACATCAGCACCGCGGCGGGCAAACAGATCGCCACGACAATGCTGCTGCGCACGTGCAGCAGGAAGAGCAAGATGATGACCGCGGTGATCAGAATCTCGTCACGCAACGCCTGGGTCAGGGTCGCTACGGTCTCGTCAATCAACCCGCTGCGATCGTAAACGCCATGAATCTTAACGCCTTTCAATGCCGGTTCGATTGTGGCAATTTTCGCTTTGACCCGATCGATCACTTCGCGAGGATTCTCGCCGTAGCGCATCACGACGACACCGCCGACCGCTTCGGCGCCGTTGTAGTCGAGCGCACCACGTCGAAAATCGGGTCCGAGTTGGACACTGGCAACATCGCGGACGTGTACCGGAACGCCGTCCCGCTGCACGATCACTGTTTCCTCGATGTCGCGGATCGCGTCCCCTTGGCCGCCTTCGCTGCCCAAAAATCCTTTGCCGCGGACGATGTACTCCATCCCCGTCGATTCCACCGTTTTGGCACCGACGTCGAGATTGGAGCCCTTCACCGCCGTCGCCAGTTTGTCCAGTGAGACGTTATGAAATCGCAGCTTGTCGGGATCCACATCGATCTGATATTGACGGACATAACCGCCGATCGAGGCGACTTCGCTAACCCCCTCGACCGATTGCAATTCGTACTTGATGACGAAGTCCTGCAGGCTACGCAGCTCCGCCAATCCCATCCCGCCGGGCGGCGGCGTCAGCGTGTAGTAATAAATTTGCCCCAATCCGGTCGCGTCGGGTCCCAGTTGCGGAACGACTCCGTCGGGCAATTGCGAGGCGGCGGTCCCGAGTTGTTCCGAGACGCGACTGCGGGCCCAGTAGAAATCAACGTCGTCCTTGAAGGTGACTTGCACGAAGCTGTAACCGAACATGCTTTTCCCACGCACCGACTCCGCTCCGGGCACGGCCAACAGCGAAACGCTGAGCGGATAGGTGACCTGGTCTTCGATGTCCTTGGGCGACCGCCCCGGCCACGGCGTCAACACGATGACTTGGTTCTCGCCGACGTTGGGAATCGCGTCGATCGGAACGGTTTGATAAGCGAACCAGCCGGCGACGCTACTGCCGATCGCCACCAACACGACCAGCCACGGCTCTCGGACACAGAAACGGATCAGCAGATTAAGCATCACGCTGGTCCTCCCCTTTGCTAGACAAGGAGACGTCGTCAGACAAGGAGACAAGGAGAGGGGGAGAGAGGGAGAGGAGTGCGTGCTGGTCGATCATCGGTGCTTGATCGACGCTGTAGTCCGTGTCCTCCTCCTTTACCCCCGATCGGCCCCCTCTCTCCTTGTCTCCCTCTCTCCCGCTCTCCTTGTCTCCCTCTCTCCCTCCTCGCTTGACTGCATTTCCGACACACCACTTCTCGGGCGCGGCAATCATCGCAACGATCATCTTCAAGATTTCATCGTAAAATGCGTTCGCAGCGTCTGCCGTTTGTTGATCGAGGTATCCGTGTGCCGAAGCATAGTCCAACCAGACCTGTGTCTCCGCAGCTTCCGCCTCCGCAGTGTTGAGCGTGCTGCAAAAATGTTTGACATAGCGACGTTTCCTCCAGGCCTCTGCGAGGTTTGCGCTCACACTTCGCGCCGATCGTCGTATCTGGTCCGTCAGCGAATACAACTCTTCGCGAGGAAACGTCTTCGATAACTCAAAGATCCGTTTTCCCGCCGCGAAAGATTTCTGGTAAACGATCAAATCACGATGGCTAAAAATACGATCACTCATTTGAAATCACCTCCCCCCTCCAAAAGTCCCTGTCTCATTCTCTCCCCCTCTCCTTGTCTCCCCCTCTCCTTGTCTCCCCCTCTCCTTGTCTCCCCCTCTCCTTGTCTCCCTGTCTCCTTATCTCCCTCTCTCCTTGTCCCCTCTCCCCCCATCTCCCTCACCCGTTCTCCACACTCCAACATCTCGCTGCCCCAATATGGATTGCGCAGCGCGCCACCGGATTGCATCCAATCGCCACCTCCGCCGGGGACCATCGGACAGAACATGTGGACGAGAGACTCCGCAGTGCGGGGTCCGCGCACGCCATTGGCGGCTTTCAACAGGGCGTGACTGAGCGGGCGGAACCCCTGCCGCGTCTGTTCCAGGGACCCGGTCAGGCGATCGACACTTCGTCGCGCCCGCTGCAGATGCGATTGAGCCGGACGGGGCACGTCGCGCGATCGCAACAGTTCCTCCAAGGCCTCGCCGAGCTGTTCGACGAGGGCCGGATCCGGAATCTGATCGGCCGCCAGCGTTTGACCGATGTTGAAGTAGGTTTCGAGAGCACGGTCGAATTGTTGGCCCGCGGCCGCCGGCAACACGATGAATTCTTGGACGGGCAATTCGAGCGGTCCCGGCGGGTACATCTTGGCCTTACTGGGATCCATCAGCGAGGGATTGCCGGCCAGTTGCATTTGGGAGTCGATCAGAAAGTTGCCTTGGGTTGCGACCGTCTCGCCTTCCGAGAGGCCTTCTAGAATCACGGCGTCCTCGTCCGTCACGGGCCCCACGGTGACCCGGCGAATTTCAAACCGTCCGGGATCGGTTTCGAGATACACGACGCTATTGCCACCGGCCATCAGCACCGCGTCGCGCGGCACCGTGATGACCTGCTGGGTAGGTAGCGGCTGGTCGGCGAACCCCAGCGATGACGTCGGGATCAGGGCCATCCCGCAGATCGGGCAATCGCCGGGAGTTTCGCGAATCACTTCCGGGTGCATCGGGCTGATGAATTTTCCTGCCAACATCGGATCGTAAATCAAATCCTGGCGAATGGCGGCAACGTAGACGCGGGCCGTCGCGTAATCGCCGGGCCGCAGTTTTCCATCCGGATTCGGCATCTCCACCCGCACGCGAACCGTCCGAGTTTTCTCGTGCACCGTCGGATCGATGAACGCGACTCGGCCTGTAAAGGTCTCACCCGGCATCGACGACACCTCCGCTTCGACTTCCTGACCGAATCGGATCCGCGCCGCGTCGTCGGGGTACAAATCCAGCATCAGCCAGACCGTGGACAGATCGGCAATGCGATAGACCTTGTCGCCGGTCTTCAAGTAATCGCCTTCGACGGCAAACTTGTTGATCACGGTTCCTCGGATGGGCGAGCGAATACGGATTCGACTTTCCGCCTTGCCCCGTGAACGTAACGCATCGACTTGTTCTTCGGTCAGTCCGAGCTCGATGAGTTTCTGGCGGGCGAGAGAGGCGAAGTCCGACGTCCCTCCCCCGAGTCGTTTCAGCGCGGCGTTGTCCTGGGCCGTCAAGAATTCGACCTGCGCAGAATACAACTCAGGGCTGTAGATCAATGCAAGATCATCGTTTTTTTCGACGGGAACACCGACGTAGTTGGCATAAAGTTTTTCGATGCGTCCGGGAACATAGGCCGAGATGGTTGCGAGTTTGCTTTCGTCAAAGTCGATGGAGCCGATGGTGCGAATCGTCTGCGAGACAGGACCAAGTTTTGCTTTGGCGGTCTGAATGCCAACCAAACGGCGTGCGGCCGGCTCGATGGTGATCGATTCTCCGTCGCTTTGTCCACCGTTGGTCGCCTTGACCAATTTCATCGCACAGACCGGGCAACGCCCGGGCTCTTTCGACGGCGGCGTGCACATCATCGGACAGATGTAGCGATCGTCATCGCCCGCCGCGGCGGGCGTGACCGCCGCTGGCTGGTTCGAAACGGGCACCAAGTCCATCGCGCAGATCGGACACTTCCCCGGTTGGTTCTGTCTAATCTGCGGGTGCATCGGACACGAATAAATGGTCTCGCCGCCGTGGTCGTGTGAATCGGCCGTTGACGCAGCCATCTCGCCACCGCCACCAATCCAACCGACGCGTTGGGCGACCCCGAGCAACGCAATCCCGCCGACAAACGCCACCAACAGAATGGTGGCATGGACCAGGGATTTCCCGAGCCACTTGAGACCCGATAGCCGTTGCCGCCATCGAGACGAACGTTCCGACGTCGTCGCTTCGTTGTCGTTCATGCGTCACACCAAGGATTGGTTTTGATGAATCAGAGCATGGTGTCGCCGCTGCCTCACAACGGCAGCGACGCGCCATGACCAATAACCAGATCGCACGGTTTTCCCGGCAACCAACACCGCACTTTGAATTGCGCTAACCGACGGCGTGCAATCAACGAGCGGAACATCAATGTCGCAGCGACGCGCGCCGGAACGTGGACGGTCCAACGTCCGGCGGCGTCTGCGAGTCTCAGGGAATCGCCCGCTACTGTGGCGAGTCGGTCGCGTCTTCGGCGTCGTCATGACCGGCGTGGTCATCGTCGGCGCCATGATCGTGGCCGGCATGCGCATCGACCTTCGCGAACTTTTCGGCTTTCACATCCTCGTCGAGCGCCGCCCATTTTTCGGGACAGCCTTCACAACAGAAACCGATCGTCTTGCCTTCGTACTCCGCCGTCAGTTCGGCGGTCGGCTTGCCGCCCATGATGGGGCACTTCGCGTTCGCGAAGTTGACCGCGGTGGCCTCGAACGGATCTGAAATCGCCGGCACAGCATCCGGGTCGGAGGCGGTTGGAGCCGCATCACCGCATCCGGTGATCGCAGCAATTAGAAGCAACAACAGGGTGGAACCAATCAAATAGCGCATCGTCAATCTCTCTGGTGGCGACGGAATCTGTCCGTCAGAATCAAAATGGAAATCAGCACGGTTTGTTACAGCGGGCGCGCACGCCCCCTGTCAAAACCTGCTAAATCCGCCACACGCAGAGTATGCGTTGAGAGAAATCGGCGCGACTGCCGGGCGTGGCATCGACCAAACGCGGGCGAACGATCGGCGAAACGTCCTCGGGCAAGACGAATTCCAACGGAGCAAGTCGCAAGGATAGATCACGCACGGCTGAGTCTGACGTGCTGGTGCGATCCATCGGAGGGGCCGAGACACGGCACGTGCATCGGCGGTTGACCGCCAGATGATCGGCCGCGGCTTGACTGGCGTGCAGATCGATCGAGCATCCTCGCGACGAACCGACCGATTTGCTGGACAGTTTGTCATGCCCCACAGCCGGACGACCTTCCATCGCATCGCGATCGGGGCAACAGCAGCAACGCTGCTCTTGTTGGGCAACGTCACAGCAACCACACCCCCCGCACGTTTGCTTTTGCTCGCAAACGTTTCCCGAACAGGTTCCCATCAGCGCCAAAGCCGAGACCGGCTGCATCGTCGTGATGACGACCAGGCAAACGGTAAGGACGGTACGGATTATTCGGCGGGTCATGAGAGACGGGCGTCGCAAAGAAGCGTGATTGGTGCCAAGTCATTGTCACCGCATGCCGAACAAAGTTCAAGGCGATTCTTTCGTCACGATTGGCACCACGGGCACAAAACGCATGATCACAACGCAACAACGCAAACGGGTCTCCAAGATGAAATCGGCCCATCCCCTGCTGTTGGCCAGTCTCATCGCGTTCACAGGTTGTCGCGGCGGGCTGACCAACGTCGAGCACGTCGATGACACATTTGACAGTCATCCAGTGGCCGAAACACAGCCGCCCGAATCGCAGCGGTTCGCCGGCCGACCCAGCGACGAATCCGCGGTGGTGCCGTCGGACGTCCATCTGGTTGCATTCCAAGACGGTGAGGCGTCTGCCGCCCCGACCGATCGGCAGAACGTTGTCACGCTCGATTCGTTGATCGCCACCGCTTTGGCCACACACCCGTCGATCGCCGCCGCCCGTCAGAAGGTCGCCGCGGCGCAACATCGCGTTCCCCAGGCGACCGCGTTGGACGATCCAATGCTCGGCAACACGTTCTGGCCGATTCACGACCAAGCCTTGCAAACCGCCGGCGGCCGTGTCGGACATCAGTTCGCGTTGACGCAAAAGTTGCCCTGGCCGGCCAAACTGAATGCGCGCGGTGCGGTGGCGATTCGCGAGATCCAGATCGCAAACGCCGAGATCGCGCAGACCGAACTGGAGATCACCGAAGCGGTTCGATTGGCCTATTACGAATTATGGTTGGCGAGTGAACTGATCCGAATTGTGGACGAAAACGCCGAGCGCGTCGAAGCTCTGATCGCCGTCTCTGGGGCCCGTTACCGAACCGGCGGTAGCCAGCAAGATGTCTTGCGTGCAGAAATCGAAGGCGACCGATTGGAAGATCAACGGATCGCACTGCGTGGCCAACAGGAACAAGCCCGCGCCGACCTGGGAGCGCTGGTTCGTCAGCCGTTGCAGTACATGCCCGCGGCCGTCGATCAGCTCAACCTGGACGAGGCGAAACCAGAACTGGATCAACTGGTCGCCCAAGCCGAGCAGCGCAATCCGATGTTGCAGGGGCTGGCAGCGGAGATCGCCCGTGACCGCGCGAAAGAATCGTTGGCGTGTCTTCAGCAATATCCCGACTTTCAACTCGGTCTGGGCTATTCCATCATCAGCGACGACCACGACGTACTGAGCCGGGTTGCCAACGGTCACGACAACATCAACTTTACCGTCGGCGTGACACTTCCGATCTGGCGAGACAAGATCAATGCGGGGATCCGCGAAGCGGCGCACCAGCGCAGCAGCACGGCACTTCGTTTGGATGCCGAGCGTGATCGCGTCCGCGGCACACTGCGCCGTCAAGTCGCCGCCGCCTACGCTGCAATCGAGCAATTGGAACTGTTCCGCGATCGCCTGATTCCACGCACCGAGCAAACACTGCAGATCGCGACGGCCGACTATCAAGGCAAGAAAGCCGACTTTACGGACTTGATCGCCAACTACCGCGAGCTGCTTTCCTTGCAAGTCCAAGTCGCCCGCGCCAAAGCCACTCTGGCCAGCACGCTGGCACAGATCGAACGTATCGCCGGCTCGTAATCCGCCGCCCAGGCATTCGTCGCTTGAGTGAGTCGCCGGCGTCTGTGGCGGGCTTAGCAAGCGTAGCCCAGGCTGTGCCTGACGGCCACCTGGCATGCACAGCATGCCCCACGCGGCGTCTATCGGTAGATGTCATGCATGGCTCAAGACTTGTTCCCAGGCTCCGCCCTACGCCGTGAACGACTTTTTAGCGGTAGGGCGCGAGCCCTCCGGTGTGTTGGCAAAGATGCGCAAGCCG
>NZ_NTFY01000021.1 GCF_002289565.1 Rhodopirellula sp. SM50 | reverse complement strand
CCGCTTACGCGTCACGGCTCACCAAATCGACCGGACGGCACGCGCCGTTCCGCTCACGCCTTCAATGTTCCGCTGATTCAATGGTGAGCCGCTGGCCGTCAGGCCTCGGGCGGGCGCCGGGGTGCCCGGCTGCTTACGCGTCACGGCTCACCAAATCGACCGGACGGCTCGCGCCGTTCCGCGAACACCTTCGATTGGCAAGCAGGATGCTTACCCCACGGTTACGCTTTCTTGGCGAAGGCGCGTTTCAGTTCGTCCAGACCGGTCAGACCTCGGGCGATGGTCAGCACCGCTTCGGTTTGCACGCCGTGGAAGCCTTCGGACTTGGCGATCCCCGCCAGCCGTGCGACGTCCTGGGTTTTGGTCAATGCGTCGCGCAGCTGGGGGCCGGGCGTGAGCAGTTCGAAAATGGCGATGCGTCCCAGGTAGCCGCGGCCCTGGCATTTGTGGCACGGCGTGATCGGCGCGGGGCGACCGTTCTCATCGACCTGTTGTTCGATCGGCGGCGGAATGAAGGGTTGGTACAACAGCGTGACCCGTCCCGGCGGAATGCCGAGTTGTTGCAACAGTTGGGGCGGCGGCTGGAATCCGACTTTGCAGTTGTCGCAAAGTCGGCGGACGAGACGTTGGCCGAGCACGCAGGAAACCTTTTGGGCGATCACGGCGCGTTGTTCGGGGTATTGGGCGATCAAACGCACGAGGCCCTCGACCGCCCCGCCGGCGACCATCCGTGTGATGATTTTCTTTTCCGCTTTGCTGACTTGGTCGAGCGCCAGTTGGAAGGATTCGGCATCGACCGTCCCGGGGAACAGAAAGACGTCGGGTTCTTTGAGGATCGCCTTGCGGACCGCTTCGTAAGGGGTCAGGCCCGTGCTGCCGCCGTAATAATTGGCGTTGATGTTGATGATTTCAGGCTCCGGTCGAGCCTGGTCTTCGAACGACTGGAAATCCCGCAAGAAGCGGTCGGCGGCGTTGATGCCCACGTTCCAGGTCGTCGTCAGGCCTTCGGTTTTCGGAGCGGTCAGCAGCACGATGTCTGCTTCGTCATTGAGGTGCTGTTTCAAGGCGGTGACCATTTTGTCCCGCATCCCGAGATCGCTGAGCGTCTCGAATGGGATTTGCAGCGAATCCAAGCGAACCAGGACGCGTTCGCCCGTGGGGACACCTTGGGACTGCATCACCAGGTCAAACTTTTCTTTCTTGAGTTTGACCGCGACCGATCCCGACTGGGCACTCCGCCGATCGGCGGGGTTGAGCAGGCACAGTTGCTTGAGCGCGAACAACATGCCGTCACCCGTTTCGCGATCGAGTGCCGGCAACTGTTCCCAAAGGCCGTCGATCAGGTACCGCATCGCGCAGCCGGCGGCGGTGAAGTCGAGCAAGACCTGCGTGGCACGCGACTGAATCGCGTGGGAGATCTGCCCGGCTGCGACTTCATAACCGGCACCCTGGCGGGTGCTGATCAGCAGTGCTTGGACTTTCGTGTTGTCGCTGAGCTTGGGCGAGAATTCGACGGGGGCAACGGATTGCCAGAGCTGGGGTGGGGGTTGTTCGGCCATCAATTACGGGCAAGAGCGGATGAGTTGAGTTGGCAAAGGAAGTGGTCGCCGCAAGAGCTTACAAGATACCGGGGGCTTTCACATCGATGCCCTTGAGAGCCATTTTGAGCGCGTCTTTGTTCGGCGCGACGGCGAATGCGGTGGGGCGATCGATCAATTCGTCGTCGATCAGGCCTTTTAGACTCATGGTGAAGTCTTGCATTCCGTCATCGGCACCGATGCGAATCGCGTCGGGCAGTTTCTCGTCCTTGCCCTCCAGGACGAGTTTTCGGATCGTCGGGTTGAACGTCATCACTTCGCAGGTCGGGACCCGCGAGACGCCGGGTTTGATGCTTTTGAGCAGTTTTTGGGCGACGATGCCTTTCATGTTGAACGCGATCGCGCTGCGAATGGCGTTGTGCATTTCTTCGGGGAACAGGTCCAAAATCCGGCCGATCGTCGTCGATGCACTCGCCGCGTGAATGGTCCCGAACACCAGGTGACCGGTCTCGGCGGCGTGAATCGCCGTCATGAAGGTCTCTTCGTCACGAAGTTCCCCGACCAAGATGATGTCGGGGTCTTCACGCACCGCGTGCTTCATCCCGATGCTGAAGTCCTTGACGTCCTGCCCCATTTCCCGCTGGTTGATCAGGCACTTGTCTTCGGTGAAGATAAATTCGATCGGGTCTTCGAGGGTCAGGATGTGTTTGCGATAGATCGAATTGATGTAGTTGAGCATCGATCCGATCGTCGTGCTTTTGCCGCTACCGGTCACCCCGGCCAGCAGCACCATGCCCTGTTCGTAGTGGCACAGGCCTTCGATCGAATCGGGCAGGTACAGCCCGCGAAAGTCGGGGATGAAGTTATTGATCCGCCGGGCGACCAGGCCGATGTTCCCCAGCGACTTGAGCATGTTGACACGAAAACGCCACCGCACGCCGTCGACCATCATCAGGTAGGCAAAGTCGGCACCGCCTTCCTCTTCGAAAATCAGCAGGTTGCGCTCGTCCATCATCGGCAGCAACAGATCGACCATCTCTTCGGAATCGATCGGGCCGCGGTTGAGCGGTTTCAGCGAGCCGCCGACACGGACCATCGGAGGCTGGCCGACCTTGAGGTGCAAGTCACTGCCTTCCAGCTTGACGAGGGCTCGGAACAGTTTATCGACCTCCAACTCTTCCCGCTGATGGAGCAGCGATTGGCGGAGTCGATTGGCGACAGCTTCGGCGGTGGTGGAACCGGTGGGGTGGGGAGCTGAAGCAGTCTTGCCGTTTTTATGAGCCATTTCGAGTCTTACAGAAAAAGGAGGAGCCGGACCAAACGCACGGGGCAGAAATGCACACGGGTCGGAAATCGCCTTGCGGGAGTTTCAGCCATCTTATTCTAGGCCAAGGATGGTAACGCTCAATGGACTCGGCGTGGGCTCCATCCGCTTTGAATCGAAACTCTCTCGGTGACCGAGGCACCCAAATTGGGTCCGATGACCACCATTTTGACCGGGAATTGCGTTTTCAGGGTGATTGCAGCGTTTTCAGGGTTGTTGCAGGTTTTAGCAGCGGGTGCGCAAAATACCCCTGGAAGTATTGGATCGCATTTCTTCCAATTTCATCTTTTCATTTTTCCCACCGTCCCGTTTCCCTCTGGAGAGCTTCATGTCGCGTCCTGTCACCCTGTTTACCGGTCAATGGGCAGACCTTCCGTTCACCGACATGGTCCAAAAAACGAGCGGATTCGGCTATGACGGCATCGAACTGGCATGCTGGGGCGATCATTTTGAGGTCGACAAGGCGATCGGGGAGGATGATTACTGTGACAAGAAACGCCAGACGCTCGACGACGCCGGGCTGCAGTGCCATGCGATCAGCGCCCACCTGGTCGGCCAAGCCGTCTTGGATCTGATCGACCAACGCCACCAAGCGATCTTGCCGGAATATGTCTGGGGCGACGGCGATCCCGCTGGGGTCAACACCCGGGCGATCGAGGAACTGAAAAACACCGCCCGGGCGGCCCAGAAATTCGGCGTCGAAGTCGTCAACGGCTTCACCGGCAGCAGCATTTGGCACCTGCTGTACTCCTTTCCGCCGGTTCCGCCGAGCATGATCGATGCCGGCTTCGATTTGCTGGCCGAGCGATTCAATCCGATCCTGGACGTGTTCGGCGAATGCGGCGTGCGGTTCGCGCTGGAAGTCCACCCGACCGAAATCGCCTTCGATATCTACACCGCCGAGCGAGCGCTCGAAGCGCTCGACAACCGGCCCGAATTCGGGTTCAACTTTGACCCCAGCCACCTGATTTGGCAGGGCGTCGATCCGGTCAAATTTCTGCGTCGTTTCCCCGATCGGATCTACCACGTGCACATCAAGGATGCGATCGTGACCTTGGACGGAACGAGCGGGATCAACTGCAGCCATCTGAATTTCGGTGACCCACGACGCGGCTGGGACTTCCGCAGCCCCGGTCGCGGCGGAGTGAACTTTGAAGAAATCATTCGCGCGCTCAACGACATCGGGTACAACGGACCGCTGTCGATCGAGTGGGAAGACAGTGGGATGGAACGCGAGTTCGGTGCCGCCGAAGCGTGCCAGTTCACCAAGAAGCTGGATTTCTCGCCCAGTTCCCGCGCCTTTGACGCGGCCTTTGACGACGACAATGACTGAGTCCAACCGATGATCTCTATCACCGTCAACGGCCGACGCGTCGAAATCGATTCGGAAATGAGTGTCGAGCAACTGCTCGACACCGTCGATGTGCCGCCGAACTACTTGGCCGTCGAGATCAACGCGGACGTGGTCCCACGTGAAACCTATGCCGACACGATCGTTCGTGACGGCGACGACGTTGAAGTCGTAACCCTGGTCGGAGGCGGATAATCCATTGTCCATCGCATCTACATCCAACGCTTCAGCCGAGACCGATGACGCACCGCTTGTCGTGGGCTCTCACACCCTGGCCAGCCGGTTGATCGTCGGCACCGGGCGTTACGACACGATGGAGCAGATGCGTGACTCGCTCGATGCGTCCGGAGCCGATTGTGTCACCGTGGCCGTCCGCCGCGAACGGCTTTACGACCGCGGCGGCAAGAATATCTTGGATTTCATCGATCTGGATCGTTACACCCTGTTGCCCAATACCGCCGGTTGCTACACCGCCGCGGATGCCATTCGCGCCGCCAAGCTGGGCCGCGAAATCCTCAAAACGCTCGGCAACCCCGGCGCGGATTGGGTGAAACTCGAAGTCCTCGGCGACAGCAAGACCTTGTTGCCCGATCCCGCCGAGACGGTCGCGGCGTGTCGTGAACTGGCCGCCGACGGATTTCAAGTCCTCTGTTACACCAGCGATTGTCCCGTCACCGCGCGGCGACTCAAAGAGGCGGGCGCGGCCAGTGTGATGCCCGCCGGCAGCCCGATCGGCAGCGGACAGGGATTGCTCAATCCCAACAACCTGCGGATCATCCTGGAGTATCTCAAGGAGGACGATCCCGATTACCCGGTGATCATCGACGCCGGGGTCGGCACCGCGAGCGACGTCAGCCAGGCGTTCGAACTCGGCGGGGACGCGGTGTTGCTCAATACCGCCATCGCCCACGCCCGCGACCCGGTTCTGATGGCCAAGGCGATGAAGCACGCCGCGATCGCAGGTCGTCACGCCTATCGGGCCGGCCGCATTCCCAAGCGACTTTATGGGACCGCATCAAGTCCCGCCGAAGGTGTCATCAGCACACGGCCGTACGGCAGCAACGCCTAATCCTCTACTTCGTCGTCCTCGGTGTCCAAGGCCGTCAGGTCGACGACTTCACCGATCGCCAACGCCAGACGCCCCAGGATGGCGAAGTACATGAACACCACGCCGATCGACAGGGTCACGCCGATCGCGATGCTGGCCGGCGAGAGGGAGCACATCACAAAGTAGCCGAACAGGGCGGCAAACAAGAGTCCGGTCGAAAAGTAGAACGCGCCCCACTCTTCCTGGCACCGCGTGATGCTCTTGCTGACGTCAGCGGAAAAGGGCGACGTGATCGATTGCTCGTCCAACATCGAAAGCAAGATGATCGGAAACGCGGCGTAGATCGAAAACATCACCAAGCCCAGCTTGACCACCGGGACGGCGACAAACAACGTGGCGATGACGTAGGCCGGTCCCACGGCGATCGCGGTCGCCGCAACGACCAGCCACAACGATTCAAACCAGGCGGTCGGGTCGAGCGTGGGCCAGTCTTCGATGCGGTCATGTTCGTTGGCCACGCCGAACAGGATCGCGAATCCACAGGAAACCGTCAGGGTGATCCCGAGTAGTCCCAGCGGAAACATCCCCAGTGCAAAGACCGGCAACGCGACCGTCAGGGCCGCGGGAATCGCCAGCAGGATCGAGAGTCCTAAAAAATGGCTGATGACCCCAGGGTCGACGAAGATCCCGAAGACGGTTTTGAACCAACCGATGGTGCTGGGCGCGTCGAATGCCGGTTCGGACTGCTTCTCGTCGGGGTCCCGAGCGGCCTCGCGCAGCAGTTCGTCGGCGCTTTTCTTGAAGGGATCGTCCGGCCGTCCGGTCGCGCCCGTTTCGACGAATTGAAACGTCTCCGCGTTGTCGTCACGCTGCGGCTGGATCTTCTTCTTCGGCGGCTTGGGGACGCGGACTTCGCTGTAGCAGTCACCGCACTTGATCGTCTTTCCGGTCTGCTTGGCTTTGGCCGACAGCATGCTGCCACAGATCGGGCAGGTCACCCGGAACTCTTCGTTGGGGTCGATCGTTGCGGCGGCTTCGGGTGGCGGGGTCGGCTTGGCCGCCGCCGGACTGGCCGTCGGGCCTGTTGCGGAGCCGCCGGTTGCGGGGCCGGCCGCGAAGCCCGGCAGTTCGTCCAGTGGTGGCAGTCCCTCCAGTGATGGCAGTCCTGCGAACAGATCTGCCGGATCCGATTCGCTCTCCAGGCCATCATCATCGGAGAGGTCAACGAACGGGTTTTCGCCGAACAGGTCATCGTCGCCGTCGTCGTCGATATCTGGTGGCGCGGCCGCTGGTGATCGGGATGCGGACGCGGTGGGCGTCGCGGTGAGTTCCTCTGGATCGGCCAGCGACAGCCAGTCCTCATCCTCTGCGCTCGATCCGGCTCCACCGAGTGACGAGGGGGCGAGGAATTCCTTCAGGCAACTGGGGCATTGCACGCGTCTGCCGGCTTGGTCGGCACCGACCGTGACGGCGGACTGACACTTCGGGCAATGGACGATTTCAGACATGGACGGCTCGCCAGCAACCCGATCGGGATCGCACGGAGGGGTGGGGCAAAGACAACGCGGCGCATCGTCTCAATTTTATCTTAGTACCCCAGGCGACTTCCAGTGGTTCACCGCGCGAGCGGAAAAGCCGCCCATGGTCGCTGCTTCGCAGCGACCGGGAATCGCCTAAAGGCTAAACACCAGCGGTTGCTGAATCCCTTTCTGCGTACGCCCGCGCCATGCGTACCTGCCCCTCTTTCGTGGCTAAAAGTGCCCGGGGCGCTAGCGACGCAGGGCCATGTTGACCAGGCTCTCGATGGCGGTCGTCGACTTCTGTTGGATCTGAACCCGGTCCCCGGGCCGCAGTCCATAGTCGGTCGTGGGGTCGACGGTCCCGTCGTCGGCGAATTGGATCTCCATCCGCACCCCGGAAATCGAATCCGGTGAGGGGCGGTAGAGGGTTGCTTGGACGCTGCCGAGCTTTTTGAGCACGCCGGTTTGGTTTAGCAATTCACTGACAAAGACGCTCTTTTGGCCCGGCGGCAACGGCAGCACACGGACGGGCTGTTCGTCTTCGGCGACCTGCAGCACGATCGCGTTTTGTGCTTTGGCTTCACGGATCTTGTGATAGGCCTCTTCGGTCAGGCCGGCATTCCCCGCCAGCGCTGTCGCCGGCGCGGTGCCATCGAGCATCTGGTAGGGCGATGCGTTTTTCGCCGATCCGGGGGACAGCAGGCTCGACGCGGGGTTCATCAGGTCCAGTCCGCGTGTCGAGGGGAGCGTCGAGCACCCGGTGGTCAACGCGATCAGCAGCGGAGCGAGGGACGCGGTCGCCCAGCGGGCCGGCAGGTAACGCTGTAAAGCATTTGCCCCATGTGTTTCTTGAGGTTTTAGCGGCAGGGCGCGAGCCCTCCGGTTCTTCATCTCTGCCACAACACCGGAGGGCTCGCGCCCTACCGCTATAAATTGCTTCACAGCGTTGCCCTACTCGGGTTCGTACGCCAGGTTGGGCGTCAGCCACTTTTCGATCTCCGCGATCGGTTTGCCCTTGCGTCGCGCGTAGTCTTCGATCTGGTCTTTGGTGACTCGGTCGACAGCGAAGTAACGGGCGTCGGGGTGGGCGAAATACAATCCGCTGACTGCGGCTCCCGGCGTCATCGCGTACGAACTGGTCAGCTCGACCGTCGTGTTGGCTTCGGCGTCGAGCAGATCGAACAACGTTCGTTTCTCGGTGTGGTCGGGACAGGCCGGGTAGCCGGCGGCGGGACGGATGCCGCGATACGCTTCGTCGATCAACTGATCGGTGGACAACGTTTCTTCGGCACCGTAGGACCAATCACGGCGGGCCTGCTGGTGAAGCATCTCCGCGAGCGCCTCGGCACAACGATCGGCGACCGCTTGGACCATGATGGCGTTGTAATCATCATGCTTGGCTTTGTAACTCGCCGCGAGCTCGGCGGCGCCGATTCCCGCCGTGACGACAAACCCGCCGATGTAATCGTGGCGGCCGCTGTCGACCGGGGCGACGTAGTCGGCCAAGCTGCGGAAGTCCTTTTGCCCCTTTCGCTCCCACTGTTGTCTCAAGAAGTGAAAACGCGTCAGCTCGGTCTGACGAGACTCGTCGGTGTACAAGATCACGTCGTCGCCGTCACTCGCAGCCGGCCAGAAACCATACGCCGCGCGAGCCTTCACGCTGCCGTCGGCGATGATTTGGTCCAAGATTTTGTTGGCATCGTCATAGATCTTTTTGGCCTCTTCGCCGACGACCTCGTCTTCAAAGATCTTGGGATACTTGCCTTTCAATTCCCAGGTCATGAAGAACGGCGACCAGTCGATGTATTCACGGATCTCCGCGATCGAGATGTCTTGCAAGACGCGGGTTCCGGTAAACGACGGCTGGTCGATGCGAACGTTTTCCCAATCGGTTGCGAATCGCTTTTGGAGCGCGTCGGCGTACGGCACCAGCTTTTGTTTCCGCTCTTTGAAACTCGCGACCGCCTTGACCTGTTCTTCCGCGTTTTTGGCGATGAAGGCGTCTCGATGCTCATCGCTGAGCAACCGTTCGACGACGCCGACGCTGCGGCTGGCGTCGACCACATGCACGACGGGCGATTGGTAGACCGGTGCAATTTTGACGGCCGTGTGTTTGGCACTGGTGGTCGCCCCGCCGATCAACAACGGAACGCTCATCCCACGACGTTTCATCTCGCGGGCGACGCTGATCATCTCGTCCAAGCTGGGCGTGATCAGCCCGGACAGCCCGATGATGTCGGCGTTGTGCTTGACCGCTTCGTCCAGGATCGCGTCGGCGCTGACCATCACGCCCAGATCGATGACTTCAAAGTTATTGCACTGCAATACCACGCCGACAATATTCTTGCCGATGTCGTGGACGTCCCCCTTGACCGTGGCGATCAAGAACTTGCCCCGCGCCGAAGCGTTCTCCAGCCCCGCGGCGAGTTTTTCTTCCTCCATGAACGGTTCCAAGTAGGCGACCGCCTTCTTCATCACGCGGGCCGATTTGACGACCTGGGGCAAGAACATCTTTCCTTCGCCGAACAGGTCGCCGACGACTTGCATGCCGTCCATCAAGGGACCTTCGATGACTTGCAAACAGCGGTCAAAACTTTGACGAGCCTCTTCGGCGTCCTCTTCGATGAATTTATCGATGCCCTTGATCAAGGCATGCTTCATCCGCTCGGCGACGGGTGCGTCACGCCACGCCAAGTCCTCGCCGGCCTTCTTCATGCCGGTCCCCTTGAACGTCTCGGCAAGCTCCAGCAATCGATCGGTCGCATCACTGCGGCGGTTGAGCAGCACGTCCTCGACGTGCTCGAGCAGATCCTTGGGGATCTCTTCATAGACTTCCAGCTGGCCGGCATTGACGATGCCCATGTCCAAACCGGCTTCGATGGCGTGATACAAAAACGCGCTGTGCATCGCCTCGCGGACGCGGTCGTTGCCGCGGAAGGAAAAGCTGATGTTGCTGACACCGCCGCTGGTTTTCGCCCCCGGGCATTCCTGTTTGATCCGGCGGATCGCGTTGATAAAGTCGACCGCGTAGTTGTCGTGTTCGGAGATCCCGGTGGCGACGGTCAGAATGTTGGGATCAAAGATGATGTCTTCGGGCGGAAAATTGACTTGATCGACCAAGATCTGGTAGGCGCGTTTGCAAATCCGCACCTTTTCGTCTTCGGTCGCCGCTTGGCCTTTCTCGTCGAACGCCATCACGACCGCCGCGGCACCGTATTGCCGGACCAGTTTGGCGCGCTCGATGAATTTTTCTTCGCCGTCCTTGAGCGAGATCGAATTGACGATCGCTTTGCCTTGGACGTTCTGCAGCCCCGCTTCGATGACTTCCCACTTGCTGCTGTCGATCATCACGGGCACCGACGCGGTCACGTCATCGCCGGAGATCAACCTCAAGAAACGGACCATCGCCTCGGCACCGTCCAACAGCGCGTCGTCGAAGTTGATGTCGATGATGGTCGCGCCGTTCTCGACTTGCTCACGCGCGACTTCGACGGCGGTGTCGTAGTCTTCGTCGCGGATCAGTCGCGCAAACTTGCGACTGCCGGTGACGTTGGTTCGCTCGCCGACCATGGTGAAGGGCACTTCGGGCCGCATCACCATCGGCAACAAACCGGACAACCGGGTGTAGACCGGCCCGGGAGTTTCCTGCTTCGGTTTCAGCCCCGCGACGCGCTCGGCCATCGCACGGATGTGGTCCGGCGTGGTGCCACAGCAACCGCCCAAGATGTTGATCCAACCGTTGTCGGCGAATTCGCCGACGATGTCCGCCATCGCCTTGGGACCGAGATCGAACTGGCCCATTTCGTTGGGCAACCCGGCGTTGGGGTGACAACTGATCGGGATTCCCGCGACGTGCGACAAGGCTTCGATGTGGGGCCGCATCACATCCGGGCCCAGGGCACAGTTCATGCCGACCGACAGCAGTGGAAAATGCTCCAGCGCCGTGAAGAACGCTTCGACCGACTGACCGCTGACGAACGTTCGACCGCCCTTGTCAAACGTGCCGCTGACCATCACGGGGACGCGGCGTCCACCGGCGTTGAAAAAATCTTGGATCGCGAACAGACAGGATTTCAAGTTCAACGTGTCGATTGCCGTTTCCGGCAGCAGAATGTCGACACCGGCGGCCACCAGCGATTCGACCTGGGCGCGGTAACTGGCACGCATCGCTTCAAACGTCGTGGGGCGAAAGGCCGGATCGTCGACTTTGGTGCTGATCGCCAACTGCATGGTCGTCGGACCGATCGAACCGGCGACGAAACGAGGCTTGTCGGGCGTTCGCTCGGTCCACTCGTCGGCCGCTTTTCGTGCACAGGCCACCGCGGCACGGTTGATTTCATCCACCAGCTCCAGCGGCAGATCGAACTCCACCATGCCCACCGGCGAGGCACCGAAGGAGTTGGTTTCGACGATGTCCGACCCGGCCTCGTAATAGGCCCGGTGGATGTCCGTGATCTTTTCGGGGTGGGTCAGGCACAGAATGTCCGAAAAATTCTTCAGATCCTTGTGGTGATCGGCGAACCGATCCCCTCGGACACCCGCTTCATCCAGCCCCAAGCGCTGGATCATGGTCCCCATCGCCCCATCGAGCAGCAGAATGCGGTCGCGAACGAGTTCGGACAGGAGATCGGCGGTCGAATTGGCTTGCAGCATCATAAAAATCGCTATCGAGTGTGGGCTCTTGAAGCCCGTATTCTCGTGGTCTGGCGGAAATTCACAAGGTGAACCGCGAAAGTCGGCGAGAAGACGACATTCAGCCTTGCCGTAACCGCTCAAGTTTGACTATTCCGCAAAAGCCTGAAGACAGACACAGAGAAACACCGATGAAGCCTTACCAGGGCCGGTCGGTGGTCCCCAGGTGAAACGGTTCCACGGATGGGCCGATTTCGGGGGTTTTCTGACTTTCTTGTGCCGAACAGGCGTGGAAACTCGCTGCGGAAAATCACTGATGGATCAGGAACGAGACACGACCAATAACGCCAAACGTTCGCGACCGGGACGCTTTCAGGCCGAGAAATCGCCGAAAGTTGCTCGTCCGAGCAACGCGCCGCAAACCCCGGCCCCTTCCTACAGGGGGGACTTTCAGGAAATCCCCGACCCGACGGCCGAACGGGTGGCCTCGGCGGCTGATCTCCTGCCCACGCTGTTTGAACTGCCCGATCGTACGCCCGAAGGCTTGCAGCGAAAACGCGACGCCGGACGGTTCTCGATCCACGACGCCCACAGCGGGCCTCCGGCCAGCCATGTCGATCCGCCTTCGGGAAACCACAGCCACCTCAGCCACTCCGGACCGATCTCGCCGGTCAGCTCCGATTCCGCGATGCCCGGTGGCATCGGCCGGCACTCCGATTCGGATCCATCCCCGCTCGAACCACCACAAGACGGCAGCGAATCTCCGGATGAAACTCGCGTCGCAGCCTACCGCGACGAATCGATGAACTGGGCCACCGCCAAAGCGTCCTGGGCGACACGTTCGGCCATCGTGATGCTGGTGTTGCTGATGGTCACCCTGGCCTTCTTCTCCGGACGCGGATTCAACAAGACCGGTACGACCGAAGATCCGTCTCGTTTGACCGATTCCGACGCCGAAGACCTGGGTGAAACCATCGTGGTGATCACCGATGACATTCCGCTGATGGATGATTCGGCCGCCGCAGAACCGCCGCAGACCGATTCGGACAATGCCGCGTCCACGCAGATCGCACAGGAATCCCACGCCGCCGACGTTCCCACCGAAACCGTCGATGCACCAACCAACTCGATCGCCGACGCACCCACACCGGCGAGCATGCTGGGCGAGCCCTCGGCGGTCCTGCCGGGGAAATTCGACGTGGCCGAACAAGACATCCCGCCCGCCCCATCGGCAAGCGACGTCCCCAACATCCCGCCGAGCTTTGATTCCAATCAGTCGGTTGTCGCGTTCCGTAGCGGCGAATCGCCGAATGCTCCACCGACCGCCGCAACCGATGTCGATTCCGATCCACTGGCTGATGAAAACCTGCCCGCCGGAATGGAAGACCGTCTGCGGCTGGAAGATGGCCTGCGTTACAGCGACACGCCGTATGCGATCGGCAACTTTTTGGAAATTTTGAAAGCCTGGGAAGACTCCGAACAGCAGTAGGCCCCAACGCTCCGTCGCCCGACGCAGCCGAAACGCCGATCTGACCGTGCAGCACCTGCAGTAGCGACCTGTCTGTCTCCTGATTGAAAACGAACCAAACCATGAAGACCAACCAGACGTTTATCGGCGCCTACACACGCAACCGTCGTCGCGCAGGCTTGCATCCCAACGACGCCCCCAGCGGCAATGAACCCGTCGGCAATGAACCCGTCGGCAATGAACCCGACGATGCAATCGCTGAACCGGTTGCCAACGTGGTCGCCGAAGCACCTGTCCGTCAGCTCGTCGAGCCGCCGCACGCGTCGCCGCCGTCTTCGCATCTGCCTCCGGCACCGGAGGCGGATCACGAAGCACTCGAAAAACTGCTCAGCCAATCGATCACGGTGTCCGACACCTTCGTCGCAGCCAGTGAAGTCTGGATCGATCAGCCCGAAGGACAGGTCATGCGGATTGATCGTCCGCCGACATCGGCCCCAGCGCAGCCACCCAGCGAACCTGCCCCGACCGTCGCACACGCAGAGCCGGTCGCACACGCAGAGCCGGTCGCACACGCAGACCCGGTCGCACACGCAGAGCCGGTCGCACACGCAGAGCCGACAGTGCAAGCCGAACCAGCTGCTTGCGCCGACTCGATTGAGCACACCGCATCGACAGCCGCTGAACCGATCCCGGATACAGCCGACGTTCGTGACGGAAACGTGATCACCCACGAGCTGGACGTGTTGGTCGAAGCGGTCGAGCAACAAGCTGAAGCAGAATTTTCCTACGGCGCGAAAGCGGACACACCTGCTCCGGACCTGACGACCGACGACGCCGACGATTCAACGGCCGCCCGCTGGGCCGGTGCGACTTGGGAGGTCGACGCGTTTGATCTGCCCTCCACCGTCGCGGAACTGTTTTTTGACGAAGCGTTCTTTCGATCGATCGCCGAACACCTCGGCCAATCGGTACGTGAAGGCCTTCGCAGCGTGCTGGTGACCAGTTTGAGCGCCGGCGAAGGACGTTCGACCGTTGCAATCGGCACCGCCATTGCCGCAGCCGCCACCGGCGTGCGAGTGGCCCTGATCGACATCGATTTGGACACGCCCAGCCAATCAGAACTGTTGCGTCTGGAAGTCGAAATCGATTGGGTTGCCGCGATCCGCCAGGGCGAGCGCATCGAAGATGCCGCGATCGCGTCGATCGAAGACGGCGTGACGCTGCTGCCGCTGGTACTTTCCGGTCACCGCGGCGTGCCGATCACTCCCACGGAAATCGACCAGCTGCTCGAACAACTCGACGGTTGTTTCGATCTGCTGTTGTTCGACGGCCCCGTTGCGGGTGCCTGGGCGACACCTCAAATCGCCGCCGCAGTCGATTCCAGCTTGATCGTCCGTGACGCCCGCCGAACCAGCCCATCCGAAGTCGCATTGGCCGCCGCACAGCTCCGTCGCCAAGGCGTCAAGGGCATCGGCGTGGTGGATAATTTCTGCGGGTAGGTTGGTCAAAAAATTGGTTGGTCAAAAAATAAGAAAAGAGACACAGCACACGAGTACGGGTGAATCAATGAGAAGCAACCACAACGGCCGTGCCGAACTGCAGTTGTCGATTCAGTGTCTCGTTGGCGTTCCCGGCGAATAATATCTGGCTCCCCCTGGCGGAACTCTTCATTTTTTGACCACCCAATTTTTTGACCCATTTCCCGTCGTCCAACGGACGTATTGAATCAAATGTGGTGGCGCACAGCGAGAAGTGTCCGAAGTAGACAGGAAGATCGGTGACAAGAAAATAAATCACCGGCACCATTTTCTTGCCACCCATTTTCTTGTCTTTCCATCCCCACCCATTTTTCTGCCCCACCATTTCCCTGCCATCTCCGCGCCTCTTCCTCAACGAGGAATCACCTCGCCACCGTCGCGGGTGATCAGTTTCTTGAGCAACTCCGGATCGAGTTTCTCCGTCCGACGCACGCTGCCGTCGGCCATCAGGTACGTCACCGGATCGAAGAACTCGATGTCATCACTCCAGCTCAGATCCTCCGGCTTGGTCCACGGCACGCTATTCTTCGTTTCAATCAATAGCAGCGTATTGCTGGTGCCGTCGACGAAATCCCGCAATCCAACTCCGCCTTCGGTTCCGAGCGCACTGTTGCCCGTCGCAAAACCGAGGTAATTCGTGTGACCGCTGGGTTGGTCTTCGGGCGCGTTTGGACTGCGATAGACTTCCGGCATTTGATCGAGCAGCTTGCGATTGTTTTCGCTGTCCCAGGGTTCGTCAAACCTGTACTGCTCGTACAACAAAGCCCCCTCCACGAACGGCAGGATCGCGACGCGCCAGCTGAAGGGGTGGATCTTTTTCTTTCCCGCTCCCACGGCCCCTTCCTGCACGTTGACCGAACCGGGGAATTTGCGATAGACCGCGTGGAAGTTGTGAAACGCGAGTCCGATCTGCTGCAAGTTGTTCACCGAACGCTGTTGCTGTACCGGCGCGCTGGTCGGGTCACCGTGTTGTTTGAGATACTGATCGACTCCCAGCGTTTTCAGTTGCCGAATCATCGAGAGCGCCTGGGCTTCATCTGAATCGGGACCCGTCGGCGGGATTTGATTGATCTCGGAAAATGCCCCCAGCTTTTTGAATCGATACTGGTGCCCCTTCCCTTGGTTTCTCAGCCGGCCCTGAAACGGCATCTCGGCAGTGTCCAGGAAGGGATCAAATTGAAACACCATGGAGGATTCATCGGGGAACTGACAGCCGACCGAGATGCGATTCCCCGTCACTTCGTCGACCGCCAGCAAATTCAGCCCCTTTTGATCCCGCTGGATTCTGGTGAACTGACCGGCGGAGACGTGGAGGTCCGCCTGAGCGTTTTGTTTGGTCACGGCATAGAATTCAGTTTGATCGATGGCCAGCAACATGCCATCGGGCAGGACGCTGTTGGGTTGTTTGTATCCGACCAACAGCCAGATTCCCGACAATTTTTCGAGCACGTCGCTGTGCCGCATCATTGCCTGCCGGGCCAATTGTTCTTTGGCGGCCGGCAGGGCGACGTCTGCCGCTTCCGCGTCCGCGGCGTCGGCATCGTCTCCTTGCACGACTTCGATGGTGGCGCCATCCAGCGGTGCTTGAAACACCGTCCCGTCGGGAAAGGTGATTTTGATAAACAAGCCCATCAGCAAACCGATGAGGACTCCCAGCACTCCCGAAGCGATCGCCATGGTCAACGGGACCGAGCGTCGAGACCACGGCTTGACCTGTGCCGACGTCGATGGCGGTAAGGGTTGTGTTTGTGCTTCGGCAGCGGACGCGTCTTCGACCAAACGCGCCAATTCATGCCCGGAGGCCCAAGGTGCTAGTGCCGCGGCGACGTCGCCGGGTAATTGCGGACGTTTGGCCGGATCCTTGGCCAACATCGAATCGACCAGTTGGACCAACGGGGACGGACAATCCGAAACACGTTCGCCCAGACTCGGTGGCGGTTCAGAAACATGGGCGGTCATCTTGGCGAACACCGTCTGGTGCGTCTGGTCGGCAAACGGTGCATTGCCCGAAAGCAGCTTGAACAGGGTGCATCCGAGCGAATAGACATCCGATCGGCAATCAACGTCTCGACCATCGGTGACCTGCTCGGGTGAAACATAGTCCGCCGTCCCGATCGCCTGTCCTGCCGCCGTCAATTCGCTTTCCCGCCCACTCTGGTAGCGTGCCAGTCCCAGATCCAACAATTTCACTTCGCCATTGCGGCTGATCATGATGTTGGACGGTTTGACATCGCGATGCACAAACCCTTGATCGCTGGTGTATTGCAGCGCCGCGGCGACCTTGCGAATGATCTCGCAGGCATCAGCGATGCGGAGCGGTCCGCCCCGGGCGACCAACTCGCCCAAGTCCAACCCGTCGATGTATTCGGTCACCAACACCGCCCTGCCTTCGATCTCGCGGGCGTCGTGCGCCGTGACGATGTTGGGATGGCTCAATTGGCCGACGGCGCGCATTTCGGCATCAAAACGTTCGCGGCTGCGTTGATCAGCCAAACGATGTCCCGACAGCAACTTCACCGCGACGTGACGCCCGAGCTTGCTGTGTCGCGCCAAGTAAACTTTGCCCATCCCGCCACGGCCGAGCAACCGGACGATTTCGTACTCGCCGATCGTGCGGGGGATGTGGTGCATCCCGGTCTCGGAAAGTTCGTCCGACGCCGCGAGAGCGCCGAGCGCCTTCGCCATCGCGAGCTTGCAATCGGGTTCCTCCGAAAGGCCGGCGTGGGGATCGGCGACGCGGAGCTCACTGATCAGCGAGTCTTCGGCATCATCAACGGTTTCCAGTTCAGCCTGGCAGGTGGAACAGGACCGCAGGTGTTGAAAGAGCTCGTCGTTTTCGGCATCGGGCAGCCACCCGAGCGAATACGCTCTCCATCGTTCCACGGTCGGGCACTCGGTCGCTGTCATCATCGTATTCTCCTCAGGTTTGGGATCAGGTTCAAGCATTAACGTGGGATCGGCACCCCAGCCTGTCATCCCAGCGGGAAGCGTCACGGGCTGTCGATTGAGTGAGCCGCGACGCGTAAGCGGCCGGGCATTTCGGCGCCCGCCCGAGGCCTTACGGCCAGCGGCTCACCATTGACTCCGCAGATCCCGATTCAATCGACAAGCTGGTCAGCGAGCGGCGCATGGTGAAAACACAGCCATCACCCGCCACTGGCTCACGCCACGTGCTGGTGTGCGTCTTGCCACTTGGATAAACGCGGACGTCTGACACCAAATTCCGGAAGAAAATTTGGTTAGACTTTTCCTTATGAATGCCACCCCCGACGACCGCCGCCGCCCCGAACACCCGACGCTGTCACACCCGTTTCTTGAGGGCGTCAAACAGAACGATCCGGCCCAGTGGAGCCGGCTGGTGGAAACGTTCGGGCCGATCGTGTATCGCTGGTGCCGAACCTCCGGCGTCGCCGAAAGTGACGCGCCGGACGTCGTCCAAGACATCTTCGCGTCGGTCGCGCGGGGCATTTCGGGCTTCGAGCGTCAAAAGGAATCCGGCAGTTTTCGCAGCTGGCTGGCCACGATCACGCGGAATCGCGTCCGCGATCACTTTCGACGACTCGCCGGCCGACAACCGGCCGAAGGCGGCACCGAAGCGTTGACGCGACTGCAACAGAAAGCGGACTCATTGGATGAATCGATCGACGGCGACTCGATCAGCAGCCCGGTGGTGCGCCAAGTCTTGAAATCGGTCGAAAACGAATTTGAACCGGCGACGTGGAACGCTTTCTGGATCTCGACGATGGAGAATCAACCGGCATCACTGGTCGCCGAGAGGACGGGGTTGTCCGTCGCGAGCGTCTATCAGGCCAAATCTCGCGTCTTGCGCAAGTTAAGACAACGACTGAGCGAATTGCCGTGATCGACGCATCACACCCCAGCGGGACGCGTCAGCGAGCGGCGCGTGTCGAAACCACAACTCTCACTCGCCACTGGCTGACGCCACGTGCTGAGATGCCCCCGGTGCGACACGTCGGCGAGCGGCAATTGACGTTGCCCCATTCGTTTTGCTAGGAGTGACCGCTGAAGTACGCCGCCCGTCCACCGCCCCCCGGAGTCCACCGTGCTGTCCCCCCAAGCGTCCGCCCTGATGCTGGCGATCTCCATCGCCGCGCTGACGCAAATCGGCTGTGCGCTGCCGACCGGAATCCTGCGTTCGCGGTGGGCGATGGACGACCCCGAATACGCCGAAAAATACTGTGACGGCGCGGAAAAGAGCGACGTGCTGGGCAAGCTCAAACAGGCCGCCGACGCCCGTTTTCAAGAAGACGCCACCGGCCTGTTCGTCTCCAGCGGCGTCACCAAACGAACCGATGCCGACCACGGCCTGTTCACGGTCGACATCGGAGCGGAAATGTATGCGACCAGCTTCATGACCGCGCGGGCCTCGTTGATGGGCATGGGCAACGGCGACGACTGGTTCACCGGTCTCGACGCGGGGCTGCGGCTGCAAACACCCAGCCGGCTGGCGCCCTTCGTCGGTGCGGGCGTCTACGCCGGGTACGCCAAAGAAGTGGTCTCCGCCGACGACGACTGGATCGACAACGACGATGACGGGTTCATCGACGAACACGGCGAAGACGATGAACGCATCTCGGGCTCGCTGGCGGCGATCTACCCCGAAGTCGGCGTTCATTTTTGGTGGACGCCCCGAATCCGTTTGACCAGCTACGGACGTTACATGGTCACCACCGAAGGCCGTGATGCCGATGACTGGCAAGCCGGCTTCGGTCTGGCCCTGTTCACCAACCCCAACCTCCCCTAACGCGCCGTAGCTTGCGTTCCGTGGCGTAAGCTTCCAGCTTGCGTTCGGTGGCGTAAGCTTCCAGCTTGCGTTCCGTGGAACAGGCTTCCAGCCTGCCAGCAGCAGTGGACCGACAGGCTGGAAGCCTATCCCACCTTCCCCTTCCCGGCCCAAACCGCAGCGATCAGCGTCCCGGTCAACATGCAGCCGAACGTATACGCCGCGGTCGGAATCTGTGCCGCCGAATCGGCGCCCAACAAGGTAGCCGCCAGCATCGTCCCCAGCCCTGCGTTTTGCATGCCGACTTCCAACGTCAGCGCGCGGCGCATCGCTTCGGGCATCCGCGCGATCCGACCGACCGTGTAACCGCTGAAATAGCCGAGCACATTCATGACCAGCAGCCCCGCCAGCAAGCTGACGGCGACCTGAGACAACCGATCGCGGTTACCGGCGACAACCGACGCGATGATCCACAGCAGTGCCACGATGGCGATCGGCGGCGCGACCACCAGGGCATAGCGTCGCACGAACGTACTCAGTCGCTTGACCCAATAACCCGCGATCACCGGAACCACCACCGTCAACAACAACGTCACCGCCAACTTTGCCGGTTTGAAAACCTCGGCCCCCGTCTCCAGTCCCGCGACGACGACCAATGCGACCGGAACGGTAACCGGTGACAGCAACGTCGCGACCGAGGTCAGACTCACGCTGTAGCTGACGTTCCCCCGCGCGGTCATTGTCAAAACATTCGACGCCATCGCACCGGGGACACAACCGCACAGCAACACGCCGTAGGACAACGGACCATCCAGTCCCAAGGTCCGCACCACCAGCCATGCCAGCGCAGGCATCACCGTGCACTGGACGGCCACGCCCAGAAACACGGTCAAGGGTCGTTGCCGAAGCTCCGTCAGTTCATGCTGCTGAACCACCAACCCCAAACAGAACATCGTCACCACGACGAGTGCCGAAAGCGCCCCAGGACTCAATCGAAAAGGATCCAAGGCGACACCAAACGCCGGCCAGAAATACGCCAAAGCCGAACTGACGACGAGCGCCGCCAGGACGCCCACGCCGCCGAACTTTGAGGTTGCTTTCGATTTCGGCATCAAGCGTTTGAATCAGAGGTCGATGGTGAGATTCAATTTCCGCCGGGCAAGCGTTGATCGATCTGACCGATCAACTCCTCGATCAACGCATCGGGGCGATCACCCGACGTGGCCAGATTGATCGTTTCGGCGTCTGGATTTCGATGATCGTACAACTCCACAAATCCGTCGTTGTGCACGATCAATCGATGCGTGTCGGTGCGAATCGTTTTGGCGTTGTTGCGATACGCGATCGCCAAATGCCCTTGGGCTTGCTCGTTTTCCAACAGCGGTCGCAGCGACCGGCCTTGCACAAATGCGGGAATTCGCACGCCGGTCAATTCGCAAAGCGTGGGAAAGAGATCGAGGGTTTCAACGATTCCGTCGGTCGGCTTTCCGGCTCGTTTGATCCCGGGATAGCGAATGATCAACGGCGACCGCAACGATTCTTCGAACAAACAGTGCTTTCCCCAGATCGCGTGTTCGCCGAGATTCCAGCCGTGGTCGCCCCACAGAACGACGATCGTGTTGTCGGCCTGGCCCGATTCCTCCAAACGGTCGAGCACTCGACCGACCTGTGCGTCGGCATACGTGACGCAAGCGGCGTAGTGTCGGCGGACTTCGGTGGCGAACGCATCGTCATCGTTGGGGTTGCGTCCCCAGCGGTTGTACTTCATGAATTCGCCGGACGCATGCCAGGTCGTTTTCCCCTGCGGCTTTTCGGGATGCGGAATCGGCGGCAGTTCCACATCGATGTAGGGCTTCATGTACTTCGCCGGGGCACCAAACGGCAAATGGGGACGGAGGATTCCGACGGCCAGAAAGAACGGTGGCTCGTCGGCGGCGGTCAGTTGATCCAACTGCCGAAGTGCTTCCTCGACCGAGATTCCGTCGGGGTAAATCGAATCGTCGCCGTCGACCGACTGGAAGACATCCATCTCTTTGGCATTCTTGCGGATCTCACCATGGGCCAGCCCGTGCATCCATCCGCGTGGATGTTGCCAAGGGCCGGCCGGCAGCAAATGTCGGTCCCAGGAGTTCGGCATCTCGGGCATCGCCTCGTCATCCCAATCCGAGCCGCCGCGTCCGCCGGGATGATGCGACACCTTGCCGACGGAAACGGTACGGTAACCATGCTTGCGAAACCAAGCCGGCATGCTGGGCGGAACCGCAGCGGAATCGTTTTGCATTTGTTTCGCGCGAGCAAACAACGCCCCGTTGCTGGCCGGACCGTAGAGGCCCGTCAGCAAGGTGTAGCGAGACGCGCCGCACGTCGGTGCCTGGACGTAATGCCGGTGAAACGCACGACCGGACGCCGCCAATGCGTCGATGTTGGGAGATTCAATGTACGATCTCCCGAAACAATTCAGTTCCGGACGAAGATCGTCGACGCAGATCAACAGGACATTGGGCCGTTCGGCGAGCAAGGTCGACGCCGCGATGAGGCATACGACCAGGGCAGAAAGAAAACGGAAGCGATGCATCGATTTGTGAATTTCGCGTGCGGGGGGAGTTGGGAAGCCGTCCATGGTATCCGGAGAGAGGGTAAAAAATGGGTGGGTCAAAAAATATCACAAATCGCGTGCCCGGATTTCTCGTCCCCTGGAATCCGTGGGTACGCTTTGCCATCCGTGGTCCTCTCCCCGCCCTCCCATTTTTTGACCCTCCCATTTTTTGACCCTCCCATTTTTTGACCATCCCATTTTTTGACCATCCCATTTTTTGACCATCCCATTTTTTGACCATCCCATTTTTTGACCATCCCATTTTTTGACCAACAATCTCCTCCCGCCGCCTGACAATATTTCAAAGCAACAAAACGCCTGATTACATGGCACGGGCGACGATGACAGGCTGTAATAGAGCGTCCGGCTCCCGACCGCCCCCCTCCCCACACGGCACCGATGAATACCCGCCCCCATTTCTTTCCCCTCCAACTCTGTTGTCTTCTTGCATTCTCACTGGCCGCCGCAAACGTCTCGGCCGAACGGCCCAACGTGTTGATGATCTTGGTCGATGACTTGAAACCGGCGCTGGGATGCTACGGTGATCCGATCGCCAAGACACCGAACTTGGACGCGCTCTCGGCGCGGGGCATGCGATTCGACGCGGCTTACTGCAACCAAGCCGTCTGTGCTCCCTCGCGGTTCACCCTGATGCTCGGCTCGCATTCGACTTCAACGGGGTTGTACGGCCTGGGCAGCGAACTGCGACACGTGATGCCCGACGCGGTTACGTTGCCGCAGCACTTCGCCGCACACGGCTACCGCACCGAATCGCTCGGCAAGATCTTTCACATCGGTCACGGCAACCATGGCGATCCCGAATCCTTTTCCGTGGAGCACTTCAAAGAGAAGGTGATCGAGTACGTTGATCCGGAAAGCACCGGCGGCGGGCAACTGACGCGTGAAGAAGCGTACTTCACCAATCAACAACTCGACCGCATCAAGTCGCTGCCACGCGGAGCGGCCTACGAATCACCCGAGGCCGACGACGAAGCCTACGCGGACGGACGTGTTGCGGCCGAAACGATTCGTCGTCTGCGCGACGCCAAACAACGCCGCGACGGTGAAGGAACACCGTTCTTCATCGCCGCCGGTTTCGCCCGCCCGCACCTGCCCTTCTCCGCACCCCAGCGGTACTGGGACCTGTTTGATCCCGACCAACTTCCGATGCCGGTCAACGAAGAACTGCCAAAAGATTCACCGAGCGTCGCACATAAACGCGGCGGTGAAATCACCAACTACAAACCCGTCCCCGAAGATCGCGATGCCGAGTTCTCCGACGAACTGAAACGCAACCTGGTCCACGGTTACTATGCCAGCACCAGTTACGTCGACGCACAGATCGGCAAAGTCGTCGACGCGCTCGATGAACTAAAACTGTCCGACAACACGATCATCGTGCTGTGGGGCGATCACGGCTTCCACCTCGGCGACCTCGGCATCTGGACCAAGCACACCAACTACGAACAAGCCAATCGGATCCCGATCTTCATCATCGCACCGGGGACGACGAAGCCGAAGCAGTCCACCGACCAGCCCGCCGAGAGCGTCGACCTCTACCCGACGCTCGCCGAGTTGGCCGGGCTGCCCCAACCCACCGGCCCTCAATCGATCGACGGTGTCAGTTTGGTGCCGGTGCTAAAAAACCCGAAAGCGCGCGTGCGAGGACACGCCTTTCACGCCTATCCCAAACGCAAGATGGGGCGCGCGATTCGTACCGAACGCTACCGGATGGTCGAGTGGAAAACGCCGGGCGCAGACTCCGCCGATGCCGAGTACGAACTTTACGACTATCAAACCGACCCGAACGAAACACAAAACCTGGCAGATTCGAAACCGGACGTTCTGGCAAAATTAAAAGCGATACTGGCAACCTATCCCGAAGCGGTGCGGAAAGACCGCCGCGTGCCATCGCGATCGACTCAAAAGAACCTCCCGGTCTTGAAGACACCGCCGATCGCGAACCGAAACTTGGTCATCCAAGCGACGATCAAAGGGCCCAAACCTCACGGCGTGGTCGTGGCACAAGGCGGACGTGAACACGGCTATGCGTTGCATGTCGTTAACGGAGAACCCGTTTTTGATGTCCGCCGATCGGGGACAGTCACGCGACTGAAATCGAACATCAAAGTCAGCGGACAGAGTCGCCTGGTTGCAACGCTCAACGCCCAATCAATCAGTCTGTCGATCAACGGCGGGACGCCGACAACGATGTCCTCCCCCGGTTTGATCACGGTGCAACCCAAGGACGGAGTGTCGGTCGGTTCGGACGACCAATCGGCCGCCGGAGACTACGAGGCCCCCAACGTCTTCACCGCCACGATTGTCACATGCAAGGTCGCGACCACCGAATCGAATCACTCACACTGACATGCGGAATACGCAGTCCATCACCCCCATCATTCTGCCACCCCATCATTCTGCCCCCATCGTTTTGCCCCCATCGTTCATCCTCGGCATCGACAGGCTGGAAGCCTATCCCACTTGCTCCCCCGGTCCTCAACCGCCCATCGGCGAACAGATCTCGATCAGGAAACCGTTGTTGTCTCGCACATAAGAAACGGTTTGCCCCCATGGCTTGGTGTTTGGCGGTGACACGGCGACGGCACCGTTTTCGATTGCACGGTCATAGCCCGCCTGGACGTCTTCGGTGGTGAAGGCGATCTCGAAGGCCGCCGAGGGACCATCGGGACGCGTTTCGGCATAGTCGAACCCGTGTGACTTGGCCAAGGCATGGGAGACAAAACCGAGCGTGACGGCGCCGCTGTCCAGTTCACCATATTCCTGATCCCCGTCCTTGTGCATGGATTTGCGAGCAAATCCGAACGCGGCCTCATAGAACGCCAGGGACTGTTCAACATCGGCAACATAAAGCAGCGTGTAACCAAAGTTCATCGAACGACTCTTGGGTCAAGGAGGTCAACAGGGCAAGAGGATTCTATAAAATCCAATCCTCTTCTGCTCATCAAAAGGATTGATCATGCCCATTTCATGCCCTTTGGCAATCCGCAGCCCCTGCTACGAAGAGTTCAAAGAGCTGGATTACTGCCGGGTGATGCCTCAGGCGTTTTGCACCCACAATTGCCTCGGCCCATTGGCGGACGAATTCGTCTACAAAGCCGACTTTGCCGCGAGGCTGCGCGAGTCGGGGCTTGAAACGCAAATTGAAGTGCCGGTTTACGTGTCGTTCGATACGTTCGAAAAACGCTACGCCCTTGATGTGGTCGCTGGCGGATGTGGTGTCTATGAACTCAAAGTCACGCGTTGTTTAACGCCAGAACATGAGATGCAACTGCTGAACTATCTCTATCTGCTGGATATTGAACGCGGGAAACTCATTAACTTCCGGACAGATCGAGTGGAATGTCAATTTGTGAATTCAGGAACGACTCGATCGCAACGTCAAAAATCCCAAGTCGACGATACGTGCTGGAAAGACGCGTCTCCGCTGAGAAGCCTTTGCATCGAGATCCTCCGAGATTGGGGAACAGGGCTGAGTCTGCCCTTGTACTACCAGGCGTTGACACATTTGCTTGGAGGTGAGGAGCGAGTCGTGAAACAAGTCCCCATGAATCGAGATGGATTGCCGCTGGGACGGCAACGGTTTCATGTTCTGAGCAATAGCTCGGCGTTCGAGGTGACGGCGTTGCTGAACGGTCATCGCCAGTATGAACAGAATTTGCGTAAGTTACTCCGCCATAGCCCGTTCGACGCGATTCATTGGGTCAATATAACGCTTAAGGAGGTTCGGTTTGTGACGGTGGTTTGAAGGTTTGGTGGGGAGGTTTGGTCAAAAACTTTAGTGGTCAAAAAATAAGAAAGAACAGGGTAGTACGTTCGTGGAGAATCACTCGCCCATTTTTTGACCAACTCATTTTTTGACCAACCCATCTTCAGCAACACCCTCCCTCCCCGCAGCAATCCTCGATCGGCAGCTTCACCGATTTTCCGCCAGCTTTGGTGACCTTCGGCGGGCGTTCAACCTGGCCTCCGGTACAGTCGTACGGTGCGGCGTCTTGCGGCAGGATTTCCGTTGCCGGTGAGAGACCGAGAAAATCTTGCGAGTAGGGTTCACTCTGCATCTTTTCAAACGTTTTGCGGCAGACAGCGGCTCGGACGCCGCGGGTGAACTCGTGGCCGTCGTCGTCTTTCACACTGGCGTAGGGTCCCCGATACATCACCGCTTCGTTGTGTTCATAGCAGGGCGTGTCGGGATACTTGTAGGCGATGACCGTGACGGACCTGAATTCGATCCCCTCGACGATTTGCCAGGGTTCGCTTTGATAGGCCGGCATCTGGGCGGCTTGAAATCCGGCCCGAATGAACGCGTCAATGAACTCCTTTTCTTGCAGTGCCCCGCTGATACAGCCACTCCACAGCTGTCCGTCCTGCTGCATGTGCAGCGGGACTGGTTCATCGCTGACGATGTCACTGATCACCGCCCGGCCGCCGGGTCGCAACACACGAAAGATCTCCGCGAACAGTTTCCCCTTCTCCGCCGCGTCGACCAAGTTCAACACGCAGTTGCTGACCACGACATCGACGGAGTTGTCGGGGATCATCGGTTGTTGTGATCGCATGTCTGCAACGAACGCTTCAAATCGCTGCAACGCGGCTTCGCTATCGACCGGGTTTTCGGACAGGTACGCATCGACGCGATCTCGATCGATCTGCATGTCTTGAATCTTGCCTTTGCAGAACCGGACGTTGTCATACCCGATTCGCTGGGCGACGACACGGTGACTGTTTCTCGCCAGAGCCAGCATCTCGTCATTCATGTCGACGCCGATCACGGCGCCGGACTGGCCGACGACCTGCGCGGCGATGAAACAGATCTTTCCGCCACCGCTACCGAGGTCCAACACCGTCTCGCCTTGGCGGACATATTTGGACGGGTCTCCGCAGCCATAATCACGATCGATCACTTCTTGCGGAATGACTTCCAGGTAGCGTCGGTCGTAATCGACCGGACAACACAGTGCGGGTTCACTCGCTTCGGCGGCCGAGGAATAGCGTTGACGAACGGCGGATTCGGTATTCAAAGTCGACATGGTTGGCGAAGGCTGCTCGCTGGGGAAAAGGAGACGGTTACAACAACGCGCCGCTGCAACTGCTGCCGGCACCGGCGGTACAACCATAACAGTGGTCTGCGGTTGCGATGCGGCGGTTGGCAAACTGGTGCAGCGAATCGGTGTTCCAGATCGTCGGCGGCTCCGTGGAATGCGAACCAACGGCGGAACTGCTCGCGGGCAGGTCGATCATCTGATTGAAGTCGCAATCATAGATCGAACCATCCCAGGCGATCGACAACAACGATCGACACATCACCGCTTCTGCCGCGGCGGAATTAAAATTTTCTTCCAGCAGATGCATGTACTGCTCCAGGCATTGTTTCTTGGCCAGGAACATGGCGTAGCGTTTGATGGGAATGTTCGTGATCGTCAGCAGCTGATTGAAACGGATGCCATAGCGTGCCTGAAGTTCACGTTTGTAATCGGCCTGCAAACTCGCTTGGTCGGGCGGTAGAGACGGTCCGGTGGGGTTGAACACCAGGTCCAGCCGCAGCCGGCTGGAATCATCACCGTAGCCGAGGTCGTTGAGCCGCCGCAGCGCATCGATACTCTGCCGAAACACGCCGTCGCCGCGTTGGCCGTCCACGTTTTGTTCTAGATAGCAGGGCAGCGATGCAACGACATCGACGCCATGGTCTGCCAAGAAGGGCGCGGCCCATTCGTAGCCCGGTTGTTGCAGGATGGTCAAATTGCAGCGATCGATGACCCGAATGCCGCGGCCGCGGAACTCGCGGACCAGATCACAAAAGCTCGGATTCATCTCGGGCGCGCCGCCGGTCAGATCGACGGTGCGGAGGGCGCGACAATCGCGTGACAGTTCGACGACACGGGCCGCCGTCTTGGCATCCATGTTCTCGCGTTTCTTGGTCGGCCCGGCGTCGACATGACAGTGTGTACAGGTTTGGTTGCACAGTTTCCCCAGGTTGATTTGCAATTGCTCCACCGCAATCCGCCGCATCGGCGAGGCTTCGCGGGCGACCCGAGCGGCGAACGGCTGGACAAGATTGGTGGGCAAACCGGTGTTGATGACCGGCAGAAGTGACTTCATGGACGCAGCAATCGAAGGAACGTTGGGACACGGAGAAATGCAAGGATAAGACAATGCTCATGCGGCGTGTGCAACCGCCAGCGGGAATTGCCGCCGAATCCGCCGGTCGAGCGAGAACTTTCCGGCCACGACCGGCGTAGCAGTCGCGAGACAGGTACACCAGGCACCACGACCGAATCGACGAACATTGTCTTTGCCGCGAAAAATCGGGTTCTTCTTGCTCCTCGGACTGCTGATCGGCAAAGTGGTCGGCGTCGTGATGCGTGGCCCCAGCCCGATGGTGCTTGACGCCCGGTTTTACTGGGAATTGGGTGGCTTGGTCGCCGACGGTGATTGGCTGTTGATGCAGCGTCCGATCGCCTATCGAACACCGGCCTACCCGTGGCTGATCGGTCTGTTCCGAGCCGCTTGCAGCGATCCGCTGTTCGCCCTGGTTTGTTTTCAGAGTGTGCTGTGGATCGCCACGATCGGATTGATCGCGGCGCTCGCGGCGGAGATTTCGCGAAGTCGGCGTGTCGCGTGGGTCGTGGTGGCCCTGGCGATCCCGATGCTCTGTTCGGCCGTGTATGTCACGACGGTGCTGACCGAAACACTCTTCGTCTTTTCAGTGGTCCTGCACTTGTGGACGGTCGCCCGGTTTACCCGCCAGCCGACCGTCGCGGGCGGAGTCTGCGTCGGACTGACGCTGGGGCTGGCGATTTTGACGCGTCCGGTGGCGATGCTGGTATGGATCGCCGACGTGATTTACGTGATCACCTGCTGGTACTGGATTGCCAATCCGGCGACGAAGCATCTTTGTCGTCGCCGCGGCTGGATTTGCGTGATGCTGGCCGGCATCGTGACGGTTGCCTGTGTCGGTCCCTGGCTGGCCCGCAATCACGCCCTGTTCGGAAAGGCGATGCTCACCGAATTCGTCGGCCGCAATCTCTGGATCGTCACCTTCCAGGACGGCAGCGGCGCCGGATTGGAGCTTCCCGACTCCGACGGTGCGACGCAACTGAAGACACAAATGGATGACGGCGTTTGGGCAACCCTGTCCGACGACCAGAGCTGGCGACATACCTGGACCGTCTCCAACGCACTGACCGCGTCGGGGATGGACGACCCCTCGGCAGACCGTTTGATGAAGCGGGTGGCCACCGATGCGATCGCAGAGGAACCGCTGCAGTTCGCAAGAAAAACGGTGCGCCGGCTGGTCAACTTCTGGCGAACACGAGCGACGGAGATCCCGGCTCAGTTGGCCGATCTGGCAGCCGACGGCACCGCGACGCGTGAGGAGTTGTCCACGGAGTTTTATAGCGGACAGCCGGTCTGGGGCGTTAAAGTCCCACCTGTCGATACAGCCCTCCGCCATCGCTGGAGCAATTGGTTGACCGGCAACACGTTGTTGATGTTCGCGACGCTGGCTTCAACGATGCTGTTGATCTGGCGACGGCCCACACGCGCCGCGGGCCTTTGGCTGGGAGCCATCCTCGGCTATTTTGCCACCGTCACCGCGGTGCTGGAAATCCCCGCCTACCGCTACCGAATGATCATCGAGCCGATTGTCCTGCTGGTGATCGCGTTGGCGATCGTCTCGATTTCGGCTAGTGATGGGGGTTTGAGAGTTTGGTGGGGAGGTTTGGTCAAAAAATTGAGTGGTCAAAAAATATGAAAGAACAGGGTAGTACGTTCGTGGAGAATCACTCGCCCATCATTTGACCAACCCATCATTTGACCAACCCATCATTTGACCAACCCATCATTTGACCAACCCATCTTTTGACCAACCCATCTTTTGACCAACTCAACTTTTGACCAACTCATTTTTTGACCAACTCATTTTTTGACCAACTCATCTTTTGACCAACCCATCTTTTGACCAACCCATCTTTTGACCAACCCATCTTTTGACCAACTCATCTTTTGACCCATTGTTCCCGACCGACGATCCTACCGAAACGACCAAGTTAGAATGAGAAGTTCAGAGGAAAGTGGGCCGAGTGGTGAAACCAGGCCGATCGAACTGTCGGTCGTCATGCCCTGTCTGAATGAAGCCGATACGGTGGCAACCTGTGTCGAGAAAGCCGTCCGGGCGATGAAGGAAGCGGGCATCGTGGGCGAAGTCGTCGTCGCCGATAACGGAAGCACCGACGGGTCACAGGAATTGGCGATTGAACAAGGGGCGCGAATCGTCGACGTGCCGCAGCGAGGATACGGCGCCGCGTTGATGCACGGCATCGAAGCCAGCCGAGGCAAGTACGTCCTGATGGGCGACGCCGACGACAGTTACGACTTTCTGGAAATCCCCAAATTCATCGACTCGCTACGGCAAGGCCACGATTTGGTCCAAGGCTGCCGACTGCCCCGCGGTGGCGGCCGGGTTCTGCCCGGCGCGATGCCGTTTTTGCACCGTTGGTTCGGCAATCCCGTGCTCAGCTGGCTTGTCCGATTGATGTTTCGCATCCCGATCAACGATATCTATTGTGGGATGCGCGGCTTCACGCGAAAACACTATGACCAGCTCGACCTTCGATCGCCGGGGATGGAATTCGCGACGGAGATGATCATCAAGAGCGGACTGCACCGCGATTCCCATGGCACGTCTTGGAGCCAGGTGCCGATCACGCTTCATCCCGATGGCCGCCAGGCGCACCCGCCGCATTTGCGCACCTTTCGCGACGGCTGGCGAACCCTGCGTTTGTTTTTGGCCTTCAGCCCTACCTGGACGTTTTTCCGTCCCGGCTTGGTTCTGTTGATGATCGGGCTGGTCGGCTACGCCTTGGCACTGCCGCAAGTCAAAGTGTTCGGCGCGGCGTTGGATGTCCACACGCTGTTGGTCGCCAGTCTGTTTGTGTTGATGGGATGGCAGTGCGTGTTGTTGGCGACGCTGGCGAGGATTTTTACCGGACGCGAAGGCATGATGCCGCCCCACGAAAAACTGGAACACGTCACCGTCGAACGTGGACTGGCGTTCGGGATTGCGTCCGGAATCGGCGGAGTGGCGATGATCGGCTTTGTGGTCTGGCGATGGTGGCAACAGGACTTCGGCGCCTTGGATTACCCGTTCACCATGCGGTGGGTCGTGCCGGGCGTCACGCTGGTCGCGATCGGTTTCCAGACCGCGATGGCATCGCTGATGAGCGGTGTGTTGATGATGCAGCGTTCACGTCGGCTCGATCGGCCGATTGCGGGAACGGATGATGATCACCGGACAACGACCGCTTCGCCGCAAGAGACTTTGTCATGACCGATTCGTCGCGCCCGGACATCATTCGTCATGTCGCCGCGGGCCAACTGTGCTGTGACCCCGTCTGGGAAGCCGCGTACAAACGATTTGAAACGCCGGAACAGGAGATCGCAAAGTTCAGCAAACGACTGCGGCGATTCGGGTTCGAAACGCTGAACCGCGACTGTCGCATCGTCGAAATCTTTTGCGGCCGCGGCAACGGGCTCGTCGCACTCGAGCAAATGGGATTTCAAAACCTCGAAGGCGTCGATCTGAGCGACAGCCTGTTGGAAGAGTATCGCGGGCCGGCACAACTGCATCTGGCCGATTGCCTGGATCTGCCGCTAGAATCGAATCGCTATGACGTTGTGATCGTCCAAGGCGGACTGCATCACCTGCCGGACATGCCGAGGGACTTGGATCGATCGCTGGCGGGAGTCCAGCGGATCCTAAAACCGTCAGGAAAGTTCTACGTCATTGAACCGTGGAAGACGCCGTTTCTGGTGTTTGCCCATGCCGTGACCGAGTTGTCGCTGATGCGAACGTTGTATGCCAAAGGCGACGCGTTGGCGATCATGACCGAGCGAGAACGCGTGACGTACGAACAATGGCTGGAGATGCCCGAAGTGATCCGCGAGACGTTCCAACGGCACTACGAGATCGAATCCTGGAACACGACCTGGGGAAAACTAGCCGCCGTCGCTGCACCGAGAGTCCATTGAACCGTTCCAACCTGCACCACTGGATCGATGGCGAGCACCACGCGTCGTCGTCCGCCCGCACCTTCGAATCGCTCAACCCCGAAGACGACTCGGTGATTGCCACCGCAGCCTGTGGCGACGCCGGCGATGTCGCGTTGGCGGTCGATTCAGCCGCCCAAGCGTTTGAGCGTTTTCAAGACCTGGGGCCGTCGCAACGTGAAGCGATTTTGTTGCGTGCCGCGGAATTATTGCAACAGCGATCGGCGGACTTTCGCGACCTGCTGATCCGCGAAATCGGCTCACCGGTCGGCAAGGCGTCGATGGAAATCGGGATCGCGACCCGCGTGTTAAAAGCCAACGCGGCGATGGCCCGGCGGATGACGGGGCGGACTTATTCGAGTGACGTTCCGGGCCGCTGGAGTCTGGGGTTTCGAAAACCGCTCGGCGTCGTCGCCTCCATCACCCCGTTTAATGTCCCGCTGATCAAAGGCATCAAACACAGCAGCATGCCACTGGCGACGGGCAACACGGTGGTCTGGCTCCCGTCGCAGCAGACGCCGCTGATTGCCGCCGCGATCGCCCAGCTGTACCACGATGCGGGGCTGCCCGCCGGGGCGCTGAACATCGTGTTGGGCGACGGCGCGGAGATCGGCGATGACTTGGTGTCCGCCCCGCAGATCGCAGCGGTCTGCTTCACCGGCTCGGCGGCGGTCGGACGGCACGTGCAATCGATGTGCGGTCGACACGGAAAACGCGTGACGTTGGAACTCGGTGGCAAGAACCCGCTGATCGTGCTCGACGACGCAAACCTGGACGCCGCGGTCGATGCAGCCGTGCGGGGCGGGTTCATTTACCAAGGCCAGATCTGCATGGCATCCAGCCGCGTGATCGTCGACGAATCGTTGGCCGAAGCCTTCACGGAGCGTTTTGTGGCCGCGTCCGAGTCGCTCGGGATGGGCGAGCTGACGGATCCGAAAACGGTGATCGGCCCGATCATCACGGCGAACGCCCGCCAACGAATACGCGATCATCTGGCTGATGCGGTCGACGGCGGAGCAAGCATCTTGTGCGGGAATCGATGGACCAACCATCGAGTGAACCCCACTATCGTTTCCGGTGTCACTGCTTCCATGAAGCTGTTTCGCGAAGAAACCTTCGGCCCGGTCGTCTCGATCGAGACCGCCAACGACCGCCAGCACGCGTTGGAACTCGCCAATGCCTCCCCCGGCATGCTCTCAGCAGCCGTCTTCACGTCGGACCTCGATGCGGCGATGACGTTCGCAGACTCTCTGGGGACTGCGATGGTTCACGTCAATGACATGACGATCCAGCAAGAACCCGAAGTCCCCTTCGGGGGCGACGGGCTATCCGGCTTCGGCCGCGAAGGCATGGAAACCGGCATCGAAGACTTCACCACCTGGAAATGGGTCACGCTTCGGAACTGAAGTTTCAAGTTTCAAGTTTCAAGTTTCAAGTTTCAAGTTTCAAGTTTCAAGTTTCAAGTTTCAAGTTTCAAGTTTCAAGTTTCAAGTTTGGGATTTGACGTAGTGCCTGGAACTTGAAACTTGAAACCCGCAACTTACAACAAACAACTTACAACGTTATCTTCATGATATGGAAATCTCACAAGAACTCGCCGACCGCGTGATGCGGTTGGTCGTCTCGCCGGAATACCGGCCGAGCAAACCCAAACAGATCGCGGCAACACTCAATCTGGACGCGGACGACTATCGGGAACTCAGACGCACGATCAAGCAATTGGTTCTGGAAGGACGTCTGATCTATGCGTCGAATCATTTGATCATCAGCACGGGGGCGATCGGCGGCCCCCTGGATCGGATCCGTGGCGTCTTTCGCATGGCCGCCGGCGGCCAATTCGGGTTCGTCCGTCCGGGCGACTCCGGCGACGGAGCGGTCAGTGAAGACCTGTTCATTCCGCCGGGACAGACCGGCGGGGCGTTCGAAGGCGACTTGGTCGAAGTCAAAGTCCGACCGAGTCGCCGCGGCGGCAGCGAAGGCAGTGTCAGCCGCATCATCGAGCGGTCGCGGCGACAATTCACCGGCACGTTCAACATGGTCGACGGCCGACCGGCTGTTTACCTGGACGGCACACCGCACGACGCACCGGTCTTTATCGGCGACATCCAAGGATTGCCGATCGAAAAAGATGACAAGGTGTTTGTCGAAGTGGTGACGTTCCCCGGCGAAAACGGCAAGGGCGGCGAAGCGGTCCTGCTGGAACGACTCGGCAGTTCCACCAATCCCGGGATCGACACGCTGACCATCATGCGGCAATACGGGTTGCCCGACGAGTTCCCCGAAGCGGTGATCGACGAAGCGCGACAGCGGGCCGATGAGTTCGACGAAGACAACCCTCCGGCCGATCGGCTGGACCTGACCGGACAATTAACGCTCACGATCGACCCCTACGACGCGCGTGATTTTGACGACGCGATTTCGCTGGTCCGTGAAGACGAAGGGCGGTGGCGATTGTGGGTGCACATCGCAGATGTCGGCTACTTCATCCACCCCGGCGGCCAACTCGATCAGGAAGCGCGTCAGCGGGCGACCAGTGTCTACCTGCCCGATCGCGTGATTCCCATGGTGCCGGAAATCATCAGCAATCATCTGGCCAGTCTGCAGCCGGAGAAAGTTCGGTTGGCCAAATCGGTCGAGATCGAAATGACCGATGACGGCACCGTGATCCACAGCGAAGTTCACAACAGTGTGATCCGCAGTGACATGCGGTTGCACTACCGCCTGGTCGACCAATTCCTGGAAGCCCCGGACAAGTATCGCGAGAAGTGGGGCGATGCGATTTGCGACATGCTCCGCGACATGCACTCACTCGCCATGACGATCCGCAAGCGGCGTTTCAAACGTGGCGCGATCTCGATGGACATGCCCGAAGTCAAATTGGAACTGGACCGCAGCGGCAAAGTCAAAGGCGCGTACCGGACGGAGAACACTGAAAGCCACCAGTTGATCGAAGAGTTCATGCTGGCGGCCAATCAAGCCGTCGCGACCTGGCTGGACGACGCGGGGCTGAAGTTTTTGCATCGCATTCACCCGCCGCCGGAACGGCGCAAACTGCGTCAGCTGTCCCATTTTGTCCGTGACTTGCGACTGGGAATTGATTCGGTCGAGAGCCGATTCGAAATCCAAAACGTCCTCGACCGCGTCGCCGGCACACCGCTGGAAGACGCCGTGAACTTTGCCGTGCTCAAGAGCATGAACAAAGCGGTCTATGGCCCCCAGACCGACGGACACTATGCGCTCGACATGCAGCACTACTGTCACTTCACCAGTCCGATTCGCCGTTACCCGGACTTGACGGTGCATCGTCTGATCGACCGACTCCACGCCGGCGAAAAGACTCCGGATGAATCGGTCGGTGCGTTGTTGCAACTGGGGCACCATTGCAGCGACATGGAACGCAACGCGGCGCAGGCCGAGCGTGAACTGACCGAGCTGAAACTGCTGCATTACTTAAAAAAACACCTGGGCGACACGATGACCGCCGTCATCAGCCGCGTCTTTGCCGATGGCTTTTTGGCACGCTGCATCAAACTTCCCGTCGACGGTTACGTCAGCGTCGATCAGCTTCCGTCGGATCAATATCGATTTGAACGTCGCGGTCAAATGCTGGTCGGTTTCAAAGCGCATCATCGCTATCGACTGGGAGATCAGTTGACGGTCAAAATCAGCCGCGTCGACCTGATCCAACGCGAATTGTTCTTGGAACCGGTTAAAAACCACTCGGTCGGCAAAAGCAACCCCAACGACCGCAGCGTGAAAGCCGGCAAGTCGGGCGGGGGCAAGTCGACGTACAAAGACAAACGCAAAAAGGAACGCCGCCAAAAGGGCAAACGGAAACGGCGCTAGGCTCTGTCCGACCCTGGAACCGCGTTCCTTATTCGGTACACTTTTGCTCTGGCGGTTACCGCCGAAACCTTCGCGGCGTGTTGTTTCACCCGCGTCCCAGCCGATCATTGACATCTCTGCCCGCTTTCTGAGCGACCACGCCATCACCACCTTTCCGAGTGACGCATGAGTCAGGCCGATTCTTCACCACAAACGTACGCGCAAACGCCGCTGGGCGACTGGCACCGATCGGCGGGGGCCAAGATGGTCCCGTTTGCCGGCTACGAAATGCCGATTCAATACGAATCGATCGTCAGCGAACACCACGCCTGCCGCAACGCCGCGGCCCTGTTTGACGTCTCCCACATGGGGCGGCTGCGGTTTGACGGCGACGGCAGCGAAGCGTTGCTGGACCGATTGCTGACGCGGCGTGTGACGGATCTGCCCATCGGCGGCGTTCGTTACGGCATGGTCTGCAATCAAGACGGCGGGATTTTGGACGATGTCCTGGTCTCTCATCTGAAAACGCCCAGCGAATCACGTTACCACCTGCTGGTCGTCAACGCGTCCAACCGGGCGAAAATCGTGGAGTGGATCAAACCCCTCCTCGAGGATTTTCCCAAAGTCACGTTCTCCGACCGCACCGAGCTGACGGCGATGATCGCGGTCCAGGGTCCTCTCGCGATGGAGACCTGCAAGCGGCTGTTTTCCTTCGACCCGAGTCGATTGAAATATTACCAGGCGCGGATCACCGACCAGTTCTCCAAACCCGTCATCGTCAGCCGAACCGGCTACACCGGTGAAGGCGGATTCGAATTGGTCGTGCGGGCCGAAGAGGCGACTCGAGTTTGGGAGAACGTGTTGCTGGCCGGTCGCGAGGCGGGGTTCGTCCCCGCCGGCCTGGGCGCCCGCGACACGCTTCGCATGGAAGCCGCGATGCCGCTGTATGGGCATGAGCTGGATGAAACGGTTGATCCGATCACAGCCGGCTTGAATTTCGCCTGCAATCTCGAAGACCGGGACTTCATTGGTCGCGATGCGATCGCGGCGGTCAAATCCGCCGGCCCGCGGCGGGTCCGCATCGGCCTGTTGCCCGCCGGCCGCCGGCCGGCCCGCGAGGGATGCGACGTGCTGTCGACCGACGGACAGGTCATCGGCAAGATCACCAGCGGTGGCCCCTCACCGACGCTCGGTTATCCGATCGCGATGGCGATGGTCGACGCCGAGCACGCGACCGCGTCGGAGTTTGAGATCGACATTCGAGGCAAACGTTCCCCCGCGACCCGAACGAAGTTACCCTTTTACCGGCGTGCCCAAAAATAGCGGCGTCTGCCATAATCCATTCACCGGCCGGCGGCGACGCCCAGCCGATCCGTTTGACAAACCACCATCCGAAACCACTGCAAAGGGAACCAGCCAAAGTGTCACGCGACAAGAGCAAACTTCTGTACGCCGAGACCCATGAGTGGGTCGACGTTGCCGAAGAAGGCGGTCAAAAGATCGCGACGATCGGAATCTCAGGCTTCGCCATCGAGCAACTCAACGACCTGGTCTACATGGAACTTCCCGAAGTCGGGAAGACGATCGATGCCGGTGAAGAATTCGGTGAAGTGGAATCCGTCAAAGCGGTCAGCCCGCTGTACAGCCCCGTCGGCGGCGAAGTGATCGAAGTGCATGCCGAGCTGCCGGACAATCTGGATCAACTCAACGACGATCCCTATGACTTCGGCTGGATCGTCAAACTGAAAATTGAGGACGAATCGGCACTGGCAAACCTGATGGATTTCGCGGCCTACGAAAAGCAGTGCGCCGAATCCGGTTGATCCCATGACTGATCCACGCCCCGGGCGATTGCTGTTTCATCGCGAAGGCGAATCGGCCTGGAACATGGCGGTGGACCAAGCGATCGCCGAATCCGTCAGCGCCCAAGCCCCGTCGGGGTCCGCGCCGACGTACACGCTGCGGTTCTACACCTGGGCCGCACCGACGCTCTCGCTCGGGTACTTTCAATCCAGCGCCGATGCGTCGCCGCGATTCGACCCCACCAAGCGGGTCCGGCGCAGCACCGGAGGCGGTGCGATCTTGCATCATCACGAATTGACGTACAGCTTGTCCGTCCCCAGCTCAGCGGGTGAACACGGGGCACGAACGGATTTGTACCGTCGCGTCCACGCCGCAATCATCAACGCGCTGCACCGCCACGGGATCGATGCGCGACCTCATTACCTAAACAAAACCGCCGCGGCTGAAACGCTTGCGGCCAGCGACGATCCCTTCCTCTGCTTTCAGCGACGCACCGACGAAGACCTCATCGTCAGCGGGTACAAAGTGCTCGGCAGCGCCCAACGGCGCTTCAAACGCTCGATCCTGCAGCATGGGAGTCTGCTGCTGCGTGCCAGTGAGTACGCCAGCGAATTGCCCGGCCTTGTCGACCTGACCTCCATCAGCCTCGACCCCGAGACGCTTTTGACGCGCATCGGCGAAGCATTTGAAACGTTGTCGGGGATCGCATTCGAATCGGACGTGTTAACCGCGACTGAATTAAACCGGGCCGATGAAATCGTGGCGGACCGCTTCGGCCGATCCGAGTGGTGGACCCGACGTTAAGAATGAGTGAGTTGGCGCACCGATCGCGCACGGGCGTCGGGAATACGATATCCTGAGCACCGGAACGAGAATCATCAGGGTGCGACTGAGAGTGAGCCGAGCGAGATGTTGCAGTGCGCGTTTACGCCAACCCCCTTTCACGGGCGGGTATCGACAAAGCTGCGGGTGAGCGCAAAACGGCAATTACGGCATTTTCCCCACCTCTGCAACCGTCTACAATACCACCACCCTTGTCGGCCCCAGTCACGCGTTTTCCCGTGGCCCCATCGCTTATCAGCTGCTGACAAGTCAAGTTGCGCAAACCGTGATTCAGCGGAAGTCAAGATAGGAACAGGTGCCGTATGCAAGTAAAGCTGAGGGTCATGACGGGGAGCCACGAGGGGACGGAGATCCCGATCAGCGGTGATAAGTTTTTGATCGGCCGCAGTGAATCCTGCCAGCTGCGCCCCAAGAGTGATTCGATCAGCCGAAAACATTGCATTTTGGTCATCCGCGACGGCCGGTTGCTGATCCAGGATTTAAAAAGCCGCAACGGCACGTATGTCAATGAAAAACGCTTGCCGAGTGATCGCGCAAAGATCCTCTCCGCCGGCGACGCGCTCAAGATCGGCAAACTGCTCTTTGAAGTCGTCATCGAACACGGACTCAAGGGCGCCAAAAAACCACAAGTCGCCGACGTCGGTGAAGCGGCCGCGCGAACGGTCCAAGACAGCGACAGCCGATTCGAAGAGGTCGACGTGACCGGCTGGCTCGACGAAGCCGATCAAATCGACCGTGTCCGCAAGCTTTCCGATCCCGACACCCGTCAGTTTCGAATCGACGATTTAAAGAAAGCCGAACTGGAGGCAGACGAGGACGACGACGATTCGTCTTCCAAGGACCCCTCCAGCGATAGCACGGAGCTTTCGGCCAACGACAGTTCCCTGCTGGAACGACTGCGCGAACAGAAGAAAGCCAAGAAGGGCAAAGGCAAACTGCCCGAAGGTCTCAAGAAGTCGATGACGGACAGCTCCAAGGCCGCCGCCGACGACGCACTGAAACGATTCTTCAGCGGACGTTAAACCTTGTCTCCACGCCAGAACCATCGGATGCGTGGCCGACCGGAGCCCGCCGACCTGCCACCTTCGATCGACGGTTCTGGCGGTGCAACCCTCGAATCCAATGCCTCGCTGGCCCGGCGGATCATGGCCCAGGAAAGTGGCGCCTTTGCACTGTTGGTCGAACGCTATCACGATTTTGTCTTCCGCATCTGCTTCGCCATCCTGCGACATCGACAAGACGCCGAAGACGCCACGCAAGACACCTTCAGCCGAGTCGCCAAGTACCTGGACCGCTGGGACCCCCGACGGCCGCTCGAGCCCTGGCTGGCCACCGTCGCCGGCAATCGTTCCCGCAGCCATCTTGCCCGCCGTAAAGTCTACGCGCCGCTGACTGCGGCCGACGAACCGGAATCGCTGGCCACCGGCCACAATCACGCCGCCGATGCGATGCGTGAAGAAATCTCGTTGGCCCTCGGAAATCTTCCCGACAGGCAGCGGATGGCGTTCGAATACTTCCATGAGCAATCGATGTCCTACGTCGAAATCGCTCGACAGATGCGATGCCCGATCGGCACCGTCAAGACGCTGGTGCATCGCGCACGGCTCTCCCTGATCGAACAACTCAGGCAACGAGACGTCGTGCCGGGCAACACGGTCGGCACTGCGCCGCAGCACAAAGGGGCTATGAAATGAGATGCGACCAGTTTCACGATCGGTTGGATCAGCTCTTGGACGCGCGACAGGATGTCGGCCAAGACGCCCTGCTGTGCGACCATGCCGACCAATGCCAGACCTGTCGCGACAGTTTACAGATCTGGTGCACGATCGATGCCTTCGTTTCGCCGGAAGAATCCCTTTCGCCTGCTGACGCGGCACCGCGGATGCCCAGCCGCCGCGGCGTCCCCATGGCCACCACCGGCAGATGGGCGACCGGGGCGTGGGCGAGCGGAGCCTGGGCGAGCGCTGCAGTCATCCTGGTGTGCGTGACGATCGCCGGTCGCTGGGGATCCACCGATCCCGCCTCGGGCAAATCCGAATCTCGCGCGATCGCATCGGTGGCCACCGACGGAACCTTCGCGTCCCAACCCTCGGCCTCCCCATCCGCCGCTGAGAGTGCCCAAGAGCCCTCCCCCGGCGAACCCTTGCAACCACCCACACAACCACGCGCAGCGGCGATCAGCTTGCCGACCAGTCAGTGGTGGAGCGTGGTCTCGGACGAACCCTGGGTGCACCACACCCTTCCAGCCGTTAACTCCGTTCGAATCGGAGTCGCACCGATCGGTCGTTCGATGAAACAGGCGATTGCCATTCTGATGATCCAATCCGGCTCGACTACGATCGATGCACCCAACTTGACGCCGGCCATCCAACCGGAACCCTTCCAAGAACAGACCTCCACCCTCGATTCTGCGATCGGTTTCACGTCGCTGGTATAATCGGGGGGCAGCGGGCTACGCTGTGACGCATTTTTTAGCGGTAGGGCGCGAGCCCTCCGGTGTTTTGGCAGAGATGAAGAACCGGAGGGCTCGCGCCCTGCCGCTAAAACCTCAAGAAACACATGAGAAAAATGCTTCACAGCGTTGCTTACGGGGCCGGAATCAATACCTGTTCTCACTGGCATCGGGATTCGAATGACATCGCTCGCTGCGATGGTAAGGTATTTTGATGACGGCCGGGTGGCGAATGGCTACAATGAATTTCCCGCCCGCCTCTGATCTCCCTCCCATGCCTACCTTGACCATGCATTTGCCCAGTTCTCTGCTGGACGCGTTGAAACGCTTGACCGGTCGCCTCGCCGCGGTCGTTTTCGCCATCGCGGCAGCGATCGGAGTTGGCCAAGATGCGTCACCGCAAGCGATCGCGTTTTTCGAAAAAGAAGTTCGGCCGGTGTTGGTCGAGCACTGTTATGACTGTCATTCCGCCGAAGGCAGCATCAAGGGCGGGCTGCGGCTGGATACCCGCGCCGGGCTGCTTGAAGGAGGGGACTCGGGGGCGGCGATCGTCGCCGGCGACCCCGATGCAAGTCTGCTGATCGAAGCGATCGGGTATCAGAACCACGATCTGCAAATGCCGCCCCGAAACCGGTTGCCCGAACAGGCCGTCAAGGCGCTGACGAAATGGGTCGCCGACGGTGCCCCCGATCCGCGCGCGTCGGCGCCGTCAAGTTCAGCCCCCGATCGCGGGCCGTCGGGGATGAGTATCGAGGAGGGCCGGCAGTTCTGGGCGTTTCGGCCGCTGCGTGACCCCGCGATTCCCAAGCTTGCCGAGACGCAGTGGACCGAAAATCCGATCGACGCGTTTGTGTTGGCGCGACTTCACGACAACGGCCTGGCACCGGCACCGGCGGCGGACAAGATCACGTTGATTCGCCGCATCACGCAAGACCTGATCGGTTTGCCGCCCACGCCCGAAGAAATCGATGCCTTCATCGCCGACGAATCGCCCGCGGCGTATGACAAGGTCGTCGAAAGACTTTTGAATTCACCACATTACGGTGTCCGCTGGGGACGGCATTGGTTGGACGTCGCACGCTACGCCGATTCCAACGGACTGGATGAAAACTTGGGGTTCGGGCAAGCGTGGCGTTATCGCGATTACGTTGTCGATGCCTTCAACAACGACAAGCCCTTTGACCGTTTCTTGATCGAGCAGGTTGCCGGTGACTTGTTGCCCGAAGCGAATCGTGAAACCAAGACGGCGACCGGGTTTCTGTCACTGGGCGCCAAGGTGCTGGCCGAACCGGATCGGCAAAAGCTGGAGATGGACATCATCGATGAACAACTCGACACACTCGGCAAAGCATTCCTGGGAATGACCTTCGGCTGTGTCCGATGTCACGACCACAAGTTTGATCCGATCAAGCAATCGGACTACTACGCTTTAGCCGCGATCTTCAAGAGCACCAAGACGCTTGGCGAGACGAACACCGGCGCGATCAAACATTGGTACGAGCACTCCTTTGCGTCGGACGAGGAAGCGGCGCGGCTGAAGGAAATCGACGCCCAGATCGCGGAGAAAAAGAAAGCGGCGGCGAGTTTTAAGAGCGCGGCGATCGCCAAGATTCAAGCCGGGGCTCGAGACAAGGTGGCCGACTATCTGGCTGCCGCGGCACAATTCGAGGTCTCCGCGCCCCTGACCACCGTCGCGGACATCGCCCAACCGCTCGGGCTGCATCCTCGAATCCTGCACCACTGCCGCATGCATTTGGATTTCCATCGGGATGATCCGCTGTTGGTCCGGTGGCATCAACTGGCCGCCGAAGGAAACGTCGACCAGATCCGTCGGCACTATGGCGATTTGTTTGACCGCGCGGAAAACGCGTTTGCCGAGGCGAAGAAGCAGGATCCGAAAATAAAAACGCTGGACGATCCGACGTTGCAGGCCGCCCGGTCCGCCTTGTTGGACCCTTCGGGGCTGTTGGCCGTTCCCTCCAAAGAAGCGTTCGCCTTCGACGAGCAAACGCTCGCGGAATACTACCGGTTGATGGATGAGGCGAGGGCCTTTGAAAGCGTCGCCGCCGACGAAACGGCAGCGATGGGCGTCGGCGAAGGAACGGTGGTGGCAGAGTTGCCGATCCATATCCGTGGCAGTTACAAGAACCTGGGCGACCCGGTCGCGCGGGAGTTTCCCGAAGTGATGCGACATTCCACGGTCCGGCCGATCTTTCCCCGCGGGCAAAGCGGTCGACTGGAGCTGGCTCGTTGGATGGCCGACACGAGGCATCCCTTGACGGCCCGTGTGATCGTCAATCGCATCTGGGGATGGCACTTCGGCGAGGCGTTGGTGCGGACGACCGAGAACTTTGGACGTCTGGGGGATCGGCCGTCGCATCCAGACTTGCTCGATTGGCTGGCCAGGCGATTCATGGCCGGCGGTTGGTCGATCAAAGACCTGCATCGTCTGATTCTGCGGTCCAACGTTTATCGGCTCGCGTCGTCACATCCGCAGGAACAACATTACGCGACGATCGATCCGGAAAACCGGCTGCTTTGGAAAGCGAACTTGAGGCGACTGGAAGCCGAGCAGATCCGCGATTCGATTTTGGCGGTCGGCGGACGTTTGAATCTCGAAATCGGCGGAAAAACATTGCCGCTGCGAAATCGACAATTCGTGTTCAACCACACGTCCGAAGACCACACCAAATACGATAGCGTTCGGCGCGCGTTGTACCTGCCCGTGATCCGCAACAACTTGTACGCGTTCTTCACGCAGTTCGATTACCCGGATCCGACGATGCCCACCGGTTCACGCAACGCCACCGTGATTGCGCCACAGAACTTGCTGTTGATGAACGACGCGTTGGTGATGGAGTCGGCCGACGCGCTGGCAAAGTCCGTCCTGTCGCAGTCGAAAGACGCCGCCGACCGTGTCGCCGATGCGTATCGCCGGGCGGTCGGACGTGAACCGTCGCCGCGGGAGACCGAACGCGTGCTTCGGTTCATCTCACAGTTGACCGACGGTGCCGATGCGAAGTCAACGAGACAGCACGAGCAAGCCTGGTCGCTGTTCTGTCAAAGTCTGATGGCCAGCAACGAATTCATCTATCTACGTTAGGTTCTTTCTGATGCAATCCCGACGACAGCTTCTGCGAAACTCGGCGATCGGATTCGGTCACTTGGCCTTTTCCGCGATGTTGGGCCAGGAAGCCTTGGCCGCGGAGAATCCATTGGCTCCCAAGGGCCCCCATTTTCCGGCCCGCGCCAAGCGGATCGTGTTTCTGTTCATGAAAGGCGGTCCGTCACACGTCGACACCTTTGACCCCAAGCCTCAATTGGACCGGGATCATGGCAAGGCGCCGCCGTTTGATTTGCCCGATGTCACGTTCGCCAAGCAGGGCAACTTGTTGAAGTCGCCATGGAAGTTCAAGCGATACGGCGAGAGTGGATTGCCGGTCAGCGAATTGTTTCCCAACGTCGCCCGTCACGTGGATGACTTGTGCGTGCTGCGATCGGTGCATGGAACCAATCCCGCCCACGGCGGGGCGCTATTGAAACTGCACACCGGCAGCGATCAATTTGTCCGGCCCAGCATGGGATCTTGGTTGGTTTACGGGTTGGGGACCGAGAATGAAAATTTGCCGGCCTTCGTGACGATTTGTCCGACGTTGGCCCACGGTGGAGTCAACAACTGGGGCACCGCGTTCTTGCCGGCGCATTGCCAGGGCACGCCGATCGGCAATGCCAGCTTGCCGGCGACGGCGGCCAAGGTCAAGCACATTCGAAACGATCGCATCGCTCCCGATCTCCAGCGTCGACAACTGGACTTGATCGCGTCGATGAATCGAGAGCATCTCGAAATGGCCGGTCGCGACCAAGCGCTCGAAGGACGGTTGAACTCGTTCGAATTGGCCTATCGCATGCAAACCGCGATGCCCGAGATTCAGGATTTGGCATCGGAGTCCGCGGCGACGCAGCGTCTGTATGGGATCGATGATCCGGTCACCGAGGATTTTGGCCGACAGTGTTTGATGGCGCGACGATTTCTCGAGCAAGGTGTTCGGTTTGTTCAGGTGACGCACAGCGATAGCGTCGTTCAGTGGGACCAACACTCGGGCCTGTACCAAGGTCACACCAAGAACGCGGCCGAAGTCGATCGGCCGATCGCAGGGTTCCTGCAAGACCTAAAGGCAAGGGGGCTGCTCGAAGACACGCTCGTCTTGTGGGGCGGCGAATTCGGACGCACACCGACGGCTCAAGGCAGCAACGGTCGCGACCATAACCCACACGGGTTCACGATGTGGATGGCCGGCGGCGGGGTGAAGGGGGGCTACGCGTATGGTGCGACCGACGACTACGGTTACTACGCCGTGGAAAACAAGATGCACGTTCACGATCTGCACGCAACTCTATTGCACTTGATGGGGCTGGACCACGAACGGCTGACCTATCGCTACGCCGGGCGAGATTTTCGTTTGACCGATGTCGAAGGCGTGGTGGCGAAGGACATCTTTGCCTGAACCACGCCCACCGGAAATCCGCAGGAACAAATGGCACGGGCATCAGTGTTGGTGTGCAGGCTTTAGCCGCCCACGGTCGCCGCGTGGGACGTCGATTGTACAAGTGGCGGAGTTGATCGTCGTCAAGACTTTCGCAGCGCCGGCCCTCTCTGGCGTTTGCTTGCTGCGCAAACGCCGTCTCTCCCAGAGGGAGAGAATCTAAATCAGTTGCCAAATCCTGCAGTAAAAGAATCGACGTCCCTCGCAGCGACCGGGTATCGCCGAACGGCTAAGCACCGACGGATGCTGAATACCGTTTCAGTGTAACGTGGCTCAGAAAAATCGCGACCAGACCACCGCCGCGAATCCAATCGCGATCAGGCACAAGAACCACGAAGCCAGCAAACGCCAATAGAGTCTGGGGTCTCGATAGGCGGCTCGGGGAACTTCGAAGACCAACAAGAACAGCACGTAGAAGGTCAGCAGGGGTGGCAGGATGAAGATTCCGATGACGGCGCCGCGAAAAATGCGTGCAACCAGTTCGGCGTCACGGGAATCTTGCTCAGCCTGATCTGACTCGGATCGTGGACCGCAATCCTCGTTGGGGATCAGGACCGGCGCGTAGGGATTGGAACTGACCGGTTTTCGCGGCGGCTGATCGGCGACGACCATCGGGCCGGACTCTCGGATGACCGGTAATTCAAACTCTAGTAACGGACGCGACAGGTCCGATTCGTCCCGAGTCTTTCCGCAGCTCCAGCAGAGATCGAACAAGGGTTCGTTGCGTTCGTCGCAACGGCTGCACTGCCATGCCGTTCGCTCGCTGCGCTCGATCTCATCCGTTTCCAATATTTCCTTCGCCCGCTCGAAGTCCTCCGGCGCCACCTCCACCCGCACCCGGACGACCGCGGAACCGATGTGGCTGAGCATCGTCGCGACCTCGCCGCCATTGACGACGGCGAAAATCCCGGCGGCATCCAGTCGAGCGCGGAGAATTTCCGCTTCAACGGCATTGCTGAAGATCTGCAATGTTCGCACCGACCGGCTCCGAAAAAGGGGGCTTGCTCATTCCTTGCTTGAATGTCTCGATCAGTTCTGTCGGATCGGACGCGACCTAGTTCAAGGGTAATCCATAACGCCACCATAGTATCGCCGCGGCGCCGATATAATAGACGGTCAGTGAGACCAAGAATGCGGTGGTTTCGGTAGCGGAATTCTCCATGTCCTTCCGGTTGTGAATCCATCGTGTCGCAAGTGCCCCCGGGATGGCGGCCGGGAATGCACAGAGAAAGATCCAAGCCGAAACAAGGTTGTGATCACGACAGATCACAAAGTAAACGTAACACATCGCGATGAATCCGGCGGCGGTGGCACGGCCATGCCAAGGCGAATCATGCGGGGCGTTTCGCCGCAACTGGGCCACGATCATCGCATGCTGGAACACCAGGAAAAGACATCCGGGCCATGTAAAGATGAATTCATTGAGCGCATGAGACAGCAGCGGCCCAGCCGTCATGCAGGTAATCAGGCTAAGCGACAGGAAAACGGCATAGCGTTGCGAACGCAGGGTTCGCGGACCGATTAAACAAGCCACCGCGGTCAAGATCGCAGCGCAAGCATTCGATGCCGTCGTTGCGATCCAACCGTAAATCATCGCCCCAGCGGTCGGCATTCGAAGTGTGTCCTCTGGCTGAATCCCGATCCAATTCCTTTCGGAGCCTGAGGCCGGCTTCGACCTCAATCGGACAGACCGTTGCAAAACGGTCGCAGCGCTGTGGTCGCGGTGGCGCAAATCGACACAGGCTGCAGATGAGTGGTTGCGAACAAAAAGAAGCCCGCGGTGTAACGCCGGTGTCGCCCACGCGGTTTTACCAGCAAGGACACGTGCTCTGGCCAGTTCAGTGTATTGCTCCGGCAACGCTTTCGCGAGAACGAGATCGCCGGTGTCATTGAGCAGGATCAACTTTTCATCGGCAACAATCACCGACGCATGGCCGATTGTTTGCGACTGTTTCATCGTCTCGAATTCCACGCTGCGGCGCGGCTTCGTGTTCCCATTGGACCAAGCGATTTCGCCAGTATAGAAATTCACGCAGCGAAAACTTCCACGCGAAGGGTGTCGGGCATTCGACTGGGATTCTTTCAAGTCAAAACCAAAGACATACTCGCCAACCAAAACACTGGATGCGACGTCATTGGACATCGATTCATATTCGCCGATCAATTCGATCGCTGGCGACTGATCGGGTCTGATCCGATACAGCTGGCTGCCGCCTTGAAAGGGTGATGAGATCCAGACAAGATCGTTCCGCGTGATCGGCCAGGCAGAATGTTCGTCATAGCCGCGTGACAGCGCGACACGAAACAATTGCGTTCCCGCATGCAGATCAAATCCACAAAGACTGTTTTGCAAAAGTCCGATGACGATCTGTTTTTCGAGAACCGTAACAGGGAGCGCCGACGAGTAGCTGGCCGGATCATCACCCGATTTCCAAATCAGCTCTCCGGTCCGTTTGTTCAATGCGATCATGGCGGAGTTCCTGCCTCCAACCGGAAGCAGGATTTTCTCGCCGGCAATGATTGGGCTGCAAGCGTATCCGAATCCAGTGCCGCGCGACTCAAAGCGTTGCGACAGATCGACCGACCAGAGTTCCTCGCCTTCCCAATTCAGACAACCGACCGTCAAGTCGGGACTGGTAAAGTAAATGTGTTTCTCGTCAATCGTCGGCGTACTTCGTGGTCCGGGATACATCCCACCGAGTTCGTAGGGATCATCATATCGATGTTGCCAAAGGGTCGAACCCGTGGTGGCATCCAAACAGAGGACAAATTGACCCGCGAGTGTTTGGTATTGTGTAAACACGCGGCCGTCGAACGCCACGAATGATGAGTAGCCCTGGCCAAGATTGCGGCGCCACAGCACCGGCGGCCCGTGGTTCGGCCACGCGTCGGCCAGATGATTTTCGTCGCTGTGCCCAGTCAGATGGGGTCCCCGGATTGTCGGCCAACCGAGGTCTTCGGCCCCTTGGGGAAGAAATGCGCTCGAGTCAACCGGAGATTGCGGGTCGGAAGATGTGAACCATACCAAGACACACGCAACGATGAGGATGACCGAGACCAATCCGATAGATCGGGAATGCATGTTTCGCAGTTTTTTCACAAAGCAAACAAACTCGCCCTGGCAGATCGGCGTCGGACTATTGCGGAGATGGGGGGCACATTAACGCCTCGACGTCAGCCGACAACAATTCTTGTATTTCTTTCCGCTGCCGCACGAACAAGGATCGTTGCGTCCGGGCGTTTTGTCGGTATTTCGAATGGTCCTGACGGGCGGGTGCGATGTCGGGTGCGGCGCCTCGTTCGTGGTCGTAGAAACCGGGACGGCTTGAGGCTTCGTGACCGACGGTTGAGGAGTCGGCCTTTTCGGTTTGTCTATCGGTGCGAAACAGGCCCACCTACTCAGTTCCTCCACGACATCAAACTCTAAGGGTGGCATTTCATCTACCTCGCGAATAGAGCTTTCGTCAAAACCGTTGATCGTTTCCTCAAGCTCTTTTTGCGACACGATCCCCTCAGCGACATTCCCCGACGCATAGGCGCGCCGAATGGTCTCCATGGAGTCAGGGACGCCGAAATTGGCCAGTTCCATACAGAGACCGGCGTTTAACTCGTAGCAGGGGAACTCCATCAGCCGATTCAAATGTCGCTCCAGCCTCTCGGCGCCGTCTTCACGACTCAGTCTTCCTTGCCGGTACAGCAGGAAATAGGTGCAGGCCAACGACCATCTCACGTACTCGTACACGTCCTGGTTTTCGATCAGCTGTCCGATTTGATCGAAATCAGTGCCGATCAATTTGACGATGAGCCGCTGCAAATCGTCGTGGATCAGGTCCCCGAGCAACGAATTGAGGGCTTCTTGCGACAACGAAATCGCTTCGATGACTGCCGGTAGGGCGCGCGGGTCACCGATGGCACTGAGCAAATTAAATGCGAAGAATGCGCCATCCGTTTCGATGGTGTTCCCCTTCGACGCGTTTTCGGTTTCAGCTCGAAGGATTTCGATCAATCCGGGGACCACGGATTCGCCGCGAGATTGGAGTTCATGCAGCAGGATGCTGGGAAGAACGCCTTTGGGAGCTCTCTTCAGTTCGTCAAGCAATTCGGCATCCGTCTTGCTTTCCAGGCTGGGTGTTGTAGCGTTCAAAAATCTTTTCAATCTTGATTCAGGGTCTTGATTGGGTTGGTTGTCGTTCCCCGACCTGGACGTCGTAGAGCTTCCGTCGAATGGGTTGGGTCGAATTGTTTAGACCGTTACGCCAGACTCGCAACGGTATCGGCATCGGTGATGATATCGCCAACGCGCGACAATCGCAAAACCATTGGCCGTGCTATTCGCTCCGAACGCGTCGTCTCATTTTCCTGCCCCGCATTTTTCTGTCATCTCGGCGACGCATTTTGGGACCGCATGCGTTAAAACACCCCCTTCCCCTTTTTGTCAGCGGCGGGGTGCAGCAGGTCTTCGATGCGATGGGTAATCGCGTCGGGGTGGTGGTCGGAGTCGACCAGACGCTGCGCTGCGAGTCGTTGCAGTTCGGCTTGCCGGGGGTTGGCTGCGAATTGCAGGATCGCTTGGGCGAGTGATGCTGGATCGCCGGGTTCGGCCCAGAAGGCCGTCGGGGAGTCGTGCTGCAATTCAATCGTTCCCCCGGCACGTGTTGCGATCACCGGCGTGCCGAGCGCCATCGCTTCCAACACCACGTTCGGCATGCCTTCGAAACGTGACGGCAACACCAACGCGTCGGCGGCGTTGATCTCTGCGGCCGCACTGGCGAGGCTGCCGACGAATTGAATCTGATCGGCTAGACCGAGTGATCGGGAGCGTGCCTCCAGTTCGCGACGCAGCGGGCCTTCGCCGATCATCCGCACGGTCCAGGGGGAACGCGTCGCGGGCCACTGCGATTTCGCGAGCGCCAACGCATCGATCAAATCGGCATGCCCCTTCTCCTCGGTCATCCGGCCGACGCAGACCAACACGGTTTGATCATGGGACCGTGGTGTTGGCGTTCCAGCGGCCTTGCGAAGGTTTGCCACATCAACCGGATTCTTGACAACGACAACGCTATCGGTGGCCAGGCCGTAGTAGGATTCCGCGGACAGGGCGGCTTGTCGGCTGACGGCGACGACCACGTCCGCACGGCGATAGGCCTCCGCCAGCCGCCGACGCTTGAGTGCGACGAAGCGTTTTTCGACCAGCGGTAACGCCAGGTGCGGCGGGCTGACAATCGTCGAAACTCTGCGAATGCCGACCGCCGCTTTGCCGGCGATCATCGTCATGTGAAACGTGCGATCGTAAACCACGTCGATCTTGTGGTCGCGAATCACGCCGCGCAAAAATGCGGTCTGTCGACGAAGTTGTCGGCCGGGAAAATAGATGCCGCCGGCATCCGGGCAGGTGTCAAAGGAATGGATCGGGACATCCGACGGAACGTGATCCAGGAATTCACCCGCCGCTTCGGTCAAGTAGAGATGCGGTTCGAATCGCGATCGGTCCAACGCTTGCGAAAGCAGCAACACCTGCCGTTCGCTGCCGCCGCCGCGCATCGAGCTGACCATCAACAAGACTCGTTTGCGCGGATTCGGCATGCGGTTTCCATCTCTCGTTTGAAAACGTGGCGTAAGCTTCCAGCTTGCGATTCAGGCGAGTTGGCAAGCTGGAAGCTTACCCCACTTTGGCAAGCTGGAAGCTTACCCCACTGTTTATCGTTTCACGTCGATCCAGACCAGCCTGTGATCGCTGGCTTTGATCCACGTGCTTTGCGGGGCGTCGCCGGTCGGCCAGAACACCCCGCTGTCGATGACATTCAAATCCTTGCTGGGCAGGACAAAGTCGACTCGCATCAAACCGTTGCGTCCGAAATCGGCGGTCTTGTTCTGCTGGACGTCTCGGGTGCGGGGGTGATTCAACAGCCGGATGATCGCTTCGCGGCGGCCGCTGCCGTCGATCGGGTCGGCGTTCAGATCGCCCATCACGACGAAACTGGCGTCGGCATCGAGCGGGCCGGCGCGGCCGTCATCGTCGATCAGCCACGTGTTGGCGGAATCATCGTCGGACAGATAGTGATTCCAAAACTCAATTTCATCGTGGTTGCGAGCCCCGTTTCGGTCTTCGGGGCCGTCGAACACCGGCGGCGTCGGATGGCTGGCGAGGACGTGGATCAAACGCTCACCGACTTGAATCGGCACATCGATGTGATTCTTGCTGCTCAGCCGCAGCTTGGACCACGTCGCGTCGTCGTAATACGGCTGCCCGGTCGCGGGATCTAGCGGACGAATCGCACCGGGCAGATCTTTCCAACGCAGTTTTTGAAACGAGCGAATCGACGCGGTGTCGATCGGAAAACGGCTGTAGACGGTCATGGAGTACTGGCCGGGGTAAATGCCGTAACCCCAGGCGTCGTTGCCGGAACCCAATTGTCCATCGTTGTTCAAATCCAAGGTCGAATCGATTCCGGTGTTGCTGGGCGCACTGTAGAAGTACGGGAAAACGATGGGGGATAATTTTCCATCGCCCTCGCCATCGGCAGTGTTTTGGCCAGTGTTTTGCGGGACGGCAAAATAGTTTTCCGCCAGCAGCCTGGCCGGCGCCGCATCGGGTTCGTGATCGAGTTCATTGATCAGCAGCACGTCCGGTCGTATGGTTTGAACGATGCTCGCGATCCGTTTGGCTTGCAGATCGTCGCGAGCGGAAAGACGCTCTCGGACTTGTCCTTGGCGTTTGCCGTACAGTGAGGCGTTGAAGGTCGCGATGCGTAACGTTTCCGTCATCGGAGTCTCCGTGGACGACGTTTGGGCCGTCGCTTCCGGCACCAGGAAGGTCGCGATCGAGAGCGCGAGGGTCATTCGAATCAACGTGGTCTTTCGATACATTGTTTGTCGCTTGGACCTCAATCGTGTGCCGGTCGCAAAACCGTCAACGACGTTCGGGATGCCGTTTCCCATGGAGACAGACGGGCGGACCTACCGGTAGCCTACCCCGGACGCTGCTTGATGCTAAGAGAGCGGTTTCAATTTTATCACGCTGAATCAGAACCGATGATTGATCTTCATAATTGCCCCGCGATCGAAGTGCACCAACACCTGGGGGCTCGACCTTTGGCCGATGGGTCAACGAGTTTTTCGGTTTGGGCGCCGCTGGCCGATCGCGTCACCATCGACGTGGTCGATGGGCCGCAAGCGATCGAAATGACCAAGGACTCGGTCGGATATCATCACGCGACGGCCGCCGGAGTCACGGCGGGATCGCGTTATTTTTATCGCGTCGACGACGGACCGCGACGGCCGGACCCCGCGTCACGATTTCAGCCCCAAGGGGTCCACGGACCGAGCGAGGTGATTGATCCGAGCTTTGACTGGACCGACCAGGACTATCGCGCCCCGCGTCGCGACGAGCTGATCATTTACGAGCTTCACGTCGGGACCTTTACCGACGCAGGAACGTTTGCCGCGGCGATCGATCGAATTGCTGAACTCGTGGAATTAGGAATCACCGCGATCGAGTTGATGCCGGTCGCCGCGTCGGCCGGCCGCTGGAATTGGGGCTACGACGGCGTCGCGTTGTTTGCCCCGATGAATGCGTTCGGGGCTCCGGACGACTTTCGCCGCTTCGTCGACGCCGCACATGCGGCGGGCTTGGCCGTGTTTTTGGATGTCGTTTACAACCACCTGGGGCCGGAAGGCAACTATTTGTCTGAATTTGGTCCTTACCTTTCGTCGAAGCATCGGACCGTTTGGGGCGATGCTCCGAATTTCGATGATCCCGTTCACGGCGATGCGGTGCGACGATTCTTTGCCGCCAACGCGGTGTACTGGTTGGACGAGTTTCATCTGGATGGGTTGCGTGTCGACGCGATTCATTGCATGGCGGATGATCGTGAGCCCCATGTGGCTGCCGAGATCAGTGACGAAGTGGCGTTCTGGTCGCGGCAAAACCGACGCGACGTGATGCTGATCGCCGAATCCAATGTCTATGATCCCGAAATGACGGTTCCGCGTGAGAGCGGCGGGGTCGGTTTTGACGCGATGTGGTGCGACGATTTTTTGCACAGCACGTTTTCTGTCCTCCGCCCCGGCGAACAGCTTTGCCATCGTCCGTACCATCCTAAAATCGATTTGGACCACACGTTGCGGCATGGATATGTTTACGAAGGTACCCTGCGAAAGGAACGCCGACGGTCGACGCCCACCAACCGTGTCGACACGCATGCCTTGGTGTATTCGATTCAGAACCACGACTTCATCGGCAACCATCCCCTCGGTGTCCGCTTGCACCAGCTCACGTCCGCCGATGCCCAGCGAGCTGCCGCGGCGCTGATGATGCTGTTGCCGGCGATCCCGATGTTGTTCATGGGCGAAGAGTTCGCGTGCGAGCATCCGTTTCGGTTCTTCGTCGATTTTTCCGATCAAGCACTGCGCGACGCGGTTGTCAAAGGGCGTCGCCGCGAGTACCCGCAACACGACTGGGATTTCGGCGTCCTACCAACCGATCCCGCTTCGTTCAGTGCCGCCAAGATTGGTTCCCGTGCCGACGGCGATGCGGTGACCTTGCAGTGGTATCGCCGGTTGATCGAATTGCGGAAACGGTGTCGTGCAAGTGGCTTGCTCGTCGATGCCAACTTGGCGGTCGAAACCGATCTGGAAAAGAGTTTGTACCTGCTTCGCTACGCCCACGGCAACGAGACACTGACGATCGCCGTTCGGCTCTCACCGCTGATCGAGCCGGATGATTCGATCGACGTTGATTTCGATGGCGAGTTGATTCTGGATTCGCGTGAGGAATGGGGGAGCGGTGGTTTGCGTTCCAACCATGCCAGGGTTTATAGCGGTTAGCGGTTAGCGGTTAGCGGTTAGCGGTTAGCAGTTAGCGGTTAGCAGTTAGCAGTTAGCGGTTAGCGGTTAGCGGTTAGCGGTTAGCGGTTAGCGGTTAGCGGTTAGCGGTTAGCGGTTAGCCGCGGTTTGGCGCGGGACCAACGCCGCTAACACCAACTGCCGGCGTTAGCGGAACGGCGCGAGCCGTCCGGTGTAAGCCCCAAAACGGTATGAATGACCGGAGGGCTTGCGCCCTGCCGCTAACAGCACCTGCCGGCGTTCGCAGAACGGCGCGAGCCGGCTTAGCGAAAATCCACACGCACGCGTGTTAGCGGATCGGGCATCAGGTGGTAGCGTCTCGGTCGGCCGGCGGCGAGCGACTGGGCTTCGACGAACCAGGTGTCTCCCTCGCGCAGCGACACGGCCAGACTGCGTTGTTCGATCGCGATCTCGGCGGTCAGGACGCCGTCGTCGGACGCATGGGTCGCGACGTACCAAGTGGGGTTCCAGCGGTCCGAGCCGTCCAGGTCGTCGTGCGTCCGTCCCCGGCGGGTGAAGCTGAGGTTCATCGCCGTCAGCAGATCGCGGTCGATGTCGAAGCCCAACGTGACGCGATCCGATTGCGTCAGGTCCGCATCGCGGCGTCCCACCGGCTGGGCGTCATCGGTCGAGACGAAGTGTTCGGCGGGTCCCTGTACCGCCACATACAGATATTGTTCATCCCAAGCGAATTGAAGCGTCAGTGGTCTCCGCCCTCGTGTTTGCGCGGATTGGATACCTGGGGTATTCCAGAACAATTCGTCGAGCTGGCCGTCCAACCGCGGAGGTTCAGCGGTTCTTGCGGCGATCGCGGTTTGGCGTGAAGACGGCTGAAGCAAACTAGACCAAGGCGACTGGTGATCGGCGATACGACGCACGTCGGCGGAGAAGTCATGCTCCGCCCCGGGCGCCCCGGTGGGGGCTTCGTCGGCCTGCTCGGATGTGGCTTGCTCGGATGTGGCTTGCTCGGTGGTGCCCCGTTCGCTCGCGGCTTGGTCGGTTGCGCTCGCGGCTTGGTCGCTTGCGCTCGCGGTCTGATCGCTTGCGCTCCGCGGGTGCCGAGCCAACGCGTCTTCGACGATCAAACGAACCGGATGCATTTGCCACGCCAGATCGATTTGGTGATCCGCCGTGTGTTCGGACGCTTGGCGAAAGGGGGTGAGCAGGCTATTGGGTCGGTGCAGGCGGTTGAATCGTTGATTGCCGAGGGGCAGTGCGGCGGAGGCTTGGATCACGGTCGGTTGCGAATCCGGGGTCGCACTGCGGTTGGATTGGAATGGCGAAACGATTGCCGCATGACCGCCGCCGGTCGGCAACAGTTCTTGGGCAGCGTCGGGCAGCGATTGGACGTCGCTGAAGGGCGTCGCGGCAGGTGCGGTCGACGCGGTCGTTTCGCCCGCCGAACGCAGGCGGTTGATCAGCGCCCGATGCCGGTCCCATTCCTGGCTCTGCTGGCGTGCGCGGGCGTGGAGTCCCAGCAGCTGGGCGGCGGAGGAATCGTTGAATCGGCGCGAGACCTCATTCCACACCGCGATCGGGTTCGGTTGACCGATCGACCGTCGCGCGATCGACCAGGCGGACCGAAATTGATCTTCGCGGCTGGTTTGATCCAGTAGTCGGCTCAGCGCTTCGGCGAACTCGTCGGGCGTCACCTGTCGTGATGCGCCCGTTTGCGTCATCAGCAACTCGGTGATGGCCGCCTGCTGTTTCAGTCTTCCCTGGATGATGTTCAATCGTCGGCGACTGGCTTTGGTCTGGCGCGGTGGCAGACGATGCCCACGATTGAGGCGAACGCCCAGGCCGAGGCTGTCGCCGCGTGCGAGTTGGGAACCTCCGCTGTAACGGGTGTTGATGGCGACCCAAGGGTTCTCTGCGGCTTCGGCGCCGGTGGCGAGTTCGAAATCAGACACCAACATCAAGCCGTCAGCGGCGAAGTCACCCGCCAATACGCCGCTGTCGGGAAGCATCGCGCTGTCGTGCAAGAGCGTTTCGCCGCGTCCGTGCAATGCGAACTCGACGACTTTTTCGGTACCGCCGGCGACGGCGTGTTGCAGCAATGCCGTTTTGGTTTCCGCAGGTAGCGCGTCGCTGAGGGCAAGAATCGGTGGCTGGTGGACGTCGATCCAACGTCGCAGTGTCGCCAGCGAATCGTTCTCGTCAGCGGCCGGAAACGAGTCCACTGCCGCGACACCGAGTCTCATCGCGGCTTGGTCCAGGGCATGCGACGTCGGTGGGTCGAGCGTCCCGACGATCAGATTGCAACGCAATCGTTTTTCCAATGTTTCGCGCCCGATCAACGTCCACGGGATCTGGTCTTCGTTGGCGGCGATCACCAACATCGCGCAGGATCCGGGCGGGCCTTGCGTCGCGTCGGTCGACCGTACGACCGACCAGGTTCGTCCGCCATCGGTCGATCGAAAAATGTTTCCGTGGTCGCCGGCACACAAGATGGTTTGATCGTCCAGTCGACACGAGGCGCGGATGATCGATCGCGTGTTGACTCGATCAGACAAGCTCGCGGACTGTTCCGCGGTCGCAGTCGGTCGCATCGACGATCCTGGCGGTGCGCTGCGTGGCAGTGCGTTGGTCGTTGGAGTCGCTTGCGGGTCGAGCATGGATTGCCAGCTTCGTCCGCCGTCGCGCGACTGAAACGAGGTGGCGCCGGTGATCGGATCGGGGGCGCCGACGGCGGTGATGGAAGAACGCCGGTCGCCGGAGTGGTTGCCAGGGGTGCGTTCGATCGAGTGCAGCAATGGCAGCTCGGAATCACCCGATCGACGCCACGACGCTCCCGCATCGTGGCTGACCAAAATGACGCCGCGACTGATCCGCGTGACCACGTCCACGCCGCCGCCGAGGGCGACGACGCGCCGGTCATCGACCCACAGGATGTCATTGAGTCGGCACTGGACCCCGCTTTCGACATCCTTCCATGATCGTCCGCCATCGGCGGTGACAACGATGCTGCCGTGGTCGCCGACCGCAACGCCACGATCCTGGCCCCAAAACTGCAACGCTCGAATCGTCGCGGACACTCTCAGGGTCTCGCTATCGCAATAGGGCGGAGACATCAGCGCGGACGGGGCGGTGCCTTTGGAGCCGGCGCCCGACGTGATTGGGATGGCTTGAATGGGCGGCAGCGATCGTAGGGTGTCTGGCCCGTTGGGAGCCGGCTGGGCATGAGCTTCCGGTGTGCCAACGAGCGCGAGGGAAAGCATCGCGATCAGACCTGCCCACGCCAGGAGAGCCCTCCCCTCGCCCCTTCCGCACAAAGGTCGTGCGGTTTTAAAGTCACCCTCCTGGCAGGCATTGGTATCTACACAGGTCGCAAGACTTGAAGTCACCCTCCCTCTGGGAGGGTCGCGGAGGAGTTTACGACGACGCGGGGAGGGTCTATGCGGCTGGGAATCACTCAGCGACAACCACTCGCCCCTCCCCTCGCTGCGCTCGACCCTCCCTGCCAGGGAGGGTGACTGAAGTTGTGTCGATACCAATGCCCAGGGGGAGAGTGACGAAAACCCCCTACTCTCAACGACTTTCAAACCGCGCGACTTCCGCACGGGAGGGTGGTTCCTTGGCCTAGTGAAGAGGGGGGCTGTCGTGGACGTCTGTTCCCTCGGGTGAGGGTCACGATGTCCATGATTGTGGTCTGTCTGGTGCATCAAAATTCCGCCGTTCATGTTTGAATCCACCACCTGACCAGGTTGCCCGCGAGAATCAGCGCCAAATAGCCGAGGATCAGATTGGCCAGGACGTAGATGCCTGACGCCCCCCAGCGCCCTTCGCCGGCGAGCATCGTCGACTCGGCCGTGAACGTGGAAAACGTGGTCATCGAGCCCAGGAATCCGACCCGGAGGGCAAGCATTAATCGCTCAATGGACTCCGATTGTGTCGGGTCAAGGGAAGACAGAGCCCCCAAGAGGCCGCATCCGACGAGATTGGCAATCGTGGTTCCCAGCATCGTCGACCCGCCCGGCAGCGCCGCCGCGGAGAGTGTCAGGCCGTATCGGCAGAGCGATCCGATCGCTCCGCCCAAGGCGATTGCTGCCAAATTGAACCAACTAGTCATCTTTGCCGGGTGTTTTTCGCATTGCCTAAGCTTCGGCCCCCACTTACGTTAGCAGCTAGGTTCGGAAGTTCTCCCTGCCACGTAAATGTCAGTTTTTCTACTTTCGACGTCTCCATTTCCATTTCGTCCTAGCAATTTCCCACTCATGAGCACCGCAAAAGCTGCCAACACTGAAAACCGCGTGATGACCGGAGCCGACATCATTGTCAAATCACTGGTAGATCACGGGGTCGATGTACTATTCGCCTATCCGGGCGGATGCAGCATGCCGTTGCACCAGGCCCTGACACGTTACGGCGATTCGATTCGGACGATTTTGCCACGTCACGAGCAGGGGGGGGCGTTTGCCGCCCAAGGTTACGCACGTTCGACCGGTCGGGTCGGCGTGGTGCTTGCCACCAGCGGCCCGGGCGCCACGAACTTGGTCACCGCGATCGCCGACGCCAAACTGGACAGCATTCCGATGGTCTGTCTGACCGCCCAGGTTCCCACCCGAGCGATCGGTTCGGACGCGTTTCAAGAAACACCGATGGTCGAGGTTTGCCGCGGAATCACCAAACACCACTACCTGGTCACCGATATCCGCGAATTGCCGCGAGTGATGAAAGAGGCGTTCCACATCGCCAGTAGCGGTCGCCCGGGGCCGGTGTTGGTCGATTTGCCCAAGGACGTCCAATTGTCCGACGTGACGAGCGACTTGGATTTGGATCCGCCGATGAATCTGCCCGGCTACGAAGCGGCGCCCCCGCCGGTGGCCAGCGAGACGATTCGCCAGCTCACCGCCGCGATCCGACTCGCCCGTCGCCCGATGATCTACGCCGGGGGCGGAATCATCTTGGGCAACGCCAGCGAAGAACTCAACGAGTTCATCAACAAGACGGGGATTCCGACCGTGACCACCGTGATGGGCATCGGTGCCGTTCCGCCGGACAACGAAAACTCCATGGACTGGTTGGGAATGCACGGCGCGGCGTACGCCAATTATGCCGTCCGGGATTGCGACCTGTTGATCGCGTTGGGCGTTCGTTTTGACGACCGCGTGACCGGGAAAGTCGAAGCGTTCGCCAAGGACGCCAAGATCATCCACGTCGACATCGACGGATCCGAGCTGAACAAGAACAAGGAAGCCCACATCCCGGTTCGCGGCGACGTCAAGCAAGTGCTCAACGCCCTCAATAAGACCGTCACCAAGTGCGACATCGAGCCCTGGCGCGAGCATTGCAAAGAACTCAAAGCGAAGTACCCCTTCAAGTATGACACCGAGTTCGACGGGATCCTGCAGCAGCACGCGATCCGCACGCTCAGTGACATCACCGCGGACATGGACGCCCAAATCTCCGTCGGTGTCGGGCAGCACCAGATGTGGGCGGCACAGTTCTACCGATTCCGACGCCCCCGCACCTGGCACTCCAGCAGCGGACTGGGCACCATGGGATTCGGATTGCCGTGTGCGATGGGCATCCAAGCGGCGCTACCGAATTCGTTGGTCATCGACATCGACGGCGATGGCAGTTTCCAGATGAACGTCCAAGAACTGGCGACGTGTTTCTGCGAAGAACTACCCGTCAAAGTCTTCTTGCTCAACAACCAGCACCTGGGAATGGTGGTTCAGTGGGAAGATCGCTTCATGGATCGAAACCGGGCCCACACCTACTTGGGACCGATCAGTCACAATGAAGCCAGCGGCAACAGCGACGCCGAACGGTTCTCCTACGCCACCGAGCGTTATCCCGATTTTGTGAAAATCGCGCAAGGATACGGGTGCGGTGCGGCGACGGTGAGAAAGAAATCGGATCTGGAAGGTGCGATCCGTGAAATGATCGCCCATCCCGGTCCCTACGTCTTGGACGTCGAAGTGCCTTACCAAGAGCACGTCTTGCCGATGATCCCCGGCGGCATGACCGTCGACGACATGATCCTGCAGTAGGTCACGCTGGTTCCGCATCTCAGCACGTGGCGTGAGCCAGTGGCGCGTGTGCGTGTGGATTTCACCACGCGCCGGTCGCTGACCGGTCCGTTGATTGATCCACGATCCGCTGAGTCAATGGTGAGCCGCTGGCCGTAAGGCCTCGGGCGGGCGCCGCAAAGCCCGGCCGCTTACGCGTCGCGGCTCACAAAGTCAACAAGCCGTCCCGCTGGGCGCGAAGCGATGCGCGGACCCGCTACAATGAATCGTCCCCACCCTTTCCGGACGACTTTTTGAAGTGATGGTCATGATCGATCGGCGTCAACGCATGCGCATCCCTCTGCTCGCCACCGTCATGGCGTTGCTCGCTCTCGGACGACCGGTTTCCACGCAGGAGCCCGAGCACATGCACACCAACCAGTTGATCAACGAAACCAGTCCGTACCTGCTGCAGCATGCCCACAACCCGGTCGACTGGCACCCCTGGGGCGAAGAGGCGTTCGCAAAAGCCAAGCGGGAAAACAAACCGATCTTCCTGTCGGTCGGTTATTCAACCTGCTACTGGTGCCACGTGATGGAAGTCGAATCGTTCGAGGACGCCGAAGTCGCGGCGGTCATCAACCAGTACTTCGTCGCCGTTAAAGTCGATCGCGAGGAGCGACCGGATATCGACGAACAGTACATGCTGGCCACACAGATGATGACCGGACGCGGCGGCTGGCCCAATTCCGTTTGGTTGACCCCCGACGGCAAGCCCTGGATGGCGGGAACGTATTTCCCCAAGCCGACGTTTATCTCGGTGCTGAAACAGATCAACGAGTTTTGGGTCAATCGCCGCGACGACGTCAACCGCCAAGCCGACGCGCTAGCCGACGCAGCCAAGCGATCCAGCACCACCGCGGCCATCCAAGCGGTCCCGCTGTCGCTGCAGCTGGTGGACCAGGCCTGTGCGAAACTGCTCGGGCAGTTCGATGCTCAAAACGGCGGATTCGGCGGAGCACCAAAATTTCCTCCCCACGGCACGTTGGCCTTGCTGATCGATCAATATCAACGCACCGCTGACAAGTCGCTGCTGAAGCCGATCACCCGGACGCTCGACGCGATGTGGCTCGGCGGCATGCACGATCACCTCGGCGGCGGTTTTCACCGTTACGCGACCGATTCCGATTGGCTGCTGCCGCACTTCGAAAAAATGCTCTACGACAACGCGCAACTGATGCGTCTTTATGCCGACGGCTATCAAATCACCGGCGACGAGCGTTACCGTGACGCTGTGGAGGATATCGATCGCTGGGTACGACGTGAAATGACATCGCCCGAAGGAGCGTTTTACAGCGCGCTCGATTCCGGTGAAGTCGGAAAGGAAGGCGAAGCCTACGTCTGGACGGCCGAAAAAATTAACGAGGTACTCGGCGATGAAGACGCCGCACTGTATGCGCGAGTTTACAACATCGTCCCCGAAGGAAATTTCTTGGAGGAGTCGACCGGACACAAAACCGGCGAGAATATCCCCCACCTGAAACAGCCTCTCGAAGCGATCGCCCAATCGCATCCGCTGGGCAAGCAGGGGTTGATCGATCGAATCGAAGCGATGGAAGACAAGCTATTGCGCGATCGACTGACCTGGCCTCAGCCGCACAAGGACGACAAGATCCTGACCAGTTGGAACGGTTTGATGATCGACGCCTTGGCACACGCCGGCCGCGTTTTGGACGAACCGAAATACATCGAATCCGCCGCCGCGGCAGCCGACTTCATTCTCGAATCGATGATCCGCGATCGAAAGCTGCTCCGCACGTACCGCAGCGGAACGGCCAAGTTGCCCGGCTACCTGGACGACTACGTCTACTTTTGCAAGGCACTGTTGGAACTGCATGCCGCGACCGATCAACGGCGCTGGCTCGACGAAGCGACCGGGCTGGCCGATTTTATGCTCGCTGAATTTGAAGACGACGCCGATGGCGGGTTCTTTTTCACCGGAGACTCGCACGAAGCCTTGATCGTGCGTTCCAAAAACCTTGGCGGTGGCGGCAACATGCCCAACGCCAACGGTATCGCCGCACAGTTGCTGATCGATCTGGCCGAGTTGACCGGCCAAACCAAGTATCGCGACTCGGCCGAGAAAACGCTGCAATCGTTTTCGGGAGTGATGGCCAAACAACCGCACACGACCGAACACCTGCTGATCGGAGTGTCTCGCTATCTGGCCACGTCCGCCGGGGACTCCGAACAGGCAGTCGCAGGTAACACCAAACGCGTCGATCCGATCACGTTCACGGTCGATCTGTCGAAGTCTCAGGTGCGTCCCGGGGAGATGTTGACGGTCACGGTGACACTCGACATCGACGACGGCTGGCATCTCTACGCGACCAATCCCGATGCGGAGTTCTTGATTCCGACGAAGGTTTCGGTCACAAGCGATGCGGCGATCACGGTCGGCGAGGTCGTCGCGCCAAAGCCGGAGTCGCGAACCGATCCGATCCTCAAGACCGAGCTCAATACTTACGCCGGGAAGATCAAATTTAAAGTCCCGGTCACGGTCGATGAAACGGAGAAGTCCGGCACGGCAACGTTCACCGTGGTCGTCGATTCACAAGCCTGTGATCAAGCGAGGTGCTTGCAGCCGGAGAAAACGACGTTTGAGTTGGGGTTGGAGATCGGCAGCTCGCGGTAGCGGAACATAAGTGGGATAGGCTTCCAGCCTGTCGATACTGCAATGACAGGCTGGAAGCCTATCCCACTGGATTGACAGGCTGGAAGCCTATCCCACTCGCAAGACTACCGAAACTTGAGCACCACGAACTGTTTCAGGATCGCCGAGAGTGTTCCATCGCGCGTGCCGAACGTTCCGCTGTATCCGCGGCTATCGGTGAACCAGATCGCGGCGTTTCCCAATTCACACGTCTCTCCATCAGACGAGAAGTGAAAGGGGACACCCAGCGGGTCGAGCGTGGCGCTGGCCGGCAAGTTCACCTTGATCAAATCATCGAGCGTCATCGGGTATTGGCCAAACTTTAGCTTGTACTTGGCCACCGCGGCAGCTGTTCGGGCGTGTCGCCGCTCGTTTGCGACTTTGGTGTAGAGGGTCGCCAGGTAGTCCTTCGATTGACCCGGACTGTAGGATTGATTGTACGCGGGGATTTGGAGCGCCAGATCCAACCCGGAGCCAGATTCCCGACGAAACGTCTCTTGCAATTTCATCACACGTTTGATCGCGTCAAACGTTCCGATCCCGCCGACACGAGAGAATGCTTCGTTGCGCTGGAGCCATTGGAGGCGCAGACTAGGGGCGAACGTTTTCGGCGTCGGATCACGACGCCACCTCTGGACCACTTCTCCACGCAGCAACCAAGGGACCTGCGCCAAGGTCGTCGAGCGAATGCTGTCTTGCCACGTCTGGTTCAAGTCCGGTGACGCCTTGACCAGTTGAACGATTTCATTCAGTTCGGACTCACTCCAAATTCCCGTGGCGATCGATTGCGTGACCAAAGGAAGTAGATCGAGCGAGACTTGGCCGGTTGGTCCGATACCCAGTCCTTGAAACAGTCGGAATGCTTCGATCGCTCGATCGGTCTGCTTGTCGCGGACGGCGTCACGAAATTCCGTTCGCAGCAACTCGGGCAATCCGCGGAAGGAGATCAGTCCGCTCGAATAGCTGTTGGGATTTCCGAATTCGTTGGCGTATTGTTTCGTCAAGTTCAGCAACGGTGCCGCTTCGGCCAGATAGTCATCCAGGTAGGTGTCGAGCGGGTGCTCTTCGTCGAGATTTTCAAACAGGTCGTCGTGTTCTTCGAGGACGTCGAACAAGAGGTGGTATTGATCGTTGAGCGCCTCAGCCGCACTGGCCAGTTCTCGGCTCAATTTCGTGTGTTCGGTGCTCACCCGGTCTGCGTCGTCGGCGGCCTGGGTAACCAGCGAATCGATCAGCTCCGGCGGAAACGACTGCTCCAGCACCGGTCTGACCTTTGCCGCACCGGCTTGCCAGGTTGCGGCTGCGGAGACGCAGAACAACAGCAGCGCGATCGGCGGAGCGATCGCCACTGCGATCATCGTTCGGTCACGAAATGTTTTTCGGGAAGCACTCATGGTTGTGTCCTGGTGTTTAATTCGACGTATTCCCAGTCGCGGCCCCACAGCTGGCCGTAGCCGTTGATGCGGTCGACGGTCATCGTTTCGATCGCCGGCAGCGAACGCAGGTCGTCTGCGTAGCGACTGGTCTGGAACACGTCCCCGGTTTGATGAAGCTGGTGAAGTTTCCATCGCCAGCCGATGTCGTCACTGCGGTTGGCCGCGGCGTCGATCCCTTCCAGCATGGCGGTGACCAAGGAGTCGTGGAAACGGGGTTGCATCCAACCGACGAGTCCCGGCGGCTGATGCTCCAGCACGGTTAGATAGTGATTCAGATAGCGTTCTCGATCGTCTTGGAACTTGTGTTGCCAGGTCACCACCACCGCACGCCGCCGCGCGGCGGCTCGACTGGCCGGCGTTCCGATGGCTTGTGTGGCCGCTTGCACGGCGGGCTCATCGGCGCGTTCAGCGGGCACGTCGTTTTGCAGCGTGTCGATCAGTAGCACTTCCAAACGGTCGGCGATTTCCTGGCCCGAGAGCAACGTACTGCGACGGAGCGCCGGCAGCAGCGTTGCCGAGGCGTCCAGCCATTGGGCCAATTCGGACCACGCCGGATCATCCTGTTGCTGTCGCCACTGGATTCGTGCCCGCATCATGTTTCCATGCCAGCGTGTGTACTCCCACGGACCGACGAGCGCAACCACCTCCGTACTCGCGTTGGACTTCAGCGGCGCGACGCTCTGCTGTGGATCCATCTTGTAGTGGTGAAGATAGTTCTGGAGTTCCTTCATCTTGTCGCCCAGCGGATCGTGACGGAACGCGGAGTCGTCCGCGAATCCGGTGACCGGCACGGCGACCAATCGGGCGTTGGGTTCGGCATGACGCTGGGCTTCGCTGAGCAATTCCGCCCGCAGCGTTGGATCCATGGCGGGGACCGAGAGCACGTGCGCGGCGGCAAAACCGATCGGCAGCAGCACGATCAACCCGACCACACCGCCGCCGACAACGAATGTCAATGGGCGGTCACCGGTGTCCATGTAACGCCGCATCATCACGTACGTCGCCACCATCGGAGCGAGCCCGCAGAGGATCAACCCATAGATCGGGAATCCCAAGGAGAGATAGGCGAACACCAGCCAGCCGACCGTCACCAAAGACAGGATCGGCGCCAGAATGACCGACAAAATCAGTGTGCGGACAAACTGGCTGACCCACTGGGAGATCGCATAGATCCAAACCACGATCATCAGCATCGTCACCAGCGACGGCAATCCCGCGGCGAAATTGGAGACCGCCTCTCGATGAACAATCGTCAGATTCCAAAGTCCGTACACCAGCAGCGAACAGCAGAGGATGGCGATCGGCACCGCATGCAGTGCGCAATAGGTCTTGCCGGGAGAGACGCCACGGTCGGCCAGAAAACGCACCCGCTCGGATGCCCCGTCGTGTTTGAACACGCTGATTCCCAACCAGCACACGGCCAGGGGCGCCAGCAATAACAGCCAAGGCAACAGTCCGATGATCCCGCGGTACCGATCCACCGCCGCCAATTGAACGGCAGCCAGGAAGCTGATCAACAACATGCCGATCAAGATCGCCAGCATGCCTTTGGCCGAGTGAATCGATTGCCAAATGATCGGCGCGGTGTGCGTTGCGAATGTTGGCGGGATGGCATCATTCGTTTCGCGTGCCGGGGAATGGGGCGAGACGTCCACCAGCGGCTTTACCGAGGGGGCTTCCGCCGCGCCCAGGGTCCGGATCGCGGCTCGATAGGAGATCGGAGTCACGATCACGATGCCCAGCAACGTGAATCCCAAGTTGATCCAGTCCAGCTGCCCGGTCGCCATCGGGCGATTGGCAAACTCGGAGACGAGCGACGTCGCGATCAGCGGCGCGAACGCCAACGGAATCAAAGCAATCAAAGAATAAAATTGATTTTTGATCCGCCAGGCGACATAAAAGCCTGCCAACAACACGAACAACGAATGGGAGATCCAGACCGGATAGCTGAACGGGTTTCCCGAATAGCCGGTTTGACCGCCGATCGTCCAATGTGACGTGTCGCGTTGACCGAGTTCAAACGCCGTGATGACCAGCAACGCGAACGCCCACATCGTGGCCAGCCCGGCCATGCCGACCAACAATTTCGTCGTCGCGATCCGTTTGGACGAGATCGGCAGCAAGGCCAACCAATCGATCGTACGTTGAGATCGTTCTTGGCCGACCAACAGGGGACCTGCCCCGGTCGCGAATAGACCTGGGAACACCAGCATCGTCACTTCATGAGGCAGTTGCATTCGAAACGAATCCATCGCAACGCCGAGGATGGCGTTGATGACGATGATCAACAGCGAGACGATCGCCAGCAGCGCAACCAACGGCGCGAGCTGGCGAGTTTCTTTCCACCAGAACCACGCGGTCGAGGAAGCTTCGTGCCGCGTCGTTGTCAGTGCTGTGAGTGTTGCTTCGGTGCTCATTGGCAGATCAGTCGGAGGAGTTCCGCCTTGGGCCGGCGGTTGCATCAGCCGGTGGGCGCGAGCCCACGGTCTGGTCAAAGGGTTACTCGATCGGGTATCGCGGACGCGTCCGCGTTCGGGCGAATGTCAGCGAAGACTTCAGATCGACGCGGTCATCGCCGGTGCGGTTCGATGGGACGTGCAGGCGACAAAAATTTCTTCCAACGTCGCGACTCGGGTTCGGACTTCCGTCACGCCTGGCATCTCGCGAAGCGCATGAATCATTTCCGGTGAAAAGTGGCGGACGAACAGTTGGCGGGAGCGGCCCGACGTCTCTTCGGTCAGCACTTCGGCCGGCTCCGGGGGCGCGGCGATCGATCGCAGCGGATCGTCGACGTCAATGACCACCTCGTGAATCGATTCGCGAAGTTCCGCAAGCGGGCCGTGCAACCGGATTCGGCCGTGGTGCAGGATCGCAATCGTGTCGGCGACCCGCTCGACTTCACTGATCTGATGGCTGGACAGGAACACGGTGCGCCCCGTGGCGGCGCGGTCGATCATCGATTCCAGGAAATTGCGACGCACCTTCGGGTCCAGCCCGCTGGTGGGTTCGTCCAAGATCAACAGTGACGGGTCGTGTGCCAGGGCAAGTGAAAGGGCAACCTTGGCACGTTGCCCCTTGGAAAGATGGCGGATCTTTTGTTCGGGGCGGATCTCGTAGCGGCGAATCGACGCTTCATAGTTCGGCAAAAACGATGCATCGTAAAACGACGCCGTGAAGCCGCCGATCTGCGCGACCGTCATCCAATCGTAGAGCGCCGGTGCGTCGGAGACGTAACCGATTTGACGCCGTACGCCTTGCGGGTCACGCAGCGGGTTGACGCCACAAACCGTGCACGACCCGCTGGTCGGTTTTTGGAACCCGGTCAGGATGCGAATCATCGTCGTCTTGCCGGCGCCGTTTTCGCCCAACAGTGCAAACACCGTTCCCGGCTGAATTTCCAAACTGACGCCCATCAGAGCGTCACAGCGACGGAAGTGCATCGTCAGGGCGTCGGTGGTGATGACGGGTTCCATGGTCGTTTCGTTGGGTTCGGGAAGGCGGTCAGTGGCTGGTGCTTCGCTACTCATTCTTCGGCTCCGCCGTTGTCACTCGGCTCGGTCGACGACACCAAGACGGCCGGTTCGGTGTCGACCAACTGACGCAAGTGATCGTCCACATACGTCTTGATCTGCTTTTTCGAAAGGCCCGCATGCCAGGCTTCTGCCAACACCGATCCGATGCGTTCGTTCAACACCGTCTCGCGTTCGCGGCGACAGATCTCGACCGCCGCATCGCGAACCACCATGCCGCGGCCCCGCAAGGTCTCGATCACGCCGTCGGCCTGCAGTTGATTGAAAGCCCGGGCGACCGTGTTGGGGTTGAGCGCGACCTGGTTGCTGAGCGCGCGGACGCTCGGGAGCAGTTGTCCCGGGCGAATCGTTCCCGCGGCGATGGCAAATTTGACTTGCCGAACAAGCTGCAAGTAGATCGCGACGTCGCTTTGGACGTCGATCGAAAAAAACATGGCTGGACCTGAACGAGGAGCCAGTGATTGAGTGTGCTATTTAGATAGTACGGTGGTTGGGGTGGCCTGTCAACGACATTTTTGGAAATCTGTTGTCGGCCAGGAGGCGGGAGCCTGGGGCCAAGGGCGAAGTGGGGTAAGCATCCTGCTTGCCATCCGCGCCGGCTCTGCCGGCGCACCCGGTGTGGCTCTCGACAGCCACCCATACTTACCCGATCACCATTGGCCGCCATTGAAGGTTTACCAGCACCATGCCCGAAGGACACAAGACCCATTTTCTTGCCCGCCAACACACCGATTGGTTTGCCGGGCAATCGTTGAAGGTGACCAGTCCGCAAGGACGGTTTCGCGGCGACGCGCGAAAGGTTTCCGGCCGGCTGATGGATCGCTGCGAGGCGATCGGTAAGCATCTGTTTTATCACTTTGAAAACGATCGCTTGATCCACATTCACCTCGGTCGGTACGGAAAGTATCGCGCGCACTCGAGTCCGCCTCCGGCTCCGGTCGGACTGGTGCGGATGCGTTTGGTGGGCGAGACTCGGTCGTTGGATCTGAACGGCCCGACGACCTGTCGCGTCATCGATCAGCAAACCCGCGAGGAGGTGATCGGAAAGCTCGGCCCGGATCCGCTCGCCGAGGGTTCGTCGGCGCGCAAGAAGACGCTTGTTTGGGACGCGGTTCGCGCCAGTCGGAAGCCGATCGGCGCCCTTGTCTTGGATCAGTCTGTGATCGCGGGTGTCGGCAACATTTTTCGCGCCGAGTTGTTTTTCGAACTCGGCGTCGATCCGCGTCTCCCCGCTGCGGAGTTGGACAAGGCGACGTTTGATTCGCTGTGGAAGTCGCTGGTCAAGATGATGCGGACGGGGGTGAAGTACGGAAAGATCGTCACCGTCACGGCCAAAGAGGCCGGCGCGCCGCGAGCGACGCTCGAAGGCCGCGATCGATTTCGCGTTTATGGCAAAGCGTCTTGCCCGCGCTGTGACCGCCCCATCGAGACGGTTGAAATCGCGGCGCGAAAGTTGTACTGGTGCCCGGGCTGTCAGGGCTAAGCAGACGTGGGATAGGCTTCCAGCCTGTCGTCCCGCTGGATTGACAGGCTGGAAGCCTATCCCACTGGATTGACAGGCTGGAAGCCTATCCCACTGGATTGACAGGCTGGAAGCCTGTCCCACGGTCGCTACGTCGGTCGGACGCGTTGGACTTCGCCGCTGCGGAAGTGTCTCCGGTTGCCGTCGACGATCAATTCCAGCGATCCGTCGTCGGCGATGCCGGTGCAGTACCCGGTGATCGTTTGATGGCTCTGTTTCAACGAGAGGTCGTGGCCGGCCAGCGCGCAGCGCGACCGGTACTGACGGATCATTTCATCTGGACCGTCGTCGAGCTCGCCGAGCATTTCGGCGAGCGATTCGGCATGGGCGGCCAGTAACGTTTCGCGGCTGACGAGGCGATTGGCGATCTCAGCGATGGACGCCGGCGGGGTGGAGTGCTGGGAGTTCAGCTCCGGTTTTCCGTTCAGGTTCAATCCCACCCCGATCACCATCCGTCCGGCGATCGTCGCGTTGGTCTCGATCAAAATGCCGCCAAGTTTATGCAGCGTGGGGGACGTGGTGGAACCGTTTGACCGTCGGGCGCAGATGTCGTTGGGCCACTTGAGTGCGACGCGGCACGGCGGGCAGCTGAATTCGATCGCGCGTGCGGCTGCAACGCCGACGGCGGGGGACAAGACGGACGCGGACGGATGGGTCAATTCAAACGGGATGACCAGCGAGAACGCTAACGCGTCCTCTTCGCTGATCCACGCATTGCCGTGTCTGCCGCGGCCGGCGGTCTGGCGGTCGGCCACGTACAGTCGCGGCAGCAAGCGATCGTCGATCCGGTTCGTCTGCAACTCTGCCAACGCATCGCTGTTGGTCGATGCGGTTTCCCTGCGGTAAACCGCCGAAGCAATCACCGCGTTTCGGATCAGGTGATCGAGGGTGTGGCGCAAACTCGGTGTGACGCCTTCGTCACAATTTAAAACGGCATCCAAAGTCCAAGCGACATCCAGGTGAAGAGTGCAAACAGTACGAGCAGTCCGATCGCGACGAGTTGCCAGTGGAGCGGCGTGCTTTTGGAACGCAGCGGCGTTCCGAACTCGCGCTGGACGAATTCGTCGTAGTCGAACTCTTCGTCGTCTTCGTCGTCGTAGCTCATCGGGGTGGGGGAAGCTTCCAGCTTGCCATCAGGGTACATTCGCAAGCTGGAAGCTTACGCCACGGGATCGCAAGCTGGCAGCTTACGCCACGGGAACGCAAGCTGGAAGCTTACGCCACTTGGTTTAGGTGAACAATCCGAGTGGGCCGGCGGTTGGGCCGGCGGAGAAGAAGTTACGGATGTTGGGAATCACGTCGACCAGATCTTGATTGTTACCGACGCCGAACCACATCGCCAGGTCCGCGGCCATCTCGTCGACCGAGGTCGTCGGGATCAATCGTCCGCGGCCGAGGTTCAGGTTGCCGGCAATCGGATCGACTGGGCTGGTCAGACTGGTGGGATACTTGCCGAACAGCTTGCCACCATCGACGCTTCCGCCGGCGACGATCTGGTTGCCTCCCCAGGCGTGATCGCTGCCCTGGCCGTTGGTGCCCAGGGTGCGGGCGAAGTCGGAGGCGGTGAACAGTGCGACGTCGTTTTGGATGCCCAGTTCAACGGTGGCGTCGTAGAACGATCGGACCGCCCGGCTGATTTCGGCCAAATTGGTTTGCTGGGCTCCGATCAGACCGCTGTGGTTATCCCAACCGCCGTTGGTGACAAAGAAAATCTGACGGGTTTGGCCGAGGGTCGCTCGGGCGCCGATCACCTTGGCCACCATTTTCAGTTGGTTGCTCGGGTTTTCCGATGCGAATGGCGTGGTGATGTCGACCGCATCGGTGGCGGTATTGAACTCCAGGGCGGCTTCGGCGGAATTGCGGTTGGTTTCGGCGAATGATTTCGCCAACAGGTCGTTGTAGGTTTGGTCCAGAATGTTATTGATGGCCCGGGAGTTCATTCGATCCTGGCGTCCCAAGCTGCCGGCGTAACCGTTCACCTTCGTCGCGCCGTTGTTTCCGATCGCATAGGGGATCACGTCCGAACCGGTCTGGAACAGGTTCATGCCGTTGACCGAGATATTCATCGAGACGGTCGGGTTGGAATTGGTGCTTTGCAAGAGATCGGCCATGCGACCGCCCCAGCCGGTGATCTTGCTACGCGATTGCGGGAATCCGGTTTGCCAGTGGCGCTGCAGGTCGGCGTGGGAAAACAATCCGAGGGGAAGTCCTGCACGCGAGTTGTACTGCGCCCGCGTGGTGGGAGCGATCAGCGACCCGACGTTGGACACGAAGCTCAATTTCCCCGTGTTGTAGAGACCGGCGACACCGGTCGTGGAAGGGTCGGGCAGCGGATCGGGTGCGGGTTCGGCGAAGGCTTGCGCGGCCATCGCGGGGTGCAGTCCAAAATTCCGCGCGTCGGGGCCGGCGATGGAAACGAGTGAACTGCGATCGATGGCCAGACCGCTCGGGTTGGTGTCGGGATCATGAACGCCGCCGCGGGCGCTCACGTAATCGCCGTATTCGCCGCTGGTCGTGGTGCCGTCGTAGGGCGCCAACATGTTGTAAGAGTCGTTGCCACCGAGCAGGAACAGGCACACGATCGCTTTGTAACCGGTCGGGTTGGTTTCGGCCGCCATCAGCGATTTCGTCGCCTGGAGGTTCAACAGCGTTGCCATCAACGAGGTGTTTGTCATCAAGCCGCAACCGCCGGCGGCTTTGAGCAGCGCGCGGCGCGAGGTGAAAATCGATTCGTTGGAGTGAAGATTCATGGCGAGGGATCCGGAGAAGCAGAAGAGTGTTGGGAAACGCGCCGATCAAGCCGTTCGTTTGATCGCGCCGATGAAAAGCTGGGGCGATGGCTCGGCCTCCTGCTCGGGTTATTGTTCCACCGCGCAGTCCGGGGACAGGATCACGGCGTTGAGTATCACTTCGAGACGTTCGACGTTGGAGGCGGACGGTTCGCTTGCGATCGCATTCGTGATGCTCGTCTTTGTCGCTTCGCTCATCGACCCGTTGCACAACCAAAGATCGAAACGCCGCAGGATTTCATCCAGATTGGCCAGGTCTTTCGCCAATTCGAGTTCCGGTTCCAGATGAAACGTGATCCGGCAGGTGCCCTTCCGCATTCCATATTGCACGTAGCGCCTGTAGGTCCAGAGTCGCAGGCGGTTCAGCGTCTTGTTGGCGGTCACGCCGTTGAGAATTTGAAACTCCGGGGCGACCAACGAGTCATAGGGGTTTCGCCGCGTCGGCGTGTAACCGATTAAGTCGCCCGGGGGCTGGAAGTCGGGCAGGTAGAAATTGAAAACACTGGGCGAGCGGAAAGGCATCTGGCCAAACTCACCGCCGACGCCGTGAGAAAGCATCATGTAGCCGGCCGCGTAATTCGTCGTCGGCCGCATCGCTCGGATCAGGGAGGTCGCACGCAGGATCGGTTCACGCAGTCGGCTGTATTCGGTGCCGCGAACGATCACATCCACGCGGGTCGGGTTCCTTCGCCGCACCGCACGCTGACCGCGATACAGTTCCGGGTCCGTCAAGATCGCCTTGACCACGGCCTTGAGGTCGCCGCGGACGCCGCGGCCATTGTCATTGAAGATTCGCGTCACCCGTCGCAGGTAGGCCCGGGACGGATTCGATTTCACCATCCGCTGGATCAGCAGTCGGCAGATGAACGGGGCGACGTTGGGGTGGTTGGCGATCGCATCGAGCCCCGCGCCGATCTCGGCTTTCACGTCCGCTTGCGTCACCGCGGACGGCAGCGGAGGCAACACCGTGCCGAACACCGTCTTGCTCGCCGGAGCATCCGGGTCTTCGGAGTAGTTCAAATTGTTGTCGTGCTCGGCGACATGGATCTCCATCGGTTCGCCGAAGTTGCGCGGCACGTAAAAATCGTTTCGAGAGTAATGTTTGTATTTGAATCCCGTGAACAATCGTCCCAGTTCTTTGATTTGTTCGTTGTCGTAGGTCGGAATTAAATTACCGTCCTCATCGGTCTTCAAGCGACCATCTTGGTGCATGTGGTACAGACCGACCGAGAACAGTTGCATGATCTCTCGCGCGTAGTTCTCATCGGGGAATCGCCCCGCGCTGAGGTTGGCTTTGCGATTGCCTCGCGAACTCAACCAATCACCCATGCAGGGATGGTAGGTGACGTCTTCAAGAAGTTCGCGGTAGGTTCCGTCGACTCCTTCGGACAGCATGTCGTAATAGTCGGACATCCCCAGCCAGTCAGTGATCGTCTCTTTCCCTCCGCCGATCGATCGCTTGTCGTCGTTGTTGAAACCGGTTCCCGAGTCGCCGATGACAAAGATCTGCGAGAGTGCCCAGGCGACCCGCTGACGCAATTGGTCTTCACCGGTCAGCGCGATGTGCCACCATGCTTGATAGCGGTACAAAGAAACGCCGATGTTCTGGGTATTCGGCTCGCGTCCATCGACGTGGATGATGTCGCGTGCCACGGCTTCGTGTGACGTCGGCTGCAAGTCGAATTGCTGATCGATCCACTGTGATGTGGCGCGTTTGTAACCGACTTCACTGATGCGGCGGGCGAGTGAGTCGATCGAGGCTTGGGTCGGACCGAAGGTGGCTTTGGACAGGAACTGCGACGCTCGAACCTTGGCTTTCGTCAGCCGCACGTCGCGCGAACTTTTGACCGGAAATTCACCGGCTTGAGAAACCGCGGGATCAAGCGAGGACGAGCCGATCAATGTGACCAGGAACAGTGCAGAGAGAGCCCATTGAAGTCGATCGCGTTGCTTGCGCATGATCACCACCTAGAACGAATTTGAAAAAACGCCGGCTGGGAATAGAAAGACGAGAGAGGGATTAGCCCGGCGCGATGCGGGACGCGCGGCCGATTTCACCGCCGCCAGCAGGTTCGAAATTAGCGGCAAGCAAGGCCCGATGCAAAGCGCAATGCCGGCTTCGCGGACCTTGCGTCCCAAATAATCGCCACCCCTCCCCCCTTGGGTGCTGCATCTTGTAAGTGTTTGTATCCAATCGCCTGGCGAGGCTGCTCCAATGGGTGGTTCGGCTCGCGCCACTCTCGGTCGGCTCCGGGCGCAGTGAGGACGTCGAAAATTTGGATCAATTCCGCTAGGCTGAAGCGGCGCCGAACGGATTGACGCATCTGCACTTTGTTCCCTGTTAGCGACGCGAGCGATTGATCACACCCCCACCTGCCGAACGTCCAACCGACAGTTTGATCGGCGACCCGCTGGTCGACCGATTCGGTCGTGTCCATCGCAGTCTACGGATCAGCGTGACCGACCGATGCAACCTTCGCTGCTTTTACTGCATGCCCGAATTCGGCGCCGAGTTTGCCGCGCGGGAAACGTTGCTGACCTTTGAAGAGATCCAACGAATCGCCGACGTGTTGACGTCGCGTTGCGGGATCCGCGACATTCGCTTGACCGGTGGCGAACCGCTGGTGCGAAAGGATCTGCCCCGACTGGTCGAGATGCTGGCGTCGATTGATGCCTTGGATGATTTGTCGTTGACGACCAATGGGATTCTGTTGGAGCAGTTTGCCGATCCGTTGCGCCGGGCCGGATTGAAGCGATTGAACATCAGCATCGATACGCTGGACGAAGTGAACTTTCAGAAGGTTTCACGACGCAGTGGTATCGATCAGGTGATCCGCGGAATCGACGCCGCGATCGCGACAGGGTTCGAAACGATCAAACTCAACACGACGGCTGTCAAAGGCGTCACCGAAAGCGAAATCATCTCGCTGGTCACGTTTGCGATCGAGCGCAACGTCCAAATTCGATTTATCGAATTCATGCCGCTGGACACCGACCGTTCTTGGCGGACCGAGAACGTGCTCAGCGGCGAGACGATCGGCGCGATGATCGAGCGAGCGTTTGGGCCGCTGGTGCCGGTTCCCCCGCCGGTCGCCTCGCAGCCGGCTTCTGATTTTCGCTTGCCGGGCGGGCATTCGATCGGGCTGATCCAGTCGGTGACCAAGCCGTTTTGTGATGCGTGCGACCGGATTCGTTTAACAGCGGACGGCGCGATTCGAAATTGCCTGTTCTCACAGCAAGAATTTTCGATCCGAGATTTGCTACGGCGCGGCCTTCGCGACGACGAACTGGTCGACCAGTTTCGGCGGGCGGTCGCGGCCAAGGCGGCCGGCCATGGGATCGATGGCGGCGGCTTTTCTCCGCCCGAGCGTCCGATGTATTCGATCGGCGGGTAAACTCCAACCCACACTGTTAGCGGGCTGCCGGACAGATTAAATTACTGCCCATGAATAATCTATTTGATCTCAAGAGCGACGTCGCGGCGGTGATTGGCGGAACCGGCGAATTGGGCGGGCTGATGGCAGAAGCACTCGGCGCCGGCGGTGCCAAGGTCGCTGTGATCGGCCGCAACGCCGAACGCGGTGAAGCGCGGGCCAAAAAAATCACCGACGGCGGCGGCGAGGCGAAATTCTTTGCCGCCGATGGATTGAGCGCCGAGTCGCTCGATTCAGCCCGGACGGCGATTTCCCAGTGGGCCGGCGCGCCGACATCGGTGCTGGTCAACGCCGCCGGCGGCAATCGCCCCGAGGCGACGATTCCACCGGGAGGCGATTTCTGTAAGTTGCCGCTGGACGCGTGGCGCGACGTTTTCGATCTGAACCTGGTCGGCGGCGCACTGTTGCCTTGCCAGGTGTTCGGCCAAGACATGATCGACGCCGGCGTGGGCAGCATCATCAACATCGCATCGATGAGCGGCATCATCCCGCTGTCGCGTGTCGTCGCTTATTCCGCGGCCAAGAGCGCGGTGATCAACTTGACGATGTGGCTGGCCCGTGAATGGGCGACCACCGGAGTCCGCGTCAATGCGATCAGCCCCGGCTTCTTTCCCGCCGAACAGAACCGCAAACTCCTGTTCAACGACGACGGCAGTTACACCGAGCGTGGCGGACAGATCATCGGGCACACGCCGATGGGCCGCTTCGGCAATCCGGAAGAGCTTGCCGGTGCGACCATCTGGTTGGCCAGTCGAAAGGCGTCGTCCTTCGTCACCGGACAAAACATCGCGATCGATGGCGGCTTCGCATCGGTCACCATTTAACCACCCGTGCCGATAGGCGTTTGGCCTGTCGAAACGACGTGGAATAGGCTCCCGCCTGTCGAAACACCGTGGGATAGGCTTCCAGCCTGTCGAAACACCGTGGGGTAGGCTTCCAGCCTGTCATCACAACAGCCGACAGGCTGAACCCCTACCTCTCCTTTCCCCCAACCATTTCGTCGCACAACGAGAACATCGGAAATGATCGAACTTCGCAACGATGCCAAGTATGCCCTCGTCATCCCCACCAGCATGGGCACCCGGTTGACGCCGGTCGACCATCAGCCGTTCCATTGCAGTGACACCTTCAAGATGCAAGCGACGAGCGCCGAGTCGAACGTCGGTAGCGTGTCGTCTTTTCTCGGTTTGCCGGTCAAGATTCTGACGGCGTTCGTCAAAGACAGTCCGATCGCGCGGTTCATCAAGGACGACTTGGCGCGGCGGCACATGGATTACGAAGGCCCCGAATTCGAACAATCCACCCCGTGGGGCGTTCGGCACCAGATCAACATGGCCGACAGCGGTTGGGGATCGCGTGGTCCACGCGTCCAAAACGACCGGGCCGGCGAAGTCGGGCGTCTGCTCAGTGTCAAAGATTTTGATTTGGATCGGATCTTTCGCGACGAAGGGGCGAAGATCGTTCACATGTCCGGTCTGATCGCGGCGTTGTCCGAAGAGACCAGTCAGTTCTGTTTGGAAATCGCCCGCGCGGCCAAGAAACACGGCGCTCGGATTTCGTTTGACCTCAATCACCGGGCTTCGTTCTGGGTCGGTCGCGAAGACGAATTGTCGGCCGCGTTCAAAGAGATCGCCAGCCTGTCGGACATCCTGATCGGCAACGAAGAAGACTTTCAATTGTGCCTGGATATCCAGGGGCCCGAAGCCGGAGGAAAGGACATCGGGGCGAAAATCGACGGTTTCAAAGAGATGATCGGACGGGTCAAAAAAGAGTACGCCGAGACCACCTTGTTTGCCACGACGCTGCGGGAAGTGGAAAGCGCGAACTCCCACATGTGGGGCGCCATCGTCTCTCACGGAACCGAATTCACCGTCGTGGAGCCGCGCGAAATCGGCGTGCTGGATCGGATCGGCGGCGGCGATGGTTTTGTCGGCGGACTGCTCTATGGCGTGCTCAACGGCTGGGATGTCGAAAAGAGCACCCAGTTCGGCTGGGCCACCGGTGCACTGGCGGCAACCATGTTGACCGATTACGGCCAACCCGCCGATGAAGACCAGGTGTGGAGCATCTGGCAGGGCAACGCTCGCGTCAAACGCTAATCGTTGCCGGCCCAGTCGGGCATGCCAGCGGGACGCATAACGGGCCGTTGATTGAGTCGGGGGCGGCTGAGTCAATGGTGAGCCGCCGGCCGTCAGGCCTCGGGCAGCGTCGGAAGGTCCGGCCGCTCGTATAACGAAAATACAGTTCCATTAGAATGGACTGTGGTTGTTCGTGAGGAGCGATTTACGGCCGCTGTGACTTTGACCAC
>NZ_NTFY01000020.1 GCF_002289565.1 Rhodopirellula sp. SM50 | reverse complement strand
TCGTTTTGCCCCCATCGTTTTGCCCCCATCGTTTTGCCCCCATCGTTTTGCCCCCATCGTTTTGCCCCCGTCGTTTTGCCCCCGTCGTTTTGCCCTCCCAGCACTCCGCACGCCTCCGATTCCCCCTCATCGCCCTTGTTCTAGGCACTTCCCCAAGGGGCACCCAGGCAACCCTATTGGGCGCCTACGGACAAACGCCTTCCACCACTACGCTCCCCGGGTGACCGGCCGCGGAAAGTTTCATAGACTGGGGCCGGTATGGTACCCCGTTCATTGGTCTAATCGAGAAGCAAGCCATGGCAGTTAAGAAGGTAGGCATCCTGACGGCAGGCGGACTGGCGCCCTGCCTTTCTTCGGGCATCGGCGCCCTGATCGAGCGTTACACCGAATCGGCTCCGGACGTGGAGATCGTCTGCTACCGATCCGGCTACAAGGGCCTGCTGTTGGGCGACAGCTTTGTGGTCAACCAAAACGTTCGCGACAACGCGGCGCTGCTGCACGAACGCGGCGGCAGCCCGATCGGCAACAGCCGCGTCAAATTGACCAACGTTGCGGACTGCGTCAAACGAGGCCTGGTCAAAGAAGGCCAGGATCCGCTGGAAGTCGCAGCGGAGCGGCTCAAGCAAGACGGCGTCGACGTGCTGCACACGATCGGGGGTGACGACACGAACACCTCCGCTGCCGATCTCGCGGCATTCTTGAGAAAGAACGGCTACGAATTGACGGTCGTCGGGCTTCCCAAAACCGTCGACAACGACGTGATCCCGATCAAGCAAAGTCTGGGTGCCTGGACCGCCGCGGAGCAGGGCGCCCGGTTCTTCGAAAACGTGGTGGCCGAGCAGAACGCCAACCCGCGGATGCTGATCGTGCACGAGGTGATGGGCCGCAATTGCGGCTGGCTGACTGCTGCGACGGCACTCAAGTACCGCAATCTACTCGATCAGATGGAATTCCTGCCCGACGCCGGACTCAGCCGCGAGCGCGATGAAGTGCATGGCGTTTATATCCCCGAAATGCACTTCGACCTGGAACAAGAAGCCGCACGCCTTCGCACCATCATGGACGACATCGACTGCGTCAACATCTTTATCTCCGAGGGTGCCGGCGTGGATACCATCGTGGAGGAAATGCAGTCGCGCGGCGAGGAAGTGCCCAAGGATGCATTCGGCCACTACAAGTTAGACGCGGTGAACCCCGGCAAGTGGTTCGGCGAGCAGTTTGCCAAGATGATCGGCGCGGAAAAGACGCTGGTGCAAAAGAGCGGCTACTTCAGCCGCGCCGCGCGTGCCAACGACGAAGACTTGGCATTGATCAAGCGTTGTGCCGACAAGGCCGTCGAATGTGCTCTGGCAGGTCAAGGCGGCGTGATCGGCGAAGACGAAGAGCGCGGCGACGAGCTGCGGGCGATCGAATTCGAACGGATCAAAGGCGGCAAGCCCTTCGACAAGGACGTGCCCTGGTTCCGCGATCTGCTCGACGCCATCGGCCAACCCCACGACACCCAAGCACTGCAGCCCCAGTGACTCGGCCAGTGAATCGGCGGTGACGTCAATGTGGCTGATTTGGCGAGTTCGCTTTCAGCACGACGGCTGTCATGTCGTCGCTCTGAGGATCGGGGGCCGAGAATGCCTGGGCGTTGCGGCACAGTGCTTCGATGATTTCGGCGGACGGACGGTGGCGGTTGGACCTGACCTGATCCAACGCCCGCTTCATGCCGTAAAGCTCATCTTCAGCGTCCGCGGCTTCGGGAATGCCATCGGTCAACATTAGAATCAGCTGCGAGGATTGCAAGGTAAACGGCACCGAGGTCTCGATCACCGCGTCGTCGACCAAGCCCAGCGGCAGGCCAGTGGACTCGAGCGTTTTCACCTGGCCGTCGGCGTCCAACAAGTTGCTTTGATGGCCGGCACCGGCGTAGACAAACGAGTGGTCGGCCGGATTAAAACGACCTAAAAACAGCGTCACAAAATAGCCGTCTTCAAAGTCGGGGGCCAACAACTTGTTCAGACGCGTCAAGATTTCACCGACGTCGGAGTAGGTTTCCGCCAGTGCTCGAAGATAGGCGCAGGTTTCCGTCGCCAACAACGCCGGCCCGGTCCCATGACCGCTGACGTCTGCAACAACGATTCCCAGACAACCGTCCGGCATCTCGACAAAGTCATAGAAGTCTCCGCTGGTGATTTCCGCAGGATACGATAGCCCGGCGAGGTCAAAGCCGGGGATCAGGGGCACTGAACTGGGAAGCAACCTCTGTTGGATCGCCCCCGCCAAACGAAGCTGCGCTTGGTTCTCCAGATTCTCTCGTTCGGCTTTCAAACGAGCGTGGCGTTCGGCGAAGGTGGTCAAGCGGACCTCTTTTTCTCTCAATTCCTCTTCCGCGTTCAGACGGCTCTGGATCGCTCGGCGATGGCGCCGCATGCCCGACGCGATTCCCGTCAATCCGATCACCCAGAGCAGGCCGTGCCCGGCGCAAACCGCGATGGTCTCCTTCCTGCCGGCGTCCCAAAGCGGTTGCATGGGCACCGACACACTGATGCCTCCGCGGATCTGACCGATTTGGTAACCCTGCTCGGCGTGGCACTCCAGACACTTCTGTTCGGTCACCAATGGCCGCATCAATCGAATGTAGCTCCCGCCGGGCAGTCGCTCCAAACTGCACACTTCGTTGTCGCCGGCGTCCAGCAACCGTAGCGCTTCGGATTCCCAAGGGTCGGGCGCGTTGAGGGGGTTGATGGGCCTGAGACTGGTCAGATGGCTGCGGACGCCATACGCTTCCGCCTCCATCTCGTAGACCTGGCGCGTCGCGGTGGCCGGATTGATCAGCGTCAATGTCCCGCGCGGCGTGCTGACTTCACGTCGCGGGCTGCCGGCAAGGTAAACGTTTGGCCGGGTTTCACCGGTCACCCAAACATAAACACCGCCATGCTCGGCCAGCCAGCGGCGGTAAACCAGATCCTTCTCGTAAGCGGTCTCGGCGTTCTTGCGGCCGATCTCAAAGATGTTCTGTCGCTGTTCGTGAACACTCCAAGCCAGCGAGCACGCCGCCGCCGCAGTCCACATCCCCACCAAGCCCCAGAAATGAGTACGAAACCGTATCGCGTGGGAGCCACGCGTTGCTGCGACGAGCACGGTGTTGCTGGCCATCATGATTGCGGCCCTCGATCATCTGATGCGGACCCCCTGCCAATCTGCGTCGATGATGACGTGACGCTCTTGGACTGCGCATCTCATCACAACCGACTGAGAATCTATTATACCCGAGCCGCGTTCAAATCGGCACCGCTCGCGTCAATACGACACAGGGCATCGTGCCATGCTCGAGCCGCGGAACAAGGGGGCAGGTGCGAATGGCACGGGCAGTTTAAAGGTGGCTGAAGCATTAGCTTCGATACCTCCCGAACTCCGGTTTGCGTTTCTCTTTAAAGGCTTGCACACCTTCTTTCGATTCCTCGGTGCCGTAAAACAGTTTGACCGCTTGCAAGCCCATCGCCGAAAGGCCGCTGATGTGGGCGCTGTCGGCGTTCATGGAGTACTTGGCGATGGCCAGCGCCGTGGGACTCTTTTCCAAAATCTCCCGGCACCACTGTTCGACTTCCTTGTCCAGTTCGCTGTCCGGCACGACGACGTTCGCTAAGCCCATCCGGACGGCTTCGGCACCGGAGTATTGGCGACAGAGGAACCACATTTCCCGAGCGCGCTTTTCGCCGATCACGCGTGCCATGTAGGCGGTCCCAAAACCGGGGTCGACCGAACCGACGCGGGGACCAACTTGCCCGAACACCGCGGATTCGGCCGCAATCGTCAGGTCACACAGCAGCGCCAGCACGTTGCCGCCGCCGATCGCGTAACCTTGCACCCTGGCGATGACCGGTTTGGGAGCGTCACGGATGGCGGCTTGCAGTTCCTCCAGCGGCAGACCAATTGTTCCCCGACCTTGATACTGGCCTTCGTGGGCGGATTGGTCGCCGCCGGTCGAAAACGCCTTGCCGCCGGCGCCGGTCAGCACGATGACGCCAATCGCATCCTCCCAAGCGGCTCGTTTGAATGCATCGATCAATTCTTCGCAGGTCTCGGCGCGGAACGCATTGTAGACCTCCGGCCGATTGATGGTGATCGTCGCCACACCGTCCTTGGCTTCGAACAAAATGTCCTGGTAGCTCATCTTCACTTCCTCCGATCGGTCTGCGGCTGCGTCGTTCCGGGGCGGTCAAAACTCCTGCCCCCGGCAAGAACGTAACCGATTTTTCACAAACTTGTTTCGCCGTGCTCGACGCCGGGTTAGCATAGGGCCCCTGGCACCCCCACCCCGAACCTTTCCCCCTCACCATTGGATCCGCGACGAGTCAAAACATGACGAACGTACCAGCACCGGCCGATTCAGATCGCACGGCAGCGCAGGGCCGCACACGCACCACGATTCTGCGCCGCCTGCGTTGGAGCGTTCCCGTTGGCATGCTCTTCGGACTGATTGCAGGCTACTCCGTTCTTGCAACCGTCACGCCTCGGTTTAAAGCAAGCTTTGTTCTGTCCGCGAACCATGCTCCTGACTTTGAAACCCACACGCCGACGCACTCAAGTCACTTGGCCGACCGAGAGAAAGAACTCGTGTTAAGCGAATCGGTGCTCGAATCGGTGCTCTCCGATCCAGCAATCGAACGCTCGCCGACGTTGTCCAACTCCGAACTCACAGCGGAAACGCTACGTCAGAATCTGCTGATTGAATCAGGAAGTAGCGGAAGCACCATGGTGATCAGCTACATCGATTTGGATCCCAACGCGGCATCGGTCGTGTGCAATTTGGTCGCGGAGCGGTATCTGGCCCGTCGAAGCGAATTCGACACCCGCCGCGTGTCGCGCTTGGAAGCGTGGCTTGAACCACAAGTGGAGCTGCAGAAAAGAAAGGTCGAAGAGCTTGAGAAACAAGTCGCTCGTGCGGCCAGAGAACAGTCATCGAAGTTTGATGCGTTCGCATCCGGGCCAAGACATCGCGAGATCCAATACGACCGAGCCATGCATCTGCAACGGAAGATCGACGAAGTCGAAGTGGATCTGGCCGTTTTGAAAGCGATCGAGGTCAAAGCGGTCAGCGTGGGGTCCTCCGTGATCGACCAAAACGACGAGACAGGAAACGCCAGCGCAGAAGATTCGGACGAACGCGCCGATGCCGATGATCCGTCCCAAACCGCCGACCAGAGACATCGGCTGGAGGTCTCTCACGCAATCCTGACAGAACGATACGCCGAGGTGAATCGCCAGCTAAATACGGTCGAAGGACGTAGCGTTGCGTTGCAGTTCGCGAAGGATGATCTGGAGCGAGCACGTGCAGTACTTCATAGAGTGGTGGATCGACTCGAGGCCGTCAGGCTCGAAAGTCTGCACGGCGGTTCCGTCGTCGCGGTGTCCCCGGCAACGCCCCCCGCTGCCCCGATCGATGACGTCCCCACCCAGAAAGCCGCACTCGCCGCCGGAATCGGATTTCTGATCCCGACATTGCTGGGTTGTTTCTGGGGACGACGCAGGGTTTGAAAAGGGGCGGCAGGATGCGTCGTGGTCGGCCTAGCGTTCAACACCATGCATCACCCCGAGAGGGGTGAAAGCCAGTAGCCGGTGGTCGCGATAGCGCACCACCGGAAACGCAGAAGCAATGACTGCTTGACCCCGGCGGGCAACGCTGTGAAGCATTTTCCCCATGTGTTTCTTGAGGTTTTAGCGGCAGGGCGCGAGCCCTCCGGTTCTTCGTCTTTGCCCAAACACCGGAGGGCTCGCGCCCTACCGCTAACAAATGCTTCACAGCGTTGCTCTGCTGAACATTGATTGAGCGCTCGACCGGTCCATCACGCTTTGCGTTACAATTTGGCCATCTCACTTGAAGAGGCCTGACATGTGTTTCCACTACGTTGCGAATCAACGAATCTACCGATCACCCCTGTTGTTGGTTCTCTTGGCCGCAGCGGTGTTGGACTGCCGTTCCTCAGCAACCGAACCGGTGGCCGTTCCGCTCGCGCAGTCATCTCTGCCCAGCGGCGATGGAATTGCGGCTGAGGTAATCGGCGCGGAAGAGCGACAGCAGCATCCGGCGTTCATTTTCTTCGACGACTTTGAGTCCGGCGGGATCGGCGATCAATGGGACGAAACGCGCAACCCCAACGGAAACACCCTGTCGCTGGTTTCTCTCAAGGACGAAACCGCTCCCGTGGGAACGCGATCGCTGAAGGTCACCGCGCATCTGGGCAAAGACACCGGTGGTGGGATGACCAAGTGGTTTCCGTCGGCGGATGACGTGTTCGTGAGGTTCTACGTCCGCTTTGCCGCAGACAGCGATTACATTCACCACTTCGTCACGCTGCGGGCAAACCGTGGATTGACCGGCGGAGACCGCTGGTCCGGTTTCGGTGGTGCCGGCAATCGACCGCCAGGAGACCAGCGTTTTTCAACCGCGCTCGAACCTTGGGGGAACTGGGGCAGATGGCCGGCTCCGGGGCGTTGGAATTTCTACAGCTATTGGCACCAGATGAAAGCGAGTCCTGATGGTCGGTATTGGGGGAACGGATTCCGACCGGAAACCCAAGCCGACATCCCCAAGGAAGAATGGATCTGCTGTGAATTCATGTTGCGACATAACTCCCCGGGTCAACCCGATGGGGAGCAAGCGTATTGGATCAACGGCGAATTACGGGGGCATTGGAAAGGCTTCCATTGGCGAACCGACGCGGCGCTGCAAGCGAATGCCTTGACGCTGGAAAGCTATGTGACCGATCGTTGGACCAAGAATCCGATCAATGTTGTCTACTTTGACAATCTGGTCATCGCTTCAAAATACATCGGGCCGGAAAAACCGCGCTGAAGCGGAACCGGGGCCGGGCAACGCGATGATCGACAGCCCGCGAGCCGTCCGGTCGCGCTTCCAAAACACCGTGAAAGACCGGAGGGCTCGCGCCCTACCGCTAACGCGGTTCCCCGTCTCAGCCTTCTTGTTGGGTCGGATATTCGGTGCGTTCGACTCGGTACAGTGCGATGCCCAAGAAAAGGACGACCATCACGCCCAGCAGTTGCAGATGCGTGGAGACGGGTTCGTTGCCGAAGATGTGTTCCGCTTGACTCCGGGCATCGTCCCACTGCATCCAATCGGCCAACAAACCGCGCAGTCGGTAATTGATTGTGAACTTGTTGACCAGCGCGGGAATAAACGAGACGACGTACTCCACCGCGACGGTATACATGACCGCAGCAACCATGGTGCGTCGATAGAAAATCGTGCCGATCATCAAGTACAGGGCCGCATGAACAAAGCAGGACAGCACGACCAATTTCGTCAACACCCACCACAATTCGGACCCGATCGGAGAATCGACCAAGATCGTGCAGAGCGCCACTGCGGCCAGGGACGCCGAGAGCGTCCAAACCACGGCCGTCAAGTATTTCCCGATCAAGACCATTCGTCGGCCGGAAGAACGCATGGTCAAATACACCCACGTTTGGCCTTCGATTTCGGTACTGATCGCCGGTGTTGCCCACAACAACAACCCCAACAGACAACTGACTTCGGGGATCAAAAAATACATCGCCATCCCCAGCGGCTCGACCAGTTTCTCGGGGTCGAACCGTTCGCCCATTTCAATCTTGGCGATCAGATGAATGGCGGTGATGATCGCGACCGGAAACGCCACCAGGATGAACCAAATCGCGATTCGGCCGACCGTCAGCGAACGGCGCAGTTCAAAACTCATCACCGCCAGCGGCAACGTCAGCTTGTTCAAGGCGTTTCTCCGCGATGATGTTTCAGCAGCGATTCGAACAACGTTTCCAGGTTGCCATTGGACGTCCGCAACCGCTCGATCGCGAGTCCGTCACTGCGAATCCAGTGCGGCAACTGACGGTAGAACTCGCCGGGGTCGCGCAATGAAACCGTCAGTTCGGTTCGACCGGCGGACAAGGACAGCGAGTCGACCCACGGAACATCGGCCAACCGATGCACCAGCCGCGCGGCGTCGGGCCCGATCACGCGGACCTGTTGCGGCGTGTCGGCCAGGATCGATTCGATCTCGTCGGCCGTCCCCGAAGCCAGCAAGCGTCCTCCGTAAATCAACAAGAACGACGATGTGACCGCTTCGATCTCCTGCAACACGTGACTGGCAAACAACAGCCCCCGCCCTTCGTCCGTCCAGGCCTTGAGGACCGCCGTCATGTCCGCCCGACCGACCGGGTCCAGCCCGTTGTAGGGTTCGTCCAAGATCAACAGGTCCGGCTGGTGGGCGATCGCCTGGGCGATTTTCGTCCGTTGCCGCATTCCCAGCGAATAGGTTCCCATCGGCCGATGCATGGCGTCGCTCATCCCCACGATCTCCAGTGCCTGTTCAGCCATGCTGCGGCTCTCGCGACGCGAGATGCCGTGCAAGCGAACGAGATACTTGACCCATTCCAGCGCGGAAACATTGGGATACAACACATCCGAAGCCGGGCAGAGGCCGATGTTGCGAAGAAGACTCCGGTCTTTCGTCGGGTTGCTCCCGAACACACGCACGCTGCCCAGGGTGGGACAAAAATGACCGATCAACAAATTGATCAGCGTCGTCTTGCCCGAACCGTTGGGGCCGATCAATCCGTAGGCGGCCGATTCCAAGGTGACGTTCAGATCGTTGACGCCGACCACGTTCCCGTACATCTTGCTGACTTGATGGAGTTCAATCATCGCTCAAACACTTAGCCTCGCGACGATGCGGCGGTGCACGATCCAAAATCCGATCACGGTGATGCCGGCCAGGACACCGATCGCGGGAACGACGCTGGCGGCGGTGGTGTCCAATCCGAACACCCAGGCTTCGACTTTACCGAGCGTGTGGTACGGCGAGAGCAGGCGCCAACGATCCAGATCCACGCCGTACTCCTCCCAATTGATCGGTCCGCGTCGTCCCCTCGGCGGTCGTTTGCCGGACATCGCCGCAGTGGTGAAGGTCAAGAATTGATACGCCACAAACCCCATCGCCCAGGTCGCAAACCAGGCAAACGTCGCGTATCGGCTTTCGGCAGTCAACGACGAATAGACAACGGCCAGCGTCGTCGTCGGAAGCATCAAAACCACCGACGCCGCCAAGATCCGCAGCGGAATGTCCCAGGTCTGGGTGATCACCGACAAGTCGGGCGAAAGCAACACGCCCATCACGTACAACAACCATGCCGGAACGGTCGCAACGACGGCCAGAAAAAACCAAATCACCGCGGACTTGCCGACGATGTATTGCGTCGGTGACAGCGGCCGAGAAAAGTACATCAAGTACGCTTTGGTACGGAGATCGTAGGAGATCAACAGGGGTGCGATCAGCCCGATCAAACCGACCATCGCGAATAGTTGGGGGTAGCGGAAGTAGGCCAAAATCAGCGTCGACCAGACTTCATGCCGGGCAGATTCCGGGTCCGCGAGAATCAAGGCTCCCAAGTCGGGACGTCCCAACGGACCGCTGACCGTGCTGACGATCATCCGCTGCATGTCCGGCTCGGTCGACGAAAACTCAAACGCAAAAATCCCCAGCGCCGGCAACATGACCGGCAGCCAGGCCAGCACCAACAGCATCCGCAGCCAACGCCGCTTCAAAATCAATGCGACGCCTCCGCGGGCGATCACCAATGGTCGAAGAAACTGATCGGCGCGAACGCCCGACCACTTTCGGTACCCCAAATCATGAACGGGCACGGACGACCTCCAAGGGATTCAGACTTGGATCCGCGTCGATTCCCGCCGTCAGCGACCCCGAGGCGACATCGATAAAAATCTGCTCCAGCGAGTTGACGGCCGGCTCCAGACGCCGGATCGCCGTGTCGGTCTCCGCCGCCCACGTCCACAATCGCTGGGTTTGATCGGGATCGATGCCGCCGATCCGCAGGGTTGCGGTCTTGGGGTGCCAATCCACGCGATGCCCTTCGCTGCTGACCCGACGGGCCAGCGCGGCGTGATCACCGATGACCGAAACGTGCATCGTCGGCTCGATCGGTCGGCTCAGGTTTTCCAGCGTGTCGATGACGCGCACCGTTCCGCCCACCAGGATGACCACGTGATCGCACACCGTTTTGACATCGGGCAAGATATGCGTCGACAGAATGACCGATTTGCCATGACGTGTGGCCAACGTCCGGATCCGCCGCAACATCGCCAGTCGCTGGTCCGGATCCAGCCCCGTCGTCGGCTCATCAAGAATCAATAGCGGCGGATCATGCACGAGCGCCTGGGCAAATTTCAATTTCTGGCGCATTCCGGTGGAATACGATTCGACTTCCCGGTAACGCTCTTCGCCGAATCCGCAAAAGTCCATCATTTCGTGGCTGCGCCGCAACCCTTCGCGGCCGGACAACCCGGACAGCTGGGCCATCAACGAAACCGACTCAATCCCCTCCAGTCCCGCGATGTAACAATCGTCTTCGGGCAGGTAGCCGATCGAATCGCGGATCGCCTTGGTGTCACGCGGCCACTTGTAATCGAGCACGCGCCCGTTGCCGGCATGGGTGTGCAACAGCCCCAGCAGCGCCTTGATCAGCGTGCTCTTGCCCGATCCGTTGGGCCCCAACAATCCGGTCACACCCGGTGGAATGCGCAGCGAAACATCCCGCAAGGCTTCGATGCCTCCGTAGCGTTTACAGACGTTGTCGATCTCGATGATCGGTTCCAGTTTGTCGTCCTCCCAGGACGCGAGCGCGAGGTGGCTCGTCGGCAGACACCTACGTCCGATGTACCTTCACCACCTTCGACCCCGCGATCAGATCATGCAGACAGCGTTTGTCGGCGCGGAAAATCATCAGCGCATCGACAAGGAACACCAGATTGATCAAATAGTCGTCGGTAAAACCGGGAATGATCAACGTGGTGAAGGTGAAGGGAAGGGTCCAGAGATAGCGATAGACATAGATTCGCAGAAACGAAATCAACTCGTTCGTCTCCGCGTCCACGATGCGGATGCCCGCGGCCAGTTTGCCGATCGATTGGCCTCGCGTGATCAGCAGGTAGCCGTTAAGAATCAAAAACACGATCATGCCGAACACGGACATCGCCAACTGTTCCAACAGACTGACCTCACCCGTCACGGCCCGTGCGGTGAAATCCGTGACGACCTGAACGGGAAAAATGATGAACATCATCAGAAACCCATCGATGATGACCGCACCGAGACGCGACAACCGACTGGCGAGTTCCGGCGGGGCATTTTGATCGACGAAGGTATCTTTGGAGAGATAGTCCGTCGGCGCGTATGGATTCACCGGATCGTTTTCATGGGATGGATCGTTCATGACATCTCGGAGCGTCGGCGGTCGTGAAGGGTTTTTGGTTGCCCCAAGTCTAGCGAATCGTCAGGCGGGTGGGGGAGAGTGGATCGCAGCTTGTCGCTTAGCAACGCACGTTCAATAAGTGACGCATTTCGTAGTGGACGAGGTTACGAGTCCCGTGCGCCAGTAATTGATCGCTCGTTGCCTGCTGGATTCGCAAGCTGGAAGCTTACGCCACTTTTTTCGGCTAGGATGGTGGCTTTGGTTCGAGAGACAGAAAAGGACGGCAGAGACCTATGAATTCAGTTTATCGATTCGCGTGGATCGCTTTGACGCTCGGGTTGTCGTTGAATCACGCCCCTTCGGCTGGGGCGGCGACGACGTGGCAGGCCGGTTTTGCCAAGCAAGACGTGACGCCCGCCGAACCGGTTCGGATGTCCGGCTATGGCAATCGCGATCACGCCAGCGAAGGGGTCGACACCCGTTTGTTTGTCCGCGCGGTGTGTTTGAAATCGGAAACCGACGCCGCGCAAGGAGAGCACTTGGTGTTGCTGAGCATCGACAACATCGGACTGTCCGGTGCCCACACGCGACAACTGGCGTCTGCGATCGAATCCAAGCATGCGATCCCACGTGAGCGGATCGTGTTCTGCAGCACCCACACTCACAGTGGTCCCGACTTGGGAGGCCAACTGTCGAATATTTTCGCCACGCCACTCTCGCAAGCGGAAGCCGAGGCGGCCCAGCGCTATCGGTCACAATTGGATGCGGCGATCGTGCATTCGGTGGGGCTCGCGATCGGCGATTTGCAACCGGCACAACTGGCCTATGGCGTCGGCCGGGCGGGATTTGCCGCCAATCGCCGCGTCTTGTCCGACGGCAAATGGACGGGCTTTGGCATACAAGCCGATGGCCCGGTCGATCATTCCGTCCCCGTGCTGCGAATCTCGACGCCGACGGGGTCGGTCCGGGGTTTGATTTTCAACTACGCCTGTCACTGCACCACCGTCGGAGGCGATTACTACAAGATCAATGCCGACTGGGCGGGCTACGCGGCAACTGAACTGGAACAAACCTTTCCCGATGCGATTGCGCTGTGCACGATCGGATGTGGAGCGGATGCCAATCCCAACCCACGCGGTACCGCAGACATGGCGCGAATGCATGGTCAGACCTTGGCTGAGGAAGTCGGGCGAGTCGTCCGATCGGAACTGCCGTCGATCGACTCGGACGTCGAAGCACACTTTGACTACGCGGCTCTGTCGTTTGATTTACCGACGAAAGAAGAACTGCAACAGCGACTGAGCGAATCGCGCCCGCAAACCCGCCGGCATGCCGAACACATGCTCAAGGTTCTCGAAGAGAAAGGGCGGCTGCCGGCGACGTATCCCGTGCCGATCCAATCGTGGCGTTTCGGTGACCAGTTGACGATGATCTTTTTGGGCGGCGAAGTCGTGGTCGACTATGCGCTGCGTCTGAAGAAAACGTTTGAAGATCCGAAGTTGTGGGTTTCGGCGTACAGCAATGATGTGCTCGGCTACATCGCCAGCGAGCGGATGCGATCCGAAGGCGGCTACGAATACGATCGATCGGGAATCTATTACAGCCTTCCCGGTCCCTGGGCAGCGGGCTCTGAAGACTTGTTGATCCGCCGAGTCGCAGAGATTGTCAAAAGCAGTGGACGTCCTCGCCCACAGCCCCCGGCAACCTCGCTGAGGTCGATTCACGTCTCCGAGGACTACCAAGTCGAACTCGTTGCCGCGGAACCGTTGGTCCGAGACCCCGTCAACATCGCCTTCGGTGACGACGGAAATCTGTGGGTCGTCGAGATGGGTGATTACCCCGAAGGCACCGATGGGGGCCGCATCAAATCGTTGACCGACTCCGATGGCGACGGGACGTTCGACAAAGCGACGACGTTTCTGGACGGACTGCCGTTTCCGACCGGGATCCACCCCTGGAAAGACGGCGTCTTGATCTCCGCCGCCCCCGATGTCCTGTTTGCCCGTGACACCAACGGCGACGGTCACGCCGACGACGTCCAATCGGTCTACACCGGTTTTCGACTGGCCAACCCCCAGCACCGGATCAACGGCTTCACCTACGGTCTGGACCATTCCCTGCATTTGGCGGCGGGAGACAATTTGGCAACACTCACCAGCGTCACGACGGGCCAGACGATCGATGCCTCGGGACACGATGTTCAGATTTGGCCGGACAGCGGTCGCATCGATGTCACCAGCGGACGAACTCAATTCGTCCGCAGCCGCGACAGTGCCGGCCGTTGGTTCGGCAACAGCAATTCGTTGCCGATGTTTCATTTCCCGATCGACGATCACTACCTGAAACGCAACACCGCCGTCTCGTTTTCATCAAACAAACAACAGCTGTTCACGCCCGCGGTCGCGCCACCGGTCTTTCCATTGACGTCTGCCGCGGAACGATTCAACGATCTGTTCGCGGCCAATCGATTCACGTCCGCCTGCAGCAGTATCATTGCGCGGTCGCCGTCGTTCGGGGCCCCCGACCAGACCGTTGCGTTTGTGTGCGAGCCCGTTCACAACCTGGTGCACCGAACGGTGCTGCAACCCCGCGGCGCGACATTCCGCGCCAAACGTTTGGAGCAGGAAACGGAACGTGAATTCTTGGCATCGACCGATCCCTGGTTCCGCCCCGTGCGGGCCTTGATCGGTCCCGACGGCATGCTGTACGTCGTGGACATGTATCGCGAGGTGATCGAGCATCCGGAGTGGATTCCCGATGCATGGCAAGAACGCTTGGACTTGCGTTCCGGCGAGCAGCTCGGCCGCATCTATCGTGTCAAACCGGTGGACGAGCAAGCCGAACCGATTCCCGTTCTGCGTGAACTGTCCGACGAGGCGTTGGTGCGATTGCTACGTTCACCGATCGGGCCGCTTCGCGACGACGCCCAGCGTCTGTTGATCCATCGCGACGCCGACAACGTTCGGCCGGCGCTCAAGTCGATGGCGAAGGCCGATCCCAGCCAGTTTGCGAGATTGCATGCTTTGTCCATCCTGGCCACGTTCGACGCGTTGGACGAGGACACACTCGCCGGCGCGTTGACCGATGCCGATCCCGGCGTATTGCTCGTCGCGGCTCGGTTGAGCGAACGCCATTTGGAAGGTTCTGACAAAGTGCTCAACCATCTGAGCAAACTCGCCGGGCACCAAGACGCATCGGTCGCCTTGCAGGCCGCGTTAGCGCTAGGAGAATCCGACTCCGATGTAGCCGGAATCGCGCTGGCCAAGATCGCGACCCGATCGGACCTTGATCAATGGCTGGCCGATGCCGTCGCCAGTTCGGCAACGGCGCACGCGATTCCGATCGCCGACGCGATCCTTCAGCAGGCCTCGGAACACCCCGTTCAATTCACCGATCATCGCGTCGCACTATTGCGCCGCGTCTTGGCAACCGCGCAACAGCATGACTCGCCGATCGAGGAACTGGCGGCGGCCCGGCTGGGGTCGTCCGAACTGGATTTCGAAACGCAGCTCCGACTGGCAGAATGTTTTGTCGGTGCGACGGGCAATTCCGTGTCGCAGCGTTCCGGTTTGTCCAAGGTCTTGCGCCCCCTTCAGCAACGGGCCGAACGTGTGGCCGTCGATGCGGCGCAACCGGAATCCTCGCGGTGCCGCGCGGTCAGCCTGATCAGCTTGAATCTCGAAGCCGACGGACCGCGGACGGAGTTTCTGATCGCGCTGCTGAATCCGGCGACCCCCGCTTCGGTTCAGTGTGAAGCCATCTCCGGGTTGGCAAGCCAGAACGACAACGAGATTCTGAATGAGTTGATTGATCGCTGGCCCACGTTCTCCATCGCAGTCAGAGACCATCTGATTTCCCAGTTGCTCGCCCGGCGTCAGGCAACCGAGGCGTTGCTGCAAGCGTTGCAAGCCGAGCGGATCCGAGCCAACGAGCTTTCTCTGGCGACCCGCGAACACTTGCTCAAATCGGGCAGCCAATCGATGCGGGTGATGGCCGCGCGGATCCTTCGCAGCGGTGGGTCCAAACAGCGTGGCGAAATCGTGCGCGACTACTTGGCGAAATTCTCCGCACGCAGCGAATCACTCGATCAGTCCGCTGAGAATGAACTTGAACTCGGACGCACGCTGTTTGAGAAACACTGCGGCGTGTGTCATTCACCCGACCCCAGTGGCGTGGCGATCGGAGCCAGTCTTCAGAACCTGACCAATCGCAGCGATGCGGCGCTGGTGGAGGCGATTCTGGATCCCAACCGGGCAGTCGAACCCAAGTACCAGAACTATGTGGTTCAAACCGATGAAGGGCGGACGTTGGCCGGAGTGATCGAATCAGAAGTCGGCGATAGTCTGACGATCGCACACGCCGACGGAAAACGAACCACCATTCGTCGCGATCAGATCGAGCGAATCAAGAGCACCGGCACTTCGTTGATGCCCGAAGGTTTCGAAACGACTCTCGACGTCGAAGCGCTGCAAGCCATCGTGCGGTACTTGCAGCGTTAAACGGAGTTCTTGGACAGTGGCGCAAGCTTCCGGCTCGTGATTCCGGCAACGCAAGCGGCAAGCTTGCGCCACTTCGTTTTCCGATGATCCTTACTTTCTGTCTTTTGCCTTCAGGTCATCCAAGTAATCGCAGCCCTTCCAGGTCAGCACCAGCGGTCCCTTGTCCGCGAGGGTGTCCTGCCCCAGTTCGATAAATCCGGCGTCGGCCAGCAAGTACAAGTGCAGTGTGATTTGCTCCCGCTCATACCCTTCGATTTGAATCGAGCCCTTGAACAGGCGCGCTCCCCTGGCTTCGACAAATTCCAAAAGCTTGCGGACAAGCACCATGTCTCGTTTCATCGTGAACGATCTCGTCGGAAGTGGACTAATCAGCATCCCGGTGATTCAGTTGCCACCGTCGCCACGTTGTATCCGGCAAGTCGCCGATGATCAATCGGCGGAAGCGTCGGCGGAGACGTGGCCAATGCTTCCCAACTGGCAGATACGGATGTCCGTGCCGCGCTTTGTCGACATAAAAAAACCTCTGCGGAGGGGCAAACCGCAGAGGCCCATGACCGACGAGAAATCTCTCGGAGGTCAAAATCGTTGAAGATGCGATTATTATCACTCCAGCGCTGCACATAAATCCATGCGAATTTTGAGCAATTTTGGTACCGAATTACAACCACCGGGCGGTGCAGATGTCTACATTGAGGGGGTTCAGGGTATTGGCACCCTGTTTTTCAGGGGGAAGCACGGCGAATTGACGCGAGGCATCTTCCCCCGTTTGATTCCGAGTTCGGGGGACACGCAGGCATGTCCACTCCACAACGATGCGATCGAATGGCGGATTTGACGATTCCCCAAGGAGCGACACCGTGACCGACCCAACCGTAGTGGTTGTCGATGACGACCAAGCCGCTCTGCACTCGTTGGCGTTTCTGATCGAGTCGATGAACATCAAGGTGCAGACCTTCGATCGGCCTCAGGAATTCCTACAGCACTACGACCCCTCGGTCCCAGGATGTTTGGTGTTGGATGTCCGCATGCCCGAATTGAGTGGGCTGGACTTGCAAGCGGAAATGGCGACCTGGGACTACATTCCACCAATCATTTTTGTGTCCGGCCACGGCGACATCCCGATGAGTGTTCGCGCCATCAAAGCGGGGGCGATCGATTTTCTGCAGAAACCGATCAAGGACCAGATCCTGTTGGATCGGATCAACGAAGCGATTCAGATCGACAAACACGCCCGCGAATCCCAGCCGCCGAACAACGACTTTTCCAGTCGAGTGTCGCGGCTGACCAGCCGCGAACGTGAAGTGATGGACCTGCTGGTTCAAGGCCGCTCACTGAAGCAGATTTCGATCGAATTCGGCATCTCGTTCCAAACCGTTTCCAAGCATCGTGCCCGGGTCTTGCACAAGTTGGAAGTTGGCAATGATGTCGAACTGGTGCGTCTGTGCTTGGGCTGCGACCAGTCGTCAGACTAGTGCTTCATCCACTTTTGATGTAGGGATTGCATTGGTCGAGCAGAAAAGGGGTCCGGTACCAAAAACCAAATGGCCCAACGGGTGCTTCGCATTTTTGGTACCTGACCCGAATGGAACGGTCCTAAGTGTTGGTGTGCAGGCTTTAGCCCAATACCGCTAAGCTAAGCGTCGATTCTTCAGATGAGGGCCCGTAGGCTCGCGCCAAACGGCTGATATTCGTTTGATATCAGCCGGTTCGCGCCAGCGTCCGGGCCCCCTCATTGATGTTAACTTAGCGGCATTGGGCTTTAGCCGCCCACTGTCGCTGCTACGCAGCGACCGGGAATCGCCTAAAGGCTGCACACCAACGGTTGCTGAATCCCTTTCTGCTAACGCCCGTGCCATTCATACCTGCCTCCTTTTCCGCGGCACAATCTGGACGATGCACCTGTTTCTTGCAGCTCAATTCCCGGGTAGCGGATCTTGTAACGCGTCACCGATCCTCCGCCGCGATCCGCTCCAGCGTCTTAACGGCTTGAGCGGATAGAAACGGATCCGGATCCGCGGCCAATTTCGCCAACCACTGTTTGGACCGTTGATCAGCAAGATCGCGTGCCAACGCGACGGCGGTCCGTCGCAACGCCAACTGATCGGGCGCCGTTTCGGTCGCCGCGTACGCTAACAGTGGAAGCGCCCCGGCAGGTCCCAGTCGACGGATCTGGGTTTCGTTGAGGTGCCTGGCTTTCGTTTTTCCGATCGGCGCGAGTAACTCCGACATGACATCAGCCAATTCGCGGTCGACGGGATCACCGATGGCCAACAACGGCAATTGCCAGACCTTGGTGGTGGAATCGCAAACGCCTATTCGTTCCACGTTCTGCTCGACGTCGATGGAGATTGTTTCGCCCGGCTGCACGGCGTAACCGTTCGCCCCCACGGTCATCTGGGCGGGCGGGTTTCGCAGCGAATTGGAATCGCACGACGCGACGTCGTTTCCGATGCTGCATTGAAACTCCGAGGAACTGGGACAGGCCATCGACGCGAGGATGGGCGTCGTTTTCTGTCGCAGTGCGAAATCAATTTCGATCTCGCAATCCTCCGGAGCCAGACACCAAATCTGGCCCTTGACCAATTCGATCTCGGTCGTGTCATGCAAGACGACTTCCCCCGCTTCGTTCAGACGGATCTTTCCCTGATCCGACGTCTGCAGTTCACACAGCACGGTTGCCTGAGTCCGTAGACGAGAGCCTTTCGCAATCGGCGTCGCATCGGAATGATCGATGGAATCCCACGACGCACTGCCCGGGTGTTGCACGTGCACGACTCCGGTGGCACGAATCAAGGTCGCGACGATCGGAGTCTCCGTTGCCGGCCGTCCGACAACTCCCTCGTCGACTGCCCAAGGAACCTGATTGCGAACCACAAACGCACCGACCAACAAACAGACGGCGGTGGCGACGGCGACGACCACCCCAATCGATCGCTTTCTCGGCTGGGCAGCCGGGCAAGCAACGTGATGGTCTATCGGTGATTCAATCGCGGCGACCGCCTGATCCACTCCGTCGAGACGCAGCGCCGATTTCAGCTGCGTGTCCAGGGCGTTCAGCGATTCCCACTCGCGACGACACTCGCCGCATTGATTGAGGTGATCCCGCACCGCATCGGATTGTGCGTCCGCTAACTCTTGGTCCATCAGCGGGCCGAGCAATGAGCGCGATTGTTCGCATGACATCATGATGCACCTCCCGTTGTCGTCAATTCAGCTTTTAAACTTTGTCGAGCGCGATTGAGACGGTCGCACACGGTTGATCGTGCGATGCCCAGCCACGCGGCGATCTGGTCATACGTCATGTTTTCGTAGTAGTACAACAAGATGATTTCACGTTGCGACTGGGGCAGAGCACGGATCAATCGCATCAGGTGTTCTCGTTGATCGCGGTCAGCGGGCAGGTCGGCGGTCGCGTCGTTGGCGATCGTTTGGACATCGACCGGATCGGTGCGCCGGATCTGTTGGCGGCGAATCATATCGATGCAGACGTTGTGGGCGATCCTTCGCAGCCACCCTCCGACCGCGTCCCGGGTGCGAAGCTCGGAAAAATGTTTGATCGCCCGGGCAAACGTCTCTTGCACCGCATCTTCGGTATCAGAATCGCACATCAGCCGCGCCTGGCAGAACGCGTAAATCCGTCGGTACCAATGTTGGACGTCCAACCGGCTTGGCGAGGTTTCACTGGTCTTCCCCGGCGTCGACGCGATCGGGGTGGAGTGTCTGTTCAATGCGGCTGACGCGGTTTCGAAGGGCGGTTGTTTAACAGACGATTGAGAGAACGAGGCAGACCGGGATGTTCTTGGAAAATGTCAAAAGAATGTTTTTTGGCGGGTTGCGGTGGTTTTCGCCCGGCCGTCACCACCCCTCGTGCGACTGGAACAATGTAGACCAAATGCCCCTCAACCGGGCCTGTTCGATTTCCCAACGGAGCGATGCCATGCGTAAGTTTCTCGTTTTCTCACTGGTCATCACGCTCGTCGCCGTGGTCGCCTCCCAGGCACACCGGTCGTCCGCAGAACGCGATTCGACCGACGACGGCAACTTGATCGTCCACGAATGGGGAACGTTCACCACGTTTTCCGGCAGCGACGGCGTCTTCCTGGACTTTCGTCCCCTGGCCGCCGAACACAGTGATCTGCCGGCCTATGTGCTCGACCGTGGCTCCTTTTCCCCACTCTTCTATCTCTCGAAACAACGGCTGTGGGGGCGGGTGCGAATGGAAACACCGGTCACCTACTTCTACACCGATCGTATTCGAACCGTCAACGTGCGCGTCGATTTCCCCGAAGGCCTGCTGACTGAGTTCTATCCGCCGGTTCAATCGATGCAGCCGGCGATCGACCAAGAAAACATCTTTGGCAAAGGAGAATTGATTGGTAAATCGAGCTTGGATTGGGGACAGGTCGACCTGATCCCGATCCGGCAACTGGTCCCCAATCTTGCCGACGGCGACAAACGGGAAACCATCGCCGAAGACCTGGTCCAACGTCTGTTGCCGCATGGCGTGAACGAACAACACTACGCCGAAGCGCGTGCGACCGATTCGGCTCTGTTGCACGTCCGCAGAAAAACAGGGGTGCACCAACCGGAATCAGGCCACTTTGAAAAGTTTCTGTTCTATCGCGGCGTCGGCAAGTTTCAGCTCCCGATCTCCGCCCACTATCAAGATTCATCGATCCTGTTGGCCAACGACGCAGACCTGCCGATCCGAGCGGCGATCCTGATTGACGTCGACGGCAACGAGATCAAGGCTTCAAAACTCGCTCGCGTCGATTCCGGCCAGACATTGAGGTTCGATCAAGCCCGTCCGGTCAGCGAACAAGAGTTGTCGGAGCTGGTGCACGACAGCCTGGTTGCGGAAGGGTTGTACGAAAAGGAAGCCGCATCGATGGTCAAGACTTGGCAACATTCGTGGTTCACCGAAAATGGAACCCGCATTTTGTACATGGTTCCCACACCGATCACCGACGAACTGTTGCCGTTGCACGTGACCCCGACACCCGATGAAACGCTTCGCGTTCTCGTCGGACGGATGGAGATGATGTCGCCACAGGCCGAACAACAGATGATCGAAGTGGTCGCACAGAGCGTCCGCGATCGTGCCGCGCACCTTGCCGACCAGAAACTGCATGCGACGAAGTTGCCATACACCATCCCCACTGCAGTCCGTGACTTCGGACGGATGGCCGAACCGGCCCTGGTCCGGGTCAGCAAGATCGCCGGCGACGAGCAGGTTCGCAACGAGGCAGCACGCCTTGCGAGACAGTTTCAACAGGCATCGGTCCAATAGGTCGGCCAGCTTTTGTTAGCGGCAGGGTGCGATTCATGGCTCCCTTCTCCCCCACAAATCGTAACACGCTCGCTTGTTGATTTGTGGGGGAGAAGGCGCTGAGCCTTTCGGGGCGCCGGCCCTCTCTGGCGTTTGCTTGCTGCAACCCCTCGCGGGGTAAAACCTGCTCGGCAAGCGGATTGAGTCCGTGCGATGTGGGTGAACTTAATCCCCCAGCCCCCGGATCGATCACCTCCTGCATCCCACCGTTTGTCGGAACCCCTTGTGAAAAAGCTCACAAAGAGGCACGAATTCCCCTTAAACACTTTTTAAGGGATTCTACTTGCCTTTGAAGCGCCCCGGCGTATTATTCATTGCGTGAAGTGGGCGGCAATTTCGGCTCGGTTGCTGCCGTCCTGCTTGACGGTGAAGCTGTACCGACAGACCTAGTACTGACAGAAACAGGACTGACGGACACAGCGACGCCACGTCAACGCGAACTTATCTCACTCTCCGCAGGGCTCCGTTTCGCCGACCACATCGGCTGGTCCCGCCAACCGTTGGCGTGCCAAACGGGACTCTCCTCGAGCCGATTCGGCGCCCCCATTGGAGCGTCGAAGGCGGCGCGGTCGTGTCGACCGATCAGGTTGATACCGCGCAGAGATCACCCGTCCAGGGATGGTGGCCTTTTCCGAGGGGAGAACCAGTTATGGTTGGACCGAGCGGAAACGATCAACCGACTTCGGCATCGGATGATGCAAAGGACCGATTGATCCGTCCAAACGCGAACGTGTTGGGTGCGTTGCGCGATCGACCCGTCGAAGAGCGTCGGTCGTCAGCGAGTCATCCGCCGCGTGGTTTATCGAGTTATCGCAATTGCCCTGCGTTCGGATTGTTGCAACACGCCGCCGAGCAGTTGCCCGACCGATTGGCGTTGATTTATGGCAGCGCGCGGTGGACGTACCGTGATTTGAATTCGGATGCGGTCCGCGCCGCAGCGATGCTGCAACGATTGGGCGTCCGGCCGGGTGATCGGGTCGGATTGTTGTTGCCCAACGTTCCCGAATACATCATTGCCGCCAACGCGATTTGGCGTGCCGGCGGCATCGTGTTGGCGATCAGTCCGCTGATGGTTCCTGGTGAAGTCGATGCGTTGCTGCGAAAAACCAAGTGTCGACATGTCATCTGTTTGGATTTGTTGTCCAGCCTCCTCCCAGACTCCTCGAGCGAAGCTGGGGGTCGGCATTCACCGCTTCAGACGACATTATTGGTTTCCATTCGCAAACAGTTGCCGGCGCATGAGCAACTCGGGTACCTGATCAAGCGTGGTTACCAGTGGTTGCAAGCGCGGCCGCAAAACTCCAGCAATCGCGTCGGCTGGTTTTGGGAAGAAATCTCGACCATCGAACGAGCCTGGCAGCCGATCACGATCGATCCGGCTTCGGATCCCGCCTACATTCTGCCGACCGGCGGAACGACCGGATCACCGAAGGCAGTGACGTTGAGTCACCAGAACATGGTCGCCAACGCCTGGCAACAATACGTCTGGACGCGACGTTCCTTCGGTGAGGAAACGATGCTCGGTGTGCTGCCGTTCTTCCACAGCTACGGCATGTCGGCAACGGTGATGGGCGGCGCGGCGATGGCGGCGACGCTGGTGTTGCACCATCGTTTCAACACGAACAAGACGATCCAGTTGATCGAGACGCATCGGCCGAGTGTTTTTCATGCCGTCCCGGCGATGCTGGCGGCGATGAACGCGCGGTTGCGCGAATACCCCAGCGACAAACTGGATTCATTGCGCTGGATCATCTCCGGCGGCGCGTCGCTGGATGAATCGGTGGCCCGCGAATTTACCGAACATTGCCGCTATGGACATGACGAAACCCAATTCAAAGGGCCTCAAGTCGTCGAAGGGTTCGGGCTCAGCGAAGCGTCCCCGGTGACCCATGTCGGTCACTTGTTCCAAGAACCGATCTATGGCCGCATCGGATTGCCGTTGCCGATGACGGAATGTCGGATCGTGGATGCAAACGCCGAACCCGGTGAACCGGAACGCCCGGTTCCCGACGGAGAAGTCGGCGAGCTATGCGTTCGTGGTCCACAGATCATGCTCGGTTATTGGGGCGACCACGACGCGACTCGCATGGCGATTCGCGACGGCTGGCTGCACACCGGAGATTTAGCGATCCGGCATGACGACGGCTGGTACAGCATCGTGGGTCGGAAAAAAGACCTCATCATCACGTCGGGCTTTAACGTGTACCCGAGCGAAGTCGAGTCGGTGTTGTGCCAAGCGGCCAACGTCAAGGATGCAGCCGTCGTGGCCATGCCGGACGAGGTTCGCGGCGAGGCGGTCCACGCTTACATCGTCACCGCCGATGGATCGCCGCCCGATGTCGAAGCGTTGGAAGCGCACTGTCGCGATCATCTTTCGGCACACAAACGGCCGCGGGCGTACACCCACTGTCCCGACGATTTACCGCGAAACTTCTTGGGCAAGGTGATCCGCCGCGAGCTGCGAGAGACACAGGCCGCGGACAACTAGGAGCATAAGATGAGTCAATCAACATCAAATTCGCAACCGATCGCCGTGATCGCCGGTGCACGCACGCCGCTATCCAAAGCCTTTACCGATTTGGCGGACGTCAGCGCCGTCCAGCTCGGTACCCATGCGGTCACCGCCGCCGTCACCCGCGCGGCCGCAAAGACCGACGCGATGGACATCGATCAGGTCGACGAGCTGGTGATGGGCAACGTGGCCGGACCGCCGGATGCGGCGAACATCGGCCGCGTGATCGCGCTCTCGGCTGGTCTGCCCAAAGAACGCATCGCGCACACCGTCAATCGGAATTGCGCCTCTGGGATGGAGTCGATCTTTGCCGCCTGGGATTCCATCGCCCGCGGTCGTGCGTCGATCGTCGTCAGCGGCGGAACCGAATCGATGTCACAGGTCCCGATGCTGTTTCGACGCGATGCGGCCGAGCACTGGATGCGGTTGGCACGCAGCAAAACGATCTGGCAGAAACTTCAAACCCTCGCCGCGTTTCGGCCGCGACATTTTAAACCCGTCGTCGGAATTCAGCTCGGGCTGACCGACCCGGTGTCGGGATTGAACATGGGCGAAACGGCCGAGGTGCTGGCCAGAGAGTTTGGCATCACACGCGAGGAGCAAGACGCATTTGCGCTGCTGAGTCACCAACGCGCTTCGGCGGCGCGGGAAGAATGTTTCTTGTCGGGCGAAATCGCCGAGCTCGAAACCAAACACGGCGTCGTCGCCAAAGACAACGGCCCGAGAGACGGACAATCCCTCGAACAACTCGCCCGCTTGAAACCCCTGTTCGACGCCGGGGGAAGCGTGACCGCAGGTAACAGCTGTCCGTTGACCGATGGCGCCGCGGCGTTGGTGTTGAGCGACCTTTCGACGGCGGAGCGATTCGAACAGCCGCTGGGCTACATCACCGACTACGCGATCGCCGGTTGCGATCCCCATCGCATGGGCTTGGGGCCGGTTTACGCGACGGCCAAGCTGTTGGCCAAGAGCGGCATGTCGTTGGCCGATTTTGATTTGATTGAACTCAACGAAGCCTTTGCGGCACAGGTGATCGCCTGCGAGCTCGCGGCGGCTTCGAAATCATTCGCATCCCAGGAATTGGGACGCCGCCAACCGCTCGGCGAGTTGTCGCGCGACGTGATGAACATCCACGGCGGCTCGATCGCCTTGGGACACCCCGTCGGAATGACCGGAACGCGGCTTGTCTTGACGCTGCTGCGGGCGCTGCGGAAACGCGGCAAACAAGTCGGCCTGGCGACGTTGTGCGTCGGCGGGGGCCAGGGTGTGGCCATGATCGTCCGAACCCATCTCGAGGACTGAACGATGACTCATCAAAATCTCAACAACTTTAAGCTCTCCCTGGACGATTCCGGCATTTACCGAGTCGCGCTCGATGTTCCCGGCCGACCGATGAACGTGTTGGACGAAAACGTGATGGGGGAACTGGAACAAATCGTCAACGAATTGGAAACCCGCGGTGACGTCAAACTGGTGGTTTTCAAAAGCACCAAAGAGAGCGGCTTTCTGGCGGGCGCCGACGTGGAGGCGATTGAATCGATCCAATCCGCCGAACAGGCCGATCGCTTGATGCAACAAGGGCAACAACTCTTTGAGCGGATCGAAAAACTGCCGATGACGACGCTCGCCGTGTTGCATGGTCCCTGTCTGGGCGGCGGACTAGAACTCGCACTGGCCTGCGACTATCGGATCGCCCGCGACAACAGCAGCACCAAAATCGGTCTGCCGGAAATCAAACTCGGACTGATCCCCGGCTGGGGTGGCACCCAGCGATTGCCCCGACGCGTCGGACTCAAGCACGCCCTGTCGATGATTCTGTCGGGCAAACACCTGTCGGCCCGCGAGGCCAAGCAGATCGGCTTGGTCGATCGGGCGATCCCGCCGGACCGCTGGCGGGACGACGTGGTGCGGGTGATCGATACGCTGGTCCGCGGCGGTTCATTGCGTCGGAGGATTTTGAGCACCGAGTGGATCGGCCGTGGATTCGAGCGACTTCCACTGGTGCGAAACATGATGATTTCGGTGACGGAGAAACGTTTGGCCGGGAAGTCGAAACATTACCCGGCGCTGGGTGCGGCGATTCGCGCCATCGTCGACGGCTACCGCCGGCACGTCGATGGCTTTGAAACCGAACGCCGCGAATTCTGCCAGCTGATCAACACCCCGACCTGCCGCCAATTGTTGCGACTGTTTTTCTCCCGGGAACGCGCCCGAGCCATGCAGACCTGGGCGCCCCAATCGCTGAGTCTGATTCACGGCGACCCGATTCGACGATTGGGTGTGATCGGCGGTGGTGCGATGGGAGCGGGGATCGCTCAGGCCGCCGCCATTCGCGGCTACGGTGTGCACATCAAGGAGGTCGATGACGAGGCGGCGCATCAGGGTTCGGCGCGCGTCGATCGACTGATTTCAAAGTACAGTCGACATAAACAGTGGAATGAATTTCGTGAAGGTGAACTGCGGGATCGCATCACCATCGGAACCGATTATCACCTGTTTGCGAACGTCGACTGCGTGATCGAAGCGGTCGTCGAACGGATGGACGTCAAACAGCGCGTGCTGGCTGACGCGGAAAAGGAACTCGGCAAATCCGCAATCCTCGCCACCAACACGTCCTCGCTGTCGGTCACGGAGATGGCCCAGTCGCTCCAGCGACCCGATCATTTCGCCGGCTTGCATTTCTTCAATCCGGTCCATCGCATGGAATTGGTGGAAGTGGTGCGTGGCGAACAGACCAGCGACGCGACGATCGCCCAACTGGTCTCCTTCGTGCGAGCGTTGGGCAAGACACCTATCGTCACATCGGATTCGCCGGGGTTCCTGGTCAATCGGATCCTGTTCCCCTACTTGGGCGAAGCCATCTTGATGGTCCGCGAAGGGCAGGATGTCGGAACGATCGATCGTGAACTTCGTCAGTTCGGCATGCCGATGGGGCCGCTTCAATTGCTCGATCAAGTCGGTCTGGACGTCGCACTGCATGTCGCCCGATCGCTCGAGGTGGTGATGAGTGACGTCGACGACGTGATCGAAGTGTTGTCGCCGCTGGTAGAGCGGGATCAAATCGGGGCGAAGTCAAAGCGTGGATTCTATGACTACCGTGGCAAGAAACCACAACCACGACAGACGTCCGAAGTCGTGGATTTCATGGTGGAACCGGCGCCGCCGGAACGTTTCACCCCCGACGGGCTGTCCGACAATCAGCGACGGCTCGTGTACCCGATGTTGGCCGAAGCCATCCGATGCGATGACGAACGAGTCGTCGAGCATTCTTGGGCGATCGACTTGGCCATGGTTCTGGGAACCGGGTTTGCCCCTCACCGGGGCGGCCCGCTGAGCGTGGTCGAGCAAATCGGGACGCAGACCGTGCTGGCAAACATGGAACTGCTGCGTTTGCAACACGGCGAACGATTTACTCCACCGGAAAAGCTTTTACTGGGAGCGAAACAATGAGTTTAGAAATCGATCCAACCACAACCGACGCGACCAGTCCGGTGGTGACTCCGGGCCATGCACCCGTCAAACCGTCAAGAACGAGCGACGAGCGACCAACCGATCACACGGAACCCGAAACGGCGTCCGAAAAGCCGACCGAGTCGTTCGCCGAGATCGCACTTCGGCTGGGCGGCGCATCGGTCGACGAGGCGCAGCGGACCGGGGTGATCGACACCGCCGACGACCAGGTCGAAGATCTGTTCGCCGAGCAACACAAGACGACCCACAGCCCGATCCACCGAGCAGTCTGGGATCGCCACGTGCCGACGGAATTGTTCGCGCCGAATCTCGCCTTGCCCAGCGGTGACGTGGCACGCGTCGTCGACCGCTCGCTGAGCATCGTGCGGACACATCGCAAACTCGGTTCGTTGACCGATGCGAACGACAAGATCAGTGATGAAGTGCTGCGGGACCTTGGCGACGCCGGTTACTGGGGCTTGTTGGTGGGACGCGAGTACGGCGGTTCAGGCGCGACCATGCGTGATTTCGCCAGAATGATCACGCAAATGGCCACGATCGATCCGACCGTGGCCGGATTGGCGTCGGTTCATGGATGTATCGGCGCAGTCGACCCGCTGCGTGCGTTCGGCAGTGAAGACCAAAAGCGTCGCTTCTTGCCGGGACTGGCCGACGGAACCCGGCTGTCGGCGTTCGCGCTGACCGAACCGGGAGCCGGAAGCGATCTGACGGCGTTGCGGACGACCGCCGTTCGTGATGGAGAGGACTATGTGGTCAACGGAGAGAAACTGTTCATCACCAACGCGACGTTCGGCCGAACGATCGGTTTGGTTTGCAAAATCGATAGCGTTCCGAGTGTCTTGATCGTTGAACTGCCGCAGCAGGAGACCGATTCGTTTCAAATCAATCGCTATGGGATTTACGCGCTGCGACGTGCCCAGAACAACGGGCTGATCTTCAAAGATTTCCGCGTCCCGGCGGCCAATCGGTTGGTCCCGCGACGGGGAGACGGTTTGACGATCGCCTACCACGGTCTGAATCTGGGACGGGTCTCGTTGTGTGCCAATGCCGCCGGCGCGATGCGGTGGATGTTGGCCGAGATGTTGCCGTGGGCCCGCTACCGTGAAACGTATGGGCAAGCGATTGAAAAACGTGAACTGGTGCGCCGCCGCGTCGGACACCTGGCCGGTCTGATCGTTGCTTGCGATGCGCTGACGCACTGGTGTGCCAATTTGCTGGACCAGGGATACCGTGGCGAAATGGAATGCATCATCGCCAAGATTTTTGGCAGTGAAGCTCAAAAGGAGGCGGCAATCGAGTTGTTCATGAAGACACACGGAGGCCGATCGTTCTTGGCCGGACACTTGTTCGGTGACAACGTCCACGATTTCCTGGCCCCGTGTATCTACGAAGGCGAAGGAGAGATGCTGGGAATGGCGTTCTTCAAGTCGCTGGTCAAGCAACATGGCAAGCAGCATTTTGAACCGATCGGCCGGACGCTCCATGAACGGGGCATCAAAACCCCCAACTTGGTCAACCCGACACATTTGTGGGCGCTGCGTCGTCCGATGATGGGCTACGCAAAATGGTATCTCGGCCGCACGATGCGTCCCTCGCGTTGGAGCAAACTTGACCGCAACACCACGTCGAAAGAACTCAACCGGCACGTCCACTTCGCTCAGCGCTACCTGTCGGCAAGCGGAATGGAGATCAGCGGTACGATGCGTCAACACCAATTGAAACTGGCGGACCGTCAATGCCGAATGTCGGCGCTTTCGCTGCAGATCCAGAACGCGGTCACGATGCTGGTGACAGCCCTTTATGCCGGCGGTCAAAACGATCCGGTCACGCGTGCGGCCGCCGACGCGGTTTGTCGTGAACTGAAACGTCGCATCACGGGAGGACATCCCAGCGACAGCGATTTTCGTCAGGTCACGACGCTGGGGGCGACGATCGCAGACGAAGGTTGGAATGAATTACTCGGCGTCGAATCGGGGGCGATTCTACAGGGGTACAAATCGAACGGAAAATAAGTGTCGGATGCTGCGAGTGGGATAGGCTTCCGGCCTGCCATTCCAGCGTCGACAGGCTGGAAGCCTATCCCACTTCTTTTCCGCGCGTTGCTAAGTAAAAGGGACCGTCAATGAAGATGATCGAAGCCACGGACAGGAATCAAGTCTTGTCGATGGGTGGACAAGTCAACTGCGAAACCAATCGTCGCGCGGTGATCGCGTTGGGCGGTGGCGGCGCGCGGGGGCTCGCGCATTTAGGTGTCATGGAGGCGATCGGTGAATCGGGAGTTCGAACCGAGCGCATCGTTGGGGTCAGCATCGGTAGTTTGATGGGCGGCTTATGCGCCGTCGATTCCGACGTCAAACAGGTGCAGGCCAAAGCGATCGGACTCCTGCATTCACCGGTCTTTTCAGAAAAATGTCGGCAGCTGATGGCGGCCGCTTCGAAGGTCTCGGCCGGCAATCGCAAGCAGGCGCAACAACTCGGACCGGCCGATTGGTTCGGACTGTGGTACCGTCGTTTGGAACGCATCATGCGGCACGGTCACCGCTTGACGAAGATGGTGCGTGGACCGTCGATCCTCTCCGATGAGATCTTGCACGAAGCGATCGACGCCTTGGTTCCCGATATCGATCTGTCAGAAACATCCATCCCCTTGAGCATCGTCGCGGCGGACTTGAAAAGTGGCCATCGTGTCGTTTTGGAACGCGGCCCGCTGCGAAAGGCGATCTTGGCATCCACTGCCATCCCCGGTTTTTTTCCTCCGATCCCATGGGACGACATGCTGTTGTCGGACATCGGCGTGTTGGATGCGATCCCGTTGTCGATCGCGAAATCCTATGCTTCGGATCTGACGATCGGCGTCGATGTCGGCAGTTCGGTGCAGCGGATCGACACGTTCGGTACCGCGATCGATGTGGTGATGCGAATGGAAGAAATCGGCGAGCGGTTGTGTCGTCGCCACTCGTTGCCCCATGCCGACATTCTGATTCGCCCCGATGTCGGATACCGACCGTGGTACGACTTCACCGAACCCACCGCGTTGATTCAGTCAGGATTACAGGCGGCCAGAGCGGCACTCCGGCACGTGACCCCCGCCAGCGCCGCATGTTGAATAACCCCCCGCGCCGCTCGCTCACCGGTCTGTTGATTTCATCAGCCGTTTGGCGCGAGCCTACGGGCCCCGGTGCGTTTGCTTCGTGTGAATAAGCCCGTACGCTCGCGCGAAACGGCTGATCCCACGTAGGATCGGATTAAATCAACTGTCGCGTCAGCCAGTGGCGCACGTCTGAACCCTGTCACCCCATCAACGATTTCAACATTTTTGCCGCCGGCATCCCTGCTCGCCCCGGTTGTCTCTTAAAATCGGTTGCTTAGAAAGCACTGGCGACAGAGTGCACGGGACATTTCGATTTTATTACGGGGGAACCTTGGCATGGATACCAACAGCGGGACGGTGGCGGTCCAAAACGCGCACGCGACGGAGGGTTTGATCGACCGATTCTTTCAGGTCCGTGCGTTTTCAGAGCAGATCGCCGAACCCCTCTCCCCCGAAGACTGCGTGATCCAGTCGATGGACGATGCCAGCCCGATCCGTTGGCACCTGGCGCACACGACGTGGTTCTTCGAAACGTTTCTGCTGAAACCGAGCGGGGATTACCGACCGTTTGATGAACGCTTCGAGTATTTGTTCAATTCCTATTACAACAGTGTCGGCGAACAATACCCGCGGGGAAAACGCGGCTTGATCTCCCGTCCCGGTTTGACCGAAACGCTCGACTATCGCAGCCACGTCGATCAAGCGATGCGGTCGCTCGTGGAAGGCCACGATTTGACCGCCGATGAGCGGCATGTGCTGGAAATCGGAATCCATCACGAACAACAGCATCAGGAATTAATGCTGACCGATCTGAAACACGCGTTGTCGTGCAATCCGCTTGCACCGGTTTATCGCGACGGAGCGTGCGAAGATCTCGACACAGCGGTCGGCCAGTCCTGGGTCGAGTTTGATCCCGGTGTGGTCCGAATCGGACACGACGGCGACTCATTTTGTTTCGACAACGAACTTCCGCGCCACCGTGTTTTTTTGGAACCCTTTCAAATCGCCGATCGCTGCGTGACCAACCGCGAGTATCTGGAGTTCATGGAAGACGGGGGATACGATCGGCCCGAACTGTGGTTGTCGCTGGGGTGGGCGGCGGTCAACGAGCACGGCTGGCAAGCGCCGTTGTATTGGACCAAAACCGGTTCGCGATGGTCCCACTTCACGTTGTCCGGACGCAAGCCGATTCGGCTCGATCAGCCCGTCTGCCATGTCAGTTATTTCGAAGCCGACGCGTATGCCCGCTGGGCCGGGTGCCGGTTGGCAACCGAAGCCGAATGGGAGCACGCCGTCTGCTGCCAACTGGACGACCCATTCTCGGCATCGCAGCGTGGCAACTGGGGCGACGAACTGCTCCGCAGCGGCCGCTGCATCCACCCCAAGTTGTCTGGCACGGACAGCTACTGCAATCCGCAATCCCACTATGGCGGCATCGACGGAGACGTCTCGGAGCGACCTCTATTGGCCGACGCAATGGGCAACGTGTGGGAATGGACCAGCAGTCATTACTCGGCATACCCCGGCTACCGTGCACCGGCGGGTGCGTTGGGCGAATACAACGGAAAATTCATGTGCAACGTCTTCGTGCTCAAAGGCGGATCGTGCGCGACTCCGTCTGGACATACGCGACCGACCTATCGCAATTTCTTCGCCCCAGAGTCTCGCTGGCAATTTACCGGCATCCGGTTGGCACGTTGCTAAGCTACTAGAGTCCCCCGATTGTTGACTCGACCATGGACCAGGGTACGCACCGTGTTAAAAACCGCACCACCTAAAGCGTCTTCTCGATGGATCACCTTTCAGCACGACGTGATCACAGGACTCGGCGAAAGTCCCAAACGTTTGCCGTGCAAGTACTTTTACGACAAACGTGGGTCGGCGTTGTTTGATGAAATCTGTGAACTCGACGAGTACTATTTGACTCGGACCGAGCAAGCCATCATGGACCGATACGCGTCCGAAATGGGGGCGCAGATCGATGCCAGAGCGATGCTGGTGGAATATGGCAGCGGCAGCAGCATTAAAACTCGAATCTTGCTGGATCATCTGATCGACCCGGCCGCTTACGTCCCGGTCGATATCTCGCATCGGCATCTGCAACGGGTCGCCGAGCGCTTGCGGGCGGATTACCCGCACCTCGAAATCATTCCGGTGACCGCCGATTTCACCCGTCCGTTTTCACTCCCAACCCCACGGCAACCCGCGACGCACTGCGCCGTTTACTTTCCCGGATCGACGATCGGGAATTTTGAACCGGCCGAGGCGGAGCGACTGTTACGATCGATCACCGAGCGATGCGGCGATGGCGGCGGGTTGCTGATCGGGATCGACCTGGTCAAAGATGTCGAAATCTTGGAACGTGCGTACAACGACGATTCCGGCGTGACGGCGGCGTTTAATCTCAATCTGTTGCATCGGATTCGCGACGAACTGGATGCCGAGATCGACGTGGAAGCCTTCGAACACGTCGCGTTTTACAATAATGCGGCGTCCCGAATCGAAATCTACATTCGCTCGTTGAAACGACAAACGATCCGCATCGCGGAGACATCGTTTCAGCTCGATGCAGGTGAATTCATTCACACCGAGTATTCGCACAAGTACACGATCGAAGGCTTTTCGAAGCTGGCCGCTCGCGCAGGGTTAGAATTGCATCGCAGTTGGACCGACGATGACCGACTGTTCGCCGTGCTGCATCTGGTGGTCAGCGGCGTGGGTTCGCAGCAGAACGCCCCATAGAGTCGTGGAATAGGCTGGCGGCCTCTCTTTGTCGCATCGACAGGCTGGAAGCCTATCCCACAGTCAGCGGCCACCCGCATTCACCCGACGCTCATTTGCCTTCCGCGTTCAGGTTGTCGGTGGCCCAGAGGATCCCGCGGGAGACCAGGTCCAGGTAGCGATCGTCGCCGACGGTTTCATTGTTGTGGCCGAGCGTGGTGCTAAAGATCTTGGTTTGGTTGGGCCCGTACAGATTGGTCCAAACCACGACCGCCTGAGCCGTTTTGGGTTTGGCGTTAGGGTTCTGTTTCAGATCCTTCTTTCGCGGCGATTGAACTTGATCCCCGGTCGCCAGCACTTCGGTGTTCCCAAACACTCGGACGTTGTTGTAAAGCTCCTCGTTGATCGTCGTCCAGTTGTTCAGCCCCTTGGTGATCGGATGATCCGCCTGGGTGTAGTGAACATCGATCGGGGATTGCGGACCATGGCCGGTCGATTGAACGCCGATCATCTCGTACCAGCCCGCATTCTCGGCCCCGATTTCGACCGGGTTTCGGAAATCGCCCCAGCGGTAGCTGTGCATGGCGCAGTGCAGGTTGACCGCGGGAACACCGGCCCGGTGGGCAGCCAAAATACGATCGACGTAGGGGCGTTCGGTGACCGACGCGGAGCACTCGTCGTGCAGGATCACGTCGTAATCCTCGGCCCAGTCATCCGATTCGTAGACTTCGAAACGGGTGCTGGTCGTCTTGCTGGGATTAAATTCGATCGTCACCTCAGCATTGATCCGCTCCTCGATGCCTTTCTTCAGCAACTGGGTTTGGGCTGCGTAATCATGGCAGCACCCGCCGGCGACCAGCAAGACCTTCAGCGGTTTGTCTTGCGCGTGGGCCGGTTGGACCGCGGCGAATGAAATCAGCGCGACGCCGCACAGGAACATACAGACGGCGCGACGGCAGACAGCGAAACGGCAGACAGAGAGACTACGGAGCGGATTCATGGTGGAGGCCTTGGTGAGTCGGATCAACCGATGGAGCAGGAGAGGTCGTCGCGGGGCGAGCGGTCGACGTTAGAATTGATGGCCTTTGCGGGGGCCGTCGTTGCATTGGGTCAGAATCTCGGGGCCGTCCTCGGTCATCATCACCGTGTGCTCGAACTGGGCCGATGGTCGACCGTCTTTGGTCCGCACCGTCCATCCGTCCGCCTTGTCGCAGCGGGCGTAGCGGGTTCCGGCATTGATCATCGGTTCGACGGTGAAACACATGCCGGGGAACAGCCGGTCGATACGACTTTGCCGATTGGGGAAGTGCGGGATCGAGGGATCCAAGTGAAATTGTTTGCCCAGTCCGTGACCGACGTATTCTCGGACGACCGAGAAACCACGCCGATGCGCCTCGGGCACGATCGTCTCGCCGATTTTCGAGACCGTGCATCCGGGGGTCAGCGCATCGATCGCCATGTGCATGCAGTCGAATGCGCATTGGGTGACCGCTTTGCGTTCCTCGGAAACCTCCCCGATCAAGAACGTTTCGCTCTGGTCCCCGTGCCAGCCGTCGACGATGGTGGTCACATCGATGTTGACGATGTCGCCTTCTTTGAGCTCCTCGTCGCCGGGGATGCCATGGCAGATCACTTCATTGATGCTCGTGCAGCAGCTTTTCGGGAAATTCTGATACCCCAGCGTTGCCGCGGTATGCCCGTTGTCGAGCGTCCACTGTGCGATCATCTCGTCGATTCTGCCGGTGGTGATGCCGGCCTTGATGTGCGGGCGGATGTAGTCCATCAGGCTCGCATTGACGCGTCCGGCGCGGCGCATCGCATCGCGTTGCTGGTCGTTTAGTATCAGTTTTCGTTGCTTTTGCAGCATTCCTTTCATGTTCCCTTCGATGCGAACAGCGATAGCTCTGCTCGTGGTTAATCCTGCGGCAAACCGGCGTCGGTTCTTTGGTGCCCTGTCGGAATCGTGTGCGATCGCCGGCTGGCGTCAGAGCGTATCGTACCAACCCGAAAGTGTCGTTCGTAGAACTGAAAACACCCCTCGCTCAGATTTTTTAGAAGCCCAGCGGCGGCAGATCCTACGCCCGATCGGCAACACGGGGTCCGCCGCGAAGACAATTCCGGGCTTCGTCATGCCCCGCCCAGAGGGGCATAGAGTGCGAAAACCATACCTCCGCGGGCATCAACTGGCATGAAAACAGCACGAATCAACCGAATTCCGCGATCGGTCGAGAAACCCTGGCCCGCGCAGAAGGTTAGATCAGTGGGCCGGCCAAGTGATCTCCGCCTCTGAAAACTGGCGAGATTGGTGCCGGGCGATTTGATGGGGGGCAATTAGAATGAGCCGGTCGGCAGGCCCCTTGAGTCGAAATCTCATCCACTTCTTTTGACAAAACCGCTGCAATAATGCATTTCCAACTCCCATCGTGCAACAAAGGCTCGTGCAACAACAGCTCGTGCAACGAAAGCTCGTGCACCGATAGCAACGCACCGATCGGCGCCAGCATCCGCCTGCCGCTGCGGCAGCCGTCCGGGCTGGCGAAGTCGTCTCTTCAGATCCTTTTCGCCGCCGTGTTGGCCTCCATGCTGCCGATCTCGACGCTTTCGGCACAAGAACAGACGCCCGAGGGAGACCCGGCAGCCGAAACGGCCGACGCCCCGGCGGAGGAGATCGACAGCGCAGACCAAGTCCCCGCCTCACCCTCAGACCAGCCCTCAGACCAACCCCCGGCGACTGAACCTTCACAGGGAATCCGCGGCTCGGATGTGACACCGGAGGAAGCCGCACGGATTTTGTTGCAAGAACTCGATCGCCCCCAACAGCCGTTGCTGCGATTCAATTTCACCGGCGCCAGCTGGAAAGACGTGCTGAATTGGATGGCGACCGAAGGCGATTTGTCGCTCCAGATCGACCGCTATCCGGAGGGCTCGATCTCCTTCATCGATCGCTCGCGGATGTACACGGTCGCCGAGGCGTTGGATCTGTTGAATCGATTGTTGCTCGATCGCGGTTACGCCTTGGTCCGACGCGGTCGGATGCTGTTCTTGATCGATTTGGAAGTCGAAAACGCCGACAAACTGATCAGCGAGTTGGCCGATCTGGTCCCGCTGGACGAACTGGAATCACGCGGCAAGAGCGACATCGTGACCGCGATCTTCCCGCTCGGCAGCATGACACCCGACGAAGCCAAGACGCAATTGCCGCAGATGGTCGGGCCCTGGGGGCGGGTGATCGTGCTCGACAGCGCCCGCCAAGCCAAGGTGACCGAACGGGCTGAGAAACTGGTCGCGATCCGCGAGGTCATCAAACAGTCCGACCAGGAAGTGCACGAGATCAAACTGCAACACCGCAGCGCCGAGGAATTGCTGCAAACCGCTCGACCCTTGCTGGGCCTGGAAGCCGCCGAAAACTCCAACGACGACATTCGGATCTCCGTCGGACTCTATGGTGATCGAATCTACGCCACCGGGTTGCGATCCAAGGTCAGCATCCTGGAGAACCTGATCGCCAAAGCCGACCAACCGCTGGAAGGTTCCGCTGACGCCACCGAAGCAGAAGTGGCTCGCCCCGTCTTCCAAACCCATTTCGTGCGCGTGGCCGACCCCGCCACCGTGTTCGAAGTGCTGCAAACGCTGTTGCAAGACGAACCCGGCACGCGGGTCGCCATCGACCCCGCCACCAACGCCATCATCGCCTTCGCAACACCCAACACCCATAAACAGATCACCGAGGTGATTGCCAAGATGGAAGGCAGCGGTGAAAACTTCGAAGTCTTTCAGCTCAAACGCATCGACCCCGCCCAAGCCTTGCTGACCATCAACAAGTACTTCGGCGTGACCGAAGAAAACGCCAGCGGTCCGATCGTCGACGGTGATCCCGCGACCGGAAAACTATGGGTTCGCGGCTCGCAAGACGAAATCGAACAGGTCCGACGATTGCTCGAACAACTCGACGGCACCACCAGCGAAGGGTTGCTCAGCGGGAAAGTCCGACTGTTGCCGCTCAACGGACGTCAAGCCGAAGACGCGTTGCGACAGCTGCAACTGTATTGGCGAATGACCGGACGCGATAATCCGATCCGGGTGGTGTCTCCGTCCGGGGCCGGTGAATCCAACGGCATCCGTGATCGCAAGATCCAGCGGGCTCCTTCCAACTCCAACTCGCCGCCGACGCAATCGACGTCGAACCCTGCCAGCAATCTCGACGCATCCCGCGTCGATACGCAACGGTTCTACTACCTCACCCAAGCGCCAACGACATCCAGCCCGGCGGCATCCAGCCCCGCGGACAACCAACCCGCCAATGATCCGTCCGAACCGGTCACCACCGAAGTCGCCAAATCGCCCAGTCCGGACATCATGATCGAACTGACGCCCAACGGCATTCGGATCGCTTCGGATGACACCGAAGCGTTGGACGAATTAGAAGAACTGCTGTCTCAACTGATCGGCCCGATGGGAACCTCCAGTGACCTGCCGACGATCTACTGGTTGAAATACATCCAGGCCGATATCGCAGCCGAAATGATCGCCAGCATTCTCGGCGGCGGCGACTCGGCGGGCAGCTTGACCGACACAATCACCGGCGGACTCGGCGGCGGCATGTTGGGTGGACTGATGGGATTGGCCGGCGGTGGCGGTGGCGAGACCTCTTCGGCCAAGTCCATTTTGACCTCCACCGGTTCGGTCAACATCGTTCCCGATCTACGGCTCAACGCGCTGTTCATCCAAGCCAACGAACTGGATTTGCAAGTCATCGAGATGGTGCTTGAAAAAATCGACATCGAGGAAAGTCCCGAAGACATTGAATTGACCGCGACGCCGCGGATGATCCCCGTGCTGTATCAAAGTGCGGCGGAAGTCGCCAAGGTGGTCAAAGAGATCTACGCCGATCGTGTCGCCGGTGCGGATCAGGGACGCAGCAACGCCGGCGGAGGCGGCGGTCGTGGCGGGCAACCCTCGCCGGAAGATTTCATCAACGCCCTGCGCGGCGGTCGAGGCGGCCGCGGCGGCGGTGCCGAGACGGCGAAAAGCGAACGCTCGAAAATTACGGTTGCCGTCGACGTCCAAAGCAACTCGCTGGTGGTCACGGCCACGACCAAAGATTTTGAAGAGATTCAAATGCTGGTCGAGGCGCTCGATCAAGGTGGCCGCGTCAATGAAGACGAGACCGTCGTTTACACGCTGCCCGGCACACTCAACGGAAACACCATCGTGCAAGCGTTGGAAGCCATCCTCAGCGCCAAAGTGGAAACCAAAGACAGCGGTTCCTCGTCCTCCAGTACCCCCGGGGCGCGGACCGGAGGCGATAGCAGCAGCAGCACCGAAGCGGCTGATGCGATGCGGCAACGGATCGAAGCGTTTCGATCGCGGTTCGGCGGCGGTGGCGGCGGCAGCCCCTTCGGCGGCGGACGCCCCGGCGGATTCGGCGGCGGCCGTGGTGGCGGAGGATCACCCTTCGGCGGTGGCGGCGGACGCGGTGGTGCTCCCGGTGGTGGCGGCGGTCGTCCCGGCGGCGGACGTTAATCCCGACCAGGCAAACGTCTTCAAGGCGCAACCGGAGATCGACCACGATGCAAACTCTCCGGGCGCGCCGACGTTCTGCCCCGCAACACAGTACAATCCAAGCATCACTCTTTGGAAGAACACCGGAACCGATTCCATGATCATGCGTGCAGGCGAAATCCTTCGACGACGCGGACTGCTCAGCGACGCACAGCTGGCAGACACCCACGGCAGCAATGCGTCCGATATCATTCAGGCCGCCGTCGAAAAAGGCTTCGTCGGTGAACGTGAAGCGCTCGAAGCGCTGGCCGAGGAAGTCGGCTTGGAGTTCGTTGATTTACGCGACACCGAAATCGATCTGGCCGCCTTGGAAGGCTTCCCGCAGCGATTGATCTATCGCCAGTCGCTGTTCCCGATTCGCTTCCAAAATGGATCGGTCGTCGTGGCGACCGCCGATCCGCTGGACCTCTACCCGCTCGATGAAGCCAGCGCGGCGACGGGCAAAAACATCATTCCGATCGTCGCACAACGCGGCGAGATCGCGCGGCTGATGAAGCGTCATCTCGGTGTCGGCAGCGAAACCGTCGAAGACCTGATGGCGGCCGTCTCGGATGACGAAGACGTCGAGTTGCTCGAAGAGCTGGAAACCGACGGCAGCGAACTGAGCGAGATGGCTCAGGAAGCTTCGGTCGTCCGCCTGGTCAACGAAATCTTGCTCGAAGCGATCGAGACGCGCGCCAGCGACATTCACATCGAGACCCAGTCCGATGGATTGCTGGTCCGCTATCGGATCGACGGGATTTTGCACCGCCAACCCACGCCGCCGGAAATCAACCGTTTCCAAGCCGCCATCATCAGTCGCTTGAAAATCATGGCGCGGCTCAACATCGCCGAAAAACGTCTCCCCCAGGACGGTCGCATTAAACTGAGGGTTCACGGTCGCGAGGTCGACATTCGTTTGAGCGTGATCCCGATGATCCACGGCGAAGGCTTGGTGATGCGGGTGCTGGACAAATCCGCCATGGTCTTCGATTTGGGCAAACTGGGGATGTCCGACGAGATCTATCAAACCTACAGCAAGCTGATCGAGTTGCCGCACGGGATCGTCCTCGTCACCGGGCCGACCGGTAGCGGTAAAACCACGACGCTCTACAGCAGTTTGCTACAAATCCGCAGCGAAGAAACCAAGATCATCACCACCGAAGACCCGGTCGAATACCAACTTGACGGTATCAACCAAATCCAGGTCCACTCCAAGATCGGCTTCACCTTTGCCGCGTCGCTGCGGAGTATCTTGCGGCACGACCCCGACATCGTCCTGGTGGGGGAAATTCGTGACTTGGAAACGGCCGAAAACGCCATCCAGGCGTCGTTGACCGGCCACTTGGTCTTCAGCACCTTGCACACCAATGACGCCTCGGGGGCCTTCACCCGACTGGGCGACATGGGCGTCGAACCGTTCCTGGTCGCGGGGACCGTCGAAGGCGTGATGGCCCAGCGGCTGCTCCGTCGACTCTGCCCGCTGTGCAAAGAAGCCTACAAGCCGTCGCCGGACGAAGTGCCTCAGGATTTCCCCTGGGATCGCGCCGGCGAATTCACTTGGTATCGCCCGGTGGGCTGCCGCGAATGCCGCAACCTGGGCTATTCCGGGCGGATGGGTATTTATGAACTGTTGGTCACCAATGATGAAATCCGCCAGCTAGCCCAGGATCGGGCCAGCAGTTGGGTCATCCGCAAAGCGGCCGTGGATGCCGGCATGCGGACCCTGCGGATGGACGCTTGGGACAAAGTGATCGCGGGCCTGACGAGCATCGACGAAGTGCTACGCGTTTCCAAGGGCGAGGCTCTCTAGTGGTGCGGCAACTTTTAAACTTTGGGTGCCGCGGAAAAGGGGTCAGGTACCAAAAATGCGAAGCACCCTGCGGGCCATTTGGTTTTGGTACCTGACCCCTTTTCCGCTCGACAAACGCAACCCGAACATTTAACGCTGACACAGCACTAGAATCATGCCGACGTTTGCCTACACCGCCCGCGACATGGCGGGCAAGACCGTGAGCGGTTCGATCGAAGCCGCCAATGAACGCGAAGTCGCCGCGCTGCTGAGCGAAAAGTCGCTCTTTCCGTCCAAGGTCGCCGCCGCCGAAAACACGTCCGGCCGCTCCCTGTTTGGCCAGCGGAAACGTGTCAAAGGCCAGACGATGGCGACCTTTTACGGTCAATTGGCCTCGCTGCTCCGCAGCGGCGTGCCGATGATGCGCTCGCTGACCGTCCTCGGTGAACAAGCGACTGACCGGGTCTTGGGCGATATCGTCAAAGAAATCAAGGCGCGGGTCGAAGACGGCGAACCGATCGGCAACGCGATGGCGCGGTTTCCCAACGTGTTCTCCGACATGGCAATCAACATGGTCCGCGCCGGGACCGAAGGCGGTTTCCTGGAAGACGCCCTGGAACGTGTCAGCACGTTCACCGAGTTGCAGGAGGATCTGAAAGGCCGAACCATCAGCGCACTGGCCTATCCCGTGTTCCTGTTTTCGGTCGGCTCCCTCGTCATCAGCGGGCTGCTGGTCTTCTTCGTCCCTAAGTTTGATGCGATGTTTGATCGCTTGCGCCAAAAAGACGAGATGCCCTGGTACACCGAATCGCTGCTCAGCTTTAGCACGGTACTGCAACAATACGGCTGGGTGCTCGTCATCTTGGCCATCGCCTTGATCGTGGTGATCAAAGTTCAATTGGCAACCGATGCCGGCAAGCAGATGATGGACAAGATCAAGCTGCGGATTCCGGTGCTCGGCAACATCCTGATGAATCTGGCCGTCGCCCGATTCTGCCGTGTTTTGGGCACCCTGCTGGGAAACGGTGTGCCGATCTTGAAGTCGCTTGAAATCAGTCGTTCGGCCGCCGCCAATCGCTTGCTCAGCCAATCGATCGCCGATGCGACCGAAAACATCCGCGGCGGTGAATCCCTGGCCACACCGCTGAGGGCCTCTGGCTATTTTCCCCCATCGGTCGTGGAAATGATCAGCGTGGGGGAGGAAAGCAACTCGCTAGAAAAAGTTCTTCCGGAAATCGCCGACTCACTGGAGAAGCGAACTTTTCGCAGACTGGACCTCTTTGTACGATTACTCGAACCAATGATGTTGCTGGTCATGGCGTTTTTGGTTCTGGCTGTTGTGCTTGCACTGCTCGTGCCGGTCCTCAAGAGCAGCACGAGTCTGTAGTTGCAAAATTTGCTTGAACGAATCACCCGGTCGAGCCGATTGAACCGAAAGACCAGGTTCCAGCCAGAACTGTTGTGTTCTCCCTACGTCAATCTTTCTTCGGAACACATGGTTCTGTTCTGGCGTAGAAAGGGCAGAGAGCGGGCAAGTTCGGCGTACCAACTGTGGGCGGTGCGGATATGAATCTCTTAATCATCTGGCTGATCGTTTCAGTCGTCTGTACGGGCGTGGTGCTCGTGTGCATCCGGTTCGCACCTCGCATCGAAGATGAACCTTTGAACAGTGACTATGAGGCGGAGACACGCATCGACCGCCGCCACGGATCGGCCGAACGCCAAGCGAAATCCCCCGCCTGCGAAACGCGAGGTGAGATCCGCTCCATCCACCGCCCCAAGCCCGGCCAGCGAGCCCCGCTGGCGCCGAAACTGTCCCACTTCGTGATCAACCGGCCCGAAGAATCGCAGTCGTAGCGGCACCGTTTGTTGGCGGAACGGCGCGAGCGGCCTCTCGATCGAACTGCGTAGTGGACCGTCTAGCGGTAAACGTCATGCGCCGGTCATCCGTCTGATTGGATCGCGGAGTCAAACCGGCGGGTTGCAGTGCGACGCTGGAAACACCAGCCTGAGGACAGCCCCGAGTGCCCGATTTAAATGAACCCACCGATGGCAGAGCGAACCCACGGATAAAAAGCAGCCTGGGATCCGTGGGTACGCGCTGCCATCCGTGGGTGTGATCCATTGCTGTGGTACCGGAGATCGTCTGTTCGATCCGATCGATTGAGGGAAGCCGATTGCCAGACGGTCCATGGCTCTCTCGCATGACATCTACCGATAGACGCTGCACTGCGTTGCCGTCACGCACAGCGTGACCTACCCCTGTCACGCACAGCGTGACCTACCCCTGCCACGCATCGCGTGACCTACCCCTCCTGCTTCAACTTGCGGTAGATCGTTTTTCGATCCAGTCCGAGGATTCGGGCGGCTTGCGTCTGGTTACCTCCGACCGCTTCCAGCACATGGTTGATGTAGCGGCGTTCGATGTCTTCCATCGGGACCAATTCACTCGGATCCAAGCCGCCGATGAACAGTGTGCCGGCGGAGAAATTGCTGATTTTTTCCGGCAGGTCTTCGATCGTGATCTTGTCGTAACGCGTCAGCGCGACGGCGCGTTCGATCACATTGCGCAACTCGCGAATGTTACCGGGCCACGAATACGCGAGCAATTTTTCGGCCACGCCTTCGGCAAACCCGTCCACCGATTTGCGTTCGGATCTGGCAAACTGTTTCAAGAAATGTTCCGCCAGTCTTAGCGTGTCGGTTCCCCGGGCTCGCAGCGGCGGCAACTGGATGCCGATCACGTTGATCCGATAGAATAGGTCCTCGCGGAAACGCCCCTCGGCGACGGAGGTTTCCAGGTCACGGTTGGTTGCCGTCAAGACACGAACGTCAAAGGGGATGTCCTTGTCGCTACCCACCGGACGGACCGAACGTTCTTCCAGGGTTCGCAGCAACTTGACCTGCATCGGCATCGGCATCTCGCCCATTTCGTCCAACAGCAGCGTTCCGCCGTCGGCTTCCAGAAACAGCCCCCGACGTTCGCTCCGTGCATCGGTGAAGGCTCCCTTGACGTGGCCGAACAGTTCACTCTCGAGCAATGTTTCACTGAGCGCGCCACAGTTGACGGCGACAAACGGTTGATCGCTGCGGCGGCTGTTGGCATGGATCGAGCGGGCGACAAGCTCTTTGCCGGTTCCGCTTTCGCCGCAGATCAGAACCGCGGCATCGGACTGCGCGACACGCTGCAGTTGTTCGTACAGTTTCACCATCGCGGGACTCTTGCCGATCATCTCCCCGAACGCGCCGACTTCGTCGCTCGACGCGTTCAGCAATCGGACCTGCTCGGACAGTTGGCGATGTTCGATTGCCCGCCGCAACGTGATCGCCAGCAGGTCCATCTCGATCGGCTTGGTGATGAAGTCATACGCGCCGGCGCGCATCGCCGTGATTGCGGTTTCCAACGTTCCGAAGGCGGTCATCACGATCACCGGCACATCGGGCCTGGTTTCGGTGAACTGTCGGCACAGTTGCAAACCGGTCGTGCCCGGCATCTTTACATCGGTCAGCACCACATCGAAGTTTTCCTGATGCAGGGCTTCCACCGCGTCCGCTGCCGACAGGCACCAGCGGCTGTTGATTCCCCGCAGTCGCAGATCGGTCTCGATCAACTCGCACATGTTTCGTTCATCGTCAACGATCAAGACGTTCGCGTTGGACATGGTTTGGTTCATGATGGGGCGGTGGCTGTTGGTTCTTCGGCAGCGGCTGTTGATTCGTCGGCGGCGGGCAGCGAGACACTGAACGTGGTTTGCACGTTTTCATTGCTTTGAACTTCGATGTCGCCGCCGTGTTCTTGCACGATCCCGTAGGCGATCGACAGTCCGAGCCCCGTTCCCTGTCCGATATCCTTGGTGGTGTAGAACGGTTCGAAGACATGATCGAGCTGTTCCGGCGGGATGCCTGGGCCTTGATCAGTCACGTGGACCACCATCCGATCGCCCTGCGAGGACTGCCGTCGCTCGAGGGCCACGGTGACCGTGCCGCCGTCGGGCATGGCCTGGACCGCATTGGTCAGAAAATTGGTCAGCACTTGCTGGATCTGAGTGGCGTCACCGCGGATCGGGTAGGCTTGGTCATCGGCGTGGAGATCAATTTTTACGGACGATTTATCCGCGATCGGTTCGATCAAATCGCAGGTGGTCCGCGCGATTTGGCCGATGTCGATCCGCGTGTGAGTGGTCGGAGATTGGCGTGCAAAATCCAACAACTGGCGAATCAACGTGGTCATGCGTTCGGCTTCGGACTTGATCGTTTGAGCGCTTTGTCGGACTTCCTCGGGCGACAGTTTTCCGCTCGCGATCAGACCGGCCCGGCCGGCAACGACGTTCAGCGGGGTGCCCATCTCGTGCGCCATGCCGGCGGCCAGCGTGCCGACGGTTCCCAGCCGATCGGTGTGCCGAATCGTGTTCTGCTGCTGGTCCAGCTGGCGGCTCATCTGGCTGATCGCTTCGGCCAACGATCCGAGTTCGTCGCTGCGTTTCAAGGCGGGTGGTTGAGGCAACTTGCCTGCTCCGATCTGGTGGACTTGATCGATCAGTTTTTCGAGCGGTTCGCCGACCAGCCGGACGCCGCCGAAGTAAATCATCATGCCGGATAGGGCGGCAACGCCGAGCAATGACAGAACAGAAGCGATCATGGAATCGCGAATGAATTGTTCCTGCTGCTTCATCGATTGAGACACTTCCACGCCGCCGGCTTGCGAGCCGTCGATTTCCAACGGGACAAACGTGTGGGCGACGGTTTCGCCGTCTTTGTCGGAAACGGAGATTCGAGAGACTTTTCGCGACGAGATCGTAGTTTCCGAATCGCCGGCCGGCACGCCTTCGACCCAACGCAATTCTTGGCCGGGGATATGACGCGCGGTCACTTCGATGGCCTGTTGGATCGTCACCACACCGCCGTTGCGATAGGCATCGTCGATCGCGGGTTTGAGCGCTCCGACGACGTCATCGACGTGGTTGGCACGCAGCTCCTCGTCCCACTTGAGTTGTCGTCGAATGGTTTGCCAGGAGAACAGGGCGACGATGCCCAACACGCCCAGCATGAAGAGCAGAATTAATTTGGCGGCAAGTTTCATCGGTCATTCCTCGTCGATCGAAGCGAGTCACCAGGATACCCTTTGGCATCGGGCCGCGGAAAAGGGGGCAGGTACCAACAACCAAATGGCCCAAATGGCACGTGCCATTCGTACCTGCCCCCTTTTCTGCTGCTCCCAAAAAGAGCGACCAACGCCGCGGGGACGTTGGTCGCATTTGGTTCGCGCCTCCTTGCTCGGGTGGGGAATCTTATCCTTCGATGACAACGAAGCGGGAGCCTCGCTCGCTGCGAACCAACAACAGGAGGGTTCCGTCCTCGTCCGATTTGACCGCGTTTTCAAACTCGGCCATCGTCGAGACGCCTTGGCGATTGACCTGGGCAATCACCATCCCGGGGCTCAGCCCGGCTTGCTCGGCGCGACTGCCTTCCTGAACTCGCGTGACCACGACGCCGGCGGACTCCTCCAGGCCGAGTTGCTTGGCGACGTCGGCGGTCAACGGAGTGACTTCGATGCCCAGCGACTGCATCTTCACTCCGCCGGGCTTCTGTTCCGGTCCGGCAGCGGTAAAGTCATTCGGTGCCGCTTCGGGTTCGTAGGTCAAGGCGACTGTTTTCCCGTCACGCACGATCTCCACCGAAACCGTCTGCCCGATGGCGGAACGCTCGACGGCCAGTTGCAGTTGTTGCGGGGTGGCGACCTTGGTCGATCCGAACTTCACGATCACATCGCCCGGCTGGAAACCCATCTTGGCCGCCGGCGTGTCGGGGAACACGTTGGTGACCGCCACACCGCCTCGGGGAGAGACGCCGAGCTGGCCGGCCAATTCATGGGACACCGGCTGAATGGCGACGCCCAAGTAGGCCCGCTGCACCGTGCCGCTGGCAACCAATTGATCGCTGACCCAACGGGCCATGTTGGACGGCACGGCGAATCCGACCCCGTTGTTTCCGCCGCCGCGAGACGAGATCGCGGTGTTGATCCCGACCACCTCGCCGTACAGGTTGACCAACGGGCCGCCGCTGTTACCGGGGTTGATCGCCGCGTCGGTTTGAATGAAGTTCTCACGAGCGGTGATGCCGATGCCGCGATTCTTCGCGCTCACGATCCCCGCCGTGACGGTGCTTTCCAGCCCGAACGGCTGTCCGAGTGCGACGACCCAGTCGCCTACCGAGGTCGTGTCGCTGTTGCCGAGTTTCGCGGCCGTCAACGAATCGTCGCCGTTGATCTTGACCACGGCGATGTCCGTTTTCGGGTCCGTGAACACTTCGACCGCCTCAAATTCGCGGCCGTCGTGTGTCTTCACGATCACGGTCCCGCCGCCTTCGACGACGTGGTTGTTGGTCAACACGATCCCCGACGTGTCGATGATCACGCCCGAGCCGATACCGCCTTGGGGACGCGGAGCCTGACGCGGGGTCATGCCGGGTTGCATCGGGATCTGGCCGCCACGGAACATGTCCTCAAACGGTGTTCCTTTGAACGGATTGGGGGTGTTCTTCGTATTGCCCTCGGGAGCAGCTTGGGCTGCACGCCAAGACGTGTCCGGGCGGTTCTCGATGGCAACGACGGCCGGCAAGACGCGATCGGCAACATTGCGAAACGCTTGTGAGAGCGAATTGGCGATGTTCAGCTGTTCGGGCGTGATCGCCGGAGACGGCGCGGGGCGTGTCACCGCGGCCGGCGCCGGTTTGGTATCAAGTTTGGTCATCGGAGCAGCCGCCATTAACAGACCGGTTGCTGCCAACGTCAACGGTGCCGCGACGAGTGCTGTCCTCAGACGGCTCTTGTGCTTCTTCATGGTTTGATGTCCTTCAATCAGACGGAGGAGGTTGCAGCGGCAACACGCCGCGTCATCGATCTGTCTGAAAAGCACGCCGCGTACCAGAGCGGTGTTGTTTCACTCGGAATCCACTTTGCCCCCGTCATTTGCCGCACCAAACAATTTTTGTTGGTGGGATGAAGCGACCGACACCATCCAGTCGCTCCGCCCCAAAAAGTCGCGGCGGGGCAGAATGCCCCAACCCACAACGCCGTCGCACCGGCGGGTATGGTGTTCGATGGTTAGCCCGGCAAAATCTGCCGAAGTGGCGTACGCTTCCAGCTTGCGTCTCCCCTGCGATTCGAGCTGGCAAGCAAGATGCTTACCCCACGGTTGAATCGAAATCGCTCCGAGCGCGACGTTGCGATCTGGTTTACAATGCCGACGCCGTGGCGATCACATCCACGAGGGTGCACTTGCTGCCCGATGCCGTCTGCCCTGTGCGACGTTTCACACCTTGATCAGAAAGCCCGACCCCATGTTGCGGATCCTCTTTCGCTCGCTCCTGTTGACGACACTCATCGTTTGCCAACGCTCCCACGCCGACAGCCCGGGTGAGCAAGCCATGCAGCAACTGCTCGATCGTGATGCCGTCGTCATCCCGCTTTGGCCGGACGATGGGGTGCAGCCGAATCAGACACAACAGGTCGCCGCCGATACCGTGGGCGATTCAAAAAGCGGCAAGCCAGCGATAGGAAACGTCACGAAACCGAGCATGATTCTCTTTGCCCCGCCGGCGGGCGTCGAAGCGACCGGGACCACGATCCTGTTCGCACCCGGTGGAGGTTACGGACGGCTTTCCCTGCCCAACGCCGTCGATGTCTGTCACTGGGCCGGAGCCATCGGCGCCCACTGTGCCGTGCTGAAGTATCGCGTTCCCAGAGCGGCGGATGATCCCGGTCATCGCGTGCCACTGAGCGATGCTCAACGCGCCGTGCGACTGTTGCGGACGGGCGCGGCGGATCTCGGCATCGATGCGAAGAAGATCATCATGATCGGATCTTCCGCAGGCGGTCACTTGGCGTTCAATCTGGCCAACAATCACGACGAGTCGACGTACCCTGCACAAGACGCGGCCGACAAACTCAGCGCGCGCCCCGACGCGGTCGTCTTGATGTATCCGGCGTACCTGACGCAGCCGACGGAGTCGTCGACCGCCGATCCGCATCTGCACCTTGATCGGTTGAGCCCCGAACGGACGCCGCCGACGTTGATGACGGTCACCCGCAGCGACAAATTCACCTGGGGCGCGGTCAACACGATGTTGCAACTGAGACAAGCGAAAGTGCCGTCGGAGCTTCACGTGTATTCCGAAGGCGGCCACGGCGGCTGTTTTGACAAGTATCCGTTGATGGAGTTTGTCCGTCCGGCCGCTCGGTTCTTGAAAGATCAGGGTCTGTTCACCGAAGCCATGCAGAACGAGAGCAACGCCTTTCTGGATCGTCTGGAAGCCACGTTCTTGAAACGAAGCGACGGACAGCAGAAGGTGTCAAACGCGGAAACGGTGAAGTCAGCCGCCATGAAATCAGACACGGCGCTGCCCCCGTCGGATTGGACCGAGGGCGACCGGCAACTGGCGGCGCTCCGCAAGCCGGCACCGGAAATCATCTCGATCTGGCCCGGCGACGGCAAACGCGATGACGATCCCTCTGCGGCGCCACGGGAAAACCTTCCCCAGCGACCCGATGGGCTGGTTCGCATCACCGACGTCTCGCGCCCGACGCTGCACGTCTGGCGCCCGGAACATCCCGACGGCCGGGCCGTCGTCATCTTTCCTGGAGGGGCCTACAACGCCTTGGCGGCAGAGCACGAAGGCACTCAAATCGCTCAGTGGTTGTGCGACCAGGGGATCACGGCATTCGTCACCAAGTACCGCGTTCCCCGTCGCGAAGGGATGGACAAGCACGTCGTCGCGCTGCAAGACGCCCAACGCGCGATCCGGCTGGTGCGCAGTTGTGCCGATTCCTTCAACGTTGACCCGCAGCAAATCGGTGTCCTCGGTTTCTCCGCCGGCGGCAACCTGGCGGCGTTGACCGTGCATCATTCTGACCGGCAAAGCTACCCGGCCCTCGATTCGATCGATGCCGTCCGCGCCGATCCCGATTTCGCGATCTTGATTTATCCCGCCTATCTGACTGCCGAAGACACCGCGGATGGGTTGGATCCGTTGATTCAACCATTGAAATCAAGCAACGATTATCCGCCGATCTATTTGGCAGTCGCGGCGGATGATCGGTTCGCCCCCGATTCGTTGCACTACCTTTTGCATCTGCAACGTGCCAAGGTGCCGACAGAATTGCACGTGTACGCCAGCGGCGGTCACGGAAAGGGGCTGCGTGAATCGGGAGGCCCGTTCGCCCAATGGACGCGTTCCTGTGCGCGGTGGCTGGCGGATTTGCAAAACGGAACCACCAACGTGATCGTCGAAGGAAGTCGCTGATCCAACGATTTGTCCTCAAGCTCCACCGACCAGCCTTGTCCGCCCGCGATCTCGCGGAAGGCGAGTCGTTCAAGCCGGGCGGGCTGGCAGAAGAGTGGTCGCCGGGCTCGTTAGGGCCGGGACTCCAGTCCAACTGCGACGCAGGCCTGCAAGGCCGACACACCGCCGACAGACACTGTGCCTGCCCTCCTGGGCATCACCGGCATCCCGAAGGGATCACAGCGAGTAGCCAGAGGTCAGCGCAGCGTCACCTCCGGACCAAGCCCCAATCCTCCCCCCGATCCCCTCGGGCAACGCTGTGAAGCATTTTTTTAGCGGTAGGGCGCGAGCCCTCCGGTGCTGTGGCAGAGATGAAGAACCGGAGGGCTCGCGCCCTGCCGCTAAAACCTCAAGAAACACATGGGGAAAATGCTTCACAGCGTTGCCCGGAGGGGTCGCACAACGTATTTGCACACCTGCAAAGCGATGCTTTCAGTCAAGGTAGCCAACGCAATCTCTCGCACGGAGGCGACACGCCACGCCGGGCCACGTCGAACAATCTGCCCCCCGAACACCGTCAGCCGCGCCAATCACTTGCACGCCGTTCCTCGGCGTCGCGGTGCGTGCCGCGTTTGGGTCTCACTGATGCACTTGAAAACTCAAAGGCGCACGGCTCCAAAGGAACGGCGCGTCGCGCGTTCGGGCAGATTCGTCCTTGGGTCAAAGAGGGATCTCCTCGGACCACACGACGCGAGCAACGAGGGAGTCATTCGCCGTTGAATCACCCGATGGGCCAGGAGAGATCAAGACGCGTGTCGCACCAAAACGCTGACGACCAACGGCCAGTGGATTCAAGAAGCTGACATCAGCCCACGGCGTGAAGCATCATGCAAACCCGACCCGCCAATACCGCACGTCAACCGTCGAGGCGGAACGCAATCCGATAAAATCCGACGCCTGCGGTACCCGTGCCGCCGCGATAAAACGGTGATTTCAAAATCGAGGTGAGCGGCGGACTCGATTCACTGTATGGCTCGCCGCCTATGGGCTGCTGCTTGCGCATCAAACTCGGGCCATCGATTTGGCACTCGCGTCAGACGCAAGCATGCAAGCGACGATCAGCAACGATGAAAGTGCCTTCATGCCTACTCCTACCCGTCGATCCGTTTGCAATCGAAAACGGTTCGCCGCAGTATGGCGTGCGTGCGACGCCCACTCAATTTTGATCGGGTATCAACCCTGACGCAAGCGAGACAAGTGCGAGGAGTGCAGTCAACGTCGTCCCGCCGGCGAATAAGAACCAACGCACCCATTTGCGATCGTAACCAAGCCAACGTACGTAAGTCTCGACAATCGGGCCAGCAAAGTAGAGAACGTTTGCGACAATCGCACCTTCTGCGATCATGATCAGGCCACGAAACGTGAGCAGTTGCGGTCCATTGGAGATCACGCCAGGTATCGCGAGCATCGCGGTGAAGGAGCCGAGCAGCAGGATGTAGACGATACGAAGTCGCTCCCACGCAAGAAACACAGATTTTGCCAACGCGACAACCGACGCTCCCGACTCAACCATGGAAGCTGCATGATCGGTGGTCGTGTCGGTCGTCGGAGAGGAGTAGGGGTTGTTGTTCATGTGTTTGAGTGGCGAACGTCGGCAGTCACCGTGGCGCGACGAAAGGATTGATCGTAGATCGCAGGAGACGTCACCTCCGCGGCTTTAACGCACCGGTTGGTTCGCGCGTCTGCCCACGAAAGCCGCCCAAGCGGTCGCCGCAGTCTGCCAATTTACCCGATCGGAATCGCAAGGGACAAGATTTCCGACACATCCAAACGGCTAAATTGATGACCAACGCTCTCACACGCCGTCGACAAACACGGTGTCTGCCCTCTTGGGCACCCACGGCATCCCGAAGGGATCACAACGAGTAGCCGGAGGTCAGCGCAGCGCCACCTCCGGACGATATCTCCAATTCTCCCCTCGACCCCGGACGGGGTCGCAGCGAGTTCCGGCACCCCGCGTTCCGACCCGCCTCGTTTGCCCAACGGGCATGCACCACCAAGCCGACGCCACCGACGCAGCACCCACGGCATCCCGAAGGGATCACAGCGAGTAGCCGGAGGTCAGCGCAGCGCCACCTCCGGACCACGTCGCCAATCCTTCCATCGACCCCGGAGGGGTCGCAGCAAAGTCTAGCGAATGAATGAATCAAGCTCCCGCACCGATGCCAACGCAATCTCTCGCAAGAACGCACCAGGAAACGCCCGGCCCCGTCGAACGACCTGCCCCTCCGCAAACCGTCCGCTTCTGGATTCACCTGCACGCCGCACATCAGCGTCGCGGTGCATGCCGCGTGTTGATCTCATTGGTGCATTGCAAACATCCCAAGCCGCACGACTCCCAAGGATCGCCGCGACGTGTGTTCGGCCGGATTCGTCTCTGAGTCAAAGAAACACATCCTCGGACCACACAACGCGAGTCACGGGGGAGTCATGCGCTGCTGGATCACTCGATGGGCCACGAGAGATCAAGACGGCGACCGCACTAAATCGCTGATCCCCTACAGCCAGAGGACTCAAGAAGCTGGCGTCAGCCTTACGCCCCGCAGTCCCACGCTGGCCTCAGCCCACCGCGACCGGGCATCATCCGTCGAAGCGGAAAGCAATTCAATTAAGTTCTACGGTAACGATCACATGGTCGCCGCGATTGATCAACCACTTCCACAACCCTGACCCCGACTCGTCGTGCATCCGATGTTATCGCCCTATTTAGTCAGTCATCTGGAAGTAGAGAACGCCGTTCGTCTCGTCAACAAAAATCGTGGGGCGATGGGACAGTTGTCCGTCAGCCGGTTCATAGAGTGTACCAATAGCACCGGCCTGGGGCAGCATCCAGTCAGCATTGCCACCGTAGAACTCTGAATTGCGTTTGACATCATGCTCGTCAAATGGGGATGGAACATCGGGCGTTGCCTTGTATCCGGGACGATCCCAGTGAGCGTCAAATTCAGCGATGGCATGAGCGTTTAGGTCGTCGATTGGTGCAGTAAATCGATAGAGAAGGAGGCGGCCGCCTATTCCGACAGACGCTCGACAAAAACGGAATTCTGTAGCCGACTCGGGTAGTTTATGCGAAATAGTATTTTCGAATGCGGTCGTGGAAGGCTCAATGTACCCATCAGATTGCGTTACCAAAGGACGCGAAGGCGCAATGTTCACTACCAACGCAAGTGCCAGAATACAGATGGCAATGGCGACGACAGAACGATAGAACCAACGCCAAAGCATGCTCATTTGCGGGAAAACTCAGTGCGGCGAACGGCAACGATCACTTCGCACGCGGAGCTCTACGATTGAGGTGGCGTGCGTGTGATGACGTCGGTGAGAGTGATTTCCGCCGTGTAGCGGCCTGATTCAGCGGACTCGCGCCCGCACACATTGTGTCGAGTGTGACACCGTGAACGCGAGTTCCGCTGCAATCGATGGTTCTGCGCTGACTTCAATGGTGGGCGACCTCCGGTGTGATGATCGCGTCGAAGCAAACGTCAAAACAGTTTAGCAGATCCGGCTGGCGCTAAGGCCTCGCCCGACAGCCATTGGGGGTTCGCAAGGATGCCAACGCAATCTCCCGCAAAAACGCGTCCCACGGCGTCCGACCACATCGAACACCCTGCCCATCCGCAAACCGTCCGCTTCACCGATCACTTGCACGCAGTTCATCGGCGTCGCGGTGCTGACCGCGCTTTGATCTCCGAGGTGCACTTCAAACATGCAAAGGCGCTCGACACCCAAGGGCCGGCGCGTTTTGCGTTCGGTCGGATTCGTCTCTCAGTAAAAGAAAAACACCCTCGACCACACAACGCGATCAACGAGGGAGTCATGCGCCGTTGAATCACACGATGGGCCACAAGAGATCAAAACGGCTGCCGCACCAAAACGCTGACGACCTGCGGCCAGAGGACTTGAGAAGCTGGCGTCAGCCGTATGGCCGGGAGTCCCACGCTGACGTCATCACACCGCGACCGCACATTAACCGCCGAAGCGGTAAGCAATTCGATTAAGTTCAACGGTTGCATTCACGCGGTGAGCGAGTTGGAGATTGCCCTTGGAATCAACGCTGCCGCTCACTCGTGTGCAATGCGTGGTTCGCCGGCCTCGCCGCCCTGGAAGTTCAATACTCAGTTGCCCGCATCTTTCATGCGGCTGACAAGCAGGTCAGCCTTTCGTTTCGATAGATGACCTTGCCGTTGAAAAGGCTCGTAACTGACTCGATCTACAATCTCTCTTTCCCAATACGCCCTTTCAATACGCGGGCACTCGTCTAGCAAGGCGAGCAGGCTAGAAATCGCCGCTTCCTCGGCTGATGAGTCGCCGGCATTCGCGAAACGACCGACAGCCAATGCAAGTGAAGCGGAACGCCGGGCCGAGGAATTTACAGGTAAACGCTCGCTGAGCACATGCGTTGTAGCAGCATAGGTGCGAGGGTTACCCACATATCGCCTTAGGTCCTCTGCACGGGTAAACAGGTAGGAAAGCTGGCCGGAGTGCAAACGCACCGCGATCCTCGTAAGAGCGTCGCTCTCGACCTTTTCTGTTACAGCCTCATCAAATGCCTGTCGGCTGATCACGGGAGCGCCAAACGCTATTACACGGGTGTGCCGCATTACATACTCGCGGTAGTCCAGTTTCTGCAGGTGCGGCATGATTGTCGAACTGGTTACCTCCAGCGTTACCTTTTGTCCCTCCAGCAGGCGGTCAAAGGGATCGAAAGTTCCGTCTTCGTAGCCATCATCGCTGAACATGTCCAACACCACGCTCAAGACAATCTCCTTTCCGGCTGCTAACACCGAGAGCGTCGTCCCGCCCGGGTATTCCCCAAACCCGTAGGCGATTTGAGTGGCAGTGGGTGTTCGCGCTCGGATGACCAGGGGGTGGAAGTCCGAAATCCGAACAGCGTGGTCTGTCTTATTTTTGATGGTAACCTGCGCGAACAGAATGTCGCCCAGCATCAGTCTGTCGGTCGAGTACTCTGCAGTAAACTCCATGTCAGAGGCCTTGGCGAGCGGCGGTTCTTTCGTGGCGGCAAGCGCGCGTGGCGTAGGCCACATCGTGCAAAACAAAATGCAAATGATCAGGAACTTGCTCGCGAATGAGAACTGCCGATCAGGAGTCGGATTCATGTTCTGTGCCTTCTGCATTTGTGGCTTCAGTGCGTTGCCAGAACGGCGGTGGTCACCGCGTCGGCGCGATCGACCAGAACTCAAAAACAAACTCAACTCGCCGACTGCGGTGCACCACATGGTTCACGCGTCCGGCGACGACAGCCCGAACCATCGCCGCTGACGGCCAATGTACTCGATCGGGATCGCTGTGAAAAATTTAACTCCCCTTGCTGCACCAATTTCGTTGCGGAGTCGGGATGAAGCCCAAAGGGCTGGCACAATGCTTGCCGGTGGTGTCAGCCACCGGTATCGAAAGATATGGATTTGCTGAGGCCTAAAAGGCCGGCACAATGGGTCTCTCGGTCCACTCCAATCCCGGGCATTGTGTCGGCCCGCTGGGCCTTGAGTATTCCTTTGAATCCACCCCGGTGGCTGACGCCACCGGCAGACACTCTACCGGCCCTCCGGGCCTAAGACACATTGCCCCGTCAGCCAAATCCGCTCCATCGATCCTTTTGGATTCGGAAACACTAAGCAGTCACCATTTCGGGCGTCGGTTCGTTTTTGTCGGCCGAGTCGACCGCGCACCTATCGAACCATGACATCAAATGCGAATTCCAGGAAACAGAGGTCCGACGAATTCCGGTGGGCGTCCTCCGGGTCACGATCCAACGACGGCGAATCAATTGCCACAAAAGAACGCGAGAAGACGCAAAAGAAGAAGGGGGCGCTGTCGTCAGGCGTGGATCAGCAGCGTGAACGGTAGGGTTTTGCGGGCGGCGGCAGTTGACTTGCAAGCAAACCGAAAAAGCGTGGCACCGCCGCTCCGTAACAACCCATGGTTATTTGCCGCCTTCTTCGACATCCGTAATCGTGAGTTCAGGGACGTGGTGAAGCCAAGCGTCGATCGCCGCACGCACCAATGGTTCTTGCAGTTTACCATCTTGCGCCTTGTCGAGGACGGACTCCGAACCGCCGCTAAAAAGCGAGACGAGAACACCGAGAAGCTCGGATCTTGCATCGTCACCGATGCTTTCAAATTTTGTTAAAGCGCACCAGTGGGCCGACGCAATACGTTCCCAAATAGACACCTCTCGTTCCGGGCGCAGCTCACGCTGAAAACCCTCAATCCAATCGGCCAATGACGTACCAAGGTCTGGTTGCAGCTGAATCCAGATATTTTGAATCCGCACACGTAAGGCCTCGCTCAAATCGTGATGTCGAATCGAGGATTCGACTATGTCCGTTCGGGGCGCTCTGGAAGACCTAGATGGTGCGGTGTCTATCTGCGAGAGGAGTGTGAGATTTTCGTACAATTGCGGCCGAATCGTTTTCAATATTTCAATCGCAGTATCTTCCATTTGCGAAGGATCCGCTGAAATCGCGTATAGATCCGCTAACGCTGGGTTCAAGGCAGCGACTTCCGCTCGCGAAACGTCAAGCCAAACCGGAATGAGCCTCATGTCTTCCTCGACGAAGCGATTCACTAGGCCGCTCATTTCGTATCGAGTCCATGGTTTACCAATGAACGATTGGCTTAAGACTAGGCACCCTGAACGGCATTGCGCCAGCCCAGTAGCGATCTTCTCACTCAGGCGATCTCCCGGTCGAAGGATGTGCTTGTCAAACCATACTCGAACTGACAGCTCGCGTAAGCAGTCGGCGAGCGGCTCGACGAACGTACTTTTGTCTTCGCTCGCGTGACAGACGAAAACATCCCATTTTCTCAATGATTACTCCTAATGCAAATAACGGCGGTGGTCACCGCGTCGGCGCGATCGACCTGATCTCAAAAACAAACTCAACTCGTCGACGGCGGTGCACCACTTGGTTCACGCGGTCGGCCGCGACGACAGCTTGAGCATCTCCGTTGACGATCAATGTACTCGATCGGAATCGCCAAGGGAAATTCAGTATCCCAATCAGCGGTCGGCACTTCAGGCGTCGGTTGTCAGCGTTGGGATCGACAGGCGTCGGTTTGTCTTCCTCGGCCGAGTCGACTGCGTACCTATCGAACCGTGACATCAAATGCGAATCTCAGGAAACAGAGGTTCGATGAAATCCGGTGGGCGTCCTCCGGGTCACGATCCAACGACGGCGAATCAAATGCCACAAAAGAACGCGAGAAGACGCAAAAGAAGAAGTGGGCGCTGTCGTCAGGCGTCGGTTAGCAGCGTGAACGGCAGGGTTCAGCGGGGCCGCGCGAACGACTCTCCACTTCAAAAACGTCAACTCGCGGCCTCCGTTGCAACCCATTGTTCGCCGCTTTACGACAGTCGCCGCGGGAGAAGACGTGAGTTGCAGTCGGTTCGGCAACAAGGCCGCATGTGATTTCATTATAGGATGCCGCGGGTGACAACGCGACAGGATTCCGAATGCAGCGTCGACCATGTCATCGCTTCTTTACGCCCAGCACCAAGTCAACGATCTCGGCAAAGAAGATGAATGGAGACATTAGGATGAATACGATCAAAGTTAATCCCAAATGATCCCATGAGTTCCAGACGATGTAGATAAGGACTGCGGAGTATGTCGTGATCTTGAACAGCGTGCGGAGCGAAAACTGCGGTCTCTGCACGGATGTTTGTTCGTCGTTGGATTCTTCGCTCATACACGTGGCCAGGTGCCGGGATTCAGTCGGCGAACATTTAATTATTGGTGGTCCGACTGAGGTAAAAAGTACATATTCCTCGGTTGGACTGCGGAATATCTCCTGCCACCCGATGGTAGGGCGTGTCGGGGTCAAGGTCAAGATTGGGCGTCGGGATCGGGGAAGAAGCGGATCAGCCGCGCACCCCGGCGTTGGCGGCAGAGGGGGCTATGGGTTGAGGAAGAGGTGGTCAAAAGATTTCGTGGTCAAAAAATGAGAGCGGCGGAGAGTGATTTTTTGACCACCCCATTTTTTGACCACCCTCGCCTGGACCGCTCCGACGCTCCGGTGGATTGACCTGGCGCCGGAGCCGCGTTTCTTTATCGTCTCGTCCATAACGCGTTTTTGGGCACGGATTTCCGTGTGGCAGGTTCAAGGGTATGACCGTGGTGAGAAACGGTTGGCATGCAGCCTTTGCTTGATCGAGCGAATGATCGACGGGAAATAGCGCGAGCGCCCGGTCGTTTAGGTGTATCATGGGAGATGCGTTTCGCTCGTCACGCGCGCCCACCTTCACCCGCTCTCTCGCCGAGCGGGCTCGCCCGACCGCTCCGGTTGCACTCCCATTCTGTGAGTCTTTTTGAACGTGAATTCCATTCGAGTCGCAGTTTCATCACTGGCGGTTCTGCTGGTTGGCTTTGGCCGCCCCATGCATGGCGCCGATCCGCAATCTCCCGCGACGCTTGATTTTGCCGCCGACATCCGGCCGATCCTGTCCGATGCCTGTTACCACTGCCATGGTCCCGATGCCAATGCGCGCGAGGGCGGGTTTCGACTGGATGATCGCCAGGAGGCACTGGATTCTGGCGTGCTGTCCTCCGGCGACATGCTGGAGCGTCTGACCAGCGACGATCCAGACGTGCGAATGCCGCCGCCGGATTCCAATCGACGCTTGCGACGCCGGGATCGCGAAACGTTGAAACGATGGCTAGCCGAGGGCGCAGACTGGCCCCAGGACGATCGGCACTGGGCCTTCATTCCGCCGCTGCGTCCCGATCTGCCAGCGGTGGAAGATAGCCGCTGGCCACAAAACCCGATCGATCGATTTGTGCTGGCCCGAATGGAATCGGAGGGATTGAGTCCATCGCCGCCGGCTGATCGAGCGACGTTGCTGCGCCGCGTCAGTTTTGATCTGACCGGTTTGCCTCCGACCATAGAAGAACTTGATACGTTCTTGAACGACCGTTCCGGAGGCGCCTACGAGCGGGCGGTGGACCGGTTGCTCGAATCACCACGCTACGGCGAACACATGGCCGTCGATTGGCTCGAAGCGTCTCGGTTTGCCGATACCGATGGCTACCAAAACGATCGGCTCCGCTACATGTGGGTCTGGCGCGATTGGTTGATCAACGCCTTGAACGACAACATGCCGTTCGATCGATTCGTCATCGAGCAGATGGCGGGTGACTTGCTGCCCGATCGAAATTTCTTGACTCAAGTCGCGACGGGATTCAACCGCAATCACCGCATCAATTCCGAAGGCGGCTCGATTCCGGATGAATGGATCGTTGAATACGTCGCCGACCGGGTGGAAACGACCGGCACCGTATTCCTGGGGCTGACGATGACTTGTTCGCGTTGCCACGACCACAAGTACGACCCGATCTCACAGAAAGATTTCTACAGCCTGTTCGCGTTCTTCAACAACATCGATGAAGCCGGGCTCGGTCCCAACAACGGCAACAGCCCGCCGTTTATCAAGGTACCCCAGACATGGCCGAGCCTTTCCGAAGATGACTTGGAGTTCGTCGTTCCAGATCCCGTCAAGATCAAGGTGGTGCAGACGTCGGTGCCGCGTCCGCAACCGGGCGGCGAAGACACCGTGATGGTGCTGCACGAGCTGGATCAACCACGCGACACGTATCGATTGGAACGGGGGCAGTATGACAATCCGGACACGTCGGAAAAACTGGAGCCCGCCACGCCGCCGGTCTTGGGGGCGTGGAACGAGGACTGGCCGCGCAATCGGCTGGGGCTCGCCCGTTGGCTGGTCGATCCCGATCACCCACTGACGGCACGCGTGACGATCAACCGTCTGTGGCAGCACCACTTCGGCGTCGGTCTGGTCAAGACCAGCGAGAACTTTGGCGTGCAAGGAGAACTGCCCAGCCATCCGAAGTTGCTCGATTGGTTGGCAACGGAGTTCATTCGTAGCCGATGGGATGTCAAGGCGATGCACCGATTGGTCGTGACCAGCGCAACCTACCGTCAGCAGTCTTCTGCGTCCGACGAGTTGCGTGAACGCGATCCGGAAAATCGCTGGTTGGCTCGCGGCCCCAGAAAACGTCTCTCGCCATTTGCGATCCGCGATTCGGTGCTCTTCGCTAGCGGTTTGTTGAGCGATGCGATCGGCGGGCCTTCGGTCAAGCCGTACATGCCGCCGGCGATCTGGAGCAGTATTTCGAACGCGAAGTACAAACAGGACACGGGCGAAAAACTTTATCGACGCAGCATGTACACGTATTGGCGACGGACGGTTCCGCCACCGACGATGATGGCCTTTAACGCCGCCGCACGTGAAACCTGTATCGTACGAAGCGACGAAACGACCACGCCGCTGCAAGCGTTGACGATGATGAACAACATCACTTTCGTCGAAGCGGCTCGGCATCTGGCCGAACGGGTGATGAAACCCGACGCAATGACGCCCCCGCGGCGAATCGCGTTGGCGTTCCGGTTGGTGACCAGTCGACAACCGAGCCCGGAAGAGCTGGCCGTCCTGGTCGATGACTTCAATGTCTATCACGACGATTTTCAACAGCACACCGAGGCGACGCGGCAATTGCTGTCCGTCGGAGAAACACCCAACACGCCGGGGTTGGACCCGAGCACATTGGCTGCGCTGACACTGGTCGCCAATACGATCTTGAACCTCGACGAGGCCATTGCGGAGAATTGACATGAACCCCTTGGAAGAATTCAAGCGACGACACAACCGACGAGCGTTTCTGTCCGGTAGCACGTTGGGGCTGGGATCGATCGCGGCTGGGACCCTGCTTGGCGGGGGAAACCTGCTCGGTGCGGCCGAAGCGAACGGATTGCCGGCGGGAGACGCGTCGGCCTTTGCCACGATCGCTCCCAAGGCCAAACGGGTGATCTATTTGTTCCAGTCGGGCGGCCCGTCGCAGATGGACCTGTTCGATTACAAACCGCAGCTGGCCAAACGGTTCGGTGAAGAGGTGCCGCTGTCGGTCTATCCGGCCGAGCGAAAGACGACGATGACATCGGGCCAGACTTCGTTTCCCGTCGCGCCGAGCACGTTCAAGTTTCAGCAGCACGGGCAGTCGGGGCTTTGGCTCAGCGAGACCCTGCCGCACTTGGCCAAGGTCGTCGATGAGATCTGTGTGATCAAGAGCATGCACACCGAAGCGATCAACCACGATCCAGCCGCAACGTTGTTTCAGACCGGATCGGTGATCGCCGGTCGCCCCAGCATGGGTGCCTGGGTGAATTATGGATTGGGCACCGAGAACGCGAACCTGCCGGCGTTCGTCGCGATGACGTCCAACGGATCTGCCAAAGCCGGCCAACCGCTGTACGACCGATTGTGGGGCGCCGGTTTCTTGCCAGGCCGGTTTCAAGGCGTGAAGTTCCGCGGCCAGGGGGACCCGATCCTGGACCTCTACAATCCCGCCGGAATGACCCGCACCCAGCGCCGACGGATGTTGGATTCGGTCGAGAAGTTGAACCAAGACCGCGCCGATCAGTTCAATGACCCGACGATCGCCACGCGGATCGCCCAGTACGAATTGGCGTACCGGATGCAAATGAGTGTGCCGGAATTGATCGACGTCAACGACGAACCGCAATCTGTTCTGGACCTGTACGGGCCGCAGGCGACGCAGGTCGGCAAGTACGCCTACAACTGTTTGTTGGCGCGGCGTTTGGCCGAACGCGGCGTTCGTTTCATTCAACTCTATCACCGCGGGTGGGACGCCCACAACAACGCCCCGAAACAAGTCCCCGCGCAATGTCGTGACACCGATCAACCCACCGCGGCCCTGCTGAGCGACCTCAAGCAACGCGGCATGCTCGATGAGACGCTGGTGATTTGGGGCGGCGAATTCGGGCGAACGGTTTACTGCCAGGGCAAACTGACGGACAAGGTTTACGGACGCGATCACCACCCGAATTGTTTCACGTACTGGATGGCCGGCGGTGGCATTCGTGGGGGGATGACGTATGGCGAGACCGACGAGTACAGCGTGAACGTGGTCGAAAAACCCGTCCACGTCCATGACTTGCAAGCCACGATTCTGGCGCAATTGGGCATCGACCACGAACAGCTGACGTACCGCTATCAAGGCCGTTATTTCCGCCTGACCGATGTCCACGGCAACGTGATTGGCGACATTGTCAGGTCGTGAGGAGGGGTGGGGAAGAAGAGTGGTTGGTCAAAAAATTGGCTGGTCAAAAAATTGGTTGGTCAAAAAATTGGTTGGTCAAAAAATTGGTTGGTCAAAAAATTGGTGGGTAGGAAGATTGGTGGGTAGGGAACTGGCCGCAGGAAGGCGGAGAGGGTTTTCAGATGGTCCTAATTTTTTGACCACTCCATTTTTTGACCCTTTCGTCTCCAGGACCTGGATGAAACATTCGTTTTTACGACAATGCAGCAGCTGACGGCAATTCGGCATTCCTGAACGAACCGTGTCGTCATCATGTGCCAACTTCAAGTTTGACTTCTAAAGAGATTCGTAATGCACACCTCTCGATTGACGCGCACCGCATTGGCTTGTATCAGCCTGGTCACCTGTCTCGCTGCCGGGCGATCGATCGCGACGGCGGAGGAACCGGCCAAGCCGGTGTTCAAAGACGGTGAAGCCCAGGTCGTCAAAGCGTTTGAAGATTCGGACTATTGGATCCGGCACGATCTGTGGGTCGAAACGGAGTTTGATTCCGACGGAGACGACAAGCTGGATCGGATGCACGTCAGCGTGACGCGTCCCCGGCAAACGGAGAGCGAAGGGTTGAAGTTGCCCGTCGTTTATAACTCCAGTCCCTACTTTGCCGGCACCGGCGCGAAGGGAGACGAGTATTTTTGGAACCCGCGACAGGAACTCGGCGAGGACCCACCGGAACGAAAACACTTTGACGCCGTCGAGCGAACTGGGATGCGTCCGATCATCTCCAAGCGGCACGAAAAAGACTGGGTGCCACGCGGCTACATCGTGGTCCATTCGTCGTCACCCGGGACCGGACTGTCCCAGGGCTGTCCGACGGTGGGTGGCGACAACGAGTCGCTGGCACCCAAGGCGGTGATCGACTGGCTGTGCGGTCGTGCCGATGGGTTTACGTCTCCCGATGGCGACGAAAAGGTGACCGCCGATTGGTGCACCGGCAAAGTTGGCATGACGGGGACGAGCTACAACGGCACGATCCCGCTGGCCGCGGCGACAACCGGCGTGGATGGATTGGAAGCGATCATTCCGGTCGCGCCCAACACGTCGTACTATCACTACTACCGATCCAACGGACTGGTGCGGCATCCGTTCGGTTACTTGGGCGAAGACATCGACTACCTGTACGACTTCATTCACAGCGGTAATGAAGCACGACGTGAGTACTGCGATTGCACCGTCCGCGATGAAGAGATGCTGAAGAAATTCGATCGGGTCAACGGTGACTACAACGATTTCTGGGCGGGGCGAGACTACTTGAATGATCTGGAACCGTTGAAGGCCGCCGTCTTGATGGCTCATGCCTTCAACGATTGGAACGTGGTCCCCGAGCACAGCGTTCGAATCTACGAGGCGCTCAAGAAAAAAGGTGTCCCGACACAGGCGTTTTTCCATCAGGGCGGCCACGGGGGACCACCGCCGATGAAAATGATGAATCGCTGGTTCACGCGTTATTTGCACGGCGTCGAAAACGGTGTCGAAAAGGACCCGCGTGCGTGGATCGTTCGCGAGGGCGACAAGCAGGACAAGCCGACGTCCTATCCGGACTACCCCAATCCAGACGCGTCACCGGTCACATTTTATTTGTCCGGCGGGGCACCCGAACGGGGATCGCTGAGCACGCAAGCGACTCAAGACGCCGGCACCGAGATCCTGGTCGACAATTTTTCGTTCGATGGTGCCTCGTTGGCTCAAGCCGAATGGACCGAGCACCGATTGATCTACACGACCCCGGAGTTCAAGAAGCCGATTCATCTTTCCGGAACACCTCGGGTCACGATCAAACTGTCCAGCAGTAAACCTGCCGCCAATCTGTCGGTCTGGCTGGTGTCGTTGCCGTGGAACAACGACAAGAACGCCAAGATCACCGACAACATCATTACCCGCGGTTGGGCCGATCCGCAAAACCGCAACTCGATGACCGAAAGCGAACCGTTGCAGCCGGGAACGTTTTACGAGGTGTCGTTTGATCTTCAACCCGACGATCAAGTCATCCCCAAAGGCCAGCAGATCGGATTGATGATCTTTTCCAGCGACAAGGACTTCACGCTGCATCCGACTCCGGGAACGCAGTTGACGATCGACTTGGACGGTACCTCCGTTTCGCTGCCGATCGTCGGGGGCGAAGACGCCTTCGAAAAGGCGCTGTGAATGGAGGAAAGTTTTGTCGCAACGAGCGAAGACTCAGTGGGCGAGCGTTTTGTTTCCGTTTAATCGTGGGGTAAGCCTCTGGCTTGCCTGTTGATTCACAGGGGACTCGCAAGCTGGAAGCTTACGCCACGGTGTCGTCCGGGACTGACAGGCTGGAAGCCTATCCCACTCTCGTTAGCAGTGATGCGTGACTGTCATGACGGGGCAGACCGCGTGACGGATGGTGTGTCCGGAAACGCTGCCCAGGATGGCGCTGGAGAGGCTGGAGCGGGCGGAGTTTCCCATCACGATCAATTCGATGTCGTGCTCTTTGGCGTACGTTTCGATTTCGTGATAGGCCGTTCCGAAGCGAATGCTGGTCGTCGTCCGGAAACGCGCGCGATCCTCGGGGCTCATCACATTCAGGAACTGTTCTTCGATTTTGTCGGCCTGCCGGTCACGAAACTTTTGATCGGTCGATTGGTGAATCAACGTGGGGTCATCGATGACGTTCAAGAGGTGGATATGCGCATTGCTCGCCGCGGCGATCCGCATGGCATACTGCAACGCGCGGCGGGAACACTCGCTGAAGTCTACGGGAACCAAGATCTCCGAGATCGGCGTCAAATCACTCACGATGGCATCCTTTTAATCGGTAGTAGAAACAAAAACGTTTTCGAACATCTGCACGACAATCTAAACTGACGGCGACTTTTGCAAACGGTGATTTTGTCGGAAACGCAGTACTGCGCCGACTCGGTCTTACTTGTACAGAGAATTCTACCGACAGATCCTCGGACGAGGTGAAAATAAAGGAGTTTCGTCACCCTCCCTCTGGGAGGGGCGCGGAGGAATGTGTGACGACACGGGAAGGGTTGTTGCGACGCCAAAATTGATGGCAACGATGGAGCATCAACGTCGGAAGCCCTCCCCTCGCTGCGCTCGACCCTCCCGCACACGGGAGGGTGACTTTCAAAACTGCACGACGTCACTCGCCGCTGGATTTCATGAACTGTCGGCGGTAGGCGGCTGGCGTGATTCCGGTGACTTCGCGGAACCGTTTGGTCAAATGACTTTGGTCGGAGTACCCGACGGCAACCGCGATCTCCGCAAGCGTTCTGGAGGACGTCGTCAGCAGATCGCGTGCCGCCTGAACTCGGATGCTGCGCAAGTATTGCATCGGGGTCATCCGCAGCAGTTGTCGAAAGCGTCGATTGAAGTGCGTCGAGGAAAGCCCTGTCATGTCTGCCATCTCCGCCATCGAGATCGATTCGTTGTAGTGCCGTTCAATGTGCCGTGCGGCGGGCAATAATTCCTGCAGGTGCCGCGTCAGTTCCTGTTGATGCTCGATCCGGTACATCGCGCCGGCGATACCGATGACTTCATCGTGAACATTGAACAACGGCGTTTTCGTCGACACGTACCAACGCGGGGTCTGGCGGCGATGCAGCACCAGCCAGACCTGTCCGGGCAGCGGCTGGCGATTCGACATCACACGTCGATCCTCTTCGATGTAGGCCTTGGCGAGCAGCGGGGGATGCAGGTCGTGGTCGGTCTTACCGATCGCCTCGGACTCATCGGCAAGCCCATGGTTGTCCAAGAACTGTTGGTTCACCTTGACAAAACGGCTGTCGACGTCCTTGGCGTAAAAATAGGTCTGCGGGAGTGCGTCAAAGAGTGCAATGAACGACTCCGCGAGAGGTTGTTTCCGAAAAAACTGCTGTTGGAATGGGTGGGGAGGTGTTGCGGGCATGGTCAAAATCTACCAAACGCGTCGAGATCCGTGCAAGAAGTCTGGGGCGCGAGAAGGTAGAATTGGGGCGACCACACGCAAGCTGGAAGCTTACGCCACTCTGGTTTGCGGAGGACCGCATTCGCAAGCTGGAAGCTTACGCCACTTTGGCTTGCGGAAGAACAAATTCGCAAGCTGGAAGCTGACGCCACGATGATGATTTCCCTGACGCGAGTGCTGTTGACGTTGATGATTGCTCTGCCCGTTGTGGCAGCCGGCGAAGAACGCGTCGATTTTAATCGTGACATCCGACCGATCCTGAGCGAGAACTGTTTGCTCTGTCATGGCCCCGACGAATCGAGTCGGGAAGCCGATTTGCGATTGGATTCATTCGACGATGCGACCGACAGCGGCGTGATCGTGCCCGGCGAGTCCGATCAGTCTGAATTCGTGCGACGCATCCTGAGCGATGACCCGGACGAAATCATGCCGCCGCCGGATTCCGACAAACAACTCTCGGCCGCGGATGTTGACCTGCTCCGACGCTGGATCGATCAGGGGGCGGAGTACCAGCAACACTGGGCGTGGCAGTCGCTGGAACGCCCCGAAGTTCCCGTTTCTGCAGATGGCACGGGGGTGTCAAGTCACGGGCAGGCGGCCGCTGCGATCGACGCCCTGTTGGCATCCGGGTGGGCCGAACAGGGCGCCTCTTCGGTTCCCATCGCAACTCCGCGAGAACGATTGCGCCGACTGAGTTTTGACTTGCGTGGATTGCCGCCGACGGCCGCGGAAGTGGCTGCGTTTGAACAAGATCCGACCGAACGAAACTTCTTTGACTTTCGCGATCGCTGGATGTCACAGCTTGCCTACGCCGAACACCAAGCCATCCGTTGGCTGGATCTGGTGCGCTGGGCCGATACCAGTGGGTTTGTCAGCGACGAACCGATCGCGTCGGGCGCCTACCGAGCGTGGGTCATCAACGCGATCGATCAAAACATGCCATTTGATCAGTTTTCGATCGAGCAGTTGGCCGGCGATTTGCTTCCCGATCCCAGCGACGACCAACTGATCGCGTCGGGATACAACCGTATCGTCAACACGAATTGCGAAGCCGGTGCGATTGAGAAAGAGCAGCTGTACAAGCTCAAGGGAGAGCATGTTCGCGCGCTGGGCACGGTGTGGATGGGAATGACGACCGGCTGCGCAGAATGCCATGACCACAAATTTGACCCGTTCTCCGCCAAAGATTACTACAGCCTGGCCGCATTTTTTGATGACCTGGTCGAAGCCGGCGTCTACACGCCCGGCGATCGCCGCGAGCCGCTGCATTATGTCCACGGCGATGCCATATCCGCGCGGCATGATCGCCAGCTTTCGAAAAAGATCGATCAGCTCAAGCAGGCCATCGCTGCTAAACCGATCGACGAGATTGCGGAATGGGAAAACGCCATCCTCGCCAAACTGAAAGATCCCGAATCTCGCACCGATTTCGTCTGGGTTCCCGCTCAGATTCCGGCAGCTCGCGTTGTGGAAGGGAGTTTTTCTGTCGCGAACTTCGATGGCCGATTCGCCCGCCAGACCCACAGCGACCCCGGGCGGCTTCACCGGCATCACGCCGCGGAATTGATGACCGGTTACTTGAATCCTGGTGGACAAAAAACAGATGAAACGAAAGACGCTTGGTACGTCGACGTTTGGATTGATGAAGATGATCGCCCGGACATGATCGGGTTTCAAATTTCCAATGGTGACTACGGCCGACTGGGGTGGAACACCGCCAACTACGAAACCTATTACTGGGGTGATGACACGTCGGGCGAACTGGCTGAGCGACAACCGTGGAGTGCTCCCGAGCGAGTTGTGCGGCTCGGTGACCTTCCCCAGCAGTCGGGTTGGGTACGTTTGCGTGTCCCGTTCGGCAAACAGATTCCACCTGTCGGCGGCAAGACCTTCGAACGCTGTGGCATGGCTTGGTTGCACAGCGGAGGCCGCGTGGGCTGGGGTGACAGCGGGTTGGAACTGCGAACGGACAAGGCGACGGCACTCGCGCTGGGCGAAACCGCCGTCCGTCGCTGGTGGCAACAACCCATGAACCGACAGGTCTACCAGAGTCGTGCCGAATTCGTCGCTTCGGCGCTCAAGACCGACGCGGGCAAACGGACGGAACTGCAGCGAGAGATTGTCATCGATGCGTTTCGTGAGCAAACTCAACACGAGCAGATGGCCGAGTTGCGGCGTTTGGAATCGGAACTCTTTTTGATGCGTGCGACCGCGATGCCCGTGCTGGTGTCAAAGCAGGCACGCCAGCGCAAGACGACGCGGCTGCTCAATCGCGGTGATTATCAAGACGAATCCGGGCCGATCGTCTCGCCGGCGTATCCAGAATTTTTGAACGCACAAGAGGTTGCCGAACGTTCCCAACCGTTGACGCGTCTGGATCTGGCACGATGGCTTTTCTCAGACGCTCACCCGCTGGTCGCGCGCGTGTCGGTCAACCGGCTCTGGCACCAATTCTTTGGGCGGGGATTGAGTGAGACGCTCGAAGATTCCGGTACCCAAGGCGATTGGCCGTCCAATCTGGATCTGCTTGACTGGCTGGCTTGTGAGTTTCGCGATAGTGGCTGGGACCGCGACCACATGGTGCGATTGTTGACATCGACCCGGGCTTACCAACTCAGTTCCACCCCATCGCAGGATCTGCGGGAGCGTGACCCGGGCAATCGTTGGCACGCCAGACAAAGCCGTTTCCGTTTGAACGCCGAAAGTATCCGCGATTCGGCGTTGCTCGCCGCAGGGCTGTTGCGTGACACGGAGGAAATTCCCACCGAGAGTTTCTTTCCCTATCAACCGGATCCCTATTGGTCACGTTCGGACAAGGTCATGTATGGAAGTCGTCACATGCTCTGGGAAACCAGCCCCGATGCGGCGCAGTACGATCGCAGCCTTTATACATTTTGGAAGCGTCAGAACATCCATCCGACGATGCTGGCGTTCGATGCGCCGACGCGTCAAGAGTGTACGGCGAAGCGGAACATCACCAATACCCCGGGGCAGGCACTGTCGTTATTGAATGATCCAATTTTTGTCGAAGCGGCGCGGGTGCTGGCGATGCGGATCTGCGACGCCTCGGATCGCAGTGATCGAGAACGGATCGAATCGGCGTTCTGGTTGTCGTTGCAACGTCGACCTTCGGCGGACGAGATCGATGTGTTGGAAAAACTGGTGGTCAGTCAACGAGCCCACTATCGAAACGCTACCGACGATGCGCAGCAATTGGTTTCAATCGGTCAAGCCTCGCCTCCTGCGCACGCTGACGCACCCGAAATCGCGGCTTGGACTGCGGTTGCGCGTGCCATCTTGAACCTCCACGAATTCCTGACCCGGTCCTGAACCATGAATCATCCTGACATCCTGGACGTGACACGCCGCCATTTCTTTGGGCGGTCCGCCAGTGGCATCGCCGCGGCGGCGCTCGGGTCGATGCTCGGCGAGCGATCGTCCGCCGCGTCATCGTCCCAGCGGTCGTTTCCGAATCATCCGCCCAAAGCCAAGCGGGTGATTTACCTATACATGTCCGGGGGGCCGAGTCAGTTCGAAACGTTTGACGACAAACCGATGCTCCGCGAACTCAACGGGAAAGCGATTCCCAAGTCGTTGACCGATGGCGTGAAGCTGGCCTTCCTGCAATACGAAGCTCTCAAATGTTTCGGGACGGACGTCGGATTCAAGCCGTGCGGGAAATCCGGCCAAAGAATCTCCAACCTGTTGCCGCACCTCCAGACGGTCGCCGACGATCTTTGCGTGGTTCGCACCTTGCAAACCGATCAGGTCAATCATGATCCCGCGCACACCTTCATGAACACGGGGTTCAGTATCGCGGGAAGACCGAGCATGGGATCCTGGTTGTCCTATGGATTGGGCGCCGAAACCGAAGACTTGCCGAGCTTTGTGGTCATGCGAAGTGGTCCCTTGGGGCAACCCATTCCGACCACGGCGTGGCACAACGGGTTCTTGCCGGGCAAACATCAAGGCGTGGAATTCTACGGCAGTGAGCAACCGCTGAACTATCTCAAATCTCCCAGCGGCATCAACGCGACCAGTCAAGCCGAAACGATCCGATCGATCGAATCGCTCAATCGACTCCACCATGACCAGGTCGATGATCCCGAGATTCTGACCCGGATCAATCAGTATGAACTGGCCTTTCAAATGCAGACCAGTGTACCGGAATTGGCCGAATTCTCGTCAGAGTCGGCGACCACCCGCCGGCTCTATGGCGTCGGTGAAAAACCCGATGGCAGCTTTGGTTCCAATTGTTTGATGGCACGCCGCATGGCCGAGCGGGGTGTTCGCTTCATCCAGCTTTATCATACCGGATGGGATCATCACAGCGGTGTCGTCAAAGGCATCACGGCGCGCACGAAGGAGGTCGATCAAGGATGTGCGGCCTTGTTGAAAGATCTGAAACAACGCGGCATGTTGGAAGACACACTTGTGATTTGGGGCGGCGAATTCGGTCGCACGCCGATGTCGCAGGGCGGTAGCGGACGAGATCATCACACCAAAAGCGGTCCGTTATGGATGGCCGGCGGTGGCGTCAAGCCGGGATGCAGCTACGGTGTGACCGATGATTTCGGATTCACCGCAACGGAAGATCCCTTCCATGTCCACGATTTTCACGCGACGGTGTTGCACCTGCTGGGGATCAACCATAAACGGCTGACGTTTCGCTACAAAGGGTTTCACTTTCGGCTGACCAACGTGCACGGCAACGTGATTGAAAAGGTGCTGGCGTGACGGTGCGATGCTGTGCCACGGTCAGGAGGCGGGAGCCTCCGCGACAGTGTGTTCCCAGGCGGGAGCCTGGGAACAAGTTTGACGCTCGTTCCAAGGCTCTGCCTTGGAACGGGATGTTGGTGTGGCTCTTGCCACACGCGGTGTGCGGTCAGGAGGCGGGAGCCTCCGCGACAGTGTGTTCCCAGGCCGGAGCCTGGGAACAAGTTTGGACGCTCGTTCCAAGGCTCCGCCTTGGAACGGGATGCCGGTGTGACTCTCGCCACACGCGGTTTGCGGTCGGGAGGCGGGAGCCTCCGGGACAGTGTGTTCCCAGGCCGGAGCCTGGGAACAAGTTTGGACGCTCGTTCCAAGGCTCCGCCTTGGAACGGGATGTTGGTGTGGCTCTCGCCACACGCGGTTTGCGGTCAGGAGGCGGGAGCCTCCGGGACAGTGTGTTCCCAGGCGGGAGCCTGGGAACAAGTTTGGACGCTCCGCCTTGGAACGGGATGTTGGTGTGGCTCTCGCCACATGCGGTTTGCGGTCAGGAGGCGGGAGCCTCCGCGACGGTGTGTTCCCAGGCAGGAGCCTGGGAACAAGTTTGGGTGAATTACGGAGCGACGAGGTCGATCGCCGACGCGGGCAGCCAGGCTTCGCGGCCATCGGATAATTGCACGCGCACCCACTCGTCGCGGTCGTCCACCACGGTGACTTCCACGCCGCCGGGCAAGGGTTCGCGAAACGTTGCCGGCGAATGGATCGAATCGGCCGACCGCGCGGTGACTTCGGGAAGGGTCACCACCGCGATTCGCTCGGTCGCATCACTTCGATGCACCCAGGTTTTGGCGAGCACGCCAATCCAGAAGATCAGAAACACGACCGCCAGATTGCGTGCCACGGTCTTGTCCGTTCGCAAATGAATCGCCGCCAGTGCCATCGCCAGCAAAAAGGTGATCGCGGCGATTCCGTTCCACTGGCCGGCCTGAATCGTTTGCATCCAATCAAAGAAGGACCCAAAGGAAAGCGCATCCCCTTCCGGAACGGGAACCCAATCGGGCAGCAACGTGCGGGCGAATTCGAGGTTCTGACGCGCACGCCGATGATTGGGGGCGATCACCAAAGCACGTCGATAGGCCAGGATCGCGGCACCAAGATGTTCCGCTCCCAAGGCCGCGTTTCCCTGGTTGAAATACAGGTCGGCACTCGGCGGTAGGTTCGGCGTGCGAGACCGTTGATCGGCAATCACCTGCGTGAACAGGGTTTCGGCGCGGGAAAAGGATTCCAAACGTCGATCGCGCCGCACCTCGTCCAGCGCCGAACGGTACGCCTGGATCGCTCGCTGCAAGGTGTCTCCAGCCGCGGGCGCAACGTCTCCAGCCGCGGGCGCAACGTCAATGCCACTAACGTTAATTTTAATCGGGGTGTTTGTTGTTAGCGGTAGGGCGCGAGCCCTCCGGTCTTTCAGGATGTTTTCGAGCTGGAACCGGACGGCTCGCGCCGTTCCGCTACCTCCTTCAGTGCCAAAGTAAGTGGCATTGGGCGCAGTGTCTTCCGCCGCGGGGGCAGGCGTTGCCATGCCGCAAAGGATTTGGATCAAGACGAACAGAAGAGCGATCGGCCGCATCATGCCGTTGAGTTGCTTGGTTTCAGGGTGTCGATGGCTGCCAAGGCACGACCCAACAGATCCGGCGAAATCCTTGCATCGGCGTCGTCACCGGGTTTGTAGGCGATCGCTTCGCACTCGGCAATGATTGGTTGGATGACTGAACGGTCCGTCTCGGGAACCTCAAGATGGGCCACGCGAAGCGCTTCGGCGATCTGTTTGGCGGCTTGCTTTTCCGGTAACCGTTCGGCCGCGGCAACGCGTCCCCGTTGTGTCCGCACAACAGCCGACGCTTTCCGAATCGCAGGGTCGACTTGACGCCGCTTTCGATCGACCAGGGCAACGATCAGGCACAGCGAGCCCAGAGCGTATCCGGCAAATTGCAATGACGGACGGGCGAGTAAGCTGGTGGATCCCGTCAACAAACGCTGCCGATCGCGTTCGATCGCCAAGTCGGCACCGCTGAGCGAAAAACGGCGCGGACCGCTGGAGCGAGCTGATGGAGCGGTTGGATCGTTGGCGACGGTCTCGTTCGATGGTGGAGCGGCTTGATTGCTGACGACCGCGTCCGCTCCCACGACCTGTGCCGGCATGACGCGCAAGGCGATCGGCTCGGATCGAGTGGTTTGGTAACGTTCTTGTTCGGCGTCAAACCACGAATAAGCGATCGACGGAATTTCGTTGATGCTCTCATCGAGCACACGGACCGAGACCACAAACTGCTTGCCGTCTTGATCGTCCTGCAGGACACCGGTCACGTCACCGGTGGGCAATCGGAAGTGCCGGGGATCCAGGCCACCGTCGGCGGACAGCGGCGGCAGGGTCGCGCCATCGATGTTCCCATCACCGCGCAAGTGCAGTGTCAAACGGATCGGGTCGCCGACTCGAACGACGGTGCGGTCGGCGGTGACATCGAGAGAAAACCCGTTCCCGACGGCACCCGAAAAGCTTTCCGGACGGCCTTGGCTGGGGAACGGTTTGACTTCGAACGTCAACGGTTCGCCTGCGGCGCGAAACAACTCGACTTTCGCTGGACGACGACGACCGCCGAAGGCTTCTTCCAGTAGCGAACCGCCGATCCCGAAATCACCCAGCGGGGATCGCCGACGCTGGTCCCACTGAGTGACCCACTGGATCGTCGCGGTGATCGGCGCGATCTCGTACGTCCCCGGCCGGTTCGGGATCAACGTCCGCTGTGCCGAAACGACCGTGAATTCTTTGCCGTCGACCGTTTTGCGTTCGGCCGTGGCGGCCAGAGAGATGGTGCCCTGCTCGGTCTCGATCGGCAGTCGCGATCCGCCCCGCTCAGGCGTGCGGTCGGGGGCGAATCGGAATTCGTCCAACATCGTCCCATCGATTCGGAGCTGATTGACGTTGTCGGTGTCGCCGGCGAACCACCACTGGATGGTGACGGGAACGCGTTGATCGGGATAGGCGGATTCGGGCAGCTGCAATTGGATCCGCATGTCGTCCGTCGTCGGGACTTCGGCGAAGGACATCGTGATCGCGTCAACACGCTTTTCGGTCTTGCCTTGGGTGATCACAAACGGGCCAATTTCATAGTCTCCCGGCTGACTGGCCGTAACGCGAAATTGGATCGTGTGCGTCACTTGTTGAATTCGTCGAATTTGGGTGCCCGACTGAAACATGCGTTGAACGATTCGCGGACTGATCCCTGCCAATCGAACCCGCACGTCCGGCGAGGAGGACTCGGCGACGCATTGCGGCGGCGGATCTGCTTCCAGTCCATCGACGGTCAACTGGACGATCACGCTGACGCCGACATAGTGTGGTGGCTCTTCGGTCGCCACCTGGACGTTCACGTCTTGCGCGGCAGCGGATGTCACCCACCACAGCAGGACCATCGACGAGATGAGCAAGCTGCGACGCAGGACTGTCTGCGCCGCGGCTAGCGTGAGGCAGCGGCCGCTCCATGCTCTGGCGCACGTCGCGACGGCGATGGCAGACCGCGCTCGGGTGAACATCGCGGCGCACGTTGTTTTCGGCTCGTCGTTGATTTGCAAGTTCATGGGCATCACCAATCCTTTTCCACCGGTATCTGGCCGGCGCGCTGACGCTGGTCCCTTTCACGCCGTCGTTGCGCTTCACGGTCGCGGACGGCTTGCAAAACGCGGGAGGGATCCATTTGCGCGTCTTGTTCTTCGTTCTGTTCTTGGGGTTGGTTCTGGTCGGACTGCTGTTGCTGTTGGTCTTGTTGTTGCTGCTGCTGGTTCTGCTGCTGATTCGATTGGTCTTGCTGCGGCGGCTGCAGTTCTCGCAGCGCTTCGATCAGCTTTTCGAGCGCCAGATCCTGCGGCGGTCGCGCCTGGTCGAGTTGCGGCTGGTCACCGCTGAGTTGTTCGGACGCCCTGTCCATCTGTTGGGTGGCTTCCCTAACCAGCCCGCTTGCCTTCTGTGCCTTTTCGGCATTCTGCTGGATCATTTCTTGTTGCTGGGGATCGACGGGAGCCGCTTGTCCGCTGGGAGTGGCCGGCGGATCTGCGGATGCATCGGCCTGCTGTTCTAACGCCGATGCGATCTGCTCGGCAATCTCGGACAGATCATTTTGTCGTGACGCCAGCTCGGCTGCATCGACGAGTTGACGTTCGGAGTCCGTTTCCGATTCTGATTGCAGGGCGGCCATTTGCTCGGTTTCGTCGTTGATCCCGGCCTGACGCTGTGCGGTTTCTCGCAGGTGTTCGACGATCGAGAAGAACAGGCGACGAAGATCCTGCAGCGTCTCGATGGCTGCTTCGGCATGGCTTTGGGACAGAGCATACGGTTGCGGCGGCTCGCGCGGCTCTTGTGATGTTGCGTCTGTGGTGGCGGGGGCTCCATCAACCGTTGGCGGGGCCGAGGTGGTGTCGTCGCTTGCCGGCTCTTCGGACGGCGATGCCTGACGGGGACCGGAGGTCTCGCGCCCTTCCGCTAACAAGGGACGGTCTTCGGAGGTGGATGCTTTCGATTCCGGCTTGGTCTCGCTCGTGTTCTCGTCTGGCAAATCCGCGACGACGGCGTTCATCTGCTCGCTCGCACGTTCGGCCAGTTGCATGGCGAGGGCGAGTCTTTGCAGCTCCTGAGACGGTTCATCGCTTGCCGGGGCAGACGATTCCTGTTCGGCGGATTCGTCTTGCGATGCTTGAGCTTTTGCGGTCGCGGCGACAATCTCGTCTCGCAACCGTTGCATGCGTCGCAGGTTTTCCGCCTGACGCTCGCTGATGAAGTCGACGAGCTGTTTCGCAGCTTCGGCGGGCAGCGTCTCGGCAGCCGGTGATTCGGAAGCCGGTGATTCGGAAGCCGGTGATTCGGAAGCCGGTGATTCGACCGACTTCGGTTGACCGACCAGTTCCGCCAACGCCGCACCGATTTCCTGTTCGCCGGCGTAGGCCAATTCGATCAAGGTTTTCAAGTCTGCAAATTGTTCACGTGCCCGTTGCAATTCCTTGAGTGCATTGACCTGCTGTTCGCTTGCGGATGCGTAATCGGGGAAGGCAATTTTCTTGTCCGCGGTCTTCAACGCCTCGGTGGCCGCGTTCAGGTGTGGCATTGCCCGGCTGAGTTTCTCAAAAAATGCTTGTTGCTCGGCGTCGATGTCGGATGCTGCATCGTCTTGGGAAGTGCTGTCCAGGCCGGCCGCCAGCCGGTTGGTCAGTTCTTCGGTGCGGCCGGTCAGATCGGCTTGCGCGTCGGCTAAAAACTCTTGGTCGATCCAACGGGGGAACACGGGTGAATCGTCTTGTCCGCCGATTCCTTGGCTTTCCATCGCCTTGAGCGCGGTGTGCTGTGCCGTCTCGGCGATGTCTTTCGAAAGCTCGTCCAAGATTTCCAGCGGCTGGCGCAGTTGATCGCGGGCACGTTTCAGTTGGTTCAATCCCGTCGCGGCGCGGCGAAACCCGCGTGATGCCTGACGGCGACGAAGTTGGCTGCGAGATTGGCCGATGCGTTGGCTGCCCTGGTTCAGGTAGCTCAACAGACTGACCAGTTGCGCGATGCGGATGTTTTCTTCCGGTGATCGTTCGGATTCCGATTTGGATTCCAATGTTTCCAATTCACCAGCGGCTTGTTCGACCAAACCTTGCAGGTCCGACAGCGAGACGCGTTGATCGATGGCCAATCGCTGGAACGAAGTTCGGTACTGATCGGCGATGTTCGGGTCGTCGCTTTCGGCGATCCGTTGGACGAGCGCGCGGAGATTGCCGATCGTCTGTCGTTGTGTGGCGATCAAGGCGTCCAATTGGGCCGCCAGGTCTTGATCGTCCTGCTTCATCAGTTGATCGCGGAGTTGCGTGATTCGCAGTAAAACGACTTCTAGATTGTGACGTGCGTCGTCGGCGTCGCTGCGTAATCGGATCGCGTCGCGGAACCAGCCCGCGGCCCGTTGCAGATGTTGAAGGGCCTGTTCGGGTTCCTTTTCGATCATTGCATCGGCGCGGTTGATTTCCAGCCAACCCAGGTTGTAAGTCGCCCGAAACCGAACTTCACCGTCGCTACCGGCCTCTCGACGGGCCTGGTTGAGCAAACGTTCTGCTTCATCCAAATTGCCACTCAGCCGATCGAGTCCTCGGTTGTAGCTTTCCCGGGCGTCGATCGGTTCGTCAGCGTCCACGATCGCGACAGCGTCGGCTCCGGTCGCCGCGTCGCCGGCCGCGTTGTCCGCCGGGACAGTCGCCGGAGCGGATGGATCTGTTTCGGTTTGGTCGGCGATCGCGGCACCGGGAAACGACATCGCTGTGATCAGCAGGACCAACGCGACTTGCGAGACGTTCGCGCCCGCATCGTTCCGCGGTGCTTGCCGCGTTCCGTCCGGCAGTCCGTCTGGCTGTGCGATCGCATCGGCGGCACGACGATGGCCCAGGACGACGGCGGCGACCAGCAGGATCAGTCCGGCCAGGATCATCCACTGGAACGCATCACGCCGGATCGCGCGACCTTCGGTGGACAATTCCCCGCGAACCAGTGGCTTAATGTGGGCGTCATAGATCGATTTTAGATCCAGGCTTCCCGTTCCCGCGGGGATGTAGACGCCTTCGGTTGCCAAGGCGAGATCGCGAAGTGTTTCTCCGTCCAAACGTGTGACGACGGGACGGTTGTCCACATCGAGCACCTGCTGTTGCACGCCCGTTCGTGGATCGGTGATGCGAATCTCGCTGCCCGCTTCATCGCCCAGGCCGACGGCGACGATCTTGATTCCGCGTTCGATCGCGTCCTCGGCCACATCCAACGGGTGCGAATCATGGTCTTCGCCGTCGGTGATCAGAAACACGACTCGCGAGACATCGCTTTCGGAACGGAATCCGTCCAAGGCTTTGCGGAGGGGTTCTTCCAATCGCGTGCCGCCGCGGCCCACGCTATTGGGGCCGGCGCCGTCGAGGACCAATTTGAAAAAACCGTAGTCGGGTGTCAGCGGGCACAGGACACTCGCCCGTCCGGCAAACCCGATCAATCCGACTTGATCCCCATCCAAGAACGTCAGCAAGTCGGTGATGTCGGCTTTGGCGCGTTCCAGTCGGTTCGGGGCGACGTCTTCGGCCAGCATCGACTTGCTGACGTCTAGGCAAAACATGATCTGCGCACCGACGCGTGGTGCTTTGACGTAGGTCAATCCGTATTGCGGTCGCATCAGCGCCAGGACAAAACAAACCGAAGCGAGTCCCAACAGCAACGTCGTCATCGAGCGACGCATCAACGACGAACGTGAAACCAGACGCGGTTGCATCACAGGCGACAGGAATCGCGCAAGCGCATCACCGCGTCGATGCTCCAGGTAGAGCAGCGTGAGGACGGTCGCCAAGACGACCCACAGGGCCGCCGACCAACCTGGCGTTGCGAATCGAAAATCCGACATCTTTACGGAAGCGTCCTGAACAAACTGGCTTTGGAAGTTGCCGCGACGCCGACCAACAATAGCCCGGCGAGCAAGAAGGATCGGTAGTGTTCGTTGTATTGCAAGTAGCGAAACTCGGTCACCTTGGTTCGCTCCAACGCGTCAATCTCCGCGTACACTTCACCAAGCGATTCGCGGTCGGTGGCGCGGAAATAGCGACCGCCCGTCGTCTCGGCAATCATTTTTAACGTGTCTTCATCGAGATCGACATCGAAAAGCCGCAATTCGGTCCGTCCGGTGAAGGGATCCTGGACGGGAAACGGCGCTCGCCCCTGGGTTCCCGCGCCGATGCAATAGACTTTCACGTCGCTCGCCGCAGCGACCTCGGCCGCCTGTTTGGGATCGACGACCCCGGCGTTGTGAGCGCCGTCGGTCAGCATGATCACCACTTTCGACTTGGCGTCGCTCCGCCGCAGTCGCTCGACCGCCAGCGCCAACCCGTCTCCGATCGCCGTGCCGTCTTCTTCACGCGTCGAAACGATTTCCAGGTCATTGACCATCGTGGTCAGATTGCCGTGGTCCAAGGTCAGCGGGCAGAGGCTGTCGGCGTAGCCCGCAAAAGCGATCAATCCGATCGTGTCATCGGGACGCCCTTCTCCGGCCGACTCGCCTTCGCCGAGTACAAAACCCCGAACGACATCCTTGACCACGCTCAACCGATCGACGCTGTAATCGTCTTGCACCAAGTCGCGGGCTTGCATCGATCCCGAGCGGTCCAGCACCATCATGATCGCGATGCCTTCGCGGCTGACCTTCGTTTCCGCATCAGGCGTCCGCGGTCCCGCCAACGCCACGGAAATCAGTAACACCGCCAACGCCATCAGCAGCGCGGGCAGTCCCGCCAGTCTGGCCCGCAGCGATCGTGGTGCGGCCTCGGCGATCGCGACCGAGGAGTAACGGATCCGCGCGGGGTTGTGGCGAGCCAGCCAAAACACGAAGAGGGCCAGCAGTGCCAGTAGCAAGAACGCGGGGTCACGCAGCTCGATCTCACCCATGAGCAGCCTCCTGGATCTGGCGTTTCGGCCCTGCACCCTCTGGCGGCGTGTCGTGCTCGGAATCCCTCTCGGCAGACTCATCGCTGATCATCGGGGCGTTCTCGCGCGTGTCTTCCAGGAAACGCTGGACGTTGCCGATCGCTCGTTCGATCTCATCGCCCGACGGTTGGGCGCGGGCAAATTTCACCAAGTCGGCTTGGCGAAGGAACTCGCGCAACAGGCTTTGATGGTCGGCTGAGAAATCCGGTGACTGTCCGATCGACGAGAGGAATTCTTCGGTCGTCAACTCGGGCGCGCGCATCTCGAATCGGTCTTCGATGTACTTGCGAATGATGTAGGACAACCCGACATAAAACTCATCGATTTGTGGTCCCGTCGAACGTGGTTCCCGCAACAGCTTTTTCAATCGCGCGGTTGCGACGTCGTAGGCCGATCGCCGTCGCTTGCGTCGTCGTGCCGCCGCGATGGCTCGCCAGACAAATGGCAGCGATACCAGCGCGAGTACCAGCATCGCAACGAAGAACGGCCATCGCGATGGTGCCGGCGGTTGGATCGGGGCCAACCGCTCCATCGGCGGCTTCAGATCGACCGCCGCGTCGTCGGGCAGCACCGACGCGACCTCGAATGGAATGCGATCGGTCAGGACTTCGTAGGCGTCCAAGCCCTTGGGGGCCGGTTGCTGGCCGGGGCGGCGGTCGACGTATTCGATCAAGATCGGCGGGATCACGTGTCGGCCCGAGGAGGGCGGATCGAGTCGATAGGTTTGTCTGGCAACCGACCGGCCCGCATCATCGATCGTCTCGCGAGGCGCAAAATCGACGATGGAAAAACGATCCAACGCGTCACCGAAATCAGGCATCAAGACTTCGACGTCCTTTTCAGCGGTCACTTCGATTGAGAGCGTGAGGGTGTCCCCGATCACCGGCTCTTTCGGTTCCAGCGTCACGTCGATGGACACTGGTCCCGATTGCCGTTGTTGAACAATCGATTCGGCCGACGCGACAGACGCCACGATGACGGAGAGAAAGAGGACGAGTGGCGCGTTCATCAACGAAGTTGTCGTCACCCTCCCTCTGGGAGATCGTGCAGGTCGAAAGTCACCCTCCTGGCAGGAGGGTCGAGCGAAGCGAGGGGAGGTCGATCGGTGAATCGCGGCGCTCACTTTACTCTTGATGGTCGACCCCAAGCAACAACACAAACCCTCTCCTCGCTGCGCTCGACTCTCCCAGGGGGAGAGTGACGAAAACCGTTTAGTATCAACGACTTTTAAACTGCACGAACTCCGCAGGGGAGCGCTATTTCCTAACGTGATGCGTCCGCCCCTCACCCCCAGCCCGTGTCTCAAGAGTGGTCTTGTGGCTTGTTGTGAGTTCATCATCGCATCCTCCGTTGACGCATGCGGAAAAATTTCACCAGCGGATCGACGACGTCGCCTTGGGCGTCGATGTGGATGAAATCGATCCCGGACCGGCCGAAACTGCGGCGCAGGTCTTCGACTCGTTTTTCGGCGGCCGCGGCCACATGATCGCGAAACGTTTTCGATCCCGCGTCGCATTGGACCACACGCCCCGTTTCTGCGTCTTCCAAATTGACCAAGCCGACGCTGGGAAACTCCAATTCCTTGGGGTCCGTGACCAACACCGCGATCACGTCGTGTTTGCGATTGGCGCTTTGCATGGCTTCCAGGTACTCATCACCGAGGAAGTCACTGATGACAAAGCAAATGGATTTCCGCGAGGTGACGGACATCAGAAACTGCATCGCACCGGCGATGTTGGTCGCTTGTCGTCCGGTCCGCCACCAGGCGCGGCGGCGTCCCATCGGCAGCCAACGGCGGCGTTTTCGCGGAGCTTGGGTTTCCACCTTTCCGTGTGCCAGGACTTCGCGGATGACCCGCAGCGAATGCCGCTGGCCTTTGCGGGCCGGAATGTATTGTTCGATCGCGCCGTGGAACAGCGTCAGTCCGATCTTGTCGTCGTTGAGCGTGGCGGAAAACGCCAACAGCGCGCTCAGTTCCGCCGTCGCGTCACGTTTGCTCCGCTGGCCCGAACCGAAATCCTGGGATGCGGACACGTCGGCCATGACCATCAATGTCAATTGTCGGTCTTCCACGTATCGCTTGACAAACGGTTCACCGATTCGGGCGGTCACGTTCCAGTCAATCGTGCGGACGTCGTCGCCGGGGATGTACGGTCGAACCTCGTCGAACTCGATGCCGCGGCCTTTGAACACCGAGACGTATTGGCCGGCGAGAACATCGGCCACTTGGCGGCCGGTTCGAACTTGGATCTCTCGGACTCTTCGTATGACTTCGCGAGGCAACATGATCGGTGGCGTCAGCTTCCAGAATTGCGAATAACGTGGGATAGGCTTCTAGCCTGTCAATCCAGCTCGACAGGCTGGAAGCCTATCCCACTTGTTTCCGGTCAACACGATGCGTCAGGGCACCGGGACGTTGTCCAAAATCTGGCGAATCACGTCGTCGACCGATTTGCCTTCGGCTTCCGCCTCGTACGTCAACACGACGCGGTGCCGCAACACGTCCGGGGCCAACGATTTGATGTCGTGCGGCGTCACATAGCTGCGTCCTTCCAGGAACGCGTGTGCCTTGCCGGCTTTGAGCAGAAAGATCGAAGCGCGTGGGCTGGCCCCCATTTCGATCATGTTTTCCAACGCCGCGACTCCGGATCCGACGGCATCACGTGTCGCACGGACGACGTCGATGCCGTAATCACGGACTTTGTCGTCGCACCAAATCTTCTCGACCACCGCACGGGCTTCCATGATTTCGTCCGGCGAGGTGACGGCCGAGATTTCGGGGATCGCTTTGCCGCCGGCCATCCGGTCGACGATCTTTCGCTCGTCCTCACGGGACGGATAATCGATCTTGGTCTTGAGCATGAACCGGTCGACCTGAGCCTCGGGCAACGGATACGTCCCCTCTTGCTCAATCGGGTTCTGCGTCGCCATCACCAAGAACGGGTGGGGGAACTTGAAGGTCTCGGTGCCGATGGTGACCTGCCGCTCCTGCATCGCCTCAAGCAAGGCGCTCTGGACCTTGGCCGGGGCGCGGTTGATTTCGTCGGCCAGAATTAAATTGGCGAAAATCGGCCCGCGTTTGACGCTGTACGTCGCTTCTTTGGGATTGAAGACTTCGGTGCCGATGACATCCGCCGGCAGCATATCCGGGGTAAACTGGATACGAGAAAAATCGGTCCGGATCGCCTGGGCCAGACTGCTGACGGTGAGCGTTTTTGCCAACCCGGGGACGCCTTCGAGCAGCACGTGCCCCCCGGTCAATAATCCGATCAATAGACGTGAAACCATCGTTTCCTGCCCGACCAGCAGTCGCCCGACCTCGTCCGCCAGGCGATTGCACATTTGCGAGTACTTGGCAATTTGTTCGTCTATTTGGGGTGCGTTCATGGTCTCCGCAATGAAAACGGTGCGTGTCAATTCGGCCGGCATCCTGACCGGGCCGCCTGATACGGTATTACAGACGGAAATACGTAAAAGATCAATCTCCGGTTCGACGGCGACCACCAGAGGATAGCGAAAATGGAACGAGTCACAGATCTGGACCACTGGAACAAACTGGTCAAAGGCCGCGACGGCTGGTTCCTGGTCAATGCCAATGACATGTATATCGGCCGGTCACTGATCCAATACGGTGAGTTCTCGGCGGGTGAAATGAAGCTGTTTCGGCAAGTCGTCAAACCGGGTGGCGTCGTGGCGGAAGTCGGCGCGAACATCGGTTCCCACACCGTCGGACTGGCACAGCAGGTCCAGCGGCAGGGGCGGATCCTCGCGTTTGAACCGCAACCGGTCGTGTTTCAAAATCTGTGCGCCAACGTGGCACTCAACGGATTGACCAATGTCGACACGTTTCACTGTGGGCTCGGCGCGGCACCCGACACGACGGTGGTGCCCGACATTCGCTACGAACAAGAAGGCAACTTCGGCGGCTTTTCGCTGAGCACGCGGTATCGCCAAGGGACGCCCGTGGAGGTGAAAAAATTTGACGATGTTTTTCGCTACCCCCGACTGAACTTGATCAAGATTGATGTCGAGGGGATGGAAGAAGCGGTGCTGCGGGGGGCACGCGGAAGTATCGAGCGTTTTAAACCGGTGCTGTACGTCGAGAATGACCGCGTCGAGCAGTCCGAAGCCCTGATTCGGCTGATCATGGAAATGGGTTATCGGCTCTGGTGGCATACACCTCCGCTGTTTAGCGACGACAACTTCTTCGGCGATCGGGAAAACATCTTCGGCAACATCGCTTCACTGAACGTCGTTTGCTTTCACCAAAGCGTCCCCGTCGTGCTCAATGGATTCCAAGAAATCGTCGATCCGGGGAAACATCCGCTCGGAAAGGATCGAGATGGGGGAGGTTGAAGATGCAGGGATGTTGTAGTGGGGCAAAACGATGGGGGCAGAACGATGGGGGCAGAACGATGGGGTGGCAGGTGCGCCGGGATAAACCGGTTTGGAATAGGAATTTGAAAATGTTCTACGAAAAAGGCTTAGCCAGCTATTTCGGCCTCCAGCGG